>NZ_JAWRWU010000009.1:0-273701 GCF_046535395.1 Cupriavidus sp. SIMBA_020 | reverse complement strand
ACCCGTGTGAAAGTAGGTCATCGCCAGGCTCTTATACCCAAAACCCCCAGCCCCAAAAGGCTGGGGGTTTTGCTTTTTGGGCGTCCAATTCAGCACACGGCACGTGCAATTGGAATCGTTCGCCGTGCCGTGGCCGCTGGTTCGCGTACCGGCATCGGTGCTGCGACCGGCGTATCCATCAACTTCCGATACCAGCCGTGGAAATGACGCATGCCGTCCTCCAGCGGGGTCTGGTACGGACCCGCATCGGTCTTTCCTTGCCGATATAGCGCGCGCCGGCCGGCGTCTACGCGCTCGGCAATCTCGTCGTCCTCGATCGCTGTTTCCATATAGGCGGCGCGATGTGCTTCCACCAGTTCGCGGTCGAACGCGGCGAGCTCCTCCGGGTAATAAAACTCGATGACGTTCATCGTCTCGTGAACGCCCTTCGGATATAGCGTCGACAACACCAGCGCGTACGGGAAGACCTCGATCATATGGGTCGGATAATAGGTCGCCCAGATCGCGCCAAAGTCAGGTACGCGGCCGTCGCCGTAAGCGAGCAGTCGCTCATGCCAGGTTCGATATGTGTCGGTGCCCGCGATTTCCAGCGTCGGGTGCACGTCAATCCGCTGCACGCTGTACCAGTCTCCATATTCCCAGCTCAATCCCTCGCTATGCACGTAGCGGCCCAGTCCTGGGTGGAAGGGGCCGATATGATAGTCGTCGTTGTAGATCTCGACGAAGGTCTTCCAGTTGCAGTCGCAACGGTGCATTTCCACGTGGTCGAGTACGTAGTCGCCAAAATCGAGTTCCGGCCGGTCGAACAGGCCGCGCAGGTCGTGGGCGGCATTGCGCGGGCCCTCGAACAGGAAGCCATTCACGTTCTGGAGCGGAAAGCGCTCCAGGTTCCGGCATGGTTTTTCAGGAAATTGCGGTGCGCCGATCAACTGGCCGCTGCTGTCGTAGGTCCAGCCATGGAGCGGGCAGACGATGTTGCCGCCGCGCTCGCGCAGGTTGCCCTGGCCGTTGCCGGCAGTCGCGCCGGGTCCGTACTGGCCGAGCATGAGCGCCTGCCGATGCCGGCAGACGTTCGAGATCAATTCCACGCCATGGTCGGTGCGCACCAGGACGCGCGCGTTGTCTTCATGGCCCAGCGCGCGCCAGTCGCCCTGGTCGGGGACCATGCGGTCGTGGCCGATATAGGTCGAGCTGCGCCGGAATATGCGTTCCATTTCCATCGCAAACACATCGTCATCGCAATAACTTGCCACCGATAATTGCAGGGCCTCCGCTTCGAAGTGGGAGGACTGACTCAGATCGGACATGGGTGTTCTCCTTGCACGGATGAGCGCCGCCGCGTATGGCGGACGCATACGAGGAAAAATCAGAAAAAAGCGAGAGGTAGGACGCGGGCGGGCTAGGGCCCGTCGCGGGCAGCGAGTCGTGCCAGGCGCTCGGGCACGCGCTGGCGCGGGCAGGTGGTACACATCTCGCCGTCGGCGCGGCGATAGTGGAGGCAGCAACCCTTGCGGGCGAGCGCGAGCCGTTCAGTACCGCCGCCGTCGCGGAAGGTGAGGAAGCCGCATTCGCCGCCGAGACCGATGGCTTCGAGCCAGCGTTGTCCCAGCGCATGCATGCGCGGCGTATCCCAGTCGATGCGCTCGCGCTGCACGCACAGCAAGGCGCCGAGTACGCAATCGGCCAGCAATCTGCCGGCGGCCTTCACCGGCAGCGGGCCGACCTCCCGCCATTGCGCATGCAGCCGGGTCCAGCCTTCCGCGATCTGGCGGGCGACGCGCCGCAGCCCGTCATCCTCCGTATCGACGCGCGGCGCATGCGGCGCGACGCGGAAACCGTGGATGCCCCCCGCCTCGGTACGCTGGGACAACGCCGAGAGATCCGGCGTGCACGCACAGCAATGCACGCCGACCACGCCGAGGTACACCGGCTGCCAGATATGCGATCCCCACGCACGAAGTGACCAATAGTGGGCTCCGGCTTCGGGGTGATGCGCGCCGAGGTGCCGCACCATTGGTGCGATGTCCCCGGCGCGTGCCTCACTCCACGCGCGCCCGTCGCCGATCTCGCCGATCGTGCCGTCGAGTCCCGGCACCACGCGCGCCGCCGTGGCCAACAGTGCGTGGAGCCGGTCCGGCGCGGGCGCGAGCATCAGGCAGCCGCCTTGACGTCGGCGGAGCGGGCGCGGCCGGCCACCGGGTTGGGCAGGGACCCCGCCATGGTCAGGCTCGACGCCGGATCTGCCAGGTTCACCATCTGCAGATTGTTCTTGAGCTGCAGCCGGTTCAGGCACGAGTGCAGGAAGTCCGGCGCGAAGAAGTCGTAGCGCGCAAACTTGTGCTGCAACTCGGGATGCGCCGCCTGGTAGTCGTGCGCGCTGTCGGCCACCACCTGCCAGAAATCATCCTCGGAGCAGCTGCCGCCCTCCACCAGGATCTGCGCCATGTGCCGGAACACGCCGTCGAATACGTCGATGAAGATACCGAGCAGCTTGTAGTTCTCGGGCACGTCCACGGCGAGCCGCTGGATGCCTTCGGGCAGCACCGCGTCCTTGTTCAGGATGGCCGACTCCTCCGCGATGTCCTTCATGAACACGCGCGTGACGGTGTGGCCCTCCAGCACCAGGATCAGGTTCTCGCAGTGCGGCATGAACACAAGGTCGTGCGCGTAGAAGCAGTGCATCAGCGGTTCGAGATAGGCACGCAGGTACTGGCGCAGCCACGTCCGCGCGGAGAGCCCCGAGCGGCGGATCAGCGCCGGCAGCAGGGCGTCGCCCTGCGGGTCGGTGTGGAGCAGCGCGGCCATCGTCATCAGCCGCTCGCCCTCGCGGAGCTTGCCGAGCGGGCTTTCACGCCAGAGCGCGGACAGCATCTTCTTGTAGGGGCTGTCCATTTCGAGCGCGGCCTCGTAGTAGCGGTTGCGATAGCCGACGGACGCCACCTCGCGCAGGATGCTGAAGCCGTAGCCGCGCAGCGTGGCATCGTCGTTGATCAGTCCGTCCAGAAAGGCGTTGATGGCGGGCGTGCCAGCCATGTAGTACGGCGACAGCCCGCGCATGAAGCCCATGTTCAGTACCGACAGCGAGGTCTTCACATAGCACTTGTCCGGCCGGGACGCGTTGAAGTACGTGCGCACCGACTGCTGGGCGGTGTACAGGTCGTCGCTGTAGCCGAGTGGGATGATCTTGCGATTGGCCACATCGGCGGCAAACGCGATGCTGAGCTTGTTGAACCACTGCCACGGGTGGGCCGGCATGTAGAGGTAATCCTCGGGCGCCACGTCGGCCGCCTCCAGCGCCTGGCGGAACGCGGCCAGGCGGGCTTCGCCCAGTTCGCTCGCCATGTGGGCCTCGTAGTCCAGCCCGGGAATGCTGGCGAAGTGGGCGTTGTCACGATGCACTGCCAGCCAGATCACGGCGAAGCGCGAGCCGGTTTCCGGGGCGAAGGCGCGGTAGTCCTCGGCATCGAAGCCCAGCCGGCCGTTGTTCGCCACGAAGCCCGGATGGCCTTCGATCATCGCCCACTCATAGGTCTGGAAGTCCGCGTCGAGCAGGGTCTCGGCGCTCGGCGCCTGCGGGTTGTGCTTGTAGGCGGCGCCGAACAGGGTGCTGCTGATCTCGTCCAGGTAGATCGGCAGCTTGTCGGCGGGAATGCCGAGCGTGTGCTTGAAGTCGTTGATGAAGGTCAGCGCGTCCAGCGGCGCGTTGGCGCCGTCGAGCACGCGCTCGATGCTGGCCGGGTCGATGCGCCAGTGGCGCAGGGCCATCGGCTGGCCGTCGAAGGTGTAGTGGCAGTTGGGCGTGTCGGCGTCGATGCGGTAGCGGGTCCAGCCGTCTGCATCGGCCGCGCCTTGCGCCGCCGGCGTGATGACCACCTCGTGCGCGTATTCGGCGATGGCCTTGCGCACGAGCAGGCGGTTCACCTTGGCCCAGACGGCCGGTTCGAGGTGGTTGACCACGTGGCGCGGCTCGCGCGTGGTCTGGGCTTGCAGCGTGGCGTGGATGGTGGCGTCAAGCGGGGCGTTCATCGGTGAAATCTCCTCGGATGGATCGTTCGAAATCGGGGCGGGTGCAGAAGGCCAGCCAGGCGGTCTTCTGCGGCAGGGTGATCTGGCGGTCGTAGGCGAAGCCCACAGCGCGGTTCAGGGCATGGACCTTGTCGTTGCGCGCGTCGGGCTCCACCACTACGCGCTGGGCGCCCAGCGTGTAGAAGGTGTGCGCCATGACGCGGCGCAGCACGTCGCGCGTGAAGTGGCGGATCGGCGCGGCCGGCGGGCCGACGAAGAAATGCATGCCGATGTCGCTGGCGCGCGGCGCGAAGTGCGCGCCCACGGGCTCGTGCGCAGGGTCGTAGCATTCGATCAGGAAGGCCGGTGCCCCTTCGCAGAGACCCATGTAGGCGCCGCCGTGGCCGCTCGCGAGCAGGTCCGCGTAGAAGCGGCGGGTCTCGTCCAGCGTCAGGTCCTGCATGTTCCAGAAGCGCGCGTAGTCCATGGTGAACCAGCGATGGAGCAGGCCGATGTCATGGTCGAGCGACAGCGCCCGGATCGTCATGCCCGGATGGAGCGACGGGCGCAGCGCGGCCGGAATCGGCTCCGCGCCGCCATGGGTGATGTCCCAGCGGTCAGCTTGCATGGGGCGCTCCGGCAAGTCCGGCGGTGTCCGCCGCATCGGTCTCAGGCAGCGCGGCCGGCGCCGCGTGGCGGCGATCCACGCCGAAGGTCCAGCGGTCCAGCGCGGCGGTCAGCAGCATGCCGGCAGCGGCCAGCACGAAGGTGATCTCGATGCCGAAGCGGCTCACGATCAGCCCGGCGCCGAACGACGACAACAGCACCCCCAGGTTCTGGAAGAAGTTGGCGATGCTGAAGTCCTTGGCGTAGGCGTTCGGTGTGCTCACCTTGAACAGCGTGACCTCAAGCTTCACGATGACCTGGAACAGCGACCACCCGTACAGGCAGCGCCCGATCAGCACCAGCGCCGGTGACGGCGCCGCCTGCAACAGCAGGCCCACCGTGCCAAGCAGCAGGTTGCCGAGCGTATGGTCGAGCAGCTTGCGCCCGTCCCGCGTGGCCCGCTTGTTGGCGATCAGCGCCACCAGTGCGACTACGCCCGGAATCGCGAACACCAGTCCCGTCAGCATCTGGTTGTGCATGCCGGAGATCTGCTCCCAGTACACCGAGAAGAACGGGCGGATGAGGTAGGCGCTGAAGTCGAACAGCAGCATCAACAGGCTCAGGCGCAGGATCAGCCCCAGCGTGCCGCGCCGCGCCGCGCTGGCAGGACTGCCCGCCGCCGGCTGGGCCGCATCGGTGCCCAGCACGCGCACCACCCGGCCGGTGCGGATCAGGTAGATGCACAGCGCCATCTGTACGAAGTCGCCGGCGGCCATCATCCACAGGCAGGTGCGCGGGCCGAACTGCTGGAGTGCCATCCCGCCCGCCATCGCCCCGAAGATGCCGCCGATATGCACCACCACCGACAGCAGGCCGATGGTGGCGCCGTGCGTCTCGGCTTTCTCGAGCCGCATCAGGTACGGGAACATCAGCAGGTAGCTGCTCTTGGTCATGAACATCAGCATGGTCAGCACCCAGAAGGCGGTGACCGTCTCCGCCCACGCGCTCAGCGCGCCGAAGGTGCCGGCCACGAGCTGGGTGTAGACCAGCAGGTGCATGGTCTCCACACGCCGCGCCACGCGCGCCCAGAACGGCAGCGTGCACATCACGGCGATGGAGATGGCGGCGATGTAGGCGCCCACGTGCACCGGGCTGGTGATGCCGTAGCGCACTTCGAAGAACTGCGGGTAGAACGCGATCAGGATGGCGTCGCTGATGACGCCAAACGCGGACATGATGACGATGGTGAGTCGCAGGCTCATGATCTATCCCGCCACCGTGACCCATTGCGCCAGCGCCGGCTGCGGCGGATGGGCCGGCAGGGGCGTGCCATTGCCGGGGGCCGGCACGGTTGCCGCGGCTTCCGCCGCCTCGATCCGCTCGAAGCCGCTGTTGGCGCGCGGGGCGAAGTCCTGGAACGTGGTGCGTGCCTCGGCGCGATAGTGGTCCACGCCGGTCAGCGCGTGCAGCAGCCGCGCATTGCGATGGCAAGCCATGCCCAGGTCCGGGTTGGTCAGGCCGTGGCTGTGGAAGCCCGCGTTCTGCACGAAAATCTCGTCGCCATGCACGTCCACCGCGAAGTTGCGCGCCTGCTGGTAGCGCCCAGCCGCGTCCCAGCGGATGCGTTCGCGAATGCCGTCGATGAAGGCCGGCACGCGATGCGTGTAGCCGGTGGCCATGACCACACCGTCGGCCACGTGGCGGTAGGCGTCGCCCAGGTCCATGTGGCGGAACGTCATCTCGTACTGCCGCGCGGCGGGGTCGAAGCGCATGCCGTCCAGCGCGAGGTTGGTCAGCAGTTGTGTGCGGGCCCCGGCGCGGTGGCGCTTTTCGTCGAGCGTGTCGTAGATCTGGTCGATCAGCGTCTTGTTGATGCCGTTGTAGATGCTGCGCTGGTCCTCCAGCACGCGCGTCTTCACGGACTCGCCCAGGTCGTAGAAGTGGTCGCTGTAGGCGGGCGAGATCAGCTCCAGCGTGAGCTTGGCGTTTTCCATCTGGAAGAAGCGCGGCGAGCGGGTCACCCAGTTCAGCGTGTAGCCGTGGGTGTCGCAGTCCTTGAGCAGGTCGTGATAGACCTCGGCGCCGCTCTGGCCACTGCCGATGACGGTGATGGTGCGGCGCTGCTGGAGCCAGCGCTTGTTGGCGAGATAGGCGGAGGTGTGGATCGGCGCATGCTCGCCCGCGCAGCAGGCGGGCAGGTTCGGCGTGCTGCCGATGCCGAGCACGAGCCGCCGCGCGCGATGCCGGAACGGCGTGCCGGTGTGGGTGTCGACGCCGCTCACCACATAGCCGGGCAGGGACGGGTCGTGGCGGATGTCGAGCACGTCCTGCCGATAGCGCACGTTGGGCAGCTGCCCGGCGGCCCACTTGCAGTAGCGGTCGTATTCCTGACGCGTCAGGTAGAAGTTCTCGCGGATGTAGTAGTGGTAGATGCGGCCCTGCTGCTTGCAGTAGTTCAGGTAGCTGAAGCGGCTGGTGGGGTCTGCCATCGACACGAGGTCGGCCAGGAACGGGTTCTGCAACGTCGTGCCGTCCACGAGCATGCCCGTGTGCCAGCCGAACGCTTCCTTCTTCTCGAGGAACAGGCTGCGTACGCCGGGCAGCGGATCGGCCAGGCACGCGAGGCCGAGATTGAACGGGCCCAGTCCGACGCCGATAAAGTCATAAGGATCTTCATTGCTCATGTTTAGCCCTGGTGGATCGCGAAAACAGAAAGGCTTCCGCAGTGGAAGGGGGATATCCATCAAGACGAATGGCCTCGTAATTCGTTTAGTTCGGCCATGTCATTCACTTAAAACATGCGGGGCTGTGCGGGCTCGCGTCATCAAAGCCGTGCTACGCGTGCACGGGCACGCGCGAGGCACGCGCGAGGCACGCATGACGCGTGCACGTGTGGCGTTTCAGGAAAACGGATGGAGGGCGGCGCGCGTGGCATCCGCCGCGCGTCCGCAGGGGCAGCGCGCGACGTGCATCGCGCAGCCGCGCATCAGCGCGCGATATTCATCGCGCTGAGGGCGCTGCGCGCATCCTGGAGGATGAAGTTGACCATCGTGGCCGAGATGCCCAGCCGCTCGGCAATGCGCTTCTGCGTCTGGTCCTCGTAGTAGTACTGCACCACGGCGTCGCGCGTGCGCGAGGGCAGGCGCCGCATCGCGTCACGCAGGCAGGTGGCCTGCTCCTGCGCCATCGCGATGCAGTCCGGCGAGTTGGTGTCGAGCGGTGCGTCCTGCTCGGGAACGTCGCCGATGAATAGCCGCTTCTCCAATTGTTGGCGCCGGTAGCTATCCAGCGCGAGATTGCGCACCACCCGGCTGATGTAGCTGGCCTCGCAGCGCAAGGCTTCGGGGCAGGGGTCCTGGCAGAGCTTGAGAAACGCGTCGTGCAACACGTCCTCGGCCTGACAGGGGCAGCCCAGAATGCGGGTGGCCACGTGTAGCAGGCTGCGCCGTTGGGCGATGAAGGTGTGGAGAACCGTGCCGGGCGCATCGTGCGCAGGGGGTGTGTCCGCGCGGGCAGGGGGCGTGCGATCGTCGATCACTGTCATGTGAACTCCATGGGAAGGGCCATGCGTTCCCCTGGCGGGGATGTACCGTTTTCAACGAGGCGCCCATCCTAAAGTAAATGCGAATCGTTCTTATTAATGACCGCGCCGTACAAGTGGTCACTGAGGACGAAACCTGAACACAGACTTAAATACCGTGATATGCGGGAAAGATACGTCTTGTTACACGCACGTTGCCGACAAGACGCCAATGCACGGCTTACCCAGCGGTTGTAATTCCGGTGCGCCGGTCAGCCGGCACGCGGCCTCCGGGGCGCCTGGCACCGCACGTGAGCGACCGGCACGGCTTTCGCTACGTCATGAAGGGAGCGGTGGCGATTTCCTTCGCGCCGCAATCGATTCGCCATGTGGAGGTAAGCCATGAAGACGATGAAGACGATGCGGGCCAGCAGTGTGTTGGCCGCCGGAGCGCTGGCGTTGATGTCGGTGTCGGCCCTTGCGCAGATGACGCCGGGCCCGCGCGACCCGTACACGCAGGGCGGTGCAACGGCCACGCCGGTCGATCCCTCGACCAGCGGCGCGCGTGCGGGGGACAAGTTCGATCCGTATTCGCAGGGCGCCGTGCAATCGACGCGGCAGGATCTGGCCCCGCAGCAACAGCAGCAGATGCAGATGCCTTCGCAAAAGTACGATCTTGTGCCGGGCGCGGTGACCACGAGCAATCGCAGTTACGGCACGGCCGCCTATCAGGGCGACATGCGCCGGACCACGCCGAACCTCGGCCGGCCCCTCGGCGAGCGCAACCGCTATCTCGATGGCGCCTGATCGTCGATCGGATCGACAACAAGAAACGCCCCCGGTCAAACGGGGGCGTTTCTTATTGCAGCTACGCCACAAATATCTGGTCGATCGGATCAGGGTACCGTCGTCGCCGCACGCATCTCATCGGATACGGCGGTCACCCCGCGCACCTCCCTGGCGGCCTGCAAGGCCAGCGCGCGCTGGGATTCATTGCGGACGGTGCCTTCCAGCCGCACCACGCCGTCCACGGTGTTGACGGTGATCCGCTGGGCATCGAGCCCCTTGGCCGAGGCGAGCCGCGCCTTGACGTTCGACGTGATTGCGTTGTCCGTGGCCGCGGCGGTGTCGCGCGGCGCGGCGGTACGGCCGGTCGATGACGGTGTGTCGGCATCGGCACCCGCCGCCGACACCAGTACCGGTGTCGTCACGGTGACGACGGCCAGCGAGCCGGCGACAATCAATACGCCGGGTAGCATGCGCACTTTCATGATGACGTCTCCTAGTCTCTGGATGTGCTCTGGATGTGCGTCAAGGCGCAAGAAGCATTCCATTGGGCGGCGTCCTACATGGCTGCGGACAGTGCGCTTGCCGGTCAAGGGGATCGGTCTCCGGCGCTGCAAAAGTGACGCATAATACGCTCAAATGGGCGCGATTCAGTTACCTGCTCTGTATTTCAGTGCATTACACGACAAGTTCTGTCATCCAGATTCTTCTTCAAGCTGGTACGATGACGCGCAACTCGTCATTCGGCTATGGAACTAGTTGCAATCCCGTGAGCCGAATGCTGCATTGCATCACGACGGCGACGGCTTCCCTGGAGGAGACGGTTGTCTTTACCCTAATACATCGGGTGCCGCCGTGCAGTGCAGACATTACCGTGGCAATGCGCCGCCAGCAGGCATCGGGAAAACCGATTATTGTGGCGGCCGGCAAGACGTAGCGCGACGTTCAGATCGGCGCACGGGCTTGCGCGAAGCACGGTGATCCGGACAAGCGAAGCAACGTGCAGGACATTTCAGAATACGGGGAGCAGGGCGGTTCCACGAACCTCCTGCGGCCGGATACGCGCGCGCGGCGCGGCCGGTCTTGTGTTTTCCTCCAGGCCAGCAAATGGCGAAAGCAGGGGCCCATGGCGACAATCCGCTGAACCCGACGACCGAATTTCGTGCCGGCGACCCGGCACGCCACTTGCGTCCACGCGCTGCGCCGTGGCGCCCGCCTGGTCTACGGGGCCAGGCCACATCATTCCGTTTCATCCTCGAGGAAATCGCTATGCAAGCAATGCGCGCCAGGCGTGCTTTGATTCCGGGCATGCTGGCCATCGCCGTCTCGGTCCTTGCCGCCTGTGGCAAGGAAAACAAGCCGCCCGCAGCCCAGACGCCCGAAGTGAAGGTGGTCACGCTGAAGGACGAGACCGTGACGCTCGACTCGTCGCTGCCGGGCCGGACCACCGCCTTCCGTATCGCCGAAGTCCGCCCGCAGGTGGACGGCATCATCCTGAAGCGGCTGTTCGTGGAAGGCTCCGACGTCAAGCAGGGCCAGCAGCTGTACCAGATCGACCCCGCCACCTATGAAGCCACGGCCAAGAGCGCCGATGCCACGCTGGCGTCGGCGCGCCTGCTGGCGGAGCGCTATGGGCGGCTGGTGGGCGACGAAGCAGTCAGCAAGCAGCAGCACGATGAAGCCAAGGCTGCCTACCTGCAGGCCCAGTCGACGGCGGACCGCGCCCATATCGACCTGCGCTACACCAAGGTGCTGTCCCCGATCTCGGGCCGCATCGGCCGCTCGGTGGTCACCGAGGGAGCGCTGGTCACCAACGGCCAGGCCACCGCGCTGACCACCGTGCAGCAGTTGGACCCCATCTACGTGGATGTGACGCAACCGTCCACCACGCTGCTGCGGCTGCGGCGCGAACTGGCCGACGGCCGGCTTCAGGCCGCCGGCACCAATGCTGCCAGGGTGACGCTGAAGCTCGAGGATGGCAGCACCTACCCGGAGGCGGGCCGGCTGGAGTTCTCCGAGGTGTCCGTGGACCCGAGCACCGGTTCCGTCACCCTGCGCGCCGTGTTCCCGAACCCGCGCCACGAACTGCTCCCGGGCATGTTCGTGCACGCGCGGCTGGCCGAAGGCGTGAAGACCTCGGCCATCCTGGCGCCACAGCGCGGCGTCACGCGCGACCTCAAGGGCCAGGCCACCTCGCTGGTGGTCAATGCCAACAATGAAGTCGAGCAGCGCGTGCTGAAGACCGACCGGACGATTGGCGACAAGTGGCTGGTCACGGACGGCCTGAAGGCCGGCGACCGCGTCATCGTGGAAGGCCTCCAGTTCGTGCGCCCCGGCGCCAAGGTCAAGGCCACGGAAGCCCCCGCCACCGCCACCGCCGCTACGGCCCCCAATGCCAATGCCGCCTCGGCCCCGGCCGCCGCTTCCGCGCCTGGCGCGGCCAAGTCCTGACCGGGACCGACGCATGAGGAATCGCCATGTCTAATTTCTTCATCGACCGGCCGATCTTTGCCTGGGTGATCGCGCTGGTCATCATGCTGGCTGGCGGGCTGGCCATCCGGTCGCTGCCCATCAACCAGTACCCGGCCATCGCGCCGCCGACCATCGCCATTTCGGTGAACTACCCCGGCGCGTCCGCGCAGACCGTGCAGGACACGGTGGTGCAGGTCATCGAACAGCAGATGAACGGGCTGGACAAGCTGCGCTATATCTCGTCGGAGTCGAACTCCGACGGCAGCATGACCATTACCGTGACGTTCGAGCAGGGCACCAGCCCGGACATCGCCCAGGTGCAGGTCCAGAACAAGCTCGCGCTGGCCACGCCGCTGCTGCCGCAGGAAGTGCAGCAGCAGGGTATCCGCGTGACCAAGTCCGTGCGGAACTTCCTGGTCATCGTCGGCCTGGTGTCGACCGACCCGAGCCTGACGCGGGAGGATCTGTCCAACTACATCGTCTCGAACCTCCAGGACCCGATCTCGCGGACCGCTGGCGTGGGTGACTTCCAGGTCTTCGGCTCGCAGTACGCCATGCGCATCTGGCTGGACCCGGCCCGGCTCAACAGCTACCAGCTGGCGCCGCTGGACGTGAGCAACGCCATCAAGGCGCAGAACGTGCAGGTGGCCTCCGGCCAGCTGGGCGGCCTGCCGGCCGTGCGCGGGCAGCAGCTCAACGCGTCGGTGATCGGCAAGACCCGTCTCCAGACCGCCGAGCAGTTCGGCAACATCCTGCTGAAGGTCAACCCGGACGGCTCGCAGGTGCGCCTCAAGGACGTGGCCGACGTGGGCCTGGGCGGCCAGGACTACAACATCAACGCGCAGTACAACGGCCGCCCGGCCTCGGGTATCGCCATCCGGCTGGCCTCGGGCGCCAACGCGCTGGATACCGTGAAGGCCATCCGCGCCACGCTGAACCAGCTCGAGCCGTCGTTCCCGGCGGGCATGCAGGTGGTGTTCCCGTACGACACGACCCCGGTCATCGCCGATTCGATCCACGAAGTGGTGAAGACGCTGCTCGAAGCCATCGTGCTCGTGTTCCTGGTGATGTACCTGTTCCTGCAGAACTTCCGCGCCACGCTGATCCCGACGATCGCCGTGCCGGTGGTGCTGCTGGGCACCTTCGGCGTGCTGGCCGCGTTCGGCTACTCGATCAACACTCTGACGATGTTCGGCATGGTGCTCGCCATCGGCCTGCTGGTGGACGATGCCATCGTGGTGGTGGAGAACGTCGAGCGGGTGATGTCCGAGGAGGGGCTGGGGCCGAAGGAGGCCGCCCGGAAGTCGATGGGGCAGATCCAGGGCGCGCTGGTCGGTATCGCGCTGGTGCTGTCGGCCGTGTTCCTGCCGATGGCGTTCTTCGGCGGCTCCACGGGCGTGATCTACCGCCAGTTCTCGATCACGATCGTCTCGGCGATGGTGCTCTCGGTGCTGGTGGCGCTGATTTTGACCCCGGCGCTGTGCGCGACCATGCTCAAGCCGATCGAGCGCGGCGACCACGGCGAGCACAAGAAGGGCTTCTTCGGCTGGTTCAACCGCAGCTTCATCCGCTCCACGCAGCGCTATGAGCGCAGCGTGGTCGGCATTCTGAAGCGGCGCGTGCCCTACCTGATCATCTACGTGCTGATCGTGGCGGGCATGGCCTTCCTGTTCACGCGCATCCCCACCTCGTTCCTGCCGGAAGAAGACCAGGGCGTGCTCTACGCCCAGGTGCAGACCCCGGCCGGCGCCACGGCGGAGCGCACGCAGGCGGTGCTCGACCAGATGCGGAACTACCTGCTCAACGACGAGGGCAAGATCGTCAGCTCGCTTTTCACCGTGAACGGCTTCAACTTCGCCGGCCGCGGCCAGAGCTCGGGCCTGGCGTTCATCCTGCTCAAGCCGTTCAAGGAGCGCGAGGGCGACGCCACCAGCGTGTTCGACCTGACCAAGCGCGCCCAGGCGAAGTTCAGCACCTTCCGTGACTCGCTGGCTTTCGCCTTCGCGCCGCCGGCAGTGCAGGAGCTGGGCAACGCCACCGGCTTCGACTTCTACATGCAGGACCAGGCCGGCCTGGGGCATGACGCGCTGATGGAGGCCCGCAACAAGTTCCTGGCGCTGGCCGCCAAGGACCCGGCGCTGCAACGCGTGCGTCCGAACGGGCTGAACGACGAGCCGCAGTACCAGCTCGAGATCGACGACGAGCGCGCCCGCGCGCAAGGCGTGTCGCTGGCGGACATCAACAGCACCATCTCCATCGCCTGGGGCTCCAGCTACGTGAACGACTTCATCGACCGCGGTCGCGTGAAGCGCGTCTACCTGCAGGGCCGCCCCAACGCGCGCATGAATCCGGAAGATCTGGACAAATGGTACGTGCGCAACGACAAGGGCGACATGGTGGCGTTCTCGACCTTCGCCACCGGCAAGTGGGGCTATGGCTCGCCCAAGCTCCAGCGCTACAACGGCGTGCCGGCGGTGGAAATCCTCGGCGAACCGGCGGCGGGCAAGAGTTCCGGCGAGGCCATGGCCGCGGTGGAAGCCATCATGAAGCAGATGCCGCAGGGCATTGCCTACTCGTGGACCGGCCTGTCGTACGAAGAGCGGCTGTCGGGTTCGCAGGCGCCGGCGCTCTACGCGCTGTCCCTGCTGGTGGTGTTCCTGTGCCTGGCCGCGCTGTATGAAAGCTGGGCGATTCCGTTCTCGGTGATGCTGGTGGTGCCGCTCGGCGTGGTCGGCGCGCTGCTGGCGACGATTGGCCGGGGCTTGTCCAACGACGTGTTCTTCCAGGTGGGCCTGCTGACGACCATCGGCCTGTCCGCCAAGAACGCGATCCTGATCGTGGAATTCGCCAAGGAGTTGCACGAGCAGGGCAAGAGTCTGGTCGATGCAGCCGTGGAGGCGTGCCGGATGCGCCTGCGGCCCATCATCATGACCTCGCTGGCGTTCATCCTCGGCGTGTTCCCGCTGGCGGTGTCGCAAGGCGCCGGCTCGGGCAGCCAGCACGCCATCGGTACCGGCGTGATCGGCGGCATGATCACGGCCACGGTGCTGGCCATCTTCTGGGTGCCGCTGTTCTTCGTGGTGGTGAACGCGCTCAAGGAACGCCGCGAGAAGCACCATTCCTCCTCCCTGGAAAAGGGAGCCAAAGCATGAGAAAAACGCTAATCAGCATGGCCGTCGCCGCCACCACGGCGCTCGCGGGGTGCAGCCTGATCCCGACCTACGAGCGTCCGGCGGCGCCGGTGGAGGCCGCCTATCCGCAGGGCGATGCCTACCCGGCCGCCAACGGCGCCGGCCAGGTGCCGCCGGCTGCGGAACTGGGCTGGCGCGACTACTTCGCCGACCCGCGCCTGCAGCGGCTGATCGAAGTCGCCCTGCAGAACAACCGCAACCTGCGCGTGGCGGCCCTGAACATGGAGGCGTACCGCGCGCAGTACCGCATCCAGCGCGCGGACCTGTTCCCGCAGGTGGGCGTGGCGGCAGAGGGCACGCGGCAGCGCGTGCCGGCCGGCCTCTCCAGCACGGGCCAGCGGGTCATCAGCAGCTCGTATGGCGTGTCGCTGGGTACCACGGTGTGGGAGATCGACCTGTTCGGCCGGCTGCGCAGCCTGAGCCAGGCGGCGCTGGAGCAGTACTTCGCCAGCGACGAAGCCCGCCGCAGCACGCACATCGCGCTGGTGGCCAGCGTGGCCAACGCCTACCTGACGCTGCGTGCCGACGAGGCGCAGCTGAAGCTGACGCGCGAGACACTGGCGACCTACGAGCGCACCTACAACCTCACGCGCCGCAGCTATGAGGAAGGCATTTCCTCGCGGCTGGACCTGCGCCAGTCGCAGACCCAGGTGGAGAACGCGCGGGCCTCGCTCGCCCGCTACACGCGGCTGGTGGCGCAGGACACCAACGCGCTGACGCTGCTGCTCGGTGCGAGCCTGCCGGCAGACCTGCCCGAAGGGCTGCCGCTCGACGGCAAGCTCGTGGCGGACGTGCCGGCGGGTTTGCCCTCGGACCTGCTCCAGAACCGTCCGGACATCCTGGCCGCCGAGCACCGCCTGCTGTCGGCCAACGCCGATATCGGCGCGGCGCGCGCGGCGTTCTTCCCGAGCATCTCGCTGACCGCCTCGGCGGGCACGGCGAGCCGCCAGCTGTCGGGGCTGTTCGATGCCGGTTCCGGCACGTGGCTGTTCTCGCCGCAGATCAACCTGCCGATCTTCACGGCGGGCAGCCTGAGCGCCAGCCTGGACTACGCGCGGATCCAGAAGGACATCAACGTGGCGACGTACGAACAGACCGTGCAGTCGGCCTTCCGCGAGGTGGCGGACGGGCTGGCGGCGCGCGGCACGTACACGGAGCAGCTTGAGGCGCAGGTGCGCCTCGTCGAGGCGAGCCGGGACTACTTCCAGCTCGCCGAGGGCCGCTATCGCACCGGGGTAGACAACTACCTGACGCTGCTCGACGCGCAGCGGCAGCTGTTCGCGCAGCAACAGGTGCTGATCGACTCGCGCCTCAACCAGCTGACCAGCGAGGTCAATCTGTACAAGGCGCTGGGCGGTGGGTGGAACGAGGTGACGGCACAGGCGGCGGATAACGCCGGCGCCGCCGGCACGCGCCCCAGCGGCAGCTAGCCGACCCGCAGGACAACCCTCTCCCGTCCGCGGGAGGGGGGTCCGGCGTTACAGCGTCGACTTCCCGAACAAGCTCTCCAGCAGGTCTACCACCAGCTCGGCCGTCTGGTTGTGGACGTCCCGGGCCGGGTTCAGCTCCAGCACATCGAGCGACCCCAGCGCCCCGGTATCCTCGATCATCTCCAGCGCCAGATGCGCCTCCCGATACGTCGGCCCGCCGCGTACCGGCGTGCCCACCCCCGGCGCGATCTGCGCATCCAGGAAATCCACATCGAAGCTGACATGCAGATGCGTATTCGCGTCGATGCCGGCGAGCGCCTGCTCCATCGTCTGGCGCATGCCGTTTTCGTCGATATAGCGCATGTCGTAGACCGTCAGCCCCAGCTCGCGCAGGCGCAGCTTCTCCCCGGCATCCACGCTGCGGATGCCCACCTGGCGGATCGACCGGGGCGACATGGCCGGCGTGATGCCGCTCAGGGCGGTCAGCGGCGCGGGGCCGTCGCCGCACAGGCAGGCCACCGGCATGCCGTGGATATTGCCCGTGGGACTGGTGCTGCCGGTGTTGGCATCGGCGTGGGCATCGAGCCATAGCACCAGCAACCGCTTGCCGGTCTCGCGGCAGTGGCGCGCGGCGGCGCTGATCGAGCCGATGGCCAGGCAGTGGTCGCCGCCCATCAGCAGCGGCATCCGGCCACTGGCGAAGCAGCCATAGGCGGCGTCGAACACCAGCCGGTTCCAGGCCAGCACTTCCTGCAGGTGGCGCATGCCGTCGACGGGAAGCTGGCCGGGGTTGCCCGGGCCGCTCAGGTTGCCAAAGTCGGTCACCTGCAGCCCGTTGCGGGCCAGCGCCCCGGCAATCTCGGCCACGCGCAAGGCCTCGGGCCCCATCGAGGTGCCGCGAATGCTGGCGCCCACATCGGTGGGCGCGCCAATCAGCGTGACAGGCTGCATGACAGACTCCAGGGGTTGCGGCTCCCACTCATATTAGGTGTTGTGCCGCCGCCGCTCCATGGCGACATGTGCCCTGCAAATTAAGGAAATTTCGACCTATAATCATTGACCACACAACGATTGATCGGGCAATAGAATGACTTCCGCGTCACAAGAAGGGCAGGGCGCTCCACATTCGTCCGGCAACGGGCAAGTCCTGCCGTTCCGGGAATCGCTGCTGGCGATGATCGGCATCGCCTTCGTGGTGATGCTCGTGGCGCTGGACCAGACCGTGGTGGCCACCGCGCTGCCGACGGTGGTCGCCGAACTGCAGGGCTTCGAGTACTACGCCTGGGTGGCCACGGCCTACCTGCTGACCTCGGTCGTCACCGTGCCGATCTTCGGCCGGCTGGGCGACTACTACGGCCGCAAGCCATTCGTGCTGGTGTCGATCGTGGTCTTCCTGGTGGCCTCGGTGCTGTGCGGCATGGCGCCCAGCATGCCGTTCCTCGTGGCGGCACGCGCGCTGCAGGGCATTGGCGGCGGCATGCTCGTCGGCACCGCTTTCGCCTGTATTCCCGATCTGTTCCCGGACCCGCACGTGCGCCTGCGCTGGCAGGTGATGATGAGCACCGCGTTCGGGCTTGCCAACGCCATCGGCCCGTCCATGGGCGGCGTGCTGACTGAATGGTATGGCTGGCGTGCCGTCTTCTATATCAACGTGCCGGTGGGCCTGCTCGGCCTGTTGTTCGCGTGGCGATACCTGCCGCACCTGCGCCATCAGGCGCACAAGGGGCAGGGGCCGATTCGGGTGGACTGGCTGGGTGCGCTGCTGATTGCGGCGGGGCTCGGCTGCCTCCAGCTTTCGGTGGAATGGCTGCCCGAGCGCGGGCTGGACATCGTGACGATTGGCCTGGCCGTGCTGTCCGTGGCCTCGTTCGTCGGCCTCTGGCAGTGGTCGCACCGGGCGGCGGACCCCCTGCTGCCGCTCGACATGTTCCGCAATCCGGCGCTGGCCTCGCTGTTCGTGCTTGGCGTGCTGGGCGGTTTTGCCATGTTCGCGCTGCTGCTCTACGCACCGCTGCTGTTCCAGGGCGGGTTTGGCTATTCGCCGAAGGAAGCCGGGCTGCTGGTGACGCCGATGGTGGTCTGCATCACCATCGGCAGCATTCTCAATGGCCGCATCATCACGCGCATTCCGGTGCCGAACAGCATGCTTTATGCGGGATTCGCACTGCTGGCGCTGGCTTGCCTCGGTTTGTCGCAGGCCACGCGCGGCATGCATCACACGGTGCTGCTCGGTACCATGCTGCTGGCCGGTCTCGGGCTCGGCTTCGTGCTGCCGAACCTGACCGTGTTCGCCCAGCAGACGGCGGGCCGCGCGCACCTCGGCATTGCAACGGCGATGTTGCAATCGTTGCGGATGGTGGGCGGCATGGTCGGTACCGCGCTGGTTGGCACCATGGTCACGCGCAGCTATACCGGCGGCGTGGAGCGCGCCTTGCAGGCGGCCGGCGCGTCGGACTGGGCCGGGCGGATGACCGACCCCCAGATCCTGATCGACAAGGCCGCGCAAGCAGAATTGCTGACCAATCTCCAGGAGGCAGGGCACAATGGAGCCCTGCTGCTCGAGCAGGCGCGCGTATCGCTCGTCGGGGCCATCCATCTTGGCCTGCTCGTGGCGGCGATTGCGGCCCTGGTGGGGCTCTGGTGCGTGCGCCGGGTCCCGCCCGTGACGCTGACGCGGGTGCAGGAGCCCGCGATGGCAGCTGATTGATCCGCCTGAGATCACGGCGCCCCCGTGGATGCAAGCGTCCGCCTAAAGGAGATTTGGAGTGGAACTGGAGCGACAAAGCCTGGCCGTATTGCAACAGTTTGGACGCACTTACCGCGCCTACGCGGCGGCGTTCGAGCAGCGCATCGGTCATCCGCTGCCGCGCTGGCGCATCTTGTCCGCGCTGCATGGCCACGATGGCCCCATCGCACAAAAGCCGCTGGCGGACCGTGTTGGCATGGACCCCGGCGCCCTCACACGCCAGTTGAAGGCGTTGCAGGAGCTGGGCTGGATCGAGCGCACCACGAGCGAGCGCGACAATCGCATGACCAATGTCACGCTGACCCCGCTCGGGCGCGATATCGTCGATCAGGCCCTGCCGCGCCGCTCGGCCTTCCTTCAGGACGTGCTGGCCGATGTGTCCGAGACGACCATGCACAACCTCTCCAAGGGTTTGGCGCAGCTCGAGGCGGGGATTGCCGATGCGGCGGCCCGCACCCTGGCCGAGCGCGACGCCGCCTGAGCCCGCCCCCCGTCCCTTTCGCTACCCCGCCTTCCCGCCCAGCAGCGCCGCAATGGCCAGCGGGTTGGTCGGAAAATACAGATGCACGTATGACGCCGTGAGCGAGCCGGTCTGGTAGACCGCCTCGCCGGGCGCGCCATCGCGCGGGGATACCGCCCGCACCACCGGCTCCAGCGGCGAATCGGTCTTCGAATAGTGGAAGGTATGGCCGCGCAGGGGTTCGTCGCCATCGGGCATCAGACCCGGCAACGTCACGGCCTGATGCCCGATGGCGGCGAGCCGCCGTTGCATCGTCACCGTGCCCGGCAGCAGGCCGGCCATCTGGTGGCTGACGCCCTCCTTGTCCACCAGTGTGTCGAACAGCGCCATCATGCCGCCGCACTCGGCCAATATCGGCAAGCCGTCCGCGTGGGCGCGCCGCAGGGCTGCGCGCATGTCGGCATTGGCCGCGAGCGTGGTGCCATGCAACTCCGGATAGCCGCCGGGCAGCCACAGCGCGTCGCAGGCGGGCAGGGTGCGGTCGCGCAGCGGCGAGAACCACACCACATTGGCGCCCAGCGCGAAGAGCGTGTCCACATTGGCGGGATAGATAAAGCGGAACGCGTCGTCGCGGGCAATCGCCACGGTCTTGCGCGCCAGCGGGCGCGGGCCGGGTGCGGTCGGAGCCGCGGGGGCTGGGAAAGACACGGCTGGGGGTAACTGGCCGATCGGCAAGGCTTCGAGGGCGTCCGCCATGCGGTCGAGGCGGTCGATCAGGTCTGGCAGCTCGTCGGCGCTGAACAGGCCCAGATGGCGCTCGGGCAGGCTCGCCGCGGCGTCGCGCGCCAGCGCGCCGGCCCAGCCGATGTCCGCCGGCAGGCTTTCGCGCAGCAAGTCGGCGTGGCGTGCCGTGCCGACCCCGTTTGCCAGCACCCGCATCGGCGGCAGCGGCGCGCCGTAGTGCGCCAGCCCGTGGGCCAGCGCGCCGAAGGTCTGGGCCATGGCGCCGGCCTGGATCACGGCCAGCACGGGCAGGCCGAAGCGCCGCGCCACGTCGGCGCTGCTCGGCGTGCCGTCGTGCAGGCCCATCACGCCTTCCACGAGGATCAGGTCGGCCACTGCCGCCGCCTCGGCCAGCCGCGCGCGCGCGTCGGCCTCGCCGGTCATCCAGAGATCGATCGAATGCACCGGCGCCCCGCTGGCCGCCGCCAGCAGCGTTGGGTCGAGGAAATCCGGGCCAGTCTTGAATACGCGTACGGTGCGACCCTGGCGGGCATGCAGCCGGGCCAGCGCGGCCGTGACGGTGGTCTTGCCTTGCCCGGAAGCCGGGGCGGCCACGAGCAGGGTGGGTACGGCGCGGCCGGGGGTGCCGGCGGGCGGTGGGGTGGTGGTTGCGGGATGGTGTTCAGGCATGTCGGGTAGGTGGCGCATGACAACGGTGTCATACGACGAAATCGATTATAGCGAGCGGTTGCCACGGCTATGGCTTCAGTCCTTCTTCAGTTTTTCTTCAATTTGGCCTCAGTTCCGTCCTAGGGGTAGGACCACGCCCTGCAGCGCCGCGCACTCGAACAGTTCGCGGTCGTTGCTGACACCAAGCTTGTGCATCGCGCAGTTCTTCTGCCGGCTGATGGTCTTCACGCTGCGGCACAGCGTGGCGGCGATCTCCGTGACCGTGCGCCCGGTCAGGTAGAGCCGCAGGACCTCGGTTTCGCGCGCGGACAGGCGCTGCACGCCGTTGCGCCCACACGGCAGCATGGTGCGCAGCTCGGTGGGCGCCAGCGCGCGCAGGGCGGATTTACCGATGTAGGTGAAGCCGCGCTGCGCCCGGGCGATGGCGGTAACGATTTCGGTCAATGGGCAATCCTTGAGCAGCAGGCCATGCACGTGCGCGTCCAGGATCGTGCGCAGGACCAGTGGATTGGTGATCATCGTCAGCACGATGATCGACAACGCGGGGTAGCGCCGCCGCAGGCTGGTGATCAGCCGTACGCCGTCCAGTTCCGCGGGGCCGGGCATGTGGTAGTCCGTGACCACGACGTCGGGCTGCAGTATTTCCACCTGATGATGCAGTTCTGTCGCACTTGCCACTTCCCCGCAGACTTCCCAACCCGTCTGTGTCTGCAAGCTCGCGCGGATTGCCGCCGTGATGACGGGATGGTCGTCGGCCAGCAAGATCCTCAATGTCATCCAATGCCTCCTGTGCACATGGGTCCGATACGACTTTGGCAGGCGTGAAAAAAGGCGCCGCACGCGGGAGGGCGTGCGGCGCGAACACGCAGTAGCTGCGTGCACGCGTGCGCGTGGGCCAAACGGGATACGACCCGGCACACGACAATGCCCGCTGAGATTAATGCGGACTCCTGCGCAAATGATTTGAGACGATTCGGAAAATGCAGGCTCCTGTGAGCCGGGACTTGCGCTTGTGCGGAAAGGGATGGCCGGAAAGGAAAGACCCCGCGCGGCGGTTGCCGCGCGGGGTCTGAGGGTGTCTGGGTGGGTGTCCCGGCGCGGGGGCGCCGGGGGCGCGCGCGTCAGGCCACCGCCAGACGGCGTGTCTCTGGCCGGCCCTGCCGGCGGTTCTCGATGGCACGGATGGGGTCCCGCAGCACGGCGGCACCCACGTCCATGATGTCGCGCAACGCCACGCGGTCCGGGGTTTGCTCGGCGGTCCAGAACTGGAGCGAGGCCCAGCCCGGGAAGCTGCCCGGCGGCGCCAGCAGGCGCGTCTTGCGGTCGCGCGTGACCAGCGGCACGTTGAAGTCGAGTACCGGGCAGATGCCGCCGGCCGCGTGCAACAGCGTGATCTGCGTGTGCCAGGAGGGCACCACGGTCTCCCGATGTCCCGGCGTATTGGCCTGCCGGGCCAGGAACGCACGCAGCGGGCTGCCGGCCTCGCAGTCTTCCTGCAGCAGGATCCAGTCGCTCTCCGCGTCGTCGGGGCCATGGGCGCGCGCCGCGCTGACCAGCCGGCGCGGTGTGGCAAGGATGCTGTGCGGCATCACACCGTCCGGCACGGTGGCGCCATCCACCACGAAGGCGCAATCGAGCTCACCGGTGTCCAGGTTGCCGGCCAGCGAGGCATCGGCGATGACCGGCCGCGTGACGAAACTGTCCTGGGGAAACTGCTCGCACAGCGTGCTGAGGATCTCGGTGATGACCGGATCGCCAATTGATGATGAAAAACCAATGGAAATACGACGTCCGCTGGGGCCAGGTTGCGCGCTTTCGGCCAGCGGACGCACCAGCAGATTCCACTTGGCCAGAATCTGCCTGGCAGTATGCTCGAGCCGCAGCGCGTGGGGTGTCGGCTCCAGCGTGCCATTGCGCTTGACGAACAGCGCGTCGCCGGTGATCTCGCGCAACCGGGCGAGGCTATAGGCTACGGTAGGGACACGGCCCTGGGTGCAGGCCGCCACCGCGTTGAGGTCCCGATACTCCATCAACAGGACAAAGACGTGCAAAAGCTTGGTGCTGACGTGCCGCATGCTGACTTCTCCCGATCCAGATTGTTGATTTTATTTTTTGTGGGCACTACGGAAGTTGCGACTTCCTGCCTGTGTGGTCGCGGCTTGAAAAGCGCGTCGGCACCCCCGTGCCGGACCAAGCCGAAACTGCCAGGACTCATGAACTACCAGAGGGCGGGAAAATGCAAAGGGTCAAGAGTCGCCCGGGTTACCGAAATCTGCAGTGCATGCCACGAGTTCGTCGCGCAACTCCAGATCGTTGCGTGGCGCGTGGCGGTTAGCAGTGGTCCCCTTCTTCCTCAGGCCGGTTGGCGGCGGCAATGAAATCCGCGCCGGTAGTCGCCTGTCCAAAAGCGCGCTGTGGCACTCTTTGCAGGCGTTTCGAAATTTAGTTGGTGCCGAGGAATCTTAATACATCATTTAGCAAACTACTAGGAACACGGTTCGAATCCTGACAATTCGCGCACGCATGTCCAGCCTTATGTCCGGACAATCAGACAACGCGAAATCCCTGCCTGGCGCGGCTTGCAGGGCGGCGGCCACTCTGCACGACCGGTGTTTGCGAGAATGCGCCCACAGTGCCTGAAGGGTTTGAAGCGACTGTCCGGCAGTGGGTGATGGCATGAATTTGTCCAATTTGGAATACCGAAATTTGCGCCATTTTCCTGTCAGCATCGGACGTGCCTGACGCGGACTCGGACCACGCGCGGCACGTGGCCGGGTCGTTAATTTGCTTAACTCGCGCTGCAAAGACACTGAATTCCTTTTGCCCGGGCATTGGGCTACCTTACCGGCAGGGTGGGCAGGCCGCGTACCTGCGCGGGGCGGGCGCTTGGCAAGCGGAGGCATTCGGATGAACAGACGCTATTCGGAGGAGCAGATCCGCATGTACCTGGCCGAGGCCGCCAGCGGGGTGCCCGTGCGGGAGCTCTGCGCGCGCTATGGTTTCAGCGATGCGTCGTTCTACGGATGGCGCGCGAAGTACGGCCCGGCACGCGAATCCGATGTGCCGGACGGGCGCCGGCTGCGCCAGTTGCAGCAGGAGAACGCGCGACTTAAGAGTATGCTTGCGGACGCACTGCTCAAGCTCGAGCTGCTGCGCAACCGTACCGGCCGCAATGGCGATGGCAACGGCAAGGACCGCTAGCGCGTAGCGCGGGTCGCCGTTGTCTGGGCGTGCGGGCCGGTGTTTATCGTCATGGCGATGCGTGCGTGCCTCGCCAGCAGTTTCCGGAGTTTCCTGGTGAAGCCGTTTTTCGTAGCGTGGGGTGTGGGTATTGGGCTGGTGATGACAGCGGGCATGGCATGGGCGCAGACGCCGCCGGTGGACCCGGGCACGCCGATGATCGCGCCGCCGCCCCCACGCATGCTCGACCCGGCCACGGCGACGCTCAACGGCGAGGGCCCCACGCCGGGCGTCTCGCAGCGCGAGCACTGCCGTCAGCTGCTGGACCAGCTCAACGGCCTGTCCAAGGCGCCGCAGCAGTGGGAACAGGGCAAGTCGTCCGTGACTACCGCCGATGGCCGCACCTATTCCACGCTGGAGCGCGCACCTGATCGCAAGCGGCTGGAAGAGGCTTATCGCCAGGAGTGCGCGCAGTCGGCCAGGTAGTCCCCCTCGTTTGTCCTTGTCCGCCCTCATCCGTCATTGTGGGAGCCAATATGTACCGGTTGCGACGTATTCTGGCGTGGTGCTGTGGATGGATGCTGTTGCTCGGCGGCGGGGCCGCCTGGGCGCAGGCCAAGCTCGACAATGCGCATCTCGACCAGTTGCTGGCACCCGTGGCGCTCTATCCCGATGCGCTGCTGTCGCAGGTGCTGATGGCGTCGACCTACCCGGCCGATGTGGCCGCGGCGGCGGAGTGGTCGAAGGCCAACGCCAGTCTCTCCGGCGACGCGGCGACCAAGGCGGTGGCCAACGAGCAGTGGGACCCTAGCGTGCAGTCGCTCGTCGCGTTCCCATCCGTGATGGACATGATGGGCCGCCAGCCGCAATGGGTAAACTCGGTGGGCGATGCCTTTCTCGCCCAGCCCGATGACGTGATGGACTCGGTGCAGCGCCTGCGCGTGCAGGCGCAGAAGGCCGGCACGCTGAAGACCACCGAGCAGCAGAAGGTGGTGACGCAGCAGTCTGGCGGCACGACCATCGTGCAGATCGAGCCTGCCAATCCGCAAGTGGTCTACGTGCCGACCTACAACCCGACCGTGGTCTACGGCGCGTGGCCCTATCCGGCCTATCCGCCGGCCTACTATCCGCCGCCTCCCGGGTCGGTCTTCGCCAGCGCCCTGGTGGCGGGCGTGGGCTTTGGCCTTGGCGTGGCCGCCGTCAATTCACTGTGGGGCGGGTTCAACTGGAACTCGCACGACGTGAACATCAACGTCAATCGCTACAACAATATCAATGTGAACCAGCGGCTCGACGTGAACCGCTCCAACGTGAACTGGCAGCACAATCCGGCCAATCGCGGCAATGTGCCGTACAAGAATTCGAATGTGGCGAACCGGTTCGACGCGCAGCGGCAGCAAGGGCTGGCCAACCGGCAGGTGGGGCAGGCGGGGCAGGGCGGGCAGCGGCTTGGGCAGGGTGGCCCGGGCGGCCGGCCCACGCCACAGGCGGGCTCGCGCGATGCCGCGCGTGACCGCGCCGCGCAATCGTTCCAGGGCCGCACGGGCCAGTCGATCGCCGGCCACGGGCCGAACGTCAATCGCGCCGGCGCGGGTGGCGTGCAGAACCCCCGGCCAGCCGGCGCCGACCGCCAGCGGGCCGACCAGTCCGCCGCGCGCGACCGCGCACGGGACAGCAATCGTGACAGCGCCTTCCGCGATGCCGGCAACGGCGACCGCATGCGCCAGCAGGTGCAGCGCGGCGGGAGTTCGGGCGGCTTCCAGCGCGCTGGGAATGCCGGTGGCATGCAACGCGCCAGCCAGCCGGCGCAGCGGTCCATGCCGCAGCGTGGCGGCGGCGGAGGGGGCGGCGCGCACTTCGGTGGAGGCGGTGGCGGCGGCGGTGGCGGTCATTTTGGACATGGTCGGAGATAAGACATGATGAGAGCGACGATGTCCGCCACCATGAAACGCACCGTGCGCCGGTTCCTCGGCGCCGCGCTGCTGGCTGTGCCGCTGCTGGCGGTGTCCGCGCCGGCGCTGGCGCAGCGGGTCTATCCCTCGCCCGAGGCCGCCTCGGACGCGCTGGGCGATGCCATCGCCCGCAGCGACCACGATGCGCTCAAGGGCGTGCTCGGCCCGAACTACCGGACGCTGCTGCCGCCGCAGGGCGTCGATCAGGATGATATCTACGAGTTCCTGGCGGCCTGGTCGCGCCACCATGCGGTGGAGCGCGTGGGCGAAGAGACGGCGCGCGTGGCGGTGGGGGAGAGCGGCTGGACCTTCCCTGTGCCCATCGTCAAACGCAAGGCGGGCTGGCAGTTCGACATGCCGGCCGGCCAGCGCGAGGTGCATGTGCGGCGCATCGGCCGCAACGAACTGGTGACGATGGACACCCTGCTCCAGCTGGCGGACGCGCAGCAGCGCTACGCCGAGCTGGTCGGCAATGGCCGCTACGCGACCCAGCTCGTCAGCAGCCCGGGCAAGACCAACGGGCTGTACTGGCCGTCGTCTTCGGCCGAGAACGACAGTCCGCTCGGCCCCGATGCACTGGCGATGGGCCCGGACGCCCCCCCGAATGAGGCGTTCTACGGCTACCGCTACCGCATCATCGCCGCGCCGAAGGGCAGCAGCGCCCAATACGCAATCGTTGCCTGGCCGGCCCGCTATGGCGACAGCGGCGTCAACACCTTCATCCTGGACAGTGAGCGCCACTTTTATGAGCGCGACCTGGGCGCCTCCACAGCCAGCCGGGCTGCCGCATTGCGCACATTTTCGCCCGAGGGATGGACAAAGGTGGCAGAGCAGTAGATTCCACTATCCCGCTGTATCTTTGTCAGAACAGGCGCCTTCATGGCGCCTTTTTCTTTCTTTTTCGCTGAAACGCCATAGCTATTCTCCCGCGCCTCATGGGGGGCGGCCGCCCTCGCGGCAAGGGGAAAACTGTTTCGAAATCTCATGTTGTGCTTTGCAGACAATGGCCCTAATCCAGCAGGCCGACTATGGTATGCTGCGTCGCACAATAGCGGAGGGGGCCCGTTCCTAGATGAGCAGGAGTCTTCATATGGCCAAAAGCCTGTCGACGGACTGGGAGACGCAACTGCGACAAATCGGTCGCACGCAATTCCGGACCGCAAAGCAAATCCGAACATGGCTGGGGCGCCTCGACTTGGCGTCTCCAGCAACCCGCCGCCGCACTCCGGCCCCGGGTGACACCGCGCCGGGCGACCTGCCCGGCACGTGGCAGTCCTTGAAGCTCGGCCTCGCCCCATTGCCGGGCGAACTGGTGCCGCAGCTCTCGTACCGTCTCTATATTCCATCCGGCGCCAAGGGCGCGCTGCCCGTGGTGATGATGCTTCACGGCTGCCAGCAGACCCCGGAAGATTTCGCAGCCGGCACGCGCATGAACGCGCTGGCCGAGCGCGAGGGCTTTATCGTCGCCTATCCGCAGCAGCCGCTGCGGCGCTCGGTGCATCGGTGCTGGCAGTGGTTCGACCTTGCCGCCGGCGAAGGTGGCCGCGAGGCGCAGGCCGTGGCGATGCTGATCGACGAACTGGCGAGCCGCCCCGACGTGCGCGCGGACCAGATCTATCTGGCGGGGCTTTCCGCCGGCGCGGCGATGGCCGCGGTGGTTGCGCTGCGCTATCCGAGCAAGGTGGCGGCCGTGGGGCTGCACTCAGGGGTGGTGATTGGCGCCGCCGATTCGCCCCGGGCCGGGCTCCGGGCGATGCAGCATGGCTCGGCGGCCGAGCCGGCCTGGCTGCTCGACGCCGCCGGTGCGGTGCCGGGCGGCCCGGTGATGCCGGCCATCGTGCTGCATGGGCTGGCCGACGAAGCGGTGCATCCGGTCAATGGCCGCCTGCTGGCGCGCCAGTTCCTGGCCTATAACCGCCTCGACGACCGCCTGGGCACCGCGCCGGCCAACGACGCGCCGCCGGTGCCGGATGGCGATTTCCGCGACGCGCGCTTCGGCCGCTGGAACCGCGATCTCGTGCGTCTCGTGGAAGTAGCCGGCCTGGGCCACGCCTGGAGCGGCGGCGACGGCAAGGTGCGCTACCACAGCGATACCGGCCCTGACGCCAGCAAGCTGATGTGGCAGTTTTTCCGCGATCACCGACGCGGCGGGGCATAAAAAAACGGGGAAGGCCAGCAGCCTTCCCCGTTTTTCTTTGCGGCGAGTATCGGGACGTCAGTGCGAACGCTTCCGCACGAACAGCGCCGTCACCACGCCAATCACGCATACCGCCACCACGTAGTGCGCCGGGGCGAGCGGATCGTTCTTGAGCATCAGCGTCACCACCACCGGCGTCAGGCCGCCGAAGATGGCGTAGGCCACGTTATACGAGAAGGACAGGCCCGAGAACCGCACCTGCGGCGGGAAGGCATGCACCAGCACGTACGGCACGGCGCCGATCGAGCCAACGAAGAAGCCGGCCACCGCGTACAGCGGAATCAGCAGGTCCGGGCGCGCGCCAATCGTCGTATAGAGCACATAGGCGCTGATGGCGAGCAGCGTGCCGCCCACCGACAGCGTCAGCCGGGCACCGAAACGGTCGGCCAGCAGGCCAGCCACGATGCAGCCGACCGACAGGCAGAGCGTGGCGATGCTGGTGGCCAGCTGCGCGGTGCGGCCGTCGAAGTGATACGACTTCTGCAGGAAGCCCTGCGTCATCAGGATCACCACGACGATGCCGGCGGAGAGCATCCACGTGAGCAGCATCGACACGACCACCGCGCCGCGATGGTCGCGCACGACGGACTTCAGCGGCATTTCGGCGGCGAGCGCCTTGCGCTGCTGGAGCTCGGCGAACACGGGCGTCTCATGCAGCCAGCGGCGCAGGTACATCGAGCCGATGCCGAACACGCCGCCCAGCAGGAACGGCAGGCGCCAGCCGTAGTCATGCAGCTCGGCCGGCGTGAACACGGTGTTCATGCCGGTGGCCACGAGCGAGCCGAGCAGGATGCCGGCGGTCAGGCCCGCCGTGAGCGTGCCGCAGGCGTAGCCGATGCGGCGAGGCGGCACGTGCTCCGAGACGAAGACCCAGGCGCCCGGCACCTCACCGCCGACGGCCGCGCCCTGCAGGATGCGCAGGATCAGCAGCGCGATCGGCGCCAGCAGGCCAATCGCGGCATAGGTGGGCAGCAGGCCCATCAGCATCGTCGGCACGGACATCAGCAGGATGGACAGCGTGAACATCTTCTTGCGGCCGAGCAGGTCGCCGAAGTGCGCCATGATGATCCCGCCCAGCGGGCGTGCCAGGTAACCGGCGGCGAAAATACCGTAGGTCTGAAGCTGGCGCAGCCAGTCCGGCACGGAAGGCGGGAAGAACAGCTCGCCAATCACGGTGGCGAAGAAGACGAAAATAATGAAGTCGTAGAACTCGAGCGCGCCACCCAGGGCGGCGAGGGCAAGCGTCTTGTAATCCTGTCCGGTCAGCGGGCGGGCGGCTTTGCCGTCCTGCGCGCCCAGAGCCCCGACAGTACTGCTGGTGGTAGGCATGAAATGACTCGCATGGTGAATTCACATGCGAAGCGCGCAACACGGATGACGTGGAGGGGACGGCCGAACGGATGACAGCGCGGAATGGGCGGGCCTGTGGCCGGCGGGTAGGCCGGCGGGGGCGCCACGGGACGCTTCGCAAAGGCGTAAAGATACCAGAACGACCCACCCGCCATTTGATTTTGGCGCGGCCGGATTCAAAATCGCCCGTCGGCCTGCCATAATCCGTCACAATAATGCCCAAAAGAAGTGAAATCCGGGATACAAAGCGCCATCGGCGAACCATAAAAAAAGCCGACGACATTGGCGTGTGGGGTCAAATCTTCTGGGGTGACATGGCTTTCAAGGATTCCATCCAGGCCGCCACCGGGGCGGCCATGGCGACGCCCCGCAGGCGGGTGGCGTTGCGCGTGGCGGGCGGTGCGGTAGCCGCGCTGGCGATTTTCGGACTCGCCGGCTACTTTGGCGGACCGCCGCTGATCAAATATCTGGTCGAGAAGAATGCGACCGAGGCGCTGGGCCGCAAGGTCACGCTCGGCGCGGCACACGTGCGGCCGTTCGAGCTGGCCGCGACGCTGAACGACCTGACCATTTTCGAGCCTGACGGCAAGACGCCGATGGTGACGCTGGGGCAGATCGAGGCCAATACCTCGGCGGCCTCGGTGTGGCACCTCGCGCCGGTGGTGGACTTCCTCCATATCGACAGGCTGGCCGTTCGTGTGACGCGTAATGCACAGGGGCGCATGAATTTCGCCGATGTGCAGGAGCGCTTTGCCGCCCAGCCGCCCAAGCCGGCTGACAGCAAGCCGGCGCGTTTCTCCGTCAGCAATATCGCGGTGTCCAACTCCAGCTTCGTCTACGAGGACAAGGTGCTGGATACGGTGCAGCGCGTGGAAAATTTCACGCTGACGCTGCCCTTCCTCTCGAACCTGCCGCACGACGCCACGATCAACACGCGGCCGACGCTGTTTGCGAAGATCAACGGCACGCCGCTGGCGCTGGCTGGCACCACGCAGCCATTTGCCGACACGCGCGAGACCAATCTCAACGTCAACCTGGACGGCCTGGAGGTGGCGCGCTACATGGCGTTCGCGCCGCGCCTGAAAGATGCCGAGGTCAAGGGCGGGCTGGTCGATACGCGCCTGAACATCGGGTTCCGGCAGGACAAGGACAAGCAGGACCTGTTCGTCACCGGCACGGTGACCCTGCGCGATGCCGATGTGCGCACGCACGCAGGCGCGGAACTGCTCAAGGCCGGCAAGCTGACCGTGGACGTGGGCCGGCTCGAGCCGCTCGCACACAAGGCGCAGATTCGCAGCATCGAGCTGGAGGGTCTGGGTTTGCAGGCCGCCCGGCGCGCCGACGGCACGCTGAACCTCGCCACGGCCTTTCTGCCGGAAGCCGCGAAAGCACCGGCACCGGCGCCGGCGCCTGCCGCCGCCCCGGCTGCGCCCGCCGCTCCCGCCTCCGCCCCGGCCGCTGCCGGCGTGCAGGCGCCGCCGAAGGCCGAGGAGGTGCCGTGGTCTTATGCCGTGGAGCGCGTGGCGCTCAAGAATGCGCGGATTGGCTTTGTCGATGAACTCGCGCCGTCCGGCCCCGGCAAGCTCGATCTTGGCCCGGTCAGCGTGGACGTGGCTGGCCTGGCCAGCACCGGCGACAAGCCGGCGAAGCTCGACGCGACGATAACCATCGCCGACGGCCAGACCCTCAGGCACACCGGGGAGCTGGCGCTGGCCCAGGGCACGCTGGCCGGCACGCTCGAATCCACGGGGCTGCGGCCGCAGGGCTTCGCTGCCTGGTGGCCGCGCGAACTGCGCAGTCAGTTTGGCGACACCGGCATCAATGCCGAACTCCACTACAAGATGGCGTGGTCCCAGCCGGTGTTCCAGTTCACGCTGGAGAAATCCCGGCTGGAACTGTCGCCGGTCTACGTGGCCACGCGCGAACCGATCGTCCTGCCGGCCACCCCGGCTGCGGCCGAACGCCCGGCCAATGCCGAACGGCAAGCGGCACGGCAAGCCGAACGGCAAGCCGCACGCGCCGAATCGGCTGCCCGGGGCAACAACACGGGCAACGGCAGGGGCCGTGCGCTGCGCGTCACGCGCCGCGCCGCCGATCTGGAGGGCGACAAGCTGCCGCTGGTCAGGGCCGACAAGCTTGTGCTCGAGGACATCAACCTCGACCTGGCGCGGCAGAGCTTCGAGGCCGGGCAGGTCTCGCTCGTGAAGCCGCAGATCGCTGCCACCCGGGACCATCACGGCGAACTGCTGGAAATGGCCCGCATCTGGGCGGTGGAATCCGCCGAGCGGAAGGCGGTGCCCGCCAAGCCCGCCCCGGCTGCGCCCGCCGCCAGCGCCCCGAATGGGCGCAACGGCGCTGCTGCCCCGCCGGGATGGAAAGTCCGGCTCGGCAAGGTATCGGTCGAAGGGGGCGCCGCACGGCTGGCGGACTATGCGCCGGCCGAGGCGAATCGCGGCCGGCCGGTCATCCATCAGTTCCGCAATATCGGCCTGACCACGGGCACCGTGACCTGGCCGCTCGCGGCCGGCGCAATGCCGCTGAAGCTGCATGCGGAGAGTGGCCGCAAGGGCGTGATGAGCCTGGACGGCGATGTCACGCCGACGCTGCCGGCCGCGCAATTGCAGGTGGACCTGCGCGACATCGACATGACGTCGCTCCAGCCGTACATGGCGGACCGCTTCAACGCGGCGCTGCGCAGCGGCCTGCTGTCGGTGAAGGGCAAGCTCGGCGTGGTGGCGCCAGCCGGCAAGCCGATTGCGGCGCGCTTCAACGGCAACGTGCTGGCCGGCAACGTCCGCACGGTGGACCGCATCAGTGGCGAGGACTTCCTGCGCTGGCGCGCGCTGGCCGTGACCGGCGTCGACTTCAACATGGACGAGGCCAAGGGGCCGCTGCAGCTGGGTATCAACAGCGTGTCGCTGTCCGACTTCTATGCGCGCGTGATTCTCAATGCCAATGGCCGGCTCAACCTGCAGGACGTGATGGCGGGCGGCGCGGAGAAGGGCGAAGCGGCGCCCTCCACCAGTCTGACGCAGGCGAACCCTGCCTCGGCACCCGCCGCCTCCGCGCCGGCGGCTCCGCCCCCGCAGGCCAAGGCACCGGCCGCGGCGCCGGCACCTGCTGGCCCGCGTCCGCAGATCCGGCTCGGCGGCGTGGCAATCCAGAAGGGCAACATCAATTTCTCGGACTTCTTCATCAAGCCGAACTACACGGCGAACCTGACCGACATGAAGGGCTCGGTGTCGAAGGTATCGTCGGCGGACCCGACGCCGGCAGATCTCGTGCTCGACGGCCGGCTCGACGACGACGCGCCGGTCAGCATCAGCGGCAAGATCAATCCGCTCGGCGAGCAGTTGTATCTCGACATCGCCGCGAAGGCGGCCGGCGTGGAGTTGACGCGCCTGACCCCCTACGCGGCCAAGTACGCCGGCTACCCGATCACCAAGGGCAAGCTCACGGTGGACGTGGGGTACAAGATCGAGAATGGCAAGCTCGACGCCCGCAACCACCTCTACCTGGATCAGCTGACCTTCGGCGAGCGCGTAGACAGCCCGGACGCGGTGAAGCTGCCGGTGCTGCTGGCCGTGTCGTTGCTGAAGGACCGCAACGGGGTGATCGATGTGAACCTGCCGGTGTCGGGGTCGCTGTCCGACCCCGAGTTCAGCATCGGCGGCGTGATCGTGCGTGTGATCGTCAACCTGCTTACCAAGGCCATCACGTCGCCGTTCTCGCTGATTGCCTCGGCGTTTGGCGGCAGCGGCGAGGAGCTGGGCTATATCGAGTTCGCGCCGGGTTCCTCTACGCTGACCGATGCCGCGCGCGACAAGATCACTACGGTGGGCAAGGCACTCAACGACCGGCCTTCGTTGCGTCTGGAGATCAGCGGGCGGATCGATCCGGCGACCGATGCCGATGGCGCCCGCCGCGTCTGGCTGGACCAGCGCGTGGCAGAAGCCAAGCAGCGCGAGCTGCGCCGCAGTGCACAGGCAGGCGCGCAGGCGGAGGAAGGCGAAGGCGGCGAGCAGGGCGCGCGGGTGACGGTGTCGCCGCAGGAGTATCCAAAGTACGTGGCAGCGGTGTACAAGCGCGAGTCGTTCAGGAAGCCCACCAACTTCATCGGCCTGAACAAGTCGTTGTCTACCCAGGAGATGGAAAAGCTGCTGCTGGAACACGCCCCCGTGACCGATACCGAGTTGCGGGCGCTGGCTGACCAGCGTGCGCTGGCCGTCAAGCAGGCGCTGGAACGCGACGGCAAGGTGCCAGACGCGAAACTATTCCTGACCGCGCCGAAGCTGACGGCTGAAGGGATCAAGGACAAAGGCGGACCGAACCGGGTCGATTTCTCGATTCGACAATGATGGGGATGGCCGGGCGCGGGGGCCGGTCATCGGCCCCCGTCATCCGTGGTGGCGGGGTGGCTGGCGGCAGATGCCCATGCGGCGCCTGCGCTCGCGCGCGCAGCGCCTGTAGCGCATCCGGTACGGATGGCTGCAGTGCCAGATCGCGCTCGCGACAGTCACGGCGAGCAGCGCCGCCATCAGGGCGGCGAGCAGGGTGAGTGACATCGCGCCTCTCCTCTCACTTACAGAGGCGCCTCGCTGCGGGTCTTGCCTAGATCAGCAGCGGCAACGCCTCCAGGACCAGCACGCCTAACAAGACGCCGATGATCGCGCCGGCGCAACGGCAACTGATGCGTAACGCCTTGGCGGCCACCGGAATCGCGCCCATCGCCAGTAGCCCGACGAGCGCCATGGGGATCAGAAATACAAGATCGTGCGCCTGTAGGTGGATCATGGCGGTCTCCTGTCTTGCTTCTTTGTGTTTCCAGTATAGGCCCTGTGTGGCGAATACAAGGCCGCCGGACTCAGGGTTCTCCCGCAGCGTTTGAAACGTGCGTGCAGCGCACGCAACGCCCCAGGTATCTCCCACGAGACATGACCCGCGCCGAGGTACGCAAATCGGCACGGGCCGCCGCCGCGCGTGGGCGCGTGTCCTATGCTGGACTCAGCGCGCGCCACGGCGCCGCCGGGCGCTGCGCATTGGATCGGAAACAATGTTCGACGTAGGAGGACGCCATGGAACTTCACATGCAATCGCACCATTACGTGCGCCGCTTGCCAGACTGGACCGCGGCCGCCGTATCGGGACTCGCAGCCGGCGCGCTGCTGATCGTGCTCGAGATGTTCTGGTCGACGATGGTATCGGGGGTCCATCCATGGGGCACCACGCGCATGATCGCAGCCATCGTGATGGGCCAGGACGTGTTGCAGACCTCGCTGTTCAGCGTCGGAACCGTGGCCGTGGCCGTGATCATCCATTTCGTGCTGGGCGCGATACTTGGCATGGTGCTCTGTGCGCTCATCGCGCCGTTCCAGCTGGATTCGAGCGTGGGCATGTCGATGCTGGCCGGCGCCGTGTTCGGGCTGGTGGTCTACCTGTTCAACTTCTATGTCATGACGCGCGTGTTTCCGTGGTTCGTGGATGCGCGCGGCTGGCACACGCTGATCGGGCACCTGGTGTTCGGCATGGCCATCGCGCTCTGCTACTGGAAGCTGGAGAGCCGAGACGTATCGCACTAGATCCCTGGCGAGTTTGTGCATCGCCGCACGACGGCGCGGCGATGTCGCCTTGCAGTGACCTGAGACCATGCACTAGTCTTATTCCACCTGCGTGACCTGCGCATCCCTCGCGGTACTGCCTCCGCGTGGAGGAGGGTGGATATGGCGATAGCCATCGCACTCGTCGTCATCGTCGTCGCTTCGGTGCTCTTTCATTTCGTGAGCCCGTGGTGGGCGACGCCGCTCGCGTCCAACTGGAAACAGATGGACGATACGTTGACCATTACGCTGGTCATCACGGGCTTCTTCTTCATCGTCATTAACCTGTTCATCGGCTACGTCGTGTGGCGCTACCGCCATCGCGCGGGGCATCGCGCTGCCTATCAGCCGGAGAATCGCAAGCTGGAGCTATGGCTGATCGGCCTCACTGCCATCGGCATCATCGCGATGTGGGGCCGGGGCTGATCGTCTACGCCGACTACGTGCGCCCGCCGCGCGATGCGATGGTGGTGGAGGTGGTGGGCCAGCAGTGGCAATGGGCGTTCCGCTTTCCCGGCAAGAGCGGGCAGCTCGGCACATCCGATGCGCGCTTCGTCACGGCGACGAACCCGCTCGGGATCAATCCCGACGATCCGCGCGGGCAGGACAACATCATCGTGGTGGGGCCCGAGGTGCATCTGCCGCTGAACCGGCCGGTGAAGGTGCTGCTGCGCTCGAAAGACGTGCTGCACGACTTCTACGTACCGCCGATCCGCGCGCGCATGAACATGGTGCCGGGCATGGTCACCTCGTTCTGGTTCACGCCCACGCAGGCCGGCAAGTTCGACATCCTCTGCGCGCAGCTGTGCGGCGTGGGGCACTACAACATGCGCGGCCACATGGTTGTGGAGGACCAGGCTTCGTTCGATGCATGGCTTGCCAAGCAGCAGACCTTCGCGATGACGATGGCCAAGACAGCACCACCGATGGCCGCGGCACCGGGCACGGCCGCAACGCCCACGCCCGAGACCACGGTGGCCTCCGGCACCGACCTCGTCGAGCAGGGCCGCGCGCTGGCCCAGAGCAAGGGTTGCGTGGCCTGTCACAGCGTGGACGGCAAGCCCGGCGTGGGGCCGACATGGAAGGGGCTGTACGGCAGCACGCAGACGTTCGCCGACGGCAGCAGCGCGCCGGTGGACGATGCGTTCCTGAAGACCGAGATCGTCGATCCGCACGCGCGGCTGATCAAGGGCTTCGGGCCGCTGATGCCGCCAATGCCGGTCTCCGACGCGGAAGTCGCCGCGCTGACGGCCTATATCCGTTCGCTCGGCAGCGGCGCGGCCGCCACGCCGCAGGCGGGCAAGTAACGCGCGGGAGGAGGATGAGATGGCTTACGCCGATGATGCCCACCACGGCCCGCAGACCTTCGGGGCGCGCTACATCTGGAGTCAGGACCACAAGGTAATCGCGGTGCAGTACACCATTGTCGCGATCATCGTAGGGCTGATCGGCGTTGCGCTCTCCAACCTCATGCGGATGCAGCTGGGCTTCCCGGGCAAGTTCGATTTCATCGACGCCAACCGCTATTACCAGTTCGTCACCATGCACGGCATGATCATGGTGATCTACCTGCTGACGGCGCTGTTCCTGGGCGGCTTTGGCAACTATCTGATCCCGTTGATGGTGGGCGCACGTGACATGGTGTTCCCGTTCCTCAACATGCTCAGCTTCTGGGTCTATTTCCTGTCGGTGATCGTACTGCTGGCGAGCTTCTTCGTGCCGGGCGGGCCCACGGGCGCAGGCTGGACGCTCTACCCGCCGCAGGCCATCCTGCCCGGCACGCCGGGCTATGACTGGGGCATCATCCTGATGCTGGTGTCGCTGGTGATCTTCATCGTGGCTGCCACGATGGGCGGCCTGAACTACGTGACCACCGTGCTCCAGGCGCGCACCGAGGGCATGACGCTGCTGCGCATGCCGCTGTCCGTGTGGGGCATCTTCATGGCGACCATCCTGGCGCTGCTGGCGTTTCCGGCGCTATTCGTCTCGGGCGTGATGATGCTGCTCGACAAGACGCTCGGCACGAGCTTCTTCATGCCGGCAATGGTGTCGATGGGCCAGCAGCTCGACTATAAGGGTGGCAGCCCGTTGCTGTTCCAGCACCTGTTCTGGTTCTTCGGGCATCCGGAGGTCTATATCGTGGCGCTGCCGGCGTTCGGCATCGTCTCGGACCTCGTCAGCGTGCACTCGCGCAAGAGCATCTTCGGCTATCGCACGATGGTGTGGGCCATCCTCGCCATCGGGCTGCTCTCCGTGGTGGTGTGGGCGCACCATATGTTTGTCAGCGGCATGAATCCGTATTTCGGCTTCTTCTTCGCCACGACAACGCTGATCATCGCGGTGCCAACGGCCATCAAAGTCTACAACTGGGTCATCACGCTGTGGCGTGGCGATATCCATTTCTCCGTGCCGATGCTCTTCGCGATTGCCTTCATCAGCACCTTCGTGATTGGTGGGCTGACCGGCTTGTTCCTCGGCAATGTCAGCGTGGACATTCCGCTCTCCAACACCTATTTCGTTGTCGCGCATTTCCACATGGTGATGGGCGTGTCGCCGATCCTGGTGGTGTTTGGTGGCCTCTACCACTGGTATCCCAAGGTGACCGGGCGCATGCTCAACGACACGCTGGGGCATATCCACTTCTGGGTCACCTTCATCGGCACTTACGCCATCTTCTTCCCGATGCATTACCTGGGCGTGCTGGGCATGCCGCGCCGCTACTACGCGTTCGACAACTACAGCTTCATTCCCGAGTCGGCGCACGTGATGAACATGTATATCTCGATTGCTGCGTTCGTGGTGGCCTTCGCACAGCTGCTGTTTGTCTACAACCTTGCATGGAGCGTGCGACACGGGCGGCCTGCGGGGCCGAATCCCTGGCGCGCGGCGTCGCTGGAATGGCAGACACCCGATACGCCGCCCGTACACGGAAATTGGGGGCCGCACCAGCCGGTGGTCTATCGCTGGGCCTATGCGTACAGCGTGCCGGGCGCGCCGGAGGACTTCATCGCCCAGAATGCGCCGCCGGAGGCGGGTGGGCATGAGCCCGAGCCATACGAAAGCAAGGGGGCCGTGGCATGAACGCCGAATCCATCGCCACGCAATCGCCGTCAGGCGTGTTCCGGGTCTCACGCGAGGGGCCGAGCGGCGGCCCCGGCGGGGGCGACGCCACACACGACCGCGAGGTGCGCGCGCCTGGCAGCATTGGTCTGTGGGCGTTCATTGGCGTCGTCACGTCGCTGTTCTCGCTGTTTCTCGTCGCCTTTGCAATGCGGATGGACAGCCCGGACTGGCATCGCGTGGCGCTGCCCTGGCAGGTATGGCTGTCCACCGGACTGCTGGCTGCGGCCAGCGTGGCGATGCAGCTTTCCACGCGTGCCGCGCGGGCGGGACATATGGAGCGCGCGCGCACGGCATTGCGCCTGGGCGGTCTTGGTGCTGCGGCCTTCGTGGCGTCGCAGCTCTGGGCCTGGCAGGCGCTGTACGCGCTGCATGTGGTGCCGGCCAACAATCCCGCCGGCAGCTTCTTCTACCTGCTCACGGCCATGCATGGCCTGCACGTGGTGGGCGGGCTGGTCGCATTCGCCTATGTGGCGATGGATCGCGGCAGCGGCACGCGCACAGTGACGCGTATCGGCCTGTGTACCCGGTACTGGCACTTCCTGCTGGCGCTGTGGCTCGTGCTGCTGGGTGCGCTGGGCTGGCTGACGCCCGAGATCGTCCGCTACATCTGCGGCACCGCCTAGCAGAGAAGGGGAATACCGATGACCTCGCCAGTTTCGTCGCCCACATCGCCCACGCCGCCGGCGCACGGCATGGCAGACCATTTGCCGTCCGGCGTGAAGGGCCTGCTCGCAGACTGGTCGTCTGACCAGATGGCCTTCAAGGTGTCGTGGGGCAAGGCCATGATGTGGATCTTCCTGCTGTCCGACACGTTCGTATTCAGTTGCTTCCTGACCGGCTACATGACCGTGCGGATGTCGACGACCGTGCCGTGGCCCAATCCGAGCGAAGTGTTCGCGCTGGAGATCGCCGGCCGGCAGGTGCCGTTGATCCTGATCGCCATCATGACGTTCGTGCTGATCACGAGTAGCGGCACCATGGCGATGGCCGTGAATTTCGCCTACCGGCGCCAGCGCCGCGAATGCGCGATGCTGATGCTGGCCACGGCGGTCCTCGGGGCATCGTTCGTCGGCATGCAGGCGTTCGAATGGTCGAAGCTGATCCACGAGGGCGTGCGGCCCTGGGGCAACCCGATGGGGGCGGCGCAGTTCGGCTCCACGTTCTTCATGATTACCGGCTTCCACGGCTTCCACGTGTCGTGTGGTGTGATCTACCTGCTCGTCATCGCCAACAAGGTGCAGCGCGGGCACTACGACGTCACGGGCAACTACCAGCCTGTGGAGATTTCCGGGCTGTACTGGCACTTCGTGGACCTGGTCTGGGTCTTTATCTTCGCGCTGTTCTATCTCTGGTGAGGCTGGCCATGGCATCGACTCCCACCGCTCCCGATCTGGCCACCGAACCGTCGTCGCATGGCGGACAGGCCCACCCGATCGGCCTGTACCTGAAGGTCTGGATCCTGTTGTTCATCCTGTCCACGATGTCGTACATGGTGGACTACTTCCACGTGCAGGGCTTCCTGCGCTGGGCCCTGATCCTGATCTTCATGGCGTTGAAAGCCGGATTGATCATCGCCGTGTTCATGCACATGGCGTGGGAGCGCATGGCCCTGATCTGCGCCATCCTGCTGCCGCCGCTGTGCCTGCTGGTGCTGGTATGGCTGATGGCGGAAGAGGCGGACTACACGTTCCTGACGCGGGGGGTGTTTTTCAAGTAGCGATGGGCGTGTTGGCGCCATAACTTAACTGAGCGTGGTTGAAAAGCTCTCGCGTCAGGCAGGTTTCGGAAAACTGCGATTGCAGTGTGCCGCTCGCCGCTTCTAGTATGCCGATTCCTATCGGCTTACTGCTCGGCGGCTCATGCTCATCAGTCCTCCGTTTCTCCCTAGCCCCATCGGCGCAAGCCAGACTGACGCATCGGCGGATGTCATGGCTCTGGCGGATAAGGGCGAACAGCGTAATCTCATTTACCCAATCAGCGGAGACCGGCGCTGGCACGGCGGTTGCCACATCGCGTCCGGAAGCCAGAACGAGGCTGTTCGCGCGATTGCCGATGGCGAAGTGGTGGCCTATCGCGTTTGCCAGCACCTGGACGGACCCGACGGGGCAGTCAAAGACAGCGATATTGGATTCGTGCTCTTACGGCACGAGACGGAAACCGGTGTAAACCGCAGGTTGCGGTTCTATTCGCTCTACATGCACTTGCGCCATTTGGGCGGCTACGGCGGCAATTGCAACCCGAAGGACTTGCCGGAGTGGCTACGCATGCCGACCGGCGTAGCGTCCGGCGAGGGCAAGAAGGTCTGCCGCAAAGATATTCTGGGCTGGATAGGTCAGTGCAACGGAGACAAGTACCTGCACTTCGAGATATTCATGGCCCGGGCAGATTTCGAGGCGTACTTCAATGAGACTCAGCTGGGGCGGGCCACTCCTTCGACCCCTGCCTCGACGGATTATTGGGGTGATAGCTATTACGTCATTCCGGCTGGGCTGCCAATCCTGGCACAGCCACCCGGCACGAGTAAAGACAAACTGAATGGCGTTGAATTTCCGCCCCTGCAGGGTATCGCAGCGACGGATCGGAAGCTCTATATCGAGGTGAAATTCCGGGGTGGGCAGAGACTGACGCGTGTATGGCGCGATGACGCAGAGGGGCAGCGCACGCTGCTGACAGCGCAGCCGATTCTCGAGAAAGACTACGAGTACGACATGTACGCACGTGCTTGCGCCCTGTACCCGGCCTGCCCCAGCGACGGCTACGAGCTCTTGCGCTTCGGTCGTATTCTCAGCCGGCCCGAAACGTTGCCGGCCGGAAATCGAGCGACATGGTTCCGCGTGGCGTTCGATCAGGACAAGCAAGGGTACATCGACATCCACAATGCAGGCATTCAGAAACTGTCCGACGCGGACTTCCCGAGTTTCATGGGCTGGGAAAAGGTCAGCGAAGTCACTGGGCCCTTCGCGCAGGATGGATTGTGCGATATCGATTTACTCAAGAATCTGCTGAAGGACAAGAATCCCGGCCATAACCCCCATGTCGGAAGCTCCGTGAACAAGGCATTACGCTACTACGTGCAAATGGGAGAGGGTGTCAGGGAAAGGCTGCGAGGGCTGGTATGCGAGATGCCGTCAGAGTGGGATAGGTCAAACAACGAGGCGCGATACCGGAAGCTGAAGGAGCCTGGAGAGTTCTACGCAGGCGACCCGGCGGGATATGAACGGTTCATGGCGCTTGTGGACAAGGCCCAGTTCTGGGACAAGACCGGGCTGCCGCCCACCTCCACGGAGAAGCTATGGTTCTTCCATCCGCTGGTATTTATCCGGCATTTCAGGAAATGTGGGTGGCTAGATCTTAATGAGTTGTCCTCAACTTTTCCCCGGCATCTGTTCTATTCTAGTGGTGGCAATCCACGCAGTGCCATTGTCACGCCAGAAAGTCTTTATTCGCTCGGAAAAAATGATGCAAAAAACAGGGTATCCGTCTACCTTGTCGCGCTAAATACTTGCATCAGGAAGTACCTTGGTCATGAGCGACGGCGAATTGCGGTGTTTTTGGCTCAGACGCTTCTTGAGACGGCGCAATGGAGAAACCTGGGTGGAACGCGTCGGCTAATGCATGAATGGGGCTTCGGCAAATACTCGGCCGCGAATCCGGCGACGCAGTACTACGGTCCCTTTTATGGGCGGGGCATCATGCAGTTGACTTGGGCGGGAAACTATGACCGGTATTCTCAATTCAGGGCGCTACCAGAACATCCTGGGGCCTATATGGAACGAGCACCAAAAACACTCCCGCGTATTACTGAGACATCAAAACACTACACATTTCATCCCGGTGATGGTGGAAGGGAAATCACTTGGTCACCACGGTTCGATCCTGACTCGGTTGCAGAAGATGCAAATGCGGCATGTGACTCGGGGGGGTTCTATTGGGTATCAAAGCCGTTCTCGAAAGGTATAAATATCAATCGAGTTGCCGATTTGGAATACTCTGCACAAAATGTCGGTTTTATCAATGCATTGGTGAATGGTGGTGGAAATGGCTACTATGAACGACAGGCTTATACTATATTTATGATGCGTGTGTTGCTTGATGGGGTCGATCGCGAAGCGACGGTCGTTGTACCTGCTCACAAACGAAAGAGTAGTGTGCAGGTAAGTATGTTGGCGCCGGAGTGATAATGAATTTGTCCAGCATTCCATTATTATTACTATCGCTCTATTCGTATGTTGCGTGGAGCGCGGATACCACTAGTGCAAATTTTCTGGCAGACAAGCAAGTTCGGGTATTAGTTCAGGCCGAGGGAAACACAGTTTCCTATCGGCTAATAGAAAATTCTTGTCATGAGGGAGAAATTGCGCGCAGACAATTCGAAAACGAGCGCCCCCTTCATATTGAAGTCGGCGATTACAATTTCGATGGGCATGAAGATTTTGCGGTCTGGCATCTGGACGACGGCATGGGAGTACACAAGATCTATAGGATCTTTCTGTACACGCCAGGCCAGAAGACCTTCGAAGAGGCGCTGTCCCGCTGTGGAGATACTTTTATCAACGTTCGGAGGGATCTGAGGCGCCGCCGGTTACTTAGCACCCACTGGAGCGACAATACGCCGATGTCTTGTGTGACTCGCCTGCCGAAGACGCCAGGCGGACATGCGCAGAAATAGCGATGGCCAGACATCGCAGCATGGAACTGTGCGAGTCTGGCCCCGAGGCGCCTTAAACCTGCGTAATAAACTTCGTCACCAGATACCCGTCGAATGTCTCCATCCCGCCTTCGCTGCCGATGCCGGAGTCCTTGATGCCGCCGAACGGCGTTTCGGAGAGGGCCATGCCGAAGTGGTTGATGTTGACCATGCCGGCTTCGAGGCCGTTGGAGACCAGGTGGGCCGTCTTCAGCGAGTTGGTGAACACGTACGAGGCCAGGCCGAAGGGCAGGCTGTTGGCGCGGCGCAGGGCTTCCTCGGCATCCTTGAAGCGCGTGACCGGCGCTACCGGGCCGAACGGCTCGTCCACCATCAGCTTGGCGTCGTCAGGCAGGTCCGTCACCACGGTCGGGGCGAAGAAGAAGCCCTTGTCGCCGATGCGTGCGCCGCCCGCCACGATCTTGCCGCCGCGGTGGTTGGCATCGTCAAGGAACTGCTCCATCGATGCGATACGTCGCTCGTGCGCGAGCGGGCCCATCTGCGTGCCGTCGTCAAGGCCGTTGCCGACCTTGATCGAACCGATCACCTCGGTGAAGCGCGCCAGGAACTTGTCGTAAGCCTTTTCCTGGACGTAGAAGCGCGTCGGGGAGACGCACACCTGGCCGGCGTTGCGCAGCTTGAAGCGCGCCAGCATTTCGGCGGCCGGCTCGATGTCGGCATCGTCGAAGACCAGCACCGGCGAATGACCGCCCAGCTCCATCGTCACGCGCTTCATGTGCGCGCCGGCCAGCGCGGCCAGTTGCTTGCCCACTGGTACGGAACCCGTGAACGAGATCTTGCGCACGATCGGGGATTCGATCAGGTAGGTCGATACTTCGCTCGGCACGCCCCAGACGATGTTCAGCACGCCCGGGGGCAGGCCGGCGTCATGGAACAGGCGCGCCAGGGCCACCACGGCGCTCGGTGAATCCTCCGGGCCCTTCAGGATCAGCGTGCAACCGGCGCCCAGCGCCGCGACGATCTTGCGGATTGCCTGGTTGAACGGGAAATTCCACGGCGTGAAGGCGGCGCAGACGCCAATCGGCTCGCGCACCACGATCTGGCGCACGGCCGGGTTGCGCGGGGGAATCACGCGGCCGTAGATGCGGCGCGCTTCCTCGGCGTGCCATTCGGCGTGCTCGGCGCAGATCATCACTTCGCCCACGGCCTCGGCCAGCGGCTTGCCCTGATCCAGCGTGATATCGCGGCCAATCTCCTTGGCGCGCGTGCGCGTCAGTTCTGCTACGCGACGCAGGATGGCGGAGCGCTCCAGCGGCGAGGTCTTTTTCCACGTCTCGAAAGCGCGTTGCGCCGCGGCCAGCGCGCGATCGAGGTCGGCGCGGGTGGCGTGGGGCAGCTTGCCGAGGACTTCCTGGGTCGCCGGGTTGATGACATCCTGTTCGCGCCGGTCGCCTCCCTTGATGAATTCCCCATCGATATAGAGGGCGAGATCCTGGTACATGCGTGTCTCCTGAGTCGGTCGGGTCGAGAAACCGCAAGCTTAACGCGTCGGGCCGGAACGCGCACGGGGTAGTGATGGCCGATAATCGGCCACTTGCCCCGGGAGGATTCACGCTAGACTGGCGGACCCGATATGCCGCACATCGTCCCGCACGCCCGCCATGAAGCCAGACGCCAGACTGACCACGGGCCCGATCGGCCGCACGCTGTTGCTGTTCTCGCTGCCGGTGCTGGGCAGCAACATCCTTCAGTCGCTGAACGCTTCGATCAACTCGGTCTGGGTGGGTCGCTACCTCGGCGAGGCCGCGCTGACGGCCACGTCCAACGCCAATATCATCCTGTTTTTCCTGCTTGGCGTGGTGTTCGGCATCAGCATGGCCAACACGATCATGATTGGCCAGGCCGTGGGCGCACGGAATATCGACGAAGCGCGCCGCGTGGTCGGCACCGGCACCACGTTCTTCGTGGGCCTGTCGATCCTGGCGTCGGTGCTTGGCTTCGTCTTTACGCCGCACATCCTCGCGGCCATGCATACGCCTGACGACGCGGCGCCACTGGCGGTGATCTACCTGCGCATCATCTTCGTGGCGCTGCCGTTCATGTATTTCTACAACTTCGTGATGATGACGCTGCGCGGCGCAGGGGACTCGCGCACGCCGTTCTATTTCATGCTGCTGTCGGTGGTGCTCGATGTGGTGCTGAACCCGGTGCTGATCTTTGGTGTCCGGCCGTTGCCGGCGCTCGGCATCGCCGGCTCCGCGCTGGCGACGCTGATCGCCCAGTTGGTGAGCCTCGTGGCGATGATTGCGGTGCTGTACCGGCGACGCCATTTCCTGCTGCTGCACAAGGAGCAACTGGCGTTGCTGTGGCCCGACCGGGCCATTCTCCGCGCGCTGGTGGCGAAAGGCCTGCCAATGGGCCTGCAGATGGTGGTGATCTCATCGTCGGCGATTGTCATGATGTCGCTGGTCAACACCTATGGCTCGCAGACCACGGCAGCCTACGGCGTGGCCTCGCAGTTATGGACTTACGTGCAGATGCCGGCCCTGGCCGTTGGCGCCAGCGTGTCGTCGATGGTCGCGCAGAATGTGGGCGCCGGCCTGTGGCCGCGCGTCGCCCGCATTACGCGCATGGGCCTGCTGTTCAATGTGGTGATGACCGGGGCGCTGGTGGCGCTGATCTACCTGTTCAACCGGCATTCGCTCGGCATTTTTCTTGGCGAGGACAGCACGGCGATTGGCATCGCCCAGCATATCAACCGCGTGGTGCTGTGGTCGTTCATCCTGTTCGGCTTCACGATTGTTGTGTTTGGCACGGTGCGCGCCACCGGTGCGGTCATGGCGCCCCTGGTTATCCTGTTCGTGTCGATGTGGGGGATCCGGCTGCCGTTCGCATGGCTGCTGGAGCCGCATATCGGCGCCGAGTCGATCTGGTGGAGTTTCCCGGTTGGCTCGGTCGTGTCCGTGGCGCTGGCCTTTGCCTACTACCGCTTCGGCAACTGGAAGCGCAGCCACATCCTGCCTGCCGAGCCTCATGCGGAGGCTGTCGGCCAGGCACCCGATACCAGCATGGGCACGCCTTGCGAAGACGCCGATGCCGCGACATCGCCCGCCCGGTGATCGGGTAACAGGCGAATGCGCTTTCACATGAGAGACATTTGAGTCGCCGCGTGCGCCGCGGTGCAGCAATGTAAGGCGTTCGAAAGCAAAACTCCGCCCAACCACCAGGACGCCGCGTCATGCGGCGTTTTTTCTTTCATTCGCCTTTCGCCTCGCCTTTCAATTGACTTTCATGGGCTGCAATTCGCTTCGATGAATTGCATCACGACATGATTCATTGGCCTTGGCCCGCATACGGTGCGGGAATCAGGAATTACCCTGAAGCCAGACAAATGAAAGGCGCCTGAAAGATCGCGTCTCTACTGTTCGCTCCGTCGCATCGGATGCTTGCCTGTCATGCATTCGCAGTGCGGGCGCCAGAGCCGGCGTGCCGCGCGGTACCGATTTTCACCACTTTGAGGAGATTCATTTTGCGCATACGCAGCCAAAAGGACTTTGCCTCCGGCCTGATGTTTGTCCTGGTCGGTCTGGGCTTTTCCTTCGTCGCGCGCGGCTATTCCATGGGAACGGCGGCGAAGATGGGGCCAGGATATTTTCCGTTCCTGCTCGGACTCGTGCTCGCCCTGCTGGGCGCGATCGTGACGCTGGGTTCGCTCTCGACGAAGGGCGAAGAAGACCAACTCGCGCGTTGGGACCTCAAGACACTGTTGTGGATTCTCGGTTCCGTGGTGCTGTTCGGTCTGTTGCTCAAGCCCCTCGGTATGGTGTTGTCGGTCTTCGTGCTGGTGCTGGTCTCGTCGATGGCGAGCCATGAGTTCAGCTGGAAGGGCGCACTCCTGAACGGTGTGGTCCTCGTGCTGATCAGCCTGGGCGCGTTCGTGTACGGCATCAACCTGCAGATGCCGGTGTGGCCTGCCTTCATTACCGGCTAAGGAGCCCGTCCAAATGGAATTGTTCGATCACCTTGCCCTGGGATTCTCCACGGCATTGTCCCTGCAGAACCTCGCGTACGCCTTCCTCGGCTGCGTGCTGGGGACGCTGATTGGCGTGCTGCCGGGCCTTGGCCCCCTCGCCACCATCGCCATGCTGCTGCCGGTCACGTACACGCTGCCCCCGGTGGCTGCGCTGATCATGCTGGCTGGTATCTACTACGGCGCCCAGTACGGCGGTTCCACGACCGCAATTCTGGTGAACCTGCCGGGTGAGTCGTCGTCGGTGGTGACCACCATCGATGGCTACCAGATGGCGCGGCGTGGCCGTGCCGGCGTGGCGCTGGCCACTGCCGGTCTCGGCTCGTTCTTCGCCGGTTGCGTGGCCACGCTGATCCTGGCCGCCTTTGCAACGCCGCTGTCGGAACTGGCGTTCAAGTTCGGCCCCGCCGAGTACTTCTCGCTGATGGTGCTGGGCCTGATCGGTGCCGTGGTGCTGGCTTCGGGCTCGCTGCCGAAGGCTGTGTCGATGATCGTGCTGGGTCTGCTGCTGGGCCTGATCGGCACCGACGTGAACTCGGGCGCGGCGCGCTTCTCGTTCGACGTGCCTGAGCTGACCGACGGTATCGACTTCGTCGCGCTGGCCATGGGTATGTTCGGCTTCGCGGAAATCATCGCGAACCTGGAGCAGAAGGAAGCCCGGGAGACGTTCACGAACAAGGTGACCAACCTGTTTCCGACCAAGGAAGACTTCAAGCGCATGATTCCGGCGGTGCTGCGTGGCACGGCCCTGGGTTCCGCGCTGGGTATCCTGCCGGGCGGCGGTGCGGCACTGGCTTCGTTCGCGGCCTACTCGCTCGAGAAGAAGACCTCCAAGTACGCGCATGAATTCGGCAAGGGCGCCATCGAAGGCGTGGCAGGTCCGGAATCGGCCAACAACGCGGCGGCACAGACCTCCTTCATCCCGCTGCTGACGCTGGGCATTCCGCCCAACGCGGTGATGGCGCTGATGGTAGGCGCGATGACCATCCACAACATCCAGCCCGGTCCGCAGGTGATGACCAGCAACCCGGCGCTGTTCTGGGGCCTGATCGCCTCGATGTGGATCGGCAACCTGATGCTGATCATCCTGAACCTGCCGATGATCGGTATCTGGGTGAAGCTGCTGACCGTGCCGTATCGCTTCCTGTACCCCGCGATTCTCGTGTTCTGCGGCATTGGCGTGTACTCGGTCAACAACCAGACGTTCGACGTCTTCATGGCTGCCGGCTTCGGCGTGATCGGCTATCTGTTCCTGAAGCTCAAGTGCGAACCGGCACCGCTGCTGCTCGGCTTCGTGCTGGGGCCGATGATGGAAGAGAACTTCCGCCGCTCGCTGCTGCTGTCGCGTGGTGACTTCACCGTGTTCGTGACGCGCCCGCTGTCGATGGGCCTGCTGATTGCCGCTGCCGCACTGGTGGCCGTGGTGGCACTGCCGTCGATCAAGGCCAAGCGCGAGGAAGCGTTCCAGGAGGAATAGCGCTCCGTGGCGCGCTCCTGAGTAACACCGGCTTTTGCCGGGCACACAACGCAAGCTTTCGGGGTGCCTCGCGCACCCCGTTTTTTTAAGGACTTTCCAAAGCGACTGCGCCCATGATCACGCCTTCGCTCGACCGGGTCGTTTCCCGGCTCTATATCCTCAAGCTCGTTCAAGCCAGCCCGTCCACCGTCTTCAGTCTGATGGAGCGGCTGCGCGAGCGCGGCATCGACAAGAACATCCGCGCACTGCGGCCCATTCTGCGCAGCCTGATGATCGCCCGCTCGATCACGGCGGAGCTGGTGGAAGGTAACGGTCGCGTCTATACCATCACCGACAGCGGCCGCGCCGAACTGGATGCCTACCTGTCGCATCTCGACGTGCTCAAGTCAGACCTGCCGGGCGCCGGCAACCACGCGCAAAAGAAAGACGCCGCCTGAAGCGGCGGCGTCCTTGGCCCGAGGAGAGGGCTCTTGCCATGTGGCGAGGCTTACTGGCTGACCAGTTCCTGCGCCGTGGCGTTGCTGGTGCTGCTCTGTGCCACCAGGACCTTGATCTTGTTCGGCACCACCGCGCCAAAGCCGTCAGCCGGGATCGTGGTAATCAGCCAGTCATCGTTCTTGTTCACGGTCAGTGCGCCCGAGTCGAAGATCACGGTCTTGGTGCCGGCCGTGGTCACGCGCAGGCGATAGGTGCCACCATCCACATAGATTGAATCCTGGCCCGAGGCCGGCACTGCGCTCTTGTAGCCGATGGCGGCGATGGTCGGCGTCACGGCCGCGATATCCTGCGCTGGCGTGGTCAGGTACATATCCACGTTCTGCGCATTGATCGAGGCATTCAGGCCGCGGATACGTGCTGAGGTGTCCAGCAGGCCCTTGCCGTACGGATCATCGATCTGCAGCACGTCGGCCGACGTCGTGCCAGGCAGCGCCACCACGGTGTATTTGTGGCCGGTGTGCGCCGAAACAGTGGTCGAGCCGATCTGCGTGGACGTACCGGCGAGGTTGAACGCGAACAGGTTGTTGCCTTCCTCGACGTTGAAATAGCCCGAGACCGTCTTGTAGGGGATGTTGGTCAGCGAGGTCTGCGCGCCGTTCTGCAGCACGTCGACGTTGGGGCCGGCCGTCACGGCGTGGATGACGCGTACCGAGGGCTTGCTCAGGCCCACGCGGTCGTCGATGCCGTCATCGCCGCCACCGCAGGCTGCGAGGACTGCCGTGGTCGCGAGCGCCAGGCCCAGAATGATGTTCCGCTTGAATGCCATGGTTGTTCACCTCTTTTACGTTGGGATCATTGGGGCGCGCGGGACGCACACGATCTCACACCAGCCCAATGCGCCGGTGCTCTCTCGAATGGCGATGGTGGCGTGCCGCGCGGGCAATCGTTGCTAGTTGCTCTGCTGGCAGCCGTGCGTGAATGCGCTTGCCTGATGCAACGATAGGCATGCGGGAAGGTGCGGGACAGCCGGGCACCTCCGATATCAATGTCGGAGAATTCCCACAGTTCGGTTACAAAGCTGATACAAGTACACGTAGTGCCGCGTGCATCAGGCGTGCCGAATGCCGCGCAAAGCCGAGGCGCGAAGCATGGGCCGAAGGGGGCGGGTAGTTCTTACACGGCGCCGGGCGTTGTCGGCCTTTGAGGCGGGAGGGGTGGCGCGCGGCGCGGTGCCGCGCGCGTGGAAATACTTACACCATCACGACCTGATTGCGGCCATTGCGCTTGGCCTGGTACAGGCCGGCATCCGCTGCCTGCACGAGACGGCTGGCATCGCCATTCTCATCGGGCACGATCACGGCGCCGCCGATGCTGATGGTCACCATGTCGCTGGTAGGCGACCCCCTGTGCGGAATCTGCAGAGACTCGATCGCGCGCCGCACCTTCTCCGCGAGCAGCCTTGCGCCGCCCGCCGACGTGGCCGGCAGGATCATCGAGAACTCTTCGCCTCCGAAACGCGCGGGCAGGTCCGCCGGCCGCGCGCAGTTGTCGCGAATCACGCCCGCCACGCGGCGCAGCACCTCGTCGCCAGCTACGTGGCCGTAGGTGTCGTTGTAGGCCTTGAAGGCATCCACGTCGATCATCAGCAGTGCCAGCTGCGTCTGCTCGCGCTGCGCGCGCCGCCACTCGGCGCTCAGGTATTCATCGAAATAGCGGCGGTTCGAGAGCCCGGTCAGGCCGTCGGAGTTGGTCAGTCGCTGCAGTTCCAGGTTGGTTTCGAGCAATTGCTGCTGGCTCTGCCGGAGTGCCCGATACGCTTCGTCGCGCTGCAGCAGGTTCAGGTAGGAGCGCGAGTGATAGCGGATGCGCGCCACGAGCTCAATGGTGTCCGGCAGCTTCACGAGATAGTCGTTGGCGCCCGCCGCGAACGCGGCGCTCTTCATCGTGGCCTCTTCCTTGGTGGAGAGCACGATGATGGGGATGTCGCGCGTGCCGGGGTTCTCCCGATAGCGCCGCACGAGCGTCAGGCCATCGGTGCCCGGCATCACCAGGTCCTGCAGGATGACGGTCGGCTGCGTGCGCTCCGCCACGGCCACGGCCTCGTCCGGCTGCGCGCAGTAGTGGAAGTCGATGTCAGGCTCGCCGGCCAGCGCGCGGCGCACCGCTTCGCCGATGATGGCCTGGTCGTCGACCAGCAGCACCATCGCCATGTACTCGTTATTGGCGCCTTTTGCGCTATTGGCCGCCGCATCGGCCGGTGGGTTAGGTCTTGGCATTTTCATGCATCCTGTGCTTTGTTCTTGTTCTGTTGACCGCCGCCGCACGCCTTGACCAGCCGCGCGGCAATCCGGGGTAATGGCAGGATCTCTGCAGCGGCGTCGAGCGCCGCAGCCGCCTTGGGCATGCCGTACACCGCGCTGGTGGCCTGGTCCTGCGCAATGGTCAGGTAGCCCCGGTCACGCATGGCCTTGAGGCCGCGGGCACCGTCGCGGCCCATGCCGGTGAGCAGCACGCCGACCGCCTCGCCGCGCCAGTGCTCCACCACCGATTCGAAGAATACGTCGATGGAGGGCCGGTACAGGTAATCGCCCGGCTCCGGGGTGTAGGCCATCCGCGCGGCATGCACCAGCCGCAGATGATCGTTCGTGCCAGCCAGGACGACGGTGCCGGTCTGCGGCCTCTCGCCGGCGCGCGCGATGCCCACCGGCAGCGCGCATTGTGCGTTGAGCCACTCGGCCATGCCGGGCGCGAACGCCTCGTCCACGTGCTGCACGGCGACAACCGCCGCGCCGAAGTCAGCCGGCAGCGCGCCCAGCAGCGTGGCCAGTGCAGCCGGCCCGCCCGCCGAGGCGCCGATGGCCACGAGGCGTGGCGCGGCCGGCGCGGGTGTGGCCGCGGTCAGGGAATGCGATGCGATCGCGCGGCCGTTCAGCAGCCTGGCGATATTGCGGATCTTGCGCAGCAGCGGCCCTGCCGCGAGTTGCGTGTCCGGCTCGGCCAGCGTGGGCGTGTCCACCGCATCGATCGCGCCATGACCCATCGCCGCGAACACCTGGTCCGCGTTGCGCCCGAGATCCATCGTCACCACGACGATCGCGCACGGCGTGGCGGCCATGATGCGCCGTGTGGCTTCCACGCCATCCATGACCGGCATCAACAGGTCCATCAGGATCAGGTCCGGCGTTTGCGTGGCGGCCATGCGTATGGCCTGCTCGCCATCGCCAGCTACCCAGATGATCTCGTGCGTGGCATCGAGCGCGATGGCGCGCCGCAGCGCCGCCACGGCCAGAGGGGAATCATTGACGATACCGATCTTCATGCACGTGCCTCGCCGATGAGATCCAGCACGGCGTCCAGCAACGCCGTGTCATGGAAACTGCCTTTGGCCAGATAATAGTCCGCGCCGGCCTGCAATCCGCGTTCGCGGTCCTGCTCGCGGTCCTTGTACGACACGATCATCACCGGCATCTGCCGCAGGCGCGGCTCCTCCCGGATGCGGCTGACCAGTTCGATGCCGTCCATGCGCGGCATGTCCACGTCCGTGATGACGAGGTCGAAGGGCTCGGCGCGCAGGACGTTCCAGCCATCCATGCCGTCCACGGCCACCGCCACATCGTAGCCGCGCCCGGCCAGCAGCTTGCGCTCCAGCTCGCGCACGGTCAGGGAATCGTCGACCACGAGCACGCGCTTGCGGCGGACGTCGGCGGCGCCGGCGCCAGCCTGGCGCACGCGCTCGATCCGGCCATCGGACACCAGTTTCTCGACCGAGCGCAGCATGTCCTCGACATCGAAGATCAGGACGGGCGTGCCGTCGTCGGTCAGGCTGCCCGCCGCGATGTCCTTGATCTTGCCCAGCGCCTGCGCCAGCGGCTGCACCACCAGCATGCGTTCGCCCAACAGGCGGTCCACGGCAATGCCATAGACACGATCCTGCTCGCCGATGATGACCACGGGCACGGTGTCGGCGTCCTGCGTGGCCGTCTCGGGCCGCTGCAGCAGCTGCGCCGCGCTGACGAGGCCGACGGGCCGGCCGCCATGGCGGAAGTGCTGGTGCTGCTCCACCTGCTCGATCTCGTCCCGGCGTACCGCCACGGCACGCATGACGTGCCCAAGCGGGAAGGCATAGGCTTCGCCGGCTACTTCCACCAGCAGCGTGCGCACGACGGACAGCGTGAGCGGCAGTTCGAGATGGAAGTGGAGCCCGCTGCCGGGCTGCTGCGAGAGCCGCAGGCTGCCGCGCACGGCGCGCACCATGTCCTGCACGGCGTCCAGCCCGACGCCGCGCCCCGAGACATGAGACACCGTCTCGCGCAGGCTGAAACCGGGCAGCAGCAGGAATTCGAGCAGCTCGGTCTCGGACATCCGCGCCGCCGTCTCGGGCTGGGCCAGGCTGCGGCGCACAATGGCATCGCGCAGCGCGTGGAAATCCACGCCGGCACCATCGTCGAAGATCTCGATGACGAGACGCCCCGCGTTATGGCGCGCATGCAACGAGACGCGTCCTTCCTCTGGCTTGCCGGCGGCGCGGCGTACCTCGGGCGGCTCGATGCCATGATCCACCGCGTTGCGCAGCAGGTGGGCCAGCGGGGCGTCGAGCTGCTCGAGGATGTCGCGGTCCACCTGGGTCTGCTCGCCCGCCAGCGTCAGGTGCACCGGCTTGCCGAGCGCGCGGCCGAGGTCGCGCACCATGCGCGAATAGCCCATGATGCCGTCCGAGAGCGGCCGCATGCGGCAGGACAGCGCGGTGTCGTAAAGTTGGCGCGACAGCCGGCTCGCACGGTGGTCGTACTGGTCGATTTCCTCCACGCGCTGCGAAAGCTGGCCATGGCTCTCCTCAAGCAACTGGCGCGCTTCGGCCAGCGCCGCCCGCAGCCGTGGCACGGTACCGTCGGCACTGGCCAGCAGGGCCTGCAGGCCGTCCAGCGCCTGGAGCGCGCGCATCTGCTGGCGCCGCGCCTGTTGCATGGCGCCGCCGAACGGGCGCAGCCAGTGCGTCTCCACCATCGCTTCGCCAGCCATGGCCAGCAGCCGGTCCAGCCGGTCCGCGTTGACGCGCAGCATGCGCTCCTGCGTGTCAGCAGTGGCCGGAATGGCCGGAATGGCCGGAATGCTCTGAGCGGCGGGCGGGACCTCGGCGACAGGCGCCTCGGGCGTTTCCACGGATACCGCCGGCATCCGCGTGGGCGCAGGCTCCGGGTCGGTGCCGTCGAGCAGCGCGTTGAGGCGCGCGACGCACGCGTCGATCTCCGCCAGTCCTTCCCGCTCGGGCCAGTCGAGGGCGCCGCCGGGGGGGTGGCCGATCCGTTGCAGCAGGTCGGTGCCCTGCAGCAGGGCGTCGATGTGGGAAGGCGTCAGCAGCAGGCCGCCGCGCTGCGCGGCGACGAGGCAGTCTTCCATCACATGCGCCACGCGCACGCCGCCATCCAGCCCGACAATGCGCGCCGCGCCCTTGAGCGAATGGGCGGCGCGCATGCACGATTCCAGGTGCGCGGCCGCAGCGGGCTCGCGCTCGAGCGCCAGCAGGCCGGCGTTCAGGATTTCCGCCTGCGCGTCCGCCTCGAGCGCGAACAGCTCGAGCATCGAGGCATCGCGGAGCTGTTCGGGATTCATGACAGGCTCCGCGACAGGGCCTGCCGCAGCAGGTCGGCGTCGAGCAGGCCGACTGTGTGGCCCTCATGCTCGAACAATGCCCGCGTGTAGTGTGCGGAGGCGCGCGCCAGCGTGGCCGGCAGCGGCAGCAGTGCGGTGTGGGGCACGTGCTGCACGCCCGCCACCTCGGCCACCGGCAGCGCAATGGCATTGCGCCCCTGGCCCAGCATCAGGAACCGCCCCGTGCGGCTGGTATCGGTCGTCGTGCCGCCGAACAGCAGCGCCAGCGACACGCAGGTCAGCAGCGCCCCGCGCACTGAGGCCACCCCGACCAGCGCCGCGTGACGGCGGTGCGGCAGCGAGTGGATTGGCGCCGGCGCGGTGACTTCGCCGAGCACGGCGGTCGGCAGCGCGAGCCATTCGTCGCCCACGCGGAAGACAACGCACGACTGGCCCGCCGCGCGATCGACGTGGGAGGCGCCCCCGGCAGGTTGATCCAGCGTGGCGGCATCTACGAGATCGTCGACGGCCAGCGCGTCGAGCAGCGCCGTGGCGGCCTGCGCGTAGGTCGGGCAGTTGCGGCAGTGGACGTGCGTCACCAGCAGCGGACAGGAAGCGTCGCCGGACACGCCGATGCGTCGCCAGCAATCGTCGATGGCCGCAAGGTTCGGCAGCCGGGTCGCGGAGGTTTCAACCATGGCTCATGCGGGCGTGGCGTTGGGCGCGCTCGCGCAGGCGGGCGGCGCCGCCGGCATCGCCCTCGCTGTCGAGCAGGGCGGCAAGGTGGTAGAGCGCTTCCTCGTGGCCGGGTTCGAGGTACACCGCCTTGCGGTAGGCGGCATGCGCATTGGCTACATGGCCGGCGGCGTCGTGCAGCACGCCAAGCAGGCAGTAGGCGTTGGCGGATGGGCCGCGCTGCGCCAGGAATTGCTCGCACGCGACGGTGGCGCCGGCCAGGTCGCCACGGTCGGCAAGCGCGGAAATCGCGGTGAGCGCATCGCTGCCGGCTTGCGGCGCGGGCGGATTCACGCGCGTGGCGGCGGGCGGTGTGGCGCGCAATGCGGGGGCAGGCTGGGGCCGGCGCGCCGGCACAGTGGGGGAGGGTGGCAGCGGCGCGCGGGGCAAGGCCGGCGCCAGGGACGCCAGCACTTCCCGTGCGGGCGGGCGCACCGGATGGGGATGGAATGCGAAGGCGAGCGGCACCCCGGCGCTGGCGAGCCCTTCACGCGTCAGCAGGCTGGCTTCTGCCGGGCCGACGAAGACCAGGCCGTCCGGGCGCGTCAGGCGTACCAGCGCCTGCGCCGCGCGGCGCTGCGTGTCCGGGTCGAAATAGATCAGCAGGTTGCGGCAGAACACCACGTGGTAGGGCGGCTCGGCAGCGAGCAGCGACGGATCGAGGAGATTCCCCGGCAGCAGCCGGACCTGCGCCCGGACGTTATCGGCAATCTGGTAGCCCGCCGCCACGGGCGTGAAGTAGCGCTCGCGGAAGTCCAGCGGCCGGCCCCGGAAGGCGTTGTTGCCATAGTGGCCGGTGCGCGCGCGCTCCAGCGCCCGGGCGCTGACATCCACGGCATCCACGCGAAACCGCTCGGGCGGCACGCCCGCGTCCAGCAGCGCCATGACGATGGAGTACGGTTCCTCGCCGGTGGAGCAGGGTGCGCTCAGCACGCGCAGCATCGGCACGCCATCGCCAAAGCTGCGGTGGGCGGCAAAGCTCGCCATGGCCAGCAGCGCTTCACGATGGCGGAAAAACCAGGTCTCCGGCACTACCACGGCTTCGATCAGCGCCTGCAACTCGTCCGGCACCGCGTGCAGCACGTTCCAGTAGTTGCCAAGGTCGGTGGCCCCCACGGCGATCTGGCGCTCCAGCACGGCACGCGCGATCGTGCCGGTGCCGACGGCGCCCGCATCGAGCCCGATGCGTTCCTTCAGCAACACTTCGATGGGCGTGAGCGGGTGCGGGGCGTCGGTCATGCCGGGGCCGGATCGGGAAACAGCAGGTCATGCACGGCATCGGGCAGCAGCGCCCCCACGCGCACCCATTGCACGAGGCCGCGGGTGTCGTGCAGCACAGGTCCGAGATAGCGCACCGGGGCAGGGTCGATGCCGCTGTCGACGAAGGCGGCAGCATCGGCGCGCAGGGTTTCCGTGGCGTATTCGAGCCGCAGGCCGAGCAGGCGCGCGGGCTGGTCGATGACATGCCTGCCGTGGGTGGGGCGGCGGTAGTGCACCAGTACGGTCCGTGTGCTCTTGCGCGCCACGGCGGGCGTACCTGTGGCCAGCGCGGGGATGTCGATCACGGGTACCGGCTGCCCGTGCCGCACCATCAGCCCGCCAACCCATGCCGGCGCCCCCGGAATCTGCTTGAGCGTGGTCAGCGGCAGCACCTCGGCTACCTCGGCGGTATCGAGTGCGTAGTGGTCAGGACCGATGCGGAACAGCAGGAAGAGGGCCATGGCGGGACATGCGGGTCGTGGAGCCGGCGCTCACACCTTGAAGCGCGAGACGCCGCTGCGCAGTTCGTTGGCGACGAGGGTCAGTTCGTCGATGGCCTGGCTCGACTGGCGCAGCGACTCCACAGTCTGCTGCGCGGCTTCGGACAGCTGCATCAGCGCCTGGTTGATTTGTTCGGCGCCGCCGGCCTGCGCCTGCATGCCCTCGTTCACCATCTGCACGCGCGGTGCCAGCGACTGCACCTGGCCGATGATCTGGGAGAGCTGGTCGCCCACCTGGGTGACCTCTGACATGCCGCGCCGCACTTCCTCCGAGAACTTGTCCATGCCCATCACGCCGGCGGAGACGGCCGACTGGATCTCGCGCACCATCTGCTCGATATCGTAGGTGGCAACGGCGGTCTGGTCCGCCAGGCGCCGGATCTCGGTGGCCACCACGGAAAAGCCGCGCCCGTACTCGCCGGCCTTCTCGGCCTCGATGGCGGCGTTCAGGGACAGCAGGTTGGTCTGGTCCGCCACGCGGGCGATGGTGGTCACCACCTGATTGATATTGCCGGCGCGCTCGTTGAGCGTGGCCAGCCGGGCGTTGACCGAGCCGGCGGCCTCCATCACATGGTGCATGGTGGCCTCCATGCGCGACAGCCCGACCTGCCCGGTGCCCGCCAGCCCGGCGGTCTGTTCGGCGGCGTGGGAGACTTCGCCCATCGTCCGCACGAGGTCGCGGGAGGTGGCCGAGATCTCGCGCGAGGTGGCGCCGATCTGGGTCGTGGTGGCGGCGGTCTCGGTGGCCGTGGCCTGCTGCTGGCGGGCGGTGGCGGCGATCTCGTTGACCGACGTGGTGACCTGGATGGCCGAGCGCTGCGCCTGGCCGACCAGCGTGGTCAGCTCGCCGGCCATCTGGTTGAAGCCTTCCTCGACGGCCAGGAACTCGTCGCGCCGCCCCAGCGCCATGCGCTGGCGCAGGTCGCCGCCGCGCATGCCGGTCAGCAGCGAGACGATGCCGCCCATCGGCACGGTGATCGAGCGCAGCAGCAGGTAGCCGCAGACCGCGGCCACGACCACCGCGAGCCCCAGCGCCACCTCGATACTCGTCTTGGCGCCTTCCACGGCGTTGGTGATGTCCTTGGCGGCGTCGCTGGCGATGGCGTTGTTGTCATCGACCAGCCCCTGCAGTGCCTTGCGACCGTCGAGCCAGACGTCGTGCGCCTGGCCGCGCAGCGCGGCTTCGGCGGTGGCGGTGTCCCGCCATTTGGTCGGATCGAGATACAACTGCGCCGATTGGTCATATCGGGCGTGAAGTTCCTTGAACGCCGTGAAACGGGCGCGATCGTCCGCGCGCACGATGGACGCTTCATACAGCAGTTCCAGACGGTGGAAGCGCTGGGTGGCGTCCTGGTGCTGGGCCAGCAGGCGGCCGCGCTGGGTGGCGTCCTCGGTGGTGACGATCTGCCAGGCCAGGACGTAGAACTCGCCCCAGATGCCGCGCATGCCGGCGCTGTAGTTCAGGCCGGGCAGGGCATCGTTGCGCATGACATCGCTTTCATGCTCGATGGCGGACAGGCGGTTGTAGGCGACCACGCCCATCAGTGCCATGACAAGGAGAATGAGGCTGAAACTCGCCAGGATGCGCGAGCGTAGGGTCCAGTTGTTCACGGTCGGGTCCGCGTTGGTCTTCTTGAATTGGCCGCTGGCAGGTTTCGCGGCGGGGCGCTATCGGCCGGAAGGCGGATGGCGCCCCGGGTGCGGCAGGCGTTTGCGGCGTAGGGTACTGTATGCGTCCGGCGCTGACAACGTCGGCCGGCGCCGGACGGACGCCCGCCAGCCCGCGCCGTTGCGCGGTTGCGCCGCATTTCTGTACCGCTTGATTTTTCCATGGTTTTCGTCACACTTGCCAAATAGCTTGAGCGGGAACTATGTTCATCACAACTGATAGGGCAGGGATGGTGGCCAGGTCGGAGGTACAGGCGACTGGCGCCTTGCCGCCGGCGGATCTCGATCCGCTGACCGGCGTGGTCGCTCGCCAGGCATACTTGACGCGACTGGAGGCGCGCCTGCGCAGCGAGGCGCCGCCACGCTTTGCTTTGCTGCTGGTGGGCATCGACGACTTCCGCGCCTTCAATGACATGCACGGGCATGCCGAGGGCGACGCCATTCTCCAGGGCGTGGCCCGGCGGCTGGCCGACGCCTCCCCGCGCGACGCCATCATCGGGCGCGTGGGCGGCGACGAGTTCGGCGTGCTCCTGACATCCATCTCGGACCCGACGCTGGTGCGCCATGTGAGTGCCGCCATCCTGTCGATGCTGTCCGCCCCCTATGAAATGAACGGCCGCCGGCACCATGTGCTGGCCAGTATCGGCGCCTGCGTGATGCCGGCTGGGGGCGAGAATTCGTCCGATGTGCTGGCGGCGGCCAGCCTGGCGCTGGCCCGGGCCAAACACGACGGCGGGCGGACCATCCGCTTCTTCAAGCCGCAGATGCGCACGGACGTGACCACGCGGCTCTCGCTGGTGCAGGCGCTGCGCGAGGCCTATGCCCAACGCCAGTTCGAGTTGCTCTATCAACCCCAGGTGGACCTGCGCGATGGCCGCGTGGTGGGCGCCGAGGCCCTGATGCGCTGGCGCCATCCCACCCTGGGCCTGCTGACGCCAGCCGCCTTCATCGACGCCCTGGCGGCCAGCAGCGTGGCCGGGGACGTCGGCATGTGGCTGCTGCATACGGCCTGCGCCCAGGCGCGGGCGTGGTCGCTGACCTTCGCCGAGCCGCCGCGCGTGGCCATCAACCTGTTCGCCGCCCAGTTGGCGGAAAGCCGGCTGCTGACCGAGGTGCGCCATGTGCTGCGCGCGCTGGAGCTGCCGGCGAAGCTGCTGGAGATCGAAATCACCGAGACCATCGCCCTGCAGCAGGGCGACGACGTCTCCGACCAGCTCCAGGCCCTGCGGCGCGACGGCGTGACGCTGACCTGCGACGATTTCGGCACCGGCTACGCCTCCCTGAGCTTCCTCAAGACGTTTCCCGTGGACCGGCTCAAGATCGACCAGTCCTTTATCCGCAATGTCACCCAGGACGACGTGGACGCCGCCATCGTCCGCTCGGTCATCAATGTGGGCGAAAGCCTGCGCATTGGCGTGGTGGCGGAGGGGGTGGAGACCGCCGAGCAGCGCGATTTCCTCCTCGCCAACCGCTGCATCGAGGCGCAGGGGTATTTCTATGGCCGCCCGATGCCGCCTGACCGGCTGACCGACTTCCTGCGCAGCCAGCCGCGCTGACCGCCAATGCTGCGTTGCAGCAAACCAGTTGCGCTCCCCGGCGCCCTGTCAGCATCTGCAAGACTTGTTTCCGCGCATATCCGCCCGACCTCCGGACGGCGCCGGGGAAATATGCGCTTACAAAGTCAGGTCCGCAAGTCGCGTTCCCTGCCGTTATCCGATATACGGTGACAGTACGGCGACGCCCCCCAAGCGCGGTGGGCGTCCGGAACAGAGATGACTCGCACGATGCAACCCTTTGATCGCCCGGTTTCGGCTTCGGTTTCTGCATGGCCGCGCCGGCTGGCGCCGCTTGCCGGGATTGGCCTGGCCGCCGCGCTGGTGGCGCATGGCTTGATGGCGCAGGCCCAGGATTACGCGCCGCCCGGCTACGCGCAGGGCACCGCCGACGGCTCCGTCCTGGGCAACCCCGACGCGCTGGCGCCGAACGGGCAATATGCCGATCCGTCGTCCCGCATCGCCACGCTGACTGACGTGGCCGGTGGCATCAGCTTCGCGCCGGCCGGCTCGGACGAGTGGGCGGCCATCGGCCTGAACCGGCCCGTGACCACCGGCGACCGGCTCTGGGTCGATCCGGGCGGCCGGGCCGAAGTGCATGCCGGCACCACCACGGTGCGGCTGGGCGGCGCCACCGCCGCCAGCATCCTCAATCTCGACGACGACACCACACAGGTCAAGCTCACCCAGGGCTCGCTGCAACTGCGCGTGCGCGCCCTGCCGCAGGGCCAGCGGGTGGAAGTCGATACGCCGAACCTCGCCTTCGTGCCCAATGAACCGGGCGATTATCGGATCGATGTCTCGCCCGATGGCAGCACCACGCTGGTCAGCATGCGCCACGGCAGCGCGGTCCTGTATGGGGATTCGCGCTCGATCGAGCTGTCACGCGGCCAGCGCATGCGCTTTGCCGGCACCGACCTTGCCGATGCCGGCGCGGGCGCGTACCCGCCGCCCGACGGCTTCGACCAATGGACCGCCGCGCGCGACGCCCGCGAGGATCAGTCCGTCTCCGCGCGTTACGTGCCGCGCGAGATGACCGGCTACGCCGCACTGGACGACTATGGCGACTGGCAGCAGGACGCCGGCTACGGCGCGGTGTGGTTCCCGCGCGCGGTGCCGTCCGGCTGGGCGCCGTACAGCACCGGGCACTGGGCCTGGGTGGCGCCGTGGGGCTGGACCTGGATCGATGACGCGCCGTGGGGCTTCGCCCCGTCGCACTATGGCCGCTGGGCCCATTTCGGCAACCGCTGGGGCTGGGTGCCCGGCCCGGTCAGCGTGCGCCCGTGCTATGCGCCGGCCGTGGTCGGCTTTATCGGCGGCAGCGCGGCCACCATCCGGATTGGTGGCGGCCCCGGCGTTGCCTGGTACCCGCTCGGGCCGCGCGACGTCTACCGTCCGGGCTATCGAGCCAGCCAGAACTATGTGTCGCGGATCAACTACGCCCCAATCCACCACTATGGCCGGGGCGGGGACGGCCGCGACCGCGACCGGGAACGCTGGATCAATCGCAATGTGCCGGGCGCCATCACGGGCATGCCGTCGCGCAATTTCGTGGAAGGCCGGCCCGTGCCGCGTGGGTCCCACCACGATGCGTGGCGGACCCTGCCGGTGGGCGAGGGCCGGGGCGCCCCGCCAATGGCTCCGGTCAAGCGTAGTTATATAGGCGGGGCGCCAACGCGTGCGCTGCCGCCGATGGCGCGGCAGGGGTTCGAGCGGCAGGCCATCGCCACGCACCTGCCGGGCCGGCCGGCGTTCGACGACCGGCGCCCGGGGCGTCCGCCGTCGCAACAGGCGGGGCAGGCGGGGCAGGGCGACCGAGGTGATCGGGGTGAACGAGGCGGCCAGGGTCGGCCCGACGTGCGCCTGACCGAGGCCGCACTGGCTGCCCGCCACCGTGGCGGCGATCCGAGCCGTGACGGCGCGCCGCGCGGCTTCGTGAACCCGGTGCAGGGTGGCGCCCAGCGGCCCGACGACAACCCGCGTGACAACGGCAGGAACTGGACCACGCGCCCAGACCAGATGCGCGGCGTGCCACCCGAGGCGCAACGCCAGCAGCAGGCCGTGCAGCGCCAGCAGTTCGAGCAACAGCGGCAGTTGAGCGAGCAGCAGCGCCAATCGGCCGATTTCCAGCAGCGCCAGCAGCAGGCGCTCCAGAACCAGCGGCAGGAGCAGCAGCGGCAGTTGCAGGAGCAGCAGCGCCAGGGCCAGGATCTTCAGCGGCGCCAGCAGTATGACCAGCAGCGCATGGCGCAGGAGCAGCAGCGCCAGCTTCAGGACCAGCAGCGCGAGGCGAACCAGCGCCGCCAGTTCGACCAGCAGCGGGCGCAGCAGGAGCAGCAGCGCCAGCAGCAGGACCAGCAGCGCGAGGCGATGCAGCGCCAGCAGTTCGACCAGCAACGGGCGCAGCAGGAGCAACAGCGCCAGCAGCAGGAGCAGCAGCGGCAGCAGCGCCAGCAGTTCGAGCAGCAGCGGGCGCAGCAGGAGCAGCAACGCCAGCAGATGGAACACCAGCGGGCCGCGCAGGAGCAACAGCGCCAGCAGATGGAGCACCAGCGCCAGGCCGCGCAACAGCAGCGGCAGGCGCAGGAGCAGCAGCGCGCCATGCAGGACCAGCAACGCCAGCAGATGGAGCAGCAGCGTCAGGCCCAGCAGCAGCGGCAGGCCCAGGAGCAGCAGCAACGGGCGCAGCAGCAACAGCAACAGCTGCAGGAACGGCAGCGCCAGTTCCAGCAGCAGCAACAGCAGCAACAGCAGCGCGGCCAGAATGAGCCGGGCGACCGGGGCGGCCACGGCAACCGCGGGGCGATGCAGGCGCGCAACGACGACCGACGCTGATCGACTGCGGCGCGCAGCAAAGACAAAGGGCGTCCGGAGCCACCGGACGCCCTTCGCTTTCTCTCCACATTTCACACCGGCTGTGCCGCCGGCTGGTACCGCCGTGCTACCCCTTCTCCCTCCGTAGAAGCCTGTTGCTGCGCCGCCTGGCGCCTACTTGGCCAGTTCCGACAGCCGCACCGGTGCGATCTTGCCGTTCTGGACCCAGCCGACCACGGTGTCCGCCACCGAGCCGCCCTTGGCGTCGATGCCCTCCACCTCGTTCGGGTTCACCTCCTTCGGCAGGGCCTTGACGGCCTCCGGAATCTTGGCGCGGATGGCCGCCGAGTCGGTGGTGGTGCCGGCCAGCTTCATCGCATTGGCCAGCGCCCACGTCATCGTGTAATTCAGGGACATCTCCGTGGTGGCATCGCGGCCGTCATGGAGCTTCTTGTACTTGGCGTTGTAGGCCTGCGCGGCCGGGCGGTTGTCGTTGACCAGCGGCATCACGCCGATCGAGCCCTCAAGCATGGCGAGCCCGTTGGTGACCTTGGCCATCTCGTCCATCTTGGCCTGGTCCATGACGATGAAACCGCCCTTGAAGCCCAGTTCGCGGGCCTGCTTGACCACCAGCGCGGTCGGCTCCGAGGGGCCGCCCACGAACATCACGTCCGGCTTCTCGGCGATGGCGCGCGACACGCCGGTGTAGAAATCGGTCGCCTTGGTGTACGACATCGGGTTGTTGCCCACGATCTTGCCGCCGGCGCCTTCCCAGGCCGGCACGAAGGCCTGCACCCACGCCTTGGCGTAGTCATGGTCCGCCGGCACCAGCGCCACGTTCTTGCCGTAGCGCTTCATCTGCGCCTTGATGAACGGTTCGATATAGCCGGTATAGGCCGGCGGGATGCGGATGGTCAGCTTGTTGCCGGCGTCGGTGATGCGCGGCACGCTCGAATAGGCCATGACCAGGAACTTCTCCTGCTCGTTGAAGGCCTGCAGCGCGAAGATGCCGCCCGAGTGCGGCACGAAGACGGCCGGGGTCTTGTGCTGCTGCACCAGGCGGCGGGCGTTGATGGCGGCCTCGGCCGGCGCGTACTTGTCGTCCAGCGCCACCACTTCCAGCTTGACCTTCTTGCCGTTGACGGCCAGGCCCTGCGCGTTGATCTCGTCCACGGCCATCTGGATGCCGGACAGCACGTTCTTGCCGTACAGCGCGGCGCCGCCGGAGAGCGGGCCGGTGTAGCCAATCTTGACCACTTCCTGCGCGAGCGCGGGCGTGGCGGCGAAGAGCGCGGCCACGGCGCATGCGGCCAGCGGGAAGAAACGACCCATCGTCTTGTGCTGCATTGCTGTCTCCTTTTTGGATTTGGTACTGCGCTTGTCTGGTGTGGGGCGGACTATCCGCCGATATACGCCTTGCGAATGCCTTCGTCCCTGAGCAGCGACTCGCGGTCGCCTTCCATCACGATCCGGCCGCTCTCGATCACGTATGCTCGGTGTGCGATGCCGAGGGCGGCGTAGGCGTTCTGCTCCGCCAGCAGCACCGTGGTGCCGGCGCGGTTGATGCGCTGGATCACCTCGAACATCTGCTTGACCACCAGCGGCGCCAGCCCCAGCGACGGCTCGTCCAGCAGCAGTGCGCGCGGGCGGCCCATCAGCGCGCGGCCCAGCGCCACCATCTGCTGCTGCCCGCCGGACAGCGAGCCGGCGGGGTCGTCCTTTTTCTGGCGCAGGATCGGGAACATCTCGAAGACTTCCTCCAGCGTCTCCCGGGTGCCCGCGCTGTCGCGGCGGTGCACGTAGGCGCCCAGCGTCAGGTTCTTCTGCACGCTCATCGCCGGGAACAGCTTGCGGCCCTCGGGGCAGTGCACCAGCCCGGCCTGCACGATCTGCGACGGCTTCATGCCGGCCAGTTCCCGGCCATCGAAGCGCATGCTGCCGCCGCTGGTGCGATGGATGCCGCTCATCGCCAGGAAGATCGAGCTCTTGCCTGCCCCGTTGGCGCCGAGCAGCACCACCAGTTCTCCGGCCTTGGCGTGCAGCGAGACGTTGTCCAGCGCCCGGAAGCTGCCGTAGGACAGCGAAACGCGTTCAAGCTGCAACATGGTCGGCTCCCAGATAGGCTTCGATGACGCGCGGGTCCTGCTGGACCTGCGCCGGCGTGCCTTCGGCAATCTTCTCGCCGTAGTTGAGCACCATGATCTTGTCGGCCAGCCGCATGATCATGTCCATCTTGTGTTCGATCAGGCAGACGGTCTTGCCATGCCGCACCATCTTGCGGATCAGCTCGGCCAACCCCACGGTTTCCTCGGGGTTTACGCCGCCGGCCGGTTCGTCGAGCAGCAGCAGTTCGGGGTCCGTGGCCAGCGCCAGGGCGAAGGCCACGCGCTTGCGGGCCTCCTGGGTGATGTCTGCCGCCACCTCATGGGCCAGGTGGGTCAGGCCGACGAAGTCGAGCGCTGCCTCGGCCTTCTCGCGGCACAGCCGTTCTTCCTCGCGCAGACGGCGGGAGTTGAACAGCACATCGGCCAGCCCCGACGACGTGCGCAGCCGGTGGCCGACGATCAGGTTGTCGAGCACCGTCGCGCGGTCGAACAGGGCCGTGGCCTGGAAGGTGCGTGCCACCCCGAGCCGGGCGATCTGGTCCGCGCGCAGGCCGGCCACGTCCTGCCCCTTGAACAGGATCTGGCCGGAACTCGGCGCGTGCGTGCCGGCGATCAGGTTGAAGAAGGTGGTCTTGCCGGCGCCATTGGGGCCGATGATCGCGTTGATGTGGCCGGCTTCGAACGACACGGACACGTCGTGTACCGCGGTCAGCCCGCCGAATTTCTTGGTGAGGTTGCGGATCTCAAGCATTCTCGGCTCCGGGGCGGGTGGTCGGGACGGGCGGCTGCACGTTACCGGGGCGCGCGGCGGCGTGCTGGCCACGGCGTGCGGCGGCGGCGCGGCGGGCCTGCTTCTTCAGGTAGGAGCCGACGATGCCATCCGGGAAGAAGATGATCAGCAGGATCAGCACCGGGCCGAACACGAGCATGCGGTAGTCCTGCAGGAACTGCAGCGTCTGGGTAACCCAGGGCACCAGCACTGCCCCGAGCAGCGGCCCGAGCAGCGTGCCCGTGCCGCCCACCAGCATCGCCATGACCATGTCGAACGTGACATCGGTACGGGCGATGTCTGGGCCCAGGAAACGCACCTGCCCGGCGTAGAGCGCCCCGGCGAAGCCGGCATAGCCCACCGACAGCACGAACGACAGCACCTTGGTGCGCATCAGGTTGATGCCCAGCGCTTCTGCCAGTGCATCGCTGTTGCGCACCGCCAGGAAGCTGCGGCCCAGCAGCGAACTGACGATCCGATGCATGATGAACATGCCGATCACCAGGAAGGTCAGCACGAGGTAGTACTGTGCCGGCACGCTGTCGAAGGTGACCGGGCCAATGGCCGCCGGCACCGGAATGCCGATCAGGCCGACCGTGCCGTGGGTGAGGCCTTCCCACTTCTCGATCAGCAGGTAGATGATGTAGCCCACGCACATCGTGAAGATCGAGAAGTAATGGCCCTTGAGCCGCAGCGACACCACGCCCACCACGTAGCCAAACGCCATGCAGACCACCCCGGAGAGCGCGAAGGCGAGCCAGAACGGCAACTGGTGGTCCACGGTCAGGATACCCACCGTGTAGGCGCCAATCGCCATGAACCCGCCGTGCGCCAGGTTGAGCTGGCCCGTATAGCCGGTCAGCAGGTTCAGGCCGAGCGTGGCGATGGCGTAGATGAACGCCAGCGTCATCACGGTCAGGAAATAGCTGTTGGGCACGACCAGCGGAAACGCGATGGCGGCCGCCAGCAGCAGGGCCCAGCCGGTCTTTCCTTGCATTGCTTTCATGGGTCGCTCCTTATGCGGAATCAGGCCGCCTTGGCCGCGAACAGGCCCTGTGGCCGGATGGACAGGATGATCACCAGCAGCAGGAACGCGATGATGTCCTTGTAGTCGGTGGAGATATAGAAGCCGCCGAAGCTCTCGGCCATGCCGATGATCAGGCCGCCGACGATCGCGCCCGGGATGCTGCCCATGCCGCCGAGGATGATGATCACGAACGCCTTGGTGATGACCAGGTTGCCCATGCTCGGGTAGACGAGGTTGATCGGCGCGTACAGCGTGGCGGCGATGGCGGCGAGTGCGCCCGAGATGGCGAATACCAGCAGCGTCACGCGCGTGGCGTCGATGCCCACCAGCGCGGCACCCTCGCGGTTCTGGGCCATCGCCATGATCGTGGAGCCCGTGATCGTGCGCGTCAGGAACAGGTGCAGCAGCACCATCAGGCCGAACGCGGCGACGATGATCAGCAGGCGCTGCATCGGCGCCGTGAGGCCGAGGAACTCCACCATCTGGCCGTACGGCGTGGGCATGCGGTGGAAGTCCGCGCCCCACAGCGCCTGCGCGCCGGCTTCCAGGAACAGCAGGATGCCGATGGCGGCGATCATGTCGTGGATCTCGGGCGCGTTGCGCAGGGGATGAAACACCAGGCGGTCTGCCAGCATCGACAGCACGGCCACCACGGCCGCGGCGGCCAGCATTGCCAGCCAGTAGTTCAGGCCCAGCGTGGTCATGGCGTAGTACGACACATAGGCGCCAGCCATGTACAGCGCGCCGTGCGCGAAGTTGGGCACGTGCAGGATGCCGTAGACCAGCGTCAGCCCCAGCGCCACCAGGCTGTATACGCCGCCCAGCGTCAGGCCATTGAGAAACTGTTGGAAAAACAATGCCACAGGATTACCTCGTACGGTTCGCGAAACAAGGTGCGCGCCGGCACGGGGCCGGGGCGCGTGGAGGTGCGTTGCCGTTGGGGCGGCAGCGCGGGCCGGATCAGCGTCAAGTCAGCTGGACCGGCGCGGATTCCGGCGGATCAGTGTTGTGGCGGGGTGGCCGTCGAGTTGGCGGGCAAGCGCGGCCAGCTGGGCGCTGGTGCCGCGTGTCGGTTGTCTTGCATGAGTTGTCTCCTTGCGTTGCCGCGCCGGGTGGCGCGCCACTCTCCTGGAACCCGGCAGAGCCGAGGGTCCGGTGACGCCGTGTCCTTGCCGCGAATCCTGTCTCCCGCACCGGGGCGGTGGAGGCGGATCGCGTTCTAGCACGGTCGTTCGTTTTCAGCGAATTTGCATGGCGATTCGGCCAGCGTCAAGCAATCGGACGATGTATTCCGCGGTGCGAAATACGCATCCCGCGCCAGTGCTCGTGGTCTTGGTGTTATCCCTGATTTTCTGGGGGTTGCCGGGGACCCGAGTGCGCTGGAGTGGGCATCCGGATTGATGCCTGGCGGGAAACACTGTGCGCGCGGAGTCGGTCTGGCGTGGCGGCGGCGCCGCACCTACCATGGCTTCAGGTGTCGACACAGGAGAAAAGTCATGACCCAACGTACGAACTACTTCCAGCAATCCCCCGAGCTGACCAAGAAGCTCATCGAGTTCGGGGTCCTGTTCCAGAAGACCACGATCGAGACGCCCATCCAGGAGCTCGTCGAGATTCGTGCGTCGCAGCTCAACGGCTGTGCGTTCTGTGTCGACATGCACATCAAGATGGCGAAGATCCACGGCGAACGCGAATTGCGCCTGCACCACGTGGCGATCTGGCGCGAATCGACGCTCTTCTCGCCGCGCGAACGCGCCGCGCTGGCCTGGACGGAAGCGCTGACTCACCTTCCCGCCGGTGGCGTGGCCGACGACATCTACGAGCGCGTGCGCACCCAGTACAGCGAAAAGGAACTGTCGGACCTGACCTTCCTGGTCGGCGCCATCAATGCCTGGAACCGCCTGAACGTGGCGTTCCGGATGGTGCCCGGTTCATCGGACAAGGCGTTCGGACTCGATAAAGCCAACCTGGAGTGATGCCATGAAGACAGTCGTATCCCTTGCTGCAAGCCTGCTGGTGTCGTGCCTGATGGTGGCCGGGCCGGCAGCCGCCGCGCCGGAGGCGAGCGTCAAGCAGTTGATGACGAAGCCGTTGCCCGAATATCCGGGCAAGGAAGGCGAGATGATCGTCGTGGACTATCCGCCGGGCGCCGTGGATCCCGTGCATCGTCATGACGCGCACGCCTTCGTCTATGTGCTCGAGGGCAGCATCATCATGGGCCTGAAGGGCGGCAAGGAAGTCACGCTCAAGGCGGGCGATACGTTCTACGAAGGCCAGAACGATATCCACACGGTCGGGCGTAACGCCAGCAATACCCAGCCTGCGAAGTTCGTGGTGTTCCTGATCAAGAACAAGGGTGCGCCGATCCTGACGCCGGTGAAGTAGCACGGCAGGGGAATCCACGCATCCCAACCCACGTCATCTGACTTGGCAAAATTTGCCTGCCCCGAATCAACACCCTAGGGGGTCGTGCGTTTGGGGCGGGTGTCGTGCACCGTGGAGGGCGGCGGGTACACATCGTCGCTGGCGGCGATGGGCTCGCGCGGGGGCGGGGGCGTGGACGAGGTATCCCGGGGCGGTGTGTCGCAACCGGCCAGGCCAAGCAGGGTAACGAGGATGCATCCGGCCAACGCGCTGCCCAGGGCGTTGGCCGGACGGGGATCTTGGTGGTAGGCCATGGATGGTCCCTGTAGTCTATGCTGTCTTCCAGCATAGACCACCGATGTCGCCTGCGGATAGCGGATGCGCATCAACCCCTTCCGCCCGTTCCCGGCCGCCCTGCCGGGTTCAGCGATTCCTGGCCCAGCGATCGAAGACTGCACAGGCGAGCAGCAGGGCGCTGGTGACAAAGAACACCGCACGCATGCCCAGATGCACGCTGATCTGCGCGCCGATCAGCGGCCCGATCACCTGCCCGGAAAACTGCGCGGATTGCAGGTAGCCGAGCATCTTGCCGGACTGGTGCTCCTTGACGGCCTGGCGCACAAGCTTGCCGATGGCGGGGAGCAGCCCGGCGAGCGCCATCCCCATCACGCCGCGCAGCGCGGCCAGCGTCCACCAGTTCGTCACGAACGCCTGCGGAATCAGGGCAAGGGCGGTCGCCACAAGGCAACCAATGATGACATTCCAGGCACCGATGCGGTCGGCCAGTGCGCCTAGCCGCGAGGCGGTCAGCACGCTGCCAAACGCCGAACAGGCCATCACGATGCCGGCCACCGTGGCCAATCGGTCGAGCGGTACATCGAGTTGCCGGATATAGACGGTGATGATCGGCTCGATCGACATATTGGCCAGCAGCACCATGGAGGCCGTCACCAGCAGGGCCGGCAGCGCGAAGCGATGCGCGCTGCGGGCGGCGCCGTCGGCGGGCACCGGTTGCCCGGCGGACTTGGGCGGACGCGTGAAATCCTCGCGCACGCCAAAGATCGTCAGCAGCGCTGCCACGCCGATCATGGCGCCGCCGGCGAAGAACGTGCCACGAATGCCGATCAGGTTCGGCAGCAGGCCCCCGACGAGCGGGCCGATCAGATTGCCGGTCAGCGCCCCGGTGGACAGGACACCGAGCGCCCATCCCGCCCGCTCGGGCGGCGCCTGTGTGCCGATCATCACCGTGGCCGCCGATGCATAGCCGCCGATCAGACCCGCGGCGAAGCGCAGCGCAACGAGTTCATAGACGTTGTGGGCAAGCCCGATCATCGACATCACGATGGCCATGCCAACCGCCGCACGTACCAGCATCGGCTTGCGCCCGAAGCGGTCGGCGAGCTTGCCCCACAGGGGCGCGGTCACGGCAGTCGCAAGGAACGTGATGCCGAATGCCACGCCTGACCACTGCACCACTTCGTCCTGCGATGTCACGCCGAGTTGCTCCACGTACAACGGCAGGAACGGCAGCAGCATGCTCAGGCTGACCAGCGTGGTGAAGGAGCCGAAGACGGCAACCGCGAGATTTCGTTGCCAGTAAGCGGCATTGCGGCCGACGTAGCTGTCAGTGGCGTGCCGGGTTGCGGGAGCAGGGAGGGAGGGGGCGGATTCATTCATTGCGGCAGCCGTCTGCGATCGATGGGGGGGGCACGGCTCAATCTAGCTGCCCGGCGCCGAGCGAAGAAGGCACATCGCGGATCAACAGTTTTGTGCGTTGGTAAAGAATGCTGCGCGCTGCCCCGACGATGTCCGGATATCGAACACCACTTGCGTAGCGCCCGTTGGATTGGCCGCTGCGTCGCGCATAATGAGCCGCCGACTTGGTCGGTAAATCAAAGAAACAGAATTGGAGACAGCAATTGAGTATCAAGACACGCGCCACGCGCGCCGCCCGCATGGCGGCCATCCTCATTGCGGGACTGGCCATCGGCCAGGGGGCGAGCGCAGCAGAATGGCCGACCAAGCCGATCAAGGTCATTGTTCCCTATACGCCGGGCGGGTCGACGGACACCGTTTCTCGCGTAGTGTTCGAGAAGGTTTCTCAGAGCCTTGGCCAGCCCATCATCATCGAGAACAAGCCGGGCGCCAACAGCACGCTCGGCGTGGGCGTTGCGGCGCGCTCCGCGCCTGACGGCTATACCTTCGTCTCCGTGCTGGCCGCCTACAGCGCCAACATGTCGCTCTACTCTAAGCTGAGCTACAAGCCGTCGGACCTGGTGCCCGTGGCCCAGATGGCGGAACTGCCGCTGTTCCTGTTTGCCAGCAAGCGGCTGCCGGTGAAGACCGTCGGTGAACTGGTTGCCTATGGGCGCAAGAATCCGGATGCGCTGACCTTCGGCTCGAGCGGCGTTGGCAGCTCGGCGCACCTGACCGGCGAACGTCTGGCGATGGAATCGAAGCTCAAGATGACGCACGTGCCCTACAACGGCAGCGCGCCGATCCTGCCGGCGCTGGTGTCCGGCGAGGTGTCCATTGCGTTCGATCCGCTGCTGGTGCCCATGCCGCACGTGAAGTCCGGAAAGATCAATGTGCTGGCGGTGGCCTCGGCCAAGCGCTGGCCCGGCGAGCCGCAGATCCCGACGATGGAGGAGTCCGGCTTCCCCGGGTTTGTCATGAGTTCATGGACCGGCCTGCTGGCGCCGGCCGGTACGCCGCAGCCGGTGGTGGATCGCATGGCGAAGGCCATCGCCGCCGCCACCACCAGTGCGGAAGTGTCGAAGAAGCTCACCGAACTCGGTTTTGTGCCGGTCAGCGATACGCCGGAGGCGTTTCGCAAGCTGATCGAGCGTGACACGGCGCGGTATGCCGAAATCGTCAAGGCGGGGAAGATCTCGCTGGACTGAGCGGCGTCGCATTTGTGCACATAGCAGGCAATTGCGCATACGCGGGCGGGCGCGGTAGTAGAATCGCGCCATCCCCACTTAGCGCTCGCAGTGTTCCATGTCCGATGAAAAGAAGAGCTTGTCCGAGACCATCCGTACGGCGATCGAGCAAGACATTCTGAGCGGGAAGTTGCCCAGCGGCACGCAGCTGGAGGAACAGCAGTTGCTCGCGCGCTTCAAGGTGTCGCGCACTCCGGTGCGCGAGGCGCTGATCCAGCTGGAATCCGCCGGGCTGGTCGATCTGGTGCCGCGCCAGGGCGCCATCGTCGCGTCGATCACGCTGCGCGAGTACGTGGCGATGAGCGAGATCCTGGTGCAGCTGGAGTCCCTGGCCGCGCGGCTGGCGGCGCGCCGCATTTCGGCGCCGCAGCGCAAGGCGATCCAGACGGCACTGGAGGCGTGCCGGGCGGCGGCCGAGAAGGCCGATGGCGTGGCGTACCGCAAGGCCAACGACGCCTTCCATCACGTGATCTACGAAGCCAGCTGCAACGACATCCTGTCGCGCCAGATCCTCACCATGCGCGCACGGATGCGCGGCATGCGCGATCTACGCTTCGAAAAGCCCGCGCGCATTCGGGCATCACTGGCGGAGCACGAGGAGGTGCTGGAAGCGATCCTGCGCGGCAGCGAGGACGCCGCCGCCGCAGCCATGGTGCGCCATATCGCCACGGGCGGCGATGTCTATGCGGACATGATCGCCTCGATGCCCGGCGATGGCGCCGCGCGGGGGCGGGGGCGGCGCTGATCGGCGCCCCCGCGCCGCATCGTCAGATCTTCATCAATCGAGCTTCACGCCGGCCTGCACGATACGTTCCAACGCATTGCGCCCATCGGCCGAGGCCCACGCGCCGAATTCCGCCGGCGATTCCGATAGCGATACTTCGCTGCCATTGGCGGCCAGCTTGGCGCGGATCTGCGGGTCGGCCATGACCTTGCGCGTGGCCGCGAAGATCTTGTCCCGAATCTCCGCGGGCAGGCCCGCCGGGCCATAGAGCCCAAACCAGAATGTGAAGTTGAATCCGGGTAACCCCGTTTCGGCCAGCGACGGCAGGCCGGGCGCCACGTCGGACGGCTTCGGCGTGGTCACGCCGATCATCTTCACCACACCTTGCGTGCCCATCGGCAACACCGAGGCAGCCGTGCCGAATGACATTTGCACTTCGCCGGCTGCCACGGCCTGCAAGGCTGGCGCGCCGCCCTTGTAGGGCACATGGGTCATGCGCACGCCGGTAGCCTTCTCGAACTGCAGCCCCGCCACGTGCGGCGAACCGCCAATGCCGGACGACGAGTAGTTGAACCCGCCCGCATTGGCCTTCGCCTTGGCCACGAGCGCCTTGACGTCCGCCACACCCAGGTTCCTGTTCACGGCCAGGATCAACGGCGAGACGGTCAGGCGCGTAATGGGGGTGAAATCCTCCCCCTTGTAACGCGCCTTGTAGAGCCGCTGGTCGATGCCATACAGCGTGGCCGTGGCCAGCGCCAGCGTATAGCCATCCGGCGCGGCGCCGGCCAATGCAGTGGAAGCGAGCGTGCTGCCCGCGCCGGGCTTGTTATCGACCACGATGGTCTGGCCGAGCTGTTTGGACAAGGCTTCTCCGAAGATGCGTGCCACGTAGTCGGCCGCGCCGGCCGGTGTGTAGCCCACCAGCACGCGAATGGGGCGATTGGGGTAGTCGTCGGCCGCGAGCGCGGGCGGCACGAACGATACCACCAGGGCCGCCATCGTGAGTGCGCGCGCGAGTACGCGCCTGGCGCGCAGGCATCGAGGGATCATCATTTGTCTCCGTTTCTTTTTTGGCTTGTCAGCTGCGGCCCGTCACGCCGCGATATTGGCATCGCGAAATTGGGCGATGCGGGCATCGTCGTAGCCCAGGTCGCGCAGGATGGCGTCGGTATGGGCACCGGGATCTGGCGCCGCGCTGAAGAACCGCTCGGGGTGCGGCGCGGCGGACAGGTTGATCGGAGAGCGCAGCAAAGCCAGCGGCCCTAGTTCGGGATGGTCGGCAGGGCGGGTCATGCGCAGATGCTGGACCTGCGGGTCTTCGAACGCCTGGCCGATATCGAAGACCGGGCCGCACGGCACGCCGACCGCGTTGAGCCGTTCCGTCAGGTCCGCTGCGGTGAACGCCGCCGTGCACGCGTTGATCGCGGCATCGAGGCGCTCGCGTTGCGCATTCCGCCCGGCCGCACTGTGCAGCGAGGTATCGGCCAGCAGCGCATCCGCACCGAGTGCGTGGCAGAAGTGGCTCCACATGCGATCCGTGCTGGCGGCGATATTGACGACGCCATCCCGGCACCGATACGTGCCCATCGGTGCAAGCGTGGGGTGCGCATTGCCCTGCTGCGTGGGCACCACGCCTTCCACCGTGTAGCGCGCGCCCTGAAAGTCGAGCTTGTTCAGCATCGCCTCGATCAGCGACGTGTGGACCCATTGGCCGCGTCCCGTCCGCTCGCGTTGCAGCAGCGCCAGCAGGATGCCTTGCCCCAGGAACATGCCGGCTGTGGTGTCCGAGATCGCGATGCCTACGCGGAGCGGGCCGTGGCCGGGCATGCCAGTCACGGAGCTCAGTCCACACATGCCCTGCACGATCTGGTCGAGTCCCGGGCGCTCGCAGTACGGGCCGTCTTGCCCGAACCCGGAGATGCTGGCAAGGATCACGCGTGGGTTCAGGCCGCTCAGGCGGTCATACGTGAGCCCCAGCCGCTCCTTCACTACGGAACGGAAGTTCTCCACCACCACGTCCGCGCGGCGCACCAGCGTGGCCAGGATTTCGGCGCCTTCGGGCGTCTTCAGGTCCAGGCAGAGGCTGCGCTTGTTGCGATGCAGGTTCTGTTCATCCGAGCCCCGGCGCCGCCCGGTGACCGATCCGCGGTCACGCGGTGGCGGCGGTTCGATGCGGATGACATCGGCCCCCCAGTCCGCCAGCAGCCGAACGGCAACCGGGCCAGCGCGGGCAATGGAAAGATCCAGGACGGTGTAGCCGGACAGCGGTGCGTCGTGAGTCATCGGTCCTCTTCGTGCATTCGTGGGTGCCGGAAAAGTATACGAATGGACATCATAAATATACGTATACGGATTTACCATGATGCGGCGCGTCCGCGCATGCGCTACGCTTCCCCCGGCCCGCTACCACCTGAAAGCGCAGGTTCCGGCGGTACGGCAAGGGGTCATCGCGCCGGCTTGGAGACAACAGAACGTATGCATACGAACGTAGTCCGTATAAGAAAGCATGGCGACGCCGCCGTGCTCGAACTCGATGAAGTGCAGGTTGCGGCCCCTGATGCCACCGAAGTCCAGATCCGGCAATCGGCCATCGGCCTGAACTTCGCCGACATCTACCAGCGCAATGGTGCGCATGGCCCCCACACGCCGACGCCGTTCCCCATCACGCTGGGATCGGTCGGGGCGGGCATCGTCACGGCGGTCGGGCGGGAGGTGTCGGGCATTGCCGTCGGGCAGCGCGTGGCCGCCATGTATCCAGGCGCGTATCAGGTCACGCGCAACGTGCCGGCCGATCGCGTCGTGCCGCTGCCGGAGACGATTTCCGAGGAGGTGGCCGGGGCCACCCTGTTGCGAGGACTGACGGCTGAGTACCTGTTGCGGCGGCTATATGTGGTGCAGCCCGGCGATTGGGTGCTGGTGCATGCGGCGGCTGGCGGGATGGGCGTGCTGCTGTCGCAATGGGCGCGCTCGCTTGGCGCAACGGTGATTGGTACGGTGGGCAGCGAAGCCAAGCGCCGCGTAGCGCTGGATCATGGCTGCCACCATGCGATCTGCTATCGCGAGGCGGACTTTGTCGCGGAAGTCATGGCGCTGACCGAAGGCAAGGGCGTCTCGGTGGTCTACGATGCGGTCGGCAAGGACGTCTTCGTGCCGTCGCTGCAATGCCTGAAGCCTTGCGGGATGGCCATCAACTATGGCACCGCGTCTGGCGACGTGGAGGCGTTCGACCTGCAACTGCTGCATGCGAAGTCCCTGATCGTTTCGCGGCCGACGCTGCGCACGTTCATCGCCGATGCGGCGTCATTGCGTCGAGCGGCGCAGGCGCTGTTCTCGGCGGTGGAGTCGGGGCACCTGCGCCTGGAGGTGGGGCAGCGCTTCGCCCTGTCCGACGTCCGGGCGGCTCATCGCAGCCTCGAAGGCCGTGCCACGACAGGCGCCACCGTCCTGATTCCCTGACAGGAGATCGCCCTATGAGACTGTTCCATGGCTGGTTGTCCAGCGCGTCGCGCCGTGTGCGGCTGTGTCTGGCGGAGAAGGGCATCGACTACGACAGCGTGCCTGTCGACCTCGCGGCGCAGGAGCACCACTCGCCAGCATTCCTGGCGATGAATCCGAACGGTGTGGTGCCGGCGCTGGTGCTGGACGATGGCCGCTTTCTCTATGAAAGCGCCACGATCTGCGAGTACATCGACGACGTCCTGCCGAATCCCCCGCTGCGCCCCGCCGATCCGTATGCGCGGGCCACGATGCGCAACTTCGTTCGCTGGACTGATGACAAGCTGCTGCCGAACCTGCTGATCCTGAACTGGAGCATCGCGTTGCAGCCTGTGGCGTCGCAATGGAGCGACGCAGACCTGGCCGGGAAGTTGGCACGGATTCCGACACCAGAGCGGCGTGAAGCCTGGCGTCGTATCGCCCGCAAGCCGTACTCGGACGACGAAAAGCGCGCGGCGCTGGACGCCTTGCTGGCATTGATACCGAAGATGGCATCGATGCTTGGCAGCGGGCCGTGGCTGATGGGCGCGCACTATTCCCTGGCCGATATCGCCGCGATGCCGTTTGTCGCGCGGATTGCGGAGCTCGCGCCCGAGGCCATGGCGGAAGCTCGTATGCCGGCGGTGGTCGACTGGTGGCAGCGCGTGCAGCAGCGTCCGGCCTTCGCGCAGGCGCGCATCGAACGATTCGACGTCGCGCTGCGGGAGCGACAGGCAACTCGCGAGGCGACGGAAGCACCCGCCGCCTGACTACCCTTTATTGATCCGGAGATTTGACGCATGGCTTCCGAAGGCTCGCTTCCCACGCTCGACATTGCCGCCCACGTGGCCACGCTGACACTTCAGCGCCCCGATGTGGCGAACCGGCTTGGTCCGGACGACCTGCAGGCGTTGCTGCAGCACATCGAAACCGTGAATGGCAGCGATGTGCGCGTGCTGGTCCTGCGCAGCACGGGCAAGTACTTCTGCAGCGGGTTCGATATCGGCAAGCTCGCCGCCGGCCAGCGTGGCGCAGGTTTCGAGCCGCTGGTCAATGCGATGGAGGATTGTCGCGCAGTCACCATCGCCGAAATCCAGGGCGGCGTCTACGGTGGTGGCACGGATCTGTCGTTGGCGTGCGACTTCCGGCTCGGCACCGACGCCGTGGAGATGTTCATGCCGGCCGCGCGCCTGGGCCTGCATTTCTATGAGCGCGGCATGCGCCGCTACGTGACGCGGCTGGGCCTGAACGCGGCCAAGCGCCTGTTCCTGACCGCCGAACGGATCCAGGCGCCCGAGATGCTGGCGTGCGGGTTCCTGACCGAACTGCTGCCCGCCGACCACCTGCGCGAGCGCACCGCGCAACTGGCCGAGACCGTCGCCGGGCTGGCGCCGATTGCGGTACAGGGCATGAAGCGGCATCTGAATGCGATCGCGCGTGGAGACCTGGACACGGCTGCGCTGGCTGCGGACATCCGGCGCGCGACGCAATCGGAGGACATCCGCGAAGGCGCGCTGGCGTGGAAAGAGAAGCGCAAGCCTGCCTTTACGGGCAAGTAACGTCGCCTCACCAGGCAGACAATCACGAGAACGAAGAAAAGGGAGGGGCGATGGAGCACAAGGGAGTATCGCGTCGACAGTGGCTGAAGTCTGCCGCTGCGCTGACGGCGGGCAGCGCGGTCACGGGAAGCGTGCGCGCGATATCGGAAGATCCGGTGTTTTCGGTGGTCGAGACCACCGATGGCAAGGTGCGTGGCTTGCGCTCAGGTGGCGTGCATGTGTTCAAGGGCTTGCGCTACGGCGCCGACACAGGCGGCGCCAACCGCTTCATGCCGCCACAGCCCGTGGCGAAATGGAGCGGCGTGCGCGATGCCACCGCCTACGGTAACTACGCGCCGCAGATGCCGGCGGACCGTCGCCGTGCCTATGCGGACCTGATCGCCTATGACCTGCAACCCGGCGGCATGGGCGAAGACTGCCTGGTGCTGAACCTCTGGACGCCCTCGCCTGCGAAGGCCGCGAAGCGCCCGGTGCTCGTGCATCTGCACGGGGGCGGCTTCTACGCGGGCTCGGGCAATTCCCCGCAGTTCGACGGCGAGATGATGGCGCGCTTTGGCGACGTGGTGTTCATCACCATCAATCACCGGCTTGGCTCGTTTGGCTATCTGAATCTGGCCGAGGCCGGCGGCGAGCGCTATGCGCAGTCGGGCGCGGTGGGCATGCTCGATATCGTTGCGGCGCTGCGCTGGGTGCGCGAGAACGTGGAGTCGTTCGGCGGTGATCCGTCGCGCGTACTGGTGTTTGGCCAGTCGGGCGGCGGCCTGAAGACCAGCACGCTGATGGCCATGCCGTCGGCGCAGGGCCTGTTTCATCGCGCCGGGGTCATGAGCGGTTCGGGCATCCGGGTCATGACGGCGGCGCAGTCCACGGAGATTGCGGCCAAGTACCTGACGGCGCTGCAAATCGGCAAGGGCTCGCTGGACCGGCTGCATACACTGCCGTTCGAGCAACTGCTGGCGGCGCAATTGCGGTTCGAAGCCGCAGATCGCTTGAAGGGCGAGGCACCGCGCGCCTTCTCGCCGGCGATAGACGGCGTGGCGATTCCCCGCCATCCGTTCGATCCGGATGCGCCGCCGATCTCGGCGCAGGTGCCGATGATCATCAGCACAACGCTGGACGAGCGCGCCTACCGTCAGATCAATTTCGACCTTGACGATGCGGGCTTGCTCCGTTTCGCGCAGACCCGCGTGGGTGACGATGCGGCGCGTCTTGTGACGATGTATCGGGATGAGGATCCGCGTGCCACGCCGTTCGTGCTGCAGGCGCGGATCGATACGGATATGACCTTCCGTCGTATCGCGCAGTTGCAGGCGGAGCGCAAGGCCGCTGCGCATGCCAGCGGCAACGGTGCGCCGGTATGGACATATTTGTGGAAGACACCCAGCCCGGCCTATGGCGGCCGCTACGGTGCGCCGCATGGCGTGGATATCGGGCCGAGTCTGCACGACATTCGCTTGGGGCTGAACGGGCCGAGCGAGGCCAATTTGCGTCTGGCCGACCAACTGGCCAGCGCCTGGGTGAGCTTTGCCGCGACGGGCGACCCTGCGAATGCCCGGACCCCGCAATGGCCAGCGTATTCGGTGGCGCGGCGCAGCACGCTGGTGTTCGATGGCGAGGCCGCCGGCACGCGCGCGCAGGATGACCCGCGGCGGGCGTTCCGGGAGTACTGGGCCGGGCGGCTATAGGGTATAGGGCATACGCGATAGGCCGCCCGTGCCGACTACGGCTTGAAGAACGATACCTGCGTCATCAGCCGGTTCTCCTGGCTGATCAGGTAGGCGGCTTCGGCGCTCATCTTCAGGTACTCGCCCCAGGCCGGATCTTTCTGCAGCGCCTGGCGCCTGGCCTCGCGGTCGGCTGCGCTCTCGTAGACCCAGATGTGCATGTAGCTGTTCACATTGCCGGTCTCGGTTTGCATGTAGGCCAGCGGCTTGCCCAGATGGCGGCTCTGGGTCTCGTAGCCATGCTCGGCATACAACGCCAGGTGTTTCTTGATCGTGCCGGGGCGGCAGGTGTAGGTGCGAACGTCGTACAGCATGGGGTTTCCTCTAGCGATGGCGATGTGTGGCGTCAATCGACGGTGGCGCCGGACTGCTTCACAAGCACGGCCCAGCGCGCCACCTCCTGATTCACGTATTTCTGAAATGCGGGCTGGTCGTCGCCAACCGGATCGGCGCCGAGCCCTTTGAGTCGCTCCTTGACGGCGGGGTCGGCCACGCTCTGGACGATGGCCTGCGAGAGTTTCTCGACGGCGGCCTTCGGCGTGCCGGCCGGTGCGAACAGGCCGAACCACGAGCGCGCGGTCATGCCCGGGAACGGCGTTTCCGAGAAGGCGGGCACATCGGGCAGCGCGGCGTGGCGCTTGCTGCCCGTGACCGCCAGCGCCTTGAGCTTGCCGCTCTGCACCTGCGCAAGCACTTCGGGCAGGTTGGCGAACATGACCTGCACCTGGCCGCCCATCACGTCATTGAGCGCCTGCGCCCCGCCCTTGTAGGCCACGTGCGTCATCTTCGTACCAGCCAGCGTGCTGAACTGCTCGCCGGCGAGGTGGGAAGCGGTGCCCGTACCGCCCGACGCGTAATTGACGCGGCCAGCGTTGGCCTTGGCGTACGCGGCAAGTTCCGTGGCCGAATTGACCGGTACCGACGGATTCACCACCAGCAGCAGGGGGACGGACGCGAGGTTCGACAGCCCCACGAAATCACGCGTGAGACTGTAGTTGAGCTTCTGGTAGAGCGACGCATTGATGGCATGGCTCGACGTGGCCATCAGCAGCGTGTAGCCGTCGGCGTCCGCCCGGGCGGCCGAGACAGCACCGATGTTGCCGTTGGCGCCCGCCTTGTTCTCCACCACGACAGACTGGCCGAGGCGGGCCGACATGGCTTGCGCCACGGTGCGTGCGATCACGTCGGTGGCGCCGCCGGCCGCGAACGGCACGATGATGCGCAGGGGATGATCGGGGTATTCCGCCATCGCGCTGAAGGGGATAACGGCCAATATGGTGGCCACGGCAAGGCCCCGCAACGGGGCGATGGCTTTGTACATGTCTGTCTCCTGTGCTTCTGGTGTCTTCTGGATGTCTTATGGATGCACCATGAGGAACACTTTACGCAGGCGCGTGGCGGCGGCGTTAGGACGGATCAGACGTTGTATTGGACTTTTTCGCGGGTCAGTCCAGCGGACGGCAATGCTTCCTGCGGAAGTCGCCCGGCGTGAGACCGGTCTGCTTCTTGAAGAAGCGCGCGAAGTAGGCCGGATCCTCGATATTGAGCCGGAACGCGATCTCGGCGATGCCGGTTTCGGTGTTGCTGAGCCAGCGCTTGGCTTCCAGCACCACGCGTTCCTGTACCAGTTGGCTGGCGGTGCGCGCCAGGGTTCGCTTGACCGCGTCGTTGAGCTGGCGCTCGCTCACGCAGAGCGCCTCGGCGTACTGGCCGATCGTGCCGAAGCGCAGGTAGTGGGTGTCCACCAGCATCGTGAAGCGGCGCGTGAGCGCCTGGTGCGGGCCAATGCCACCGGCTGTCTCGTTCTCGGGGCACAGTCGGCGCAGGCGCGTGAGCAGGATCAGCAGGCACGCCTGCACTACGTCCGGGAAGCCGGGCTGGCGATCCCGCGCCTCCTGCTCCATCTCGTCGAGCAGCGGCAGCAGGCCGTCATGCTGGTCCTGCGTGAGATAGAGCGCACTGTGGGCGCCCGTGGGGTGATAGAACGGGAACTTCGCGGCATCGTCGGCGCGCGGAAACATCCGCGCGAAGAAGTCGGTGCTGAAGTTCAGCACGTAGCCGTGCGGCTTCACCGATGACGTCCAGGCATGCACCTGCCCCGGCGAGAGGAAGAACACCGAGTGGTCGCGCACATCGAAATGCGCGAAGTCGAGCATGTGCGTGCCGCTCGCCCGGGTCATCCAGAGCAGGTGATAGTAGTTGTGCCGGTGCAGGAAGCCGCGCGGGATGTCGTCGCGGTCCTGCAGCCGCACGAGGTCGAAGTAGAACGACCCGTCGCCGGCAAAATCCGAGGTCTCGAAGGTGGGAAACTCGCCGGCGGTGCTGGAGGGAAGGGCTTCGGACAAGCGCGGGGTCTCCTTTTGTTTCGGATCCTGGTTACCGGCGCCATCCTATCGCAAAACCGCGCTCACCATCCCCCAAAACGCGGCCAATGCGCTTCCACCGCCGTGCTGCCCGCCACGACCGTGTACGCACCGTGTTGCGCCGCCGTGGCGCACGCGTGATTGGGCAGCACGCGCAGCAGCGTGCCGACCGGGAACATCGGCGTGGCGGACGGGTCCGTGCGGTGGCTGACGATGCCGTGCTCCTGGTTGGCGTCGACCATTACCAGCTCCGGCAGCGGCTTGCCGTCGATATCGCACACCAGTCCGTAGCCCTGGTCGACCGGCAGCTTCGCGGTGCCACGGTCGCGCGACATCGCCATCCATCCGGCGTCCGTGATCAGCCAGCCTTTCTCGCGCTGGTGCCCGATCACCGTGCACAGCACCGACAGCGCGATGTCATCCGTGTTGCAGACCCCGATGCCGTGCATCACCAGGTCGAAGAAGACGAACACGCCGGCCCGGACCTCCGTCACGCCTTCGAGCGAGCGGGCGAAATGCGCGGTGGGCGTGCTGCCGATGCTCACCACCGGCGCACGATAGCCGGCGGCGCGCAGGCGTTCCGCTGCCTGGACCGCGCCGGCGCGCTCCTGCTCGGCCACGGCTTCGATGGCCTCGGCCGAACGGCAATTGTAGGAATCGCCCGCATGGGTGAGCACGCCCGCGAGCCAGGCGCCGGTGCCCTCGTCCTTTCCCCCCTTGCCCAGTGCTGCGGCGATGTCGAGCAGCGCCGGGTCTGCCGGCTTGACGCCCGAGCGGTGGCCGTCGGTATCGATCTCGATCAGCACCGGCACGTTGAGCGCGCGCTCGCGACACCAGGCGGCGAGCGCGTGGGCGGCCTCGACGTTGTCCAGCAGCAGGGTGAGCGCTGCGCCGCGCCGCACGAGGTCTTCGACATGAGGCAGCTTGGACGGGACGATGCCCACCGCGTACAGGATGTCACGCCAGCCGTGGTCGAGGAAATAGCCGGCTTCCTTCAAGGTGGATACGGTGATGGGCGTACCCGGTGCGCCAATGCGGGACGCGACGTCGGCGGACTTGTTGGTCTTGGCGTGCGGCCGCAGCGTGACGCCGGAAGGCGCAAGGCGGTCGCGCAGCCGCGCGATATTGCGCTCCATCTTGAGTCGGTCCAGGACAAGGACCGGCGTTTCGAGTGCTTGCAAGTTCATGGGAGTCCGTTATGCGAGGTCGCTTTTCGAGTCGCCAGTGTAGGGAAGCCAGGCCCTCAGGTGGTTAATGCCATAGAATTTCTTAATTCACCTGGAGGTTAAGAATGAAGCTGGACATCGAGGATCTGCGGTTCATCCTGGCGCTGGACCGCCTGGGTAGCCTGGCGGCCTTGGCCCGGGAAGAGAACGTCACGCCGCCGGCCGTGACCAAGCGGCTGGGGCAGCTGGAGGCCCGCCTCGGCATCCGGCTGGCCCAACGCACCACCCGGCGCTTGCAACTCACGCACGAAGGCCATCTTCTGGCGCAGCACGCCACCGGGGTCCTGGAGCAGATGCAGGTGATCGAGGAGGCGCTTCAGCAGCGTAGTCAGGTCGTGGCGGGCAAGCTCAAGGTCCATGGCCCGTTTGGCTTTGGGCGCCGCTACCTGGGTCCGCTACTGGCGCAGTTCCACAGCACCCATCCCAATCTCGAGGTGCAGTTGTATCTGTCGGACAACCTGATGCTGCCGCGCCAGCCCGTGCATGGGCGGGACGCCTTTGACGTGCTGGTCAGCATCGGCACGATCCCGGATTCGCGCTGGATTGCGCACCGTATCGCGCCGAACCGCCGCATCCTGTGTGCGGCGCCCGAATATCTCGCCAAGGCGCCCCCGCTGGAGACGCCCGCAGACCTCGAACGGCACGCCTGCCTGGTGCTCCGGGAGAACGATGAGGACGTGACGCTGTGGCGCTTCGCCGAGGGCAGTCATGACAGCGCCGACCGGAGCCTCCGTCCTGCGCGGTCACGGGAGCTGACGGTGCGGGTGCGGCCGACGATGGAGAGCAATGATGGCGACGTGGTCCATCACTGGTGCCTGACCGGCAAGGGCATCATGGCGCGGTCGGAGTGGGATGTGGCCGATGAACTGGCCACCGGGCGGCTGGTGGCGCTGCTGCCGGCGTACCGGCTGCCCGATGCGGACGTGATGGCGCTGGTGCCGCAGTCGCGCCAGTCGTCCATGCGCACGCAACGGTTCGTCGAGATGCTGCGCAACGCCCTGGGGCCCAGGCCGCCGTGGCGCCCGACCCGCCAGCCGTAGACGGCGGACGGGTCAGGGCAAGGCAGATTACGACAGCTGACCCATCGCCGGATCGCTCACCGTATCCTTGCCGGTCTCGATACGGCCCGCGATACGGCGGCGCAGCGACGGTGCCAGATCGCAGCTGATCTCGAAGTCGTACCAGTTGCCGCTGTCACCCAGCGTCCAGGTCAGCTCGCCCACCTTGCCGGCCTCCACCTTCTGGCCCCACGGGCCGTCCGTGCGATAGGCCCTGGCGGTTGCGCTGAACGTGCAGGCCTTGTCGCTGCGGTTGTACAGCTTGACCTGCAGCACCGGCGGATCGCACGGTGCGTAGCAGACCTGGATTTCCGTGCCGCCGCCAGCCGACTGCTCGTTCAGATCGCCCACGTACTCGCGGTGATAGCCGTTCGGGCCCAGCACCCACAGATCGAATTTGCCGTTGTCGGCCGCCACGTTCCACAGGCCGTCCAGGCTCTTGCCCGCCTCCACCACGTAGCGGCGCGGAATGGCGTCGAGGTGCAGCTTGTCGTAGACGTGGAAGACCGCGCCCGCCGTGCCGGTGTTCGAGAACATCAGCGTCACGGTCTTGGCGCCTGCATCGGTGCGGGACGTGGTGTGCAGCTCGTACGGCAGCGCGCGCGACGGGCGCGTGCCGGTCACCTGTGCCGGCAGGGCAGGCGTGGCCGGCACGGGAATCGCGGCCGACGCCTTCTGCGTCAGCGCCAGGTTGTCGACCGTGACTTTGGTGCTGCGGCCCGCCAGCGTCGGCAGGGCGTCCTTGTTCGGGCTGACGAAGTTGAAGGCCGAGGTCAGGTCACCGCACACGGCGCGGCGATAGGCACCGATCTGCGGCTCCTTCACGCCGAAGCGCTTTTCCAGGAAGAGCAGCGTCGAGGTGTGGTCGAAGACCTGCGAATTGACAAAGCCGCCGCGGCTCCACGGCGAGACGATACACATCGGCACGCGCGGGCCCGGGCCGTACGGCTTGCCGTCGATGGCCGACTGATTCGCCGTGGCGGGCGTGTAGTTGTGATACTCGAAGGCCATGTCGGCATCGCTGAGCGTGCTGCCGCCGGCGAGCGTGGCATCGGCATTGCGCGACGGGGCCGACGGCGGCGGCAGGTGGTCGAAGAAGCCGTCGTTCTCGTCGTAGTTGATCAGCAGCACGGTCTTGCTGAAGACCTCGGGGTTGGCCGTCAGCGCGTCCAGCACCTGCTGCACATACCAGCCGCCCTGCGCCGGGCTCGACGGGCCCGGGTGCTCGCTGTAGAGCGACGGCGGGATGATCCACGAGATTTCCGGCAGCGTGCCGTTCTGCACATCGTCACGGAAGGATTGCAGCAGGCCGTCAGGCATGGTGTTGCCAAAGCCCTTGGCGAGCGGGCTCAGCGCGTCGTCGATCGATGGATCGTAGGCGGGCGAGGTGCCGGGCAGCGCCACCGGGCGCCGTGCCACGGGCATCGATTCCATCGCCGTGCGCCAGTGCTGGAAGCTCATCATCTCGTTGCAGCCGTAGTTGTCGGCCAGGCTCTGATACACCTTCCAGCTCACCCCGGCATCGACCAGGCGGTCGGCGTAGGTCTTCCACGTCCAGCCCTGGGTGGACGGCCCCACGTCATTGCCGCCGTTGAACTCGTTGACCATGGCTGCCACGTTGGCGCCGCTCGGGCCATTCGTGCCGGTCCAGTAGAACAGGCGGTTCGGGATGGTGCCGGTGTGCATCGAGCAGTGATAGGCATCGCACAGCGTGAAGGCATCGGCCAGCGCGCGCTGGAACGGCACCTCGGCGGTGTCGTAGTACGACATCGACAGCCGGTTCTTGGCCACGGGCCAGCGATTCATGCGTCCGTGGTCCCACGCGGCCTGGCCATCGGGCCAGGTATGTGGGGTGCTACCCGCGCGCTGCGCGTTGCCCAGCGTGGCGTCCAGGCGATAGGGCGTGATCGTGTTGTTCGTGGCGTCGGTCTGGAAGAACGCGTTCTTGCCGTTCGCCAAGGGGATCGCGAAGCGGTCGCCATAGCCGCGCACGCCCTTGAACGTGCCGAAATAGCTGTCGAAGGAGCGGTTCTCGAGCATCAGCAGCACCACGTGCTTGACGTCCTGGATCGTGCCAGTGGTGTTGTTCGCCTCGATGGCCAGGGCGCGGCGGATGCTGGGCGGGAACGATGCGAGCGTGGCAGCCGCTGCCGCGGTGCCGAGCGTGTTGCGCAGGAACTTGCGCTTGGACGGGTTGAATGTCATGCCGGGTCGGTGTCGGTTGGATGGGGAGGGCGCGGGGCGGTGCGGATGGCGCGGATCAGGGGGCCGGCGCGCAGTGCGCCGTGGTGCAGGCGGCGGGCGTGGTGCCGGGGCCGCCGTTGCCACCGTCGCCGCCGCCCGTGGCGGGCGGGGGGGCATTGTTGTCGTCGCCGCCGCAGGCGCTCAACAGCAGGGCCAGACACAGTGCGCCGGCACCGAGCACCGGCCTGTACATGCGCGAATGAACAGGTTTTGTGGTTGTCATGGTTCTAGGTCAGAGAAGTTCAGGTCACGGACCGGGCCAGAAGTCGCCCGAATTCCGTACGGATTCCCCGCCGCCGTTGTCTGCCAATGTCTTGCCGGACAAGGATCACCCTACTCAAGTGGGGTGCTGGTGGGCGAGACGTGGAGTCTGTCTCCTTGATATGTCAATGATGTGACCAATGCCACACGAATCACGCGTTTGAAAGTAATGAAATTTCAAATGAATGTAACTTTCCGGACGTCGTCAGGCAGGCCGCGGTACGGGCATTTCCCCGAGATTCGCCAGGAATTTCGATCCCAACGGTGCTACCGTGGGGCGATGGCCGTAGACAAGGAGACAGACGATGCGTGTCATGGTGTTAGTGAAAGCCACCGAAGACAGCGAAACGGGCATGCTCCCCACGACCGAACTGTTCGAGGCGATGCACAAGTTCAACGAGGCGCTGGCGAAGGCCGGCATCCTGCGTGCAGCGGACGGCCTCAAGCCCTCGTCGGCGGGTAAGCGCGTGGCGTTCGATGGTGCCGGCCGTACGGTCATCGACGGGCCGTTCGCTCAGACCCGTGAGCTGGTGGCTGGCTTCTGGCTCTGGGAAGTCAAGGACATGGATGAAGCGGTCGCCTGGGTGAAGCGCTGCCCGAATCCCATGCCGGGGCCCAGCGAGATCGAGATCCGTCCGCTGTACGAGATGTCGGATTTCGAATGAGAGGCTGAAGAGAGGCGGAGGGCGCCTTTGACACCACAGGCGTGGGCCATGAGCGCCGTTTGTGGGAACCATGTTTTCGCTACATAGCGGGCATGCCGCCGGGCGGAAGCTGTTATGAATCTGCCATGAAGCGCACCACCTCGATTCCGCAACCGGCCGATGCCGGACTCCTGTCCGGCGGCGCGGCCCATCCCGCTGACGGCGAGGATCGCAATTTCGTGACGGCGCTGGGGCGCGGGCTGGAACTGCTGCGCGCGTTTGGCCCGCACGACGATTTTCTCGGCAATGCGGAGCTGTCGCGCCGTACCGGCATTCCGCGTCCCACGGTGTCACGGCTGACCTACACGCTGGCGAGTCTCGGCTATCTGGTCTATGTAGAGGGACAGGAGAAGTACCGCATCGGGCAGGGAGCCCTGTTGCCCGGGCAACGCTATCTGTCTGGCGCCGGCATTCGTGACATCGCCCAGCCGCTGATGCAGTCGCTGGCCTTCGCGACCGACTGCACCGTGGCGCTGGCAGCCCCGGACCGCCACGACATGCTGTACCTGGAGGTCTGCCAGCCGCGCGGCGCGCTGGTCATGCGCCTGACGCCGGGCTCGCGGCTGCCCATGGCCACGTCCGCCATCGGGCGTGCGTGGCTGGCCGGGCTGGCGCCGGCACGCCGCACGGCGGTGCTGGCGGAACTGGAGCGGCACCACGGCCCGCGCTGGCCAGGCCTGCGTGCCAAACTGGATCGCGCCTTGCGCGACCACGCGCGGCGCGGCTTCTGCCTGGCGCATGCCGAGTGGGACCGCACGGTCAGCGGCGTGGCTGCGCCGGTGTGCCTGCAGGATGGCGCGGAGGTGCTGTCGATCAATATCGGCGGGGCGTCCACGCGCCTCTCCCCGGAAATTCTCGAGACCAATCTCGGCCCGCGCATCCGCGAACTGGCCGATACGCTGGCCGCACGGCTCTGGCAGTCGGCCTGACGAACGAACACTCGAACACTCGCACAACAAGAGGAGACAAGCATGGAGATTCGTAACAAGACCGTCATCGTGACGGGCGGCGGCACGGGCATCGGCCGGGCGCTGGTGCTGGCGTTCGCGCAGGGCGGGGCGCGCGGTGTGGCCGTGGCGGACATCGACCAGGCCGGCGCGGCGCAGGTGGCTGCCGAGGCCGCTGCGACGGCGCCCGACTGCCAGATCTTCGCCCAGCGCGTGGACGTGGCCGACGAGGCTGCCGTGCAAGGGCTCGTCGATACCGCCACGGAGCGCTTTGGCCAGGTCGACATCTTCTGCTCGAACGCCGGCATCATCCTGCGCAAGGGGCTGGACGCCAGTGACGCCGAATGGCAGCGCATCTGGGAGATCAACGTCATGGCCCATATCCACGCGGCCAAGGCGGTGCTGCCGCAGATGCTCGAGCGCGGCGAGGGCTACTTCATCAATACGGTGTCGGCGGCAGGTTTGCTGTCGCAGATTGGCTCGGCGCCGTACGCGGTGACCAAGCACGCGGCCATCGGGTTCGCGGAATGGCTGTCGATTACCTATGGCGAGCGCGGCATCCGGGTCAGCTGCATCTGCCCGCAGGGCGTGCAGACCAAGATGCTGTTTGGCGAAAGCGGCGAGCGCAAGGGCTTCCTGCAGGCTGGCTCGGTCACGCCGGAGCACGTTGCCGAGAAGACGCTCGAAGGCGTTGTCAATGAGAGTTTCCTGATTCTGCCGCACCCGGAGGTGCTCGAGTACTACCGCCGCAAGGGGCAGGATTACGACCGCTGGCTGCGCGGCATGCGCCGCCTGCACGATCAGGTGTCTAAGGAATTCGGCAATATCGCCGTATAAGATGACAGGCGGCAGAAGATCGCCGCCCAACCCAAAAAAAGACAAGACAATCAGGAGACAATTTCATGCGTGTACGTGTATACCCGCGCCGCCGCTTCATGGCCGCGATGGCGACGATGGCGGGCGTGGCAGTGACGGCGGCATTCTCCGCAGTGCCGGGAGCGGCCCTGGCCCAGGCCCAGAACTATCCGAACAAGCCGATCCGCATGGTGGTGGGCTTCCCGAGCGGCGGCGCGCCGGACATCCTCGCGCGAATTTTCTCCGAGAAGATCTCTCCGTCGTGGGGCCAGCCCGTGGTGGTGGACAACAAGCCCGGCGCGGGCGGCAACATCGGCGGCGAGGCCGTGGCCCACGCGGCGCCGGACGGCTACACGCTGGCGCTCGGCACCGTGGGCACGCACTCGATCAACGGCGCGCTGTACAGCAAGATGCCGTACGACATGGTCAAGGACTTCACGCCGGTGATCCTGCTGGCTTCCACGCCCAACGTGCTGGTGGTCAATCCGTCGGTGCCGGCCAAGAACGTGCAGGAGCTGATTGCGCTGGCCAAGTCCAAGCCCGGGGCGCTGCAGTTCGGCACGCCCGGTGTCGGCACGTCGCTGCACGTGGCCGGGGAGTTGTTCAACACCATGGCGCAGGTCAAGATCACCCACGTGCCGTACAAGGGCCGGGCGATGGCCATTCCGGACCTGCTGGGCGGACACATTCCCATGATGTTTGACAACCTGCCTTCGGCGCTGCCGGTGGTGAAGGAGGGCAAGCTGCGCGCGCTCGGCGTGACCAGCGCCAAGCGCTCGCCGTCCGCGCCGGACATCCCCACCATTGCCGAGCAGGGCCTGCCCGGCTACGAGGCCGAGTCGTGGTTCGCCGTCTTCGCGCCGGCCAACACGCCCAAGGACGTGGTGGCCAAGCTCAACACCGAGCTGAACCGCATCTTCAAGCTGCCCGACGTGCAGGCCAAGCTGAAGACACTGGGGCTCGACCCCGTGCTCGGCACGCCCGAGGCGCTGGCCACGTACCAGCGTAGCGAAATCACCAAATGGGCCAAGGTGGTGAAGGACTCGGGCGCCAAGGCGGAGTGAGGCCCTACATGGCGGGCGGGCGCGCTCCGGCGTACCCCTGCTGGCGGAAGCGGTAGCCCACCTTGGGCACCGCTGCCACGCAGTTGTCCAGCCCGAGCGGGTGCAACGCCCGCCGCAACCGCGAGACCAGTTGCGTGAGGCAGTTCTCATCGACCATCGCGTCGGCGCCCCACACCGCCTCGATAATCTGCTGCCGCGACATCACGGTGTCGCGGTGCTCGATCAGCGCGGCCAGCAGCCGCAACTCAAAGCGCGTGACCTTGGCGACTACCCCGCCGTAGGAAATGACGCCCTGTGTCTCATCGACATGGAGGTCGTCCTCGGTGGCCGGCAAGGGCTGGGTGGCGGGCGGCATGCCCAGCCGGGCCAGCACATGCGCCAGGCCGCGCGCATGCTCGAGTTCCGCACGGGCCTGGCCGGCGGGATCGGGCGCCAGCACCGCATTCGGCACCGGGATGAAGCGGTAGCCCTCGCGCGGCACGGTCACGATGTGGCCGTCCAGGCCGACGGGGCTTAGTGCCTTGCGCAGCCGGTAGACCAGTTGCACGAGATAAAGCTCGTCCACCAGTTCGGCACGCTTGCCCCAGACGCCATTCAGTAAATAATCCTTCGGCTTAACCGCTGGTTTTTCCTCTACCAATAACCGCAGCAAGCGCTTTTGCTGGCCGGTTATCGTTGTCTCCACGCCGCCGCGAATCACGCGGTCATTGTCCCAGTCAAAAAATACTGAATCGCCATTCCGGATCATTTCGCAACCCTCATGTCGTCTGCGATGGACGACAAGCGTACGGGCGCGATTCGCCGGCTCCCATGGAAGATATTTTCGTGTCGATGTGCCCCGAGCGGGTGACGCCGTCGCACGTGGCACCCGCAATATCACACGGGGTTGAAACAATGCGGCAGGGTGCGCAACGGTTGTCGCCATTCTGTTCAGGAATTCACGCTGTCCGCGCGGCGTAACCCGGCGCCGCGCGCGAACAATCTAACATCGTGCTATCCCGCTTGTGGCGGCGATCATAACCCATTCGGGTCCGGCTTCCTTGCTCATCCGCGTACCCAAAGGCACGGTTACATAACAGTGTGGATTCACGAAAATCCACGTCATCCATTCTTCACCTCGCAGAATGACGATTTCTTCGGATCTATTTTCAGGAAACTGCGATTAATCGTGACACAGGATATTCCATCTCCATTCCATGTCATTAAATCTGGCCCGGGAGAAAGATGGCATGGCCGCCTGGCGATGGTTTTGTCAAAGTCGATGGGAACCGGCGGCATTCATCTAATTCTGCAAGGACAGATAGTCATGGCAAAAGTATCGGACAACAGCAACCCGGGCCAGCAAGGGCGGACCGGATTCGCATCCACGGGATATCGGAATGGGGCTCCCGATGAGCAGGCGCCGCCGAAAACGCCACTGTCGCGTTTCAAGGGCCGCAGGCAAGCATTGAAGGGCGGGCGCGCCGGCAGTGCGCTGGTGTACAACGGCGACCCTGGCGATCCCGCCAAGCCGCAATCGGTAGGTGCCACGGAGCGCACTTACCAGCAGAACAAGTTCGATCCGGCCACGGAGACCGAGGACTATTCGTACACGGCGACGCGCGTGGTCAAGCGCGTCTACAACACCTACGGGGCCGTGCCGCAAGGCAGGAAGGTGTTCGGGTATTTCACGGACTGGTCGCAGTACGACGGTCGCCTCGAGGGCAACTTCAACAATGCATCGGCCGGGCGCGGCCTGGACATGATGTTGGTGAACGCGGCCGCCTACGACAAGATCATCATCGGCTTCGCCGGAATCGTCGGCGACAAGGGCGAGAAGCAGTACGTGATCGACAACGCTGCGGTCGATTTCGGCAAGAAGCTGCACGAAGCCACCTTCGTTGATCCCTGGGGCGATGTGGCCTCGTTCCTGAACGTGGGGTTCACCAGTTGGGTCAGCAATGACTACCAGGATCTCTTCATCCAGAGCAAGGCCCAGGGCGTGCTCGGCGGCCTGAAGAAGCTGAAGGACAAGAACCCCAACCTGAAGTTGTCGCTCAGTCTGGGCGGCTGGACGATGAGCGAGGCATTTCACGCGGTGGCGGCGAACCCGACCCAGCGCAAGACGCTGATCGACAGCCTGGCGTTCATCGTCCAGCGTTTTCCGATGTTCACCGAGATCGACCTGGACTGGGAGTATCCGGGCAACGCGGGCGCCGGCAACCCGCACGGCCCCGAGGACGCGGGCAACTTCCAGGCGCTGGTGCGTGAACTCAAGCAGCGCTTGCCCAGCATCCGGGTCAGCATTGCCGCAGGCGCGTCCATGTCGACGCTGCTGACGTCCGATATCAAGGGGATGATCGCGTCGGGCGTGGAAGGCATCAACCTGATGACCTACGATTACTTCGGCACGCCGTGGGCGCCCAAGCTCGCCCATCACTCGAACTTGTTCGATGTCGATCCGGCGGACCCCGAAGGTCACAGCATTGACCGTGCCGTGAAGTACCTGCTCGGACAGGGCGTGCCGTCGACCAATATCAACATTGGCTTTGCCGCCTACAGCCGTAGCGGGCGCAACGCCGTGATTGACAGCTGGTCGCCGCTGCAGGGCACCTACGACCCGGGCTCCGGCACCACCACCGGCACGTTCGAGTCTGGCACCACGGAATTCTTCGACCTGATCTACAACTACCTCGACCTGGAGCACCAGACCGGCATCAACGGCTTCAACGTCTATACGGACGAGGTTGCCGACGCGGACTATCTGTACAGCCCCGAGAGTGGCCTGTTCCTGTCCGTCGATACCCCGCGCTCGGTGTATGCCAAGGGCGAGTATGTGCGCAAGCACAACCTCGGCGGCCTGTTCACGTGGACCATCGACATGGACAGCGGCGTGCTGGTCAACGCCGCGCGCGAGGGGCTGGGCGCACCCGTGCAGACGCGCGTCGTCGACATGGACCCGTTCTACTTCTCCGGTATCAACGTGCAGGACGGCGGCCGCGCGCCGGTAGCGGTGATCGACGGCCCCACGGAGGCGTTCGAGGGCGACGACGTGGAATTCACGGCGCTGCGTTCGGTGGGCTCTGACCTGACGTACAGCTGGAGCGCGCCGGGCCTGACCTTCATCGACGACAAGACCACGTCGACGGTGGGTGGCCTGCTGCCCACCGTGGCCCGTTCGTACACCATCACGCTGACCGTGCGTGACGGGAGCAACCGGACCAGCACGGCGACGCAGACGCTGAAGGTCAAGGCGCGCACCGCGGCGCCGCCCACATCGCGGATTTCGGTGGTGATCGAGGCCGGCACGCCCTTCGCGCTCTCCGGGGAAGCGTCGTTCGATCCCGACAACGATCCGCTGACCTACCTCTGGGACGCGCCGGGCCTGCCGTTCTCCGGGAGTACCGAGGAACTGGTGGAAGGTACCGCGCCGTCGGTGGACGAGCAGACCGATTACTGGGTCAAGCTGACCGTGAACGATGGCACGCAGACGGACCAAAGCGCGATCTTCCTCTCCGTGGTGCCTGGCGAGACGCCGTCCGGCGGGGTGGTGGCCAAGATCACGGGCCGCTTGCAGGTGGAGGCGGGCGCGCCGATTTCGCTGTCGGCCGTGGAATCGACCGGCCCCGCGCCGCTGCTGTATGCGTGGGACGCGAACGGCCTGTCGTTCGATGGTGCCGACACGATCTCCGTGACCGGGAACGCGCCGATCGTCGACCGCGACACCACCATCCAGGTGACGGTGACGGTGACTGGCGCGGGCGGCAGCGGCGACCGGGACTCGGATACCGTGGAACTCCTGGTGCTGGCCGGCGGCAGTAGCGGCGACGAGGGCACGTGGCGTCCCGAGGGCTATCCGGGCGATGCCATCGTGACCAATAACTACCAGGGCCAGGGGCTGCATCAGTACAAGGCCAAATGGTGGGCGGGCCCCGACCAGGAGCCGGGCGACCCTGACGTGACGTCCACCAATGCCGAGGGCGACGCCAAGGTCTGGTACGACATGGGACCGGTCTGACAGACCGGGAAGACGGCCGGGTGAAGACCCGGTAGCGGTTCCGGGTGGCGGGTCATCGGCAGGGTGACGCCCACCCGGTTTTTTGTTTCGGGCTACCCGATGTGGGGGCGAGGCGCCATGGCAAGACTACGGCGGCGGTGGTGGTGGGTGGGATGGCGGGGATGGCGGGGATGGCGCTGGTGGGCGTGCGCGGCATGCCTCCTGGCGCTCTCCGGCTGCACTATGATCTGCATCGACGGTGACCACAACCGCGTGCAGGACGCCGGCGGCCACGGCAAGATCATGCTGCCCGACCTTCGGCACGATGACAGCCCGACCCGCCATCATCATGACGGTCTCAGCCGCCATCGTGAGGGCGGCCGGGGGCCCTAGGCTATCGCCTACGCGTCGGGTTCCGGCGGTTCCGGCCGGGCAACCGCGGGTCGCGCGTCGTCCTGGCTGCGCAGGCGGCTCAGGCTGATGGCGGCGCCGATGGCGGCCACCGCCGCGGCCACGCACAGCGCGCCGCGCGCGGCGCCGGTCGGGTCGAGGCCGAACAGCAGCGCCACCACGGCCGTGCCGGTGGTCTGCCCCAGCAGGCGTGTCGTGGCCTGCGCCCCGCTGGCGCCGCCGCTGCGCTCGGGCGGCGTGGCGGTGATCATCGCGCGATTGTTTGGCGACTGGAAGAACCCGAAGCCGATGCCGCAGAGCGCCGTGCGCCAGGCGATGTCGAGGCTGGAGGCATCCTTGCCGAGCAGGGCCAGCCCGATCAGGCCGCCGGACAGGCAGATCAGGCCCGCGCCGGCCAGGATGGACGCCGGATACCGCTCGGAGAGGCGTCCCGACACCAGCGCCATTGCGGCCACCATCAGCGGCCAGGGCGTGATCAGCAGCCCGGTCTCCTGGAGACTGCGCGCAAGCTGGTATTCCAGATAGAAGGGCAGCGACACGAACGCCAGCATCTGGGTCATGAACGAGCAGAACGAGGTGCCCACCGCCAGCGTGAAGGCGCGGCTGGCGAACAGGTCTACCGGCACGAGCGGCGCGACGCGTCCGCGCTGGCGCCGCACCAGGAGCCAGCCGAGCCCGATCGCCGCCACCAGGCCCGCCGCGCCGGCCAGCCGCAGCGGGGCATGCCCGAGTGCGTCCACACCCAGCACGAACGACCCGAACACGATGGCCGACAGCACGGCGCTGGGATAGTCGAACTCGCGCGGTTGGGCGGGCGTCTCCGGCAGCGCGGTGCGCGAGATCGCCAGCGCGGCAAACGCCACGGGAATATTCACGGCGAACAGCCATGGCCAGCTACCCACGGCGAGGATCAGCGCGCCGAGCGACGGCCCGACCGCAATCGTCACCCCCACGACCAGCGCGTTGAGCCCGATGCCGCGCCCGAGCTTGGTCGGCGGGTAGATGAAGCGCACCAGCGCGGTGTTCACGCTCATGATGCCGGCGCCGCCGATGCCCTGCAGCACCCGCGCCGCCACCAGCATCGGCAGGTTGGTCGCCAGCGCGCAGAGCACCGAGCCGACCAGGAAGGTGGCCAGACCGACCCGGTACACGCGCTTGTAGCCGAGGATGTCGCCCAGCGACGACAGCGGCAGCAGGCAGACGGTGACCGTGAGCTGGTAGGCGTTGACGACCCAGATGGTCCGGGCGGGATCGGCGTCGAGCGCCCGCGAGATGGACGGCAGCGCGATATTGGCAATGGAGCCGTCCAGCACGGCCATGATCAGGCCGCAGAAAACCGTGAGGATGGCCCAGGTGCGCTGGGGCTGGGGAAGACCTTGATGGGGCGGCATGGAAGGGGACGGCTGGGGGCAGCTGGCATATTCTTGCCGCACCCCGGCTCCGGTGGAAGCCGGACCGGCGCGGCCGCGCCATTATCGTCCGGTGCCGCCGTCCCCGCAAATCTCGCTTTTGTGGTAGGCGCAGGTGGCCTCAGGCGTGCGGCGCCGTGTCGCCTTCGGCATAGTGCCGCACCACCGCATGGAGCTGGTCGGCGAGGCCGGCCATCTCGGGTGTCCACGCGGCAGTGGCATCGCACAGGTGTTCGACACCCCGGCACAGGCTGACGATATCGTAGGCCTGGACGATCTGGAACGCGCCCGCCGACCGGTGCGCCCAGTGCTGCAAGGCGGCCGGGTCGTGCGCGGCGATGGTCCGGGTGAGTTCGGGCAGATCGGTCTGCAGGTGTTCGCGCAGGAGCGACTGGTAGCGCGCGATGTCGGCGGCCTGTAGCACGGGCGGTGCCGGGGGGGCTGCCGGTGTCGAGGCAGGTGGCGCCGCCACTGTTCGCAGCACCTGTTCCAGCTCCCGCAGCGAGGCGGGTTTGCCGATATGGCCGGCGAAGCCCAGCGTTTCCCAATCCACGGCCTGGGCGGTCTGGGTCACGGCGCTGAAGGCGAGCACGGGCAGGTCGGGCCGGGTGCGTTGCAGGGCCTCGAGCAGCGCGTAGCCATCCATCACCGGCATGTGGATGTCGGTCAGCACGAGGTTGGGCGCGGCGGGCATCTGTTCCAGCATGGCCAGCGCCTGACGCCCGTCGCCGACGACCACCGGATGCCAGCCCAGCGTCTGCAGCTGTTCGGCAACCAGCGTCTGGTTCAGCGCGTTGTCCTCCACGACCAGGATCGTACGGCCCGGCGCGGTGTCCTCGTCGTTGGCGAGAGCGGCCGAGGCTTCGTCCTCGGGGCCGTCGGCATGGCCGATGTTTTCATCCTCATCCTCGCCGGAATCGCCCAGTGCCGCCTCGATGGCCGCGAAGATCGCGCCGTGGCTGTAAACCATCGCCTCATGCACGCCCGATGCGCGGCGTGCGGGACGATCGGGACCGTTGCGCGTAAGCCACGCCACGCCAGCGGGGCGGATCTCGCGCAGGGACGCGATTTCCGGCAGGCCATAGTCGCCAGTCGCCACCATCACATGGGGCCGGTTGCCACGGAGGTACGCCTGGGCGCCGCCCAGGGTGTGCACGACATGGGTCTGCCATCCCGCCGATTGCAGCCAGGCGTCGATGGCCTCGCCGGACTCGGCTTCCTGGCACAGGATCATGGCGCGGCCGCCCGGTGCGGGCGGGGACTGGGCAGCGGACGAACCGGCCGCCCGTTCGAGCGGAATCGCCACGGTGAACGCCGTACCAACGCCCTCCACGCTCTCCACGGTGATACGGCCGCCCATCAGTTCGCAAAGCCGGGCGCAGATGGAAAGCCCGAGGCCCGTCCCCCCATGCCGGCTGGTGGCCCCGGCGTCTCCTTGCACGAACGGCTGGAACACCCGCGCGACCAGTTCGGGCGGCATGCCGACGCCGGAATCCAGCACGCGGCACACCAGCGTGGTCTTGCCGCGCGGATCGGTGCTGACCTCGGCGGCCAGCGTGATCTTGCCGCAGGAGGTGAACTTGAACGCGTTGCTGAGCAGATTGTTGACGATCTGCGCCAGCCGGGTCCGGTCGCCCACCAGCAGGGTATCGAGCGACGGCATCAGGTTGGCATGGAAGCGGATCGGCCGGTCCGCCGCCAGCGGCGCGAAGGCCAGCGCCACGCTTTCCAGCTCGTCTATGGGCCGGAACGGCGCCGCGGCCAGCGTCATCTCGCCGGCGTCGATCTTGGAGAAATCCAGGATGTCGTTGACGATGCGCCGCAAGCCCTCCGACGCCGCGTTCAGCGCGCGCAGGCGCGGCGCGTGGGCCTCCAGGCCCTCGTCGCGCGCCAGCAGCTCCAGGTTGCCGAGCAGCGCATTCAGCGGCGTGCGGATCTCGTGGCTCATCGACGCAAAGAAGTTCGAACGGGCGCGCATCATCGCCTCGGAGGCGCGCTGCGCGGCGCGCAATTCGTGCTCGATCTGCTGCTGCGCCGTCACGTCCTGGATCGCGCAGAACAGCACGTCTTCCTCCTGATAGCGGGCGCGCGCATGCGTGATCTGGAGAAATTTCTGCGCTTCGTCGTGCGGCTGGGTGTCATCCTGCGGCTCCCGCGCGGGCACCACCACCTGCGCGACCGACACGATATCGCCCGGTGTGTCATGGCGTGCGTCTTGCCGCAGCGCCCGCACGACGTGCGCGGGCAGCCTGCCGCGCTTGCCGAGGCTCAAGAGGGAATCGGCGACCTGGTTCGATGTCAGTACCACGTCGTCCTGGAGCCGGACGATGCACAGCCCGATCGGCGTGGCGCTGACCAGGATATGGTTGATCGTCTCGCTCTCGAGCGCGCGGGTGGCTTCCGCGTGGCTGCGGCGTAGCAGGTGGACATCCCAGTATCGCGCCGTCAGGACAATGGCGGCGATCAGTAGCGCCCCGGTGAGGCCGATCAGCCCCAGTGCCTGCGCCACCGCGTTGAACAGGAGGCCGTACGAGAGCAGATAGACCAGCGCGCCGAAGCCGTGACCCAGCGGCTGGACGAGCACCATGCCGGCACGCGTGAAGCCAAAGGCGTCCGGGGAGCGATGACGGGCGTCTGTCACGATGCGCTGGACCAGTGCTGGCGGTGCAGGCTCGGATGGCGGCGATACATCGATCTGCGCCTGCGCCTGGTTCACCAGCATCACGGTGGCGGGGTCGCTGGGCCGTTGCAACTGGGCAAGGAAGGCATCTACCTGGACACTCGCGGCAACGAAGGCGATGGGCCGCTCGCCGTCGTGGACGGACATGAGGGCGGTCATCGCCGGCAACTGGAGCATCGGATCCACGGCCGGGCCGGTCCAGCGGGGCTCTCCCCTTGTGCCCGGCGCCGTGCCTGCGGGCAGCGCCCGCAGCGCCTGGGCAAAGCTGTCGCGCAAGGTCAACACAAGCCCCGGTTGCAGCGCGAGAGCCGTGGCCGAGGTGCTGCCCGGCGACAGGACGATCGCGTAGGCCGCGTCCGCATCGACGATATAGGCCGGGTGATGAAGATCGAGCGCCTGCTGGGTGGTCAGGGCGGCATTGGCCACCTGCTGAAGCTGCCAGAGACGATCGGGCAGCGCCGCGCCCCAGGCGGCGCGGGTATCCGGGGGAACCAGCAGGGTGTAGCGGCCATCGGGCGGCGAGGCAATCCCGCTGGCGTTGACTTGCTGGAGCAGCGTCCGGGGCAGGTCGGCATCGGCATGCCCGGGGTTGGGGGCCGGCCGGTAGCGCTGCACGTTCACCACGGTCAGGGCGGTCCGCCGCAGGAAGGTCGCCTCGCCCTGCAACTGCAGCGAAATCGCACCCACATACTGGGCCACATGCCCGCGACGGTAGTCAATCTCCCGTGCCGCCGCCAGCACGGCAAGCAGCACGGCGGAGACGACGACAATGGCAATCAGCAGGCCGATGGTGGCGTAGTAAAGATGCTGCTGCCGCCGGGCATTGCGCGCGAGCGAGGCGAAGGCCTGGGCGAGGGATTCCTGGGTACGGTCGAGAATCTGCTGCATGAAGGATCAGATCAACCCGTGCTCGTAGGCATACCGGATGAGGTCGGTGTTGGTCTGTATGCTCAGCTTGCGCATGGCCACGGTCTTCTGGCTCGAGACCGTGCTGACCGATCGACCGAGCTTGCCGGCAATCTCGTTGAGCTGCAGCCCCTGCGCATAGAGCCGCACGATCTCGAGTTCGCGCACGGTCAGTTCGGTGGACGGCGCGGCGGTGCTCGCGGCCTCCAGCACGGCGCGGATGGAGGGGGAGAAGAACTCGCCGCTGGTGGACGTGACCTGGATGCACGCGCGGATCACCTCGTGCGGATCGTCCTCCTTGCTCACGAAGGCACGCGCGCCGAGCTTCATCGAGCGATGGATGACGCCGGTATTGGTCTGGGCGCTGATCACGACCACCGGCGTCTTCGGGTGCAGGCGCACCAGCCGGCGCAGCAGGTTGAAGCCGTCCAGCGAGCGGTCGCCGTGGCCCATGCTGAAATCGGTCACGGCCACGTCCGCCGGGGTCTGGCTCAGGGCACTGGTCAGCTCGCTGCCGTTCGTGCATTCGCACGCGATGACAAAGCCAGGCGTGCGCTGGAAGCAGTCTCGCAGGGCTGCCACCACGAGTGGGTGATCATCGGCCAGTGCAACTCGAATGATTCTTCCGGACATGCCTCGATTTCCTCTCGCTGACTGGCAGCGCATTCGGTAATAAAACAGTGAAATGACGGCGCGTTGCGTGAAGTGTAGTGCTTTCGCAATGCTTAGGAAAATGCTTGCTGGATAGCAATGATGTCTATCTTGAATTTCCGACGAATTAGGACAAGTCTGAGATCGACGACGTATCTGCGAGGTCCGTGACAATTGCAACAGTGTTGTTGCAATTCGCTGTCATGGCAGCGACGATCGCCGCTTGGACCGCTCGTCAGCGGCGGCGATTGCAGATTCGGAAAGATAAGATATTTTCGCAATAAATTCGATACGAAGCGAATCGTAATTTGGCGAAAAATTGATTGCCATCATCGATTTCTTCTCGATGCTGTTCGAGGGGTGGCATGGAGCTGGGCTGATGCTGGCGCAGGACGCGCCGCGCGCTGGGGCCGGCCGGGAATACATCTACCGCCATTGGGGTCATTGGCCCGCCGTCACGTGTTGGCCAGATTGGTGGCATGCTGTGGCGGCGCTCGCGCAATCCTGGTGCGACGCTCTTCCACGGTGAGGTGTGCCATGGCAAACCGCCCATTCTCCGAGTTTCCCGCCCATGAACGGCAAGACGTCGAGGCCGTGTTCCGGCAAGTCGGTCTTGCATCACAAGAGTTCGAGATCTCAGACGTCAATGGCACGTCGGCCCGGCAGGTCACCGTGCGAAGGCAGCGCACCGGGGCCGAAAGCGTCTATGACGCCAGCCCCGGCAACGCGTGGGTCGAGGAGTTCGAGAGTGATCTCGAATGCGGCCTGTTCGGCCAGGTCTCGGTCTGACAGCGCAAACTGTGCGGGATCAGGCACCCAGGGGCGCCGGAACGCCAGCGGCCTGACCGACGCTAGGGCGTGTGCCGTCCGCGTTCCGGCGCGCGGCCGACGATGGCAGCGCCCGCGATCAACTCCTTCAGCAGCGCCAGCGAGGACGCGCCGGGCATCCGGCAGGGGTCCAGTTCGCCTTTCGCCGAGTAGCGCAGCAGCGTGGCGGCGTTGATCTTGCTCGCGTTGACGCGGCCCATCGACCACCCCGCGAACGCCCGTTCGGCGATTTCCTCGTAGTGCAGCAGCACCACGTCGCGGTGGCGCTTGTCCCGGCCGATGCTGAGGTACAGGCGCGAGACGGCCTCGCGGTCGCCTTCGAGCGCCTGCAGGAACACCCCATTGCCGTGGCAGAGCACGCCGGTAATGCCGTGGGACGGGTTCTGCGCGAGGCTGGTTTCGAGAATATCGTCCAGCATGGCCGGTTCCATCGGCGCGCTGGCGCGGCTGGCGTAGATCAGGCGAACTAGCATCGGCAAATCCTCAGCGGCGATTCAGGTTGAGCAGCGTCAGGAATTCACGGCGCAGCTTGTCGTCCTTGAGGAACGAGCCGCGCATGACGCTGTTGGTCATCTTGGCGTCGGTGTCGCGCACGCCGCGCCAGTGCATGCAGAAGTGCTCGGCCTCCATGACGATGGCCAGCCCGTCAGGGTTCATCTTCTCCTGGAGCAGGTCGGCGATCTGGGCCACCGCTTCCTCCTGGATCTGCGGACGGCACATGATCCATTCGGCCATGCGCGCGTACTTGGACAGGCCGATCAGGTTGGAATGGCGGTTCGGCATCACGCCGACCCAGAGACTGCCGATGATCGGGCACAGGTGGTGCGAGCACGCGCTGCGCACGCGGATCGGGCCCACGATCATCAGTTCATTGAGCTGCTCGACGTTGGGGAACTCGGTGACCTCCGGCGCCTTGGCGTAGCGGCCCGCGAAAATCTCCTTCAGGTACATCTTGGCCACCCGGCGCGCGGTTTCGCGCGTGTTGTGGTCCTGGTCCACGTCGATGACGAGCGTGCGCAGCACCTCTTCCATGCGCGCCTGGACTTCGGCCTGCAACGCCTCCAGCTCGCCGTGCTCGATGAAACGGGCGATGTTGTCGTTGGCATGGAACCGCTCGCCGGCGGCTTGCAGGCGCCCGCGGATGCGGTCCGAGACTGGGGTGGCGGCGGGAGCGGGGTGGGATTCCCCGGGATGATCCTTATGTGGCATGAGTGGTGCTGGCAGTGGTGCGGGCAGTGGTGCGCGGTGCCTCACTATATGGCAGATGGCAGGGCGCCACAACCGGCCCCGCCTGCGCCGCCAAACCGGCTAGCGCAGCACGGCCAGTGCCGGCAGCAGCGCCAGCGGCATGACCAGCGCGCCGGTCTTCAGGAACGTGCCGGCGCCCACGGCATGGCCCTCGCGCCGCAGCGCGGTCAGCCACAGCAGCGTGGCCAGCGAGCCGGTGACGGAGAGATTGGGGCCCAGGTCCACGCCGATCAGCACGGCGGCCGTCACGGTGTCCGAGGCGTGGCCAGCCGCCAGCGCCGAGGCCGACAGCAGCCCCGCCGGCAGGTTGTTCACGATATTGCTGACCACGCCCACCACCACCCCGGCCAGCCCGGCGCCGAGCAGGCCGGCCGGGCCACCCTGCGCGGACATCGCGGAAAGATCGCGCACCCAGTGCGCCAGCGTATCGACCAGCCCGGTGCGCTCGAGGCCCGCCACCAGCACGAACAGCCCCGCCACCAGCGGCAGCACACCCCAGGAGACTTCCTTGAGCGCCGGCGCCAGCAGGCGGGGCCGCGTGGCGCAGACGGCGGCCAGCGTGGCCAGCCCGCCGATGCAACTCGGCCAGCCCAGGTCCTGGCCGCGCAGCGAGGCCACCAGCAGCGCCACGCCGGTGCCGACGATGCCGAGCGTGGTTAGCCACGCCTGCGGCGTCAGCGGCGGTACGGGCACCTCCGGCTCGATGCGTTCGGCCAGCGCATGGCGCTGCGTCCAGTACAGGACCGCGAAGGTCATGACGATGGCGACTACGGACGGCAGCGTGAAGCGCGCCAGCCAGCCCGCCAGCGGCGGCATGCGTTCGCCGAACAGCACCAGATTGGCCGGATTCGAGATCGGCAGGACGAAGCTCGCCGCGTTGGCGATGAACGCGCAGGCGTAGAGGTGGGGCAGCGGATGCTTGACCCGCGCGGCGCGCGTGGCCGCCAGCACCGCCGGCGTCAGCACCACGGCGGTGGCGTCGTTGGACATGAAGACGGTGACAGCCGTGCCGAAGCCGTAGACCAACACGAACAGCCGGCGCGCCGAGCCCCGCGCGCCGCGTACGGCCAGCGCGGCCACATGGTCGAACAGGCCGGTCTTGCGGGCCAGTTCCGAGATCAGCATCATCCCGGCCAGGAACAGGTAGACGTCGTTGCCGCGCGCCACGGCGGCCAGCGCCTCGCGCCAGGGCAGCAGGCCCGCCACGCAGAGCAGCAGCGCACCCGCCATGGCCCAGAACGCCTCGGGCAGGCGGAACGGGCGCAGCAGCACGCCGGCGGTGGCCGCCGCGGCCACCGTCCAGATCATCGAAGCATGTTCAACGGGCATGGGAGGGTAGGGGTCGGCGGGTCAGAGCGGGGCGGGCGGGCTGGCCGGGCTGGCCGGGCCAGAGGGTGGCGCGTTGGTCGCGTTGGTCGCGTGGGTCGCGGCGGGCGTGGGGCCGGCCGGCCCCGGACTAACGGGCACACCGGCGTCGGCAGGCAGGTCCGCCACCGCCGGCGGGGGCGGGAAGCCCAGCGCGGCGATGCCGTGTGCACCATCGGCATTCTCGGCATAGGCCCAGTCGCCGTTGAACTTGGCGAGGTCGGCTGGCGGCGGGAACGCGGTCTCGGGCACGCCGGCCAGCCGGCCTTCCATATAGGCGGCCCAGATCGGCAGCGCCGTGGTGGCGCCGAATTCGTGCCGGCCCAGGCTGTGGTTGTCGTCGAAGCCCATCCACGTCACCGTGACCACGTCGGCCGCATAGCCGGCGAACCAGCCGTCCACGGCATCGTTGGTCGTGCCGGTCTTGCCGGCGATGTCGCCGCGCCGCAGGTAGCGCCGCACCCCGTTGCCGGTGCCGGCATCCACCACGCTTTGCAGCAGGCTGTCCATCACGAAGGCGTTGCGCGCGGAAATCACCTGCGGCGGTTCCGTGCCGCCATCGCCCGTGCCCGCGGTGAACAGCACGTTGCCTTCGCCGTCGGTGATCCTGTCGATCAGATACGGCTCCACGCGGTGGCCATGGTTGGCAAATACGCCATAGGCGGCGGCCAGCCGCAGCGGGGAGGTGCTGCCGGTACCCAGCGCCAGCGGCAGGTAGGGCGGCAGCCGCTTGGTGGCGAAGCCGAACTTGCCGGCATGCTCGATGGCGTACGGCACGCCCACGGCCTGCAAGGTGCGGATGGCCGGGAGGTTGCGCGACTCGGCCAGCGCCTGGCGCACCGTGATCGGGCCAACGAAGCGGTTGTCGTCGTTCGAGGGCTGCCAGCGCGGGTTGTCCAGCGGCGCGTCGTTGATCAGCGTGCCCGGCGAGATGCCGCGCTCCAGCGCCGCCGAATAGATAAAGGGCTTGAACGTCGAGCCGGGCTGGCGCTGGGCCTGCGTGGCATGGTTGAAGCGATTGGTGGCGAAGTCCGCGCCGCCGATCATGGCCTCGATGGCGCCGGTGCGGCTGTCCAGCGAGACCAGCGCGGCCTGGGGCAGGCCTGCGTTCGGGGCGTCGGCAGGCTTGGCGCCGTGGCGCTTGCCATAGCGTTCCAGGCCGGCCTGCACGGCGTCGTAGGCCAGCGTCTGCCGCATCGACGACACCGTGGTGTACACGTTCAGCCCGCGCGTATAGGCGTCGTCGCCAAAGCGGTCATGTGCCAGTTGCCGGGCGAGTTCGGCCACGTACTCGGCATGGCCCGCGAAGCGGCCATTGCCGGCGTTGCTCACCACCAGCCGGGCGGCGCGCGCCTCGCGGTATTCGTCCTGATGGATCATGCCGAGCGCCAGCATGCGGCCCAGCACGTACTCCTGCCGCCGCTTGGCGCGCGGGAAGTTGACCACCGGATTCATCGTGGAGGGCGCCTTGGGCAGCCCGGCCAGCATCGCGGACTCCGCCAGGGACAGCGCCGCGAGCGGCTTGCCGAAGTAGGTCTGTGCGGCACTGCCGAAGCCGTAGGCGTGCTCGCCCAGATAGACCTGGTTCATATACAGCTCGAGGATGCGCGCCTTGGGCAGCGTGCGGTCGATCTGCCACGCCAGCAGGATCTCGTACCACTTGCGGGAGAGCGTTTTCTCGCGCGAGAGGTAGAAATTGCGCGCCACCTGCATGGTGATGGTGGAGGCGCCCTGCGCGTAGCCTTCGCCCAGATTGGCCAGCGCGGCGCGGAACAGGCCCGGTACGTCCACGCCCACGTGGTGGAAGAACTGGTCGTCCTCGGCGGCCAGCAGCGCATTGGACATGCGTTGTGGCATGCGCTCGATCGGGATGAACTCGCGGTGCTCGGTGCCGAACTCGCCAATCAGCACGTCGTCGCTGGTGTAGATGCGCAGCGGCACGTCGGGGCGATAGTCGCGCAGGGCATCGACATCGGGGAGCTGGCGCAGGCTGAGTACCGCGGCAAAACCGGCGAGCAACACGCCGCTCGCTGCCAGCGCCGCGGTGACGCCGGCAGCCTTGACTGCAAATCTTTTCATGGCGCGCATTCTACCGTGCTGCAGGTAGCGGCAACGCCACTCCGGTATCCGAATGATCGGTGGGTGGTGTCTTCTCCCCATGGACCGCGATCCGTTCGGGTGGATGATGCGGCACTTGTTGGGCAAAGTCGCACAGGGCCTGCCACGTCTCGGGCCGTTCGACGATGGTGAAGTGGTCCACGCCGGGAATGGTCTGGAGCGAAACCGGCCCCGGCCAGGCCGCCATCAGCCGTTCCGAGCACTCGTGCGGGACCACGTCGTCCGTCTCGGCCAGCAGCACCTTGGTGCTCTGCACGACCTTCTTGCAGTGGGAAATCGAGTCGAAATGGTGGCGCATCAACTGGCGCAGCGGCACCAGCGGAAAGCGCTTGCGCACGATTTCCAGCAGCGAGTCGTAGGGGGTGATCAGTTGCAGGCTCTCGAAATCCTGGAGATCGGCCAGCTGGATGGCCACCCCGGTACCGAGCGAGCGCCCCACCACGTGCACGCGCACGCCGGGAAAGGCGCGGCGGATATGGAGCAGGAACTGGCTGGCATCGGCCACGGCGGCGGCCTCGGAGGGCATGCCGTCCGAATGGCCCAGGCCGCGATAGTCGAATGTGGCGAAGCCCATGCCCGGCGCCAGCCACTTCACGTATTGCAGGGTTTCCAGCACGTCCTCGCCCCGGCCCGGCAGGTAGAACAGCAGGTCCCGCACGCCCTCGTGGTCCGCGTGGTAGACGTAGCCCCGGAACAGGCCGCCCGGCACGGTGTGGGAATAGGCGACGATGCCCTCCGGCAGGTCGCGCGGCGGGCGCCGGCGTGCATCGAACAGCAGCTTTTCCTGGTTCACGGCCAGGTAGGTCCAGTAGCAGACAAAGCCACCGGCAGTCAGCAGCGAGGCGGCGAACGAGCGGCGGAGCAGCGTGGTGAAGCGGGGGGCGTCAAGGTCAGGCATGGAGGATGGGGGCGGGGCAGGGCGGCGGGTGGCGATGAACCTACCTGATTTTGATGGATGAGGGGGTTCGACCGCCAGAGGCGCTGCCGAGTTCTTGTACGATACGCCTCACAAACATTGAGGAACCCTTGCATGAACGACGAACAGAAGCGCGCGGAAGAAGCCGAGGCGATGGAGCGCGTGGTCAACGCCACGCGCCAGGTGCAGGTGGCGTTTGCCGCATTGCAGAGCCAGTATCCGCCGCAGGGCAGCGGCAAGCCGTCGAAGATGGCGCTCCAGACCTTCGACGCCGCGCTCCAGGCGCTCGAAGACGCACAGGCCGGCTTCGACGATCTGCTGAACGAACTGCTCGACGGCAACCGCTGACCCCCTGGCAGTCATCTACGGTTGCAGCGTGAACCGCTGCTGCCGCACCGAGGCCGAATCCAGGCCGACCTGCACGTTGAAGTCGCCTGGCTCGGCCACGTACTCCAGCTTGCCGTTGTAGAAGCGCAGCTTGTCCTCGCCGATCGGGAAGCTCACCACGCGGGACTCGCCCGGCTTGAGCATCACCTTGCGGAAGTCCTTCAGCTCCTTCACCGGCCGCACCACCGAGGCGGTCACGTCCTGGATATAGAGCTGCACCACGGTTTCGCCCTCCCGCGTGCCGGTGTTCTTCACGGTCACGCTGGCGGTGATCTGGCCGTTGCGCGGCAGCGTCTGGCCCGAGAGCGCCACGTCGGACAGGCTGAACGTGGTGTAGCTCAGGCCATAGCCGAACGGATACAGCGGGCCGGACTCCTCCTCGAAGTACTGGGAGGTGTAGTTCGGCGGCTTGCCCGGCGTGAACGGCCGGCCAATGCGCAGGTGGTTGTAATACGTGGGAATCTGGCCGAGCGAGCGCGGGAATGAGATCGGCAGCTTGCCGGACGGGTTTTCGTCGCCAAACAGCACGTCGGCGATGGCGTGGCCGCCCTCGGTGCCCGGGTACCAGGCTTCCAGCAGCGCGTCGGCGTTGTCGCGTTCCCAGTTGATGGTCAGCGGGCGGCCGTTCATCAACACCACCACCAGCGGCTTGCCGGTGGTGCGCAGCGCCCGCAGCAGCGTCTGCTGGCTGCCCGGCAAGGACAGCGTGGTGCGGCTGGAGGCTTCGTGCGACATCCCGCGCGACTCGCCCACGGCTACCACGATGGTATCGGCCTGTCGCGCGGTCTCCACGGCCTCGGCAATCATCTCGCCGGGGGAGCGCTTGTCCTGCACCACCTCGGGGTTATCCCAGTTCAGGAAGTTCAGGTAGCCGACCACGCGTTCGTCGTCGGTCATGTTGGCGCCGCGCGCGTACCGCACCTGGCCGCGTCCGGCCAGCGCATCGCGCATGCCCTGCAGCAGCGTCACGGACTGGGTGGCCTTGCCCGCCGCCGACCAGCTGCCCATGATGTCGATGGGCGCGTCAGCGAGCGGGCCGATCACCGCCACGGTGCCGCCCTTCTTCAGCGGCAGCGTCTGGTTGCGATTTTCGAGCAGCACGAGCGACTTGCGCGCCGCGGCGCGGGCCTCGGCGCGGTGCAGGCGGCTCTCGGCGTTCACATCGGCCGGGTCCTGCGCCGCCGTGCCGATGCGGCGATACGGGTCCTGGAACAGGCCCATGTCGTACTTGGCGCCCAGCACCTCGCGCACGGCCTCGTCGATCAGCCGCACCGGCACCTCGCCCGACTTCACAAGATCCGGCAACTGCTCCAGGTAGCGCGAATCGGCCATGCTCATGTCCACACCGGCCTCGATGGCGAGGCGGGCGGCCTGGCGGCCGTTGTCGGCCACACCGTGGCGCAGCAGCTCGTCGATGGCGCCGTGGTCGCTCACCGTCACGCCCTTGAAGCCCCATTCCTTGCGGAGCAGGTCGCGCAGCAGCCATTTGTTCGATGTGGCCGGCACGCCGTTCACCGAGTTCAGCGCGATCATCACGCCGCCGGCCCCCGCATCCAGTCCGGCGCGGTAGGGCGGCAGGTAGTCCTGGTACATGCGCTGCGGGCTCATGTCCACGGTGTTGTAGTCGCGCCCGCCTTCCACGGCGCCGTACAGGGCGAAGTGCTTGACGAAGGCCATCACGCTGTCCGGGTTGGCCGGCGAGGCGCCCTGGAAGCCACGCACGCTGGCGCGCGCGCACTGCGAGACGAGGTGCGGGTCCTCGCCAAAGCCCTCGGAGGTGCGCCCCCAGCGCGGATCGCGCGAGATATCGACCATCGGCGCGAAGGTGGCGTCCAGGCCGTCGGCGCTGGCTTCCTTGCCGGAGATGCGCGCGGCCTGCTCGACCACGGCCATGTCCCAGCTCGACGCCAGGCCGAGGCTGATCGGGAACACGGTGCGATGGCCGTGCACCACGTCATAGGCGAAGAAAATGGGAATCTTCAGGCGGCTCTGCTGCGCGGCGGCGTCCTGGAGCGGGCGGTTGTCGGCCCGGGTCACCGAGTTGAAGGTGCCGCCCACGCGGCCGGCGGCGATTTCCTTGATCAACTGCGGCTGCGGCATGTCCTGGCCGATGCTGATGAGCCGCAGCTGGCCGATCTTCTCCTCCAGGGTCATCTTGCCGATCAGGTCGGCGATGAACGCGTTCTTGTCGCCGGCGGCGGCCGGAGCGGGACCGGCCAGCGCCGGCGTACAAACCAGACTGGCCGCCAGGGCCAGCGTCGAAAGCAATCGCATGTGGTGAGTCTTCCCCAATGAGCCAGGCCCGCAATCATGCCCCGAAAGTGCCCTGAAAGTGTGCATAAGGGTGCAGGAAGTGGCGCCGGCCGGCTGTCGTCCAACGTCTGATCGGCACGTCGGGCGAAATCGGTTATTTTTGTGGACTGCGTCGGCAGTTTACCCAAATAGGGCGGCAACTTTGCCTCCCGGGCGCTGTCAGCCTGTTTTCGATTCGATTTTTCTGGAGGGATTCGTGGTTCTTGCCGTCTTTGCCGCGTCATTACGTAACAAGATGCAACTTGCCTTGCCGGCCATCGCGCTCGCGGGCGTGTTCGCGGCCAGCGCGCCCGCCGCCGCCTTCTCGCTCGACGACGTGACCACCCGCGCCAGATCGATGGCGGACCAGCCCTATGTGGCCCCGGTCAGCAACCTGCCGCCGGCCTTCTCGAAGATGCAGTTTGCCGACTACATCAAGATCCAGCCGAAGCTGGATGCCGTGGAGTGGAAGGACCAGCCCACGCCGTACCGGCTGGGCTTCTACCACCAGGGCATGCACTTCAGCACGCCGGTCAAGATCAACGAGATCGTCGGCAGGAACGTGCAGGAGATCCGCTACTCGCCCAGCCGTTTTGACTTCGGCGACCTCAAGCTCGACAAGGCCGCCACCAACAACCTCGGCTACGCGGGTTTCCGCGTGCTGTACCCGGTGAACCGGCCGGACAAGCTCGACGAAGTGATGAGCATCCTCGGCGCGAGCTACTTCCGCGTGATCGGCAAGGGCCAGGTCTACGGGCTCTCCGCGCGCGGGCTGGCTATCGACACCGGCCTGCCGGTGGCCGAGGAGTTCCCGGCCTTCCGGGAATTCTGGATCGAGCGCCCCACGGCGCCGGGCAAGCCGCTGGTGTTCTTCGCGCTGATGGATTCCCAGCGTGCCACGGGCGCCTACCGCTTCGAGCTGATGCCGGGCACGGATGCGACGCTGAAGGTCCAGGCGCGCGTGTTCATGCGTGGCGCGGTGACCAAGCTCGGCATTGCGCCGCTGACCAGCATGTTCCTGTTCGGCCCGAACCAGCAGCGCGACGCCAACAACTTCCGCCCGGCGCTGCATGACTCGAACGGGCTCTCCATCCACACCGGCGACGGCGAATGGCTGTGGCGCCCGCTGAACAACCCCAGGCATCTGGCGATCAGCACCTTCCAGGTGAACAACCCGCGCGGGTTTGGCCTGATGCAGCGTGGCCGCGAGTTCTCCGCCTACGAGGACCTCAAGGACCGCTACGACCTGCGCCCGAGCGCGTGGATCGAGCCGCAGGGCGACTGGGGGCGCGGCAAGGTCGAGCTGGTGGAAATTCCCACGCCGGACGAGACCAACGACAACATCGTCGCGTTCTGGACACCCGACCAGCTGCCGCCCAAGGGCCAGCCGATCAGGGCCGACTACACCATGCACTGGACCATGGACGAGCGCGCGATGGTCGACAAGAACCTCGCCTGGGTCAAGCAGACGCTGCGCAGCGCGGGCGAGATCATGCAGGCCAACCTGATCCGCCACCTGGACGGCAGCCTGGGCTTCGTGATCGACTTCGAGGGCGGCGCGCTGGCCAAGCTGCCGCCGAATGCGCCGGTGCGTGCGTCGTTCAGCGTCAGCGACAACGCCGAGGTCATCGAGAACATCCTGCAGCCGAACCCGGTGACCAAGGGCTACCGGGTGACGCTGCGGATCAAGGTCAAGGACCCGAAGAAGGTGGTGGAGATGCGCGAGGCACTGGTCTCCGGCGACAAGGTGCTCAGCGAGACCTGGAGCTACCAGCTGCCGCCGGATTCGATGCCGGGCAACTGATTTAACGAATCTGGGCTGATCGCCGGACGGGCGATCCACCCGAGCGGGCCGCCTTAGCGCGGCCCGTTTTTCTTGGGAAGGGGGGTGCGCCCGGCGCCCTCCCGCAGCGGCTTGAGCAGGTCCGCGAGCCCGTTGTGGTCGAGTTCGTGCATCAGCGCCAGCAGGCGGCCGATCTCGCCGGGCGGGAAGCCCTCGCGCGCGAACCAGTTCAGGTAGTTGCCGGGCAGGTCGGCAATCAGCGTGCCCTTGTGCTTGCCAAACGGCATGGTGCGTGTCACGAGCAGGCGCAGGGCTTCGGCGTCGGGAAGCATGGGCGGCGATCGGTCTGGGTCGGGGAAAGCCGGCATTGTAGCGCCGGCGCCGGTCACTCGGCGTCGTGGAAGATGATGCCGAGCGTGTGGCGCGTGCCCGAGCGCAGACGGCTCACGCCGTGACGCATGTTCACCCTGTAGGGGCCACGCGTGCCCTGCACCGGCCGCTGGCTGACCGCGAAGACCACCGCGTCGCCCTGCGCCAGGGCCACCACTTCCGCGCGCGACTGCATGCGCGGGCGCTGCGCCGTCATCACGAATTCGCCCCCGGTGAAGCCGGCGCCGGGCGCCGACAGCAGGATCGCCACCTGGAGCGGAAACACCTGTGTGCCGTACAGGTCCTGGTGCAGGCAGTTGTAGTCCCCCTCGCCATAGGCCAGCAGTAGCGGCGTGGGCCGGCGCTGGCCGGCGCGGTGGCATTCGTCAAGGAAGCTGGCGTGCTCGGGCGGGAACCGTCGTTCGATGCCCATGGCCGCATGCCAGCGGTTGGCCACGGGCACCAGATGCGGATAGAGCGCCGTGCGCAGCGCCTGGACCAGCGCCGGGAGCGGATAGCGGAAGTACTTGTACTCGCCGCGCCCGAAGCCGTGCTGGCCCATGACGATGCGCGACCGGTACAGGGCGTCGTCGCCGTAGCGCGCGGCCAGCGCGTCGCACTCGGCGGGTGTGAGCAGGCCGGGGATCGTCGCGCAGCCCTGCGCGTCGAGGTCGTGCGTGATGGCGTCCCAGTCGAGCGTGCCTACGCGCTGCGCCGGGTCGTGTTGGTTTTGCTGGGAGGAAGATGTCCGCATCCGCATACCTTAAGCCAGCGGCGGGCGCCGCGCTCGCCGGATTCGGACCCCCGTTCCAAACTGTTGTTCCAAATGTCACCGATGGTGCGGCCCCGCACGGAGCGCAGGTGTCACGCTGGCTTATCTTTCGTCGGTCAGCAACCTCAAACAGGAATGATTGCCGATGAAAGACGAGCATATGGCGGCCCACGGAGCTGACCAGGCACCTGCATCCATTCGCGAAACCGGGGCCTTCAGCAAGGCCAGTGCCCTCCCGATGAAACCCTGCGAGATCCAGCCCGGCTGGGTGCGCAGCGGCCAACCCGTGACGCACTACAGCGAGCATTCGACCGCGGCGGATGAACTTGCCTGGACCTCTGTGTGGGACTGCACACAAGGGACCTTCGAGTGGCACTACGCGCTCGACGAGATCGTCTACATCCTCGAAGGCGAGACCCGCGTGACGGATGCCCATGGGCGCACCCACACGCTGCGGGCCGGCTCGATTGGATACTTTCCGGCGCATACCACGTGGTACTGGGAGGTGGACCAGTATGTGCGCAAGGTGGCGATCTGCCGGCGCGAGGTGCCTGTCGGCCTGCGCCTGGCCACGCGCTTGCTGGCGCGGATCAACCTCGACGGGCGGCTGCTGCGCCGCCTGCGCGCCAAGGGTCAGGTCACCGGTGCCATCACGCGCAAGCGTGCGGCGGCGGTGATGCTGATGCTGGCGGCGGCTGTCGGGGCCATCGCGGCCAATTAAGACTGCCAGGGTTCTCCCGGCGCCAGCTTGTCCAGCAGGCGCAGCAGCGTCTGCCGCTCTGCTTCGGAGAGCTGCGCGCCGATGCGGGCGTCGTGGTCGCAGACCGCTTCGGTCACGGCGGCCAGCGTCTGGCGCCCCGTGGCCGTCAGCGCCAGCGCATAGGCGCGCCGGTCCGTGGGCGAGGGCTCGCGCGCAACCAGTTGCATGGCTTCGAGCGCATCGAACAGCATCACCGCCCCGGAGCGGGCGATGCCGAGGATGCGCGCGAGGTCCGTCAGCCGCACGCCGGGGTTCCGCGCGATGATCTGCAGCGCAGAGAAGCGCGGCGGCGTGATCTGCCACGCGGCGAGCGAGCGGACGAAATCCTCGTAGATGCGGATCTGCGCGCGCCGGATGGCATAGCCGGTCAGTGTGTCCAGCACGCCGTAGTCCACATCGGGCAGATGCGGGTTGAAGTGCCCCCCGCCGTCTCCGCCCTCGCCGAGGGCCGGGTCCGGCGCCAGCGGTTCGCGCGTCTTGCGGGCTTTGCTCGTGTTACGTGTGACCGCCATCGTCAGCGCACCACGAAATAGCGCAGCACCACCCGGTCCGGGTAGCGCGCCCCGGTAGCCACGAAGGTGTGGCGCATCAGCCAGAGGTAGGCAGGCGCGGCGGTCTCGAAGCGTGGTGCGGTGCGGAAATAGAGGCGGGACGGGTCCACCGTGCCGCCCGCGTTGAGCTGGGCGATGTCCGCTTCCGTGCCGCTGCGCACGCCGGCGTTGACGATGTAGATGCGCGCGCCGTCGTCGGTTTCCAGCACATAGCGCGCTTCGATGTCGGCCGTGCTCCAGCCGTCGCCACTGCCGGGGCGGATCAGCTGGAAGTCCGCGCCGCCGGGCAGGATGCGGCCATTGAGCAACGGCCCGGACGCCGTGCCGGAGAGGATCGGGATCACCCGGCGCTGGCCGAGCGGCCCCGCGCCGAGGTCCGTGGCGGGTGCCACGGCGATCTCGAAGTCCGCCACCCGTTCCAGCGCCGGCGTGGGCAGCGCGGCCGTCATTTCAGCAGCTTCCAGTTGCCATTGTCGATGGTCAGCATCACCCGGCCGCGATTGTCGAAGCCGAAATGGTCCTGCGCCGTGTAGTTCAGCACGCCGTGGGAGACGACGATGTCGCGCTCGCTTTCCAGGGCGTCGCGCAGCGCCTTGCGGAACTCGGGCGTGCCCGGCTTGGCGTGCTTGAGCGCCACGGGCACGATGCGCTGCAGCACCAGACCCGCGTCATAGGGATGCGCGCCGAACTGCGTGCGGGTCTCCGGCCCGTATTGCTTCTCGTAGCGGTTGACGTAGTCGAGGCCCGGCTTGCGCGGTGCGCTGTCCGCCGGCAACTGCTCGGCCACGATCACCGGCCCCGCCGGCAGGATCGCCCCGTTGACAGCCTTGCCGCCGATGCGGATCAGGTCGCGCGTGGCCGCGCCGTGCGTGTGGTAGACGGGGCCGGTGTAGCCGCGCTCGCGCAGCGTGGTGTGTGGCAGCGCGGCGCCGGTGCCGGCGCCGGCAATCAGCATCGCATCGGGCTTGGCGGCCATCATCTTGAGCACCTGGGCGGTCACGCTGGTGTCGGAGCGCGCGTAGCGCTCGGTGGCCAGAATGCGGATGCCCTTCGCCAACGCGGCGCTGGTGAACTCCTTGAGCCACGTTTCGCCGTAGGCGTCGGCAAAGCCGATGAAGGCGATGCTCTTGACGCCATTGGCCTGTGCCCGGGTGGCCACCGCGTCGGCCATCAGCTTCACCGGCTGGGCCAGCCGATAGGTCCACGCGCCGCGCCCGGGCTTCAGTTCGATGGGCGAGAACGCCAGCTGCACGGTCTGGCTCTCGTCCGCGACTTCCGAGATAGCGATGGACGGCGCCACCGACGACGAGCCGAGGATGATGTCGACCTTGTCCTCGGTCACAAAGCGCCGCGCCACCTTGGTGCCCTGCGTGGGGTCCGAGGCGTCGTCCATCAGGATGTAGCGGATCTTCTCGCCGCCGATGGTCTCGGGCAGGAACGGCATGGTGTTCTTCTGCGGAATGCCGAGCGAGGCGGACGGGCCGGTGGAGGAAATGCTGACGCCGACGGTCACCTCGGCGTGGGCGAGGCCGGCGGCCAGCAGCAGGGCCGGCAGGGTGAGTCGAATGGATTGCGGCTTCATGTTGTCTCCCTATGGTCTTGTTATGAGATGTTCAGGCGCGCGGGGCGTCGGCCTGGAGTTGCTGCTGGCCGAAGCCGGCCAGGTTCTTGTATCGCTGGGCAATGGCCTCCAGTTCGGCGCGCGGAATCACCGCGTCGATCTGGGCAAAGCCCTGCGGCGCGCGCTCCTCGGCCATCTGCATGACCTGCTCGGGGCCGTTCATCCGGTTGCGCAGCACGATGCCGGCGGTGCGCGGCAGCCGTTCCGCCTCGTACTCGCGCAGCGCGTAGTCCAGGTCGGCGTGGCCGAGCAGGCAGTCGGTCAGGTAGCGGGCATCGACAATCGCCTGCGCGCTGCCGTTGGAGCCGATCGGGTACATCGGGTGCGCCGCATCGCCCAGCAACGTCACGCGGCCGAAGGTCCAGCGCGGCAGGCAGTCCTTGTCCACCATCGGGAACTCGTAGATGGCCGGCGCGCCGTCGATCAGCGCGGGAATGTCGATCCAGTCCCAGCGCCAGCCGGCAAAGGCGTCGCGGAACACGGATTTGTCCACCTCGCGGTTCCAGTCACTGCGCGGCGGCTCGTCCGGGTAGCTGTCCGGCACGCGCAGCTCGGCAATCCAGTTGATCAGCGAGCGGCCCTGCCGGTGCAGCGGCGCGGAGATCGGATAAGCGACGAACTTCTGGTCCTGATGGCCGGCCATGAACATCGAACGGCCGTCGAGGTAGGGCGCGGCCTCGGTGGTGGCGCGCCAGAGCAGGCGGCGGGAGAAGCGCGGCGCGTCGCCGGTGGGGTAGAAATGCCGGCGCACGGCCGAGTGGATGCCGTCGGCGCCCACCAGCACGTCCGCTTCGGCCTCGACGGTGGCGCCGTCGCTGCGGCGCCGCAGCACGAAGCGCGCAGGCTCGCCCGCCCTGCCGCCGCCCACCGAGGCGATGGATTCGATTGCATGGCCGGCATGAACGCGGTCCGCGCCCAGGCGCTGCACTGCCGTCTCGTACAGCAGCATCTGGAACTGCCCGCGATGCACCGAGAACTGCGGCCAGGCGTAGCCGGCGGCCACGCCGCGCGGCTCGTGCCAGATCTGTTGGCCAAACTTGTTGTAGTAGGAGAGGGAGGATGTCTCGATGGCGATCTCGGCCAGCGCGTCCTGCAGCCCCAGCGCGGCGAGTTCCCGCACCGCATGGGGCAGCAGGTTGATGCCGACGCCAAGCGGGCGGATCTGCTCGCTGGCTTCCCAGACTTCCACATCCATGCCGTGCCGGTGGCAGAGCAGGGCGAGCGTCAGCCCGCCAATGCCGCCGCCGGCGATGGCGATCTTCGGGGTCTTCATGGTCTCCTCCGCGGCCTTTTGTCCGGCCTTGTGCCCGGCGTGTTGCGCCGGCTGCCGTTATCTGCGATGCCGAAATTGTTATGGAGTATAACTAAATGGCTCGCGGGTCCGGGGTGCCAGATCGCCCGTGTTTACCCGGGTGGCGGAGGGGCGGTAGGGGGCGCCTCGGCCTGCGCCCAGCGGCTGCCCTCCAGCCAGTAGACCATCAGCCAGGCATAGAGCGTGATGCCGATGAACAGTGCCATCCGCACGGCGAAGGCCGTGTAGACGTCCTTGCCAGCGGCACTGTCCTGAATCGACTGGCCCAGCAGGATGATCAGCGTCACGAGGGTGTTCAGCCAGAACCCCGGCGCCAGCCGCGTGGGGCTGAGCCGGTAGAGCTTGCGCGCCAGCAGCAGCGCGAACAGCAACATCCACAGGAACAGCATCCACAGGTGCACGAACAGGCTCAGCGCGCACCAGAACAGCATGGCCAGCACGCCGCCCAGCAGCGTGGAGCCGAGCAGTTCGCGCCCCGCGTCGCGGGCGGTGGTGGTGCAGGTCTGCCGGCCCAGGCTGACCGCCTTCATCAGCACCGGGGTATAGCCGGCCGGGTCGGTCAGCGCCAGCAGGAACGCGGGCATCACCACCAGCGCGGCGCGCAGGGCGATCCACGTGGCCTGCAGCGCGGGCAGCGCGGCGGGCGTGGGCGCCGCCGCGCCGGCGGCCTCCGGAAACAGCCAGTGGCAGAGCGCCAGCACCGCCACCGCCATCAGCATGCCCTTGGCCAGCGCGCTGACCACCTCCAGGGCCAGATTGAACTCGAACACGCCGGCGGCGGGAATCATGGTCAGGCCAACGGCGAGGAAGGTCGCCACGAGGTTGCTCCCGCCGCGCAGGCCATAGCGGAAGGTGACGAACAGCCCCAGCCCGACCACCAGCACGCCGCTGAACGGCGCGTACTGCAACACGGGAATCAGCAGCAGGCCCACGCCGGTGGTCAGCATGACCAGCACGGTCAGCGCCGCGCCGGCCTTCCACGACAGGGGCTGGTTGACCACCGCCAGCAGGAAGGCGCACAGCACAGGCGCGAGCATCGGCACGGGCAGCGCCAGCCCGAAGCTGACCGCCATGCACAGGGCCGTGCCCACCGCCAGCCGGAGTGGCCGTTGCTGGCGGGGTGGGCGGGCGATGGGCATGGCGGCGCGTGGGCGATTAATAGACGTAGGACAGCCAGCTCATCACATACAGGAACGCACGGCCCAAGGGATTGAGCGGATTGGCCTGCTTGGGAAACGCCATCACTTCGGCCTGGCCGCCGACGCGGATGCCGGTCAGCCCGCGCAGCTCGGCGGTGTCCAGTTCGATGACCACCGGGAAGCGCTGCGCCGGGCGCAGCCAGTCGCGGCTGTTCTGCACCGTGGGCAGGGCACCCGGCGGGGCGGGTTGCCCGACGCTGACGCCATACCCGACGCTGCGCACGCGGCCATCGAAGATGCGCCCCGGCAGCGCGTCGAGCACCACCGCCACCGGCGTGCCGGGCTGCACGTGGCCGAGGTTGTTCTCGGTCATCTCGGCCGTGACCCAGATGTCGTGGATCGTGATCAGCGTCATCACCGGGTTGCCAGCCGCCGCGAACTGGCCGGTGTCGGTGCGCAGGTCCGTCACCAGCCCGGCGGACCGCGCGCGCACCTGGGTGTTGGACAGGTCGAGTTCGGCCTTCTCCACCGCGCCCGCCGCGCTGCGCAGCTTGGCGTTGTCTTCGGCGCTGCCGCCTTCCTGCTCAATCGCGCGTTGCACCTCGGCACGGGACGCCGCCACCTTGCTGGTCGCCTGTTCCAGATCGGCCCGGGCGATTTCGAGACGGCGCAGCGAGATGGTGCCGGCATCCTCCCGATACAGCCGCTCGAGCCGGTCGCTGTCCTGCCGCGCCTTGACCTCCAGCGCCTGCGCGGCGCGCAGCGATGCGCGCGCCGATTCGATGCCGGCGGTGCTCGCGCCGATCTGCCGGCGCGTGGCCTCCAGGTCCGCGCGGGCGCGGTCCACGGCAATCCGATATTGCCCCGGGTCCACCTCGAACAGCATGGCGCCGGCCTGCACGTCCTGGTTGTTGCGCACATGCACGCGCGTGACCCGGCCGGATACCTCGGAAGCCACCGGCACGACGAACGCCTGAATCCGCGCCTGCTGGGTATAGGGGGTGAGCCGGTCGGCAAGCAGGTACCAGACCAGGCTGATCACGATCAGCACCACGACCCAGCGGATGCCCTTGCGCGCCGGATCGGCGGGCGGCGGCGGGGGCGGCGGCGGCGTGGAAGAGGGGGGCGACTCCGACTTGGCGGCGGCAGGCTGCGTCGTATCTGTCATGGGGCGGCACCGGTGGGTATACGGCGCGGTTCGTCGAGCAGCACGCCCCAGTCGGTGCGCTGCTGCATCTGGGTGCGCGTGGCGGCGTCCACGAGCATCTGGTCGGTGTGCCAGCCGCCGCCGAGCGCCTTGTACAGCGCGATCAGGTTCGACACGGCGCTGCCGCGGTTGACCAGATAGGTGTCCTGCTGCGCCGACAGCGCGCGCTGCGCGTCCAGCACGCGCTGGAAATCGGAATAGCCCTCGCGGTACAGCGCGTTGGCCAGCGTCAGCGAGCGCCGCGCCGAGATGGCGGCATCGCGCAGGATGACGTCCCGCTCGAACGCCTTGATCAGCCCGCTCGCCGCGTCATCGGCCTCGCGCGCGGCCTGCCGCACGCTCTCCTGATAGGCGACGATCAACTGCTGGAGCCGCGCGTCCTGCATGCGCACGTTGTTGCGGATGCGCCCGTAGTCGAACACATTCCAGCGCAGGCTCGGGCCGCCCAGCAGCGTGAAGTTGTTGGGCGTGCCGCCGAGCGTGCTGGCGGACCAGCCGATGCTGCCGATCAGCGTCAGCGACGGATAGAGGTCCGCCAGCGCCACGCCAATCAGCGCGGACTGCGCGGCGATCTGCCATTCGGCGGCGCGCACGTCGGGCCGGCGCAGCAGCAGGTTGGCGGGTACGTCCTGCAGCACGGCGCGGCCGATCAGCGGCAGCTCGCCTTCGTGCGCGGCCAGCTCCGGCAGATTCGGCAGCGTGCCCGGCGGGCGGCCGATCAGCACGGCCAGCGCGTTGCGCGTGCGCAGGATCTGGCCTTCGAACTCGGGGATGGTGCTCAGGGTGCCGAGGTACTGGGTACGCGCCTGCTGCAGGTCCAGCTCGTCGGTCTGGCCGCTGCGGAACAGCCGCTCGGTGATCTCGAAGCTGCGATGCTGCAGCGCCGCGTTGTCGCGCGCGATGCGCAGGCGCGCTTCGGCGGTGCGCAGCGCGTAGTAGGTCTCGGCCATCTGCGCGTGCAGCAGGACCAGCACATCGTCACGATTGGCCTGCGCCGCGAAGTAGGCGGCATCGGCGGACTCGATGGCCCGCGCGAAGCGCCCCCAGAAGTCGAGTTCCCAGCCGATATCGAAGTTGGCGCTGTACTGCCAGAAGCGGCTGTTGGCGGGATTGCGGCCCCCGGACTGGCGCCGGTCCGTGTAGAGCACGTCGGCGCCCACCTGCTGCACCTGCGGAAAGCGGCCGCTCTGGGCGATGCCGAGCTGGGCGCGCGCTTCCAGCACGCGCAGGCCGGCGATCTGGAGCCCGGCGTTGTGGGCATCGGCCTCGGCCATCAGCCGCTCGAGCGCCGGGTCGGCAAAGACCTGCCACCACTCGCGGAGGTCAGGCTGTGCGCGCGCCTCCGTCACCGCGTCGATGGCCTCGCTGCGCCAGCTTGCGGTCCAGTCCTCGCGCTGCGGCGCCATATCGGGGCCCAGCCGGGCGCAGCCGTGCAGGCAGCAGAGGGCAAGCCACAACAGATGCCTGGTGCGGAGCGGGATGGGCATGGACGCGCATGTCCGCGTCAGGCCCGCGGGATCTCGACGGGGGCCACCGCGGTTGCGCCGGGTGCGCCGGGCAGGGGCTCGCCGGACACCACCTCGATGGCCACGGGCTCGCTGGCCAGGGGCGGTTCTTCCACCCACAGCCAGAACAGCCGATAGCCCACGGACAGCATCACGGGGCCGATGAACAGGCCGATGACGCCTCCGGTGACCATGCCACCCAGGGCGCCGATCAGCACCACGGGCATCGGCACATCCACGCCCCGCCCGAGCATCAGCGGCTTGAGCACGTTGTCGGCCAGCCCGGCAATGAATTCATAGATCGCGAACGTAATGGTCGCCACGCTCGGCCCTTCCGTGTAGAGCACGTAGGCGATCACGGGCAGGGTGATCAGCGTGGCCGGCAGCTGCATGATGCCCAGGAGCAGTACCACCAGCGCCAGCACGCCGGCGCCCGGCACGCCCTTGAGCACGAAGCCGATGCCGATCAGCAGCATCTGGATGAAGGCGATGCCCACCACGCCCTGCGCCACGGCGCGGATGGTGGCGGTGCACAGCGCGGCGATGCGCGGCCCGCGGTCAAGCCCGAAGATGCGCGAGGCGATCTGCTCCGAGCTGCGGTGTCCTTTCTCGCCATAGGCCATGATCACGCCGGCAATGATCAGCGCGAAGATGAACACCAGCATGGCCACGCCCAGCCCGGCGAGCTTGCCCAGCAGCAGCAGGCTCATGTCGCGTAACTGGGGCAGGAACTTCTGTACCAGGCTGGTCATGTCGGTGGCGGCCTGCATCCACACATCGTGCAGGCGCTGGCCTATCAGCGGCCAGCTGGCCACGAAATCCGGCGGCTGCGGAATGCGCATGTTGCCGCCGCGCACGGCGTTCATGGCCTCCTCCGCCGACTGGAGCAGCGCGATCCCGAGCAGATAGGCCGGCACCATGATCAACGCCAGCGAGAGCAGGACGATGAGCGTGGCCGCGCGACCACTGCGGTTGCCGATGCGGTCGCGCAGCCGGACGTGCAAGGGGTAGATCGTGATGGCGAGGATGACCGACCACAGGACGAGGTCGAGGAAGGGGTAGAAGATCCGGAAGCAGAACACCGAGAGCACGGCGATCAGGCCGGCCCGGATCAGCACGTCGAGCATGCCGCGGGAGAGCATCCGTTCCGAGAGGGGGGTAGGCAGCATCGTGGTCTCCTGACAGGCCGCCAAGTGCAGTCTAGACCAGCGATCCGGCAGGTACAACCAGTGCGTCACCCTCCGCGAAAACAGTCACATCGGTGCGCCAAAGTATTCATTGGCTTTTTTCGGCACTTTGGCGGGGCGCCGCGTGCCGGCCCCCTCCCGGAGGGCGGCGGCGCCGCCTAGCAGACCGATCCCGGTACGGGTTTGCCCGAGCTGGTCATGCCCTGGCACGCCTCGCCGGCCGCGAGGCCGTTGTCGGTGCCGGGGGCCAGCTTGAGCTTGCCGGCCACGGTGCAGCACAGGCGCGGGGCCGTGGCGGCGGTGGGCGTGGGGGTGGCACGGGCGGCGGGCGGTTTGGGCGCGGGCTCGGCGGCCTCCTCGGCATCGGGGGAGACGCACTGCCCCATATGGCAGATCCGCTCCCCCTTGCACTGCATGTCGTACTGGCATCCGGCGGCCGGGGCGGGCGATGCCCAGGCGAGTCCGATGGAGGCGATGAACAACAGGCTACGCAGCGTCATGACCGCTCCCGCATTTGATGAATCCGGGCTGCCGCTGCATGGTGCACGGTGCAGGGTGGTGCCAGCGAGCGCCCGTGAGTTCAGGATAGGTTGCTGCCGTGGGGGACGAAAGCCTGCGCCGGGCACGCGCGCGGGGCGTTAGTGAGCTAGCCAACACGGGCGTGCGGACACGCCCTTGCAGTCATCGGAAACCGGCAGTCGTCAGGGCTGCACGGCGAACCGGTCGGTCGCGGCGATCAGCTGGTGCATGATGCCGGGCTCGGTCCAGGCATGCCCGGCACCCTCGACCAGATGGAACTCCGCCTCGGGCCACGCCGCGTGCAGCGCGAACGCGTAGCGCACCGGGCACGGCATGTCGTAGCGGCCATGCACGATCACCCCGGGGATGCCGGCCAGCCGATGCGCATCGCGCAACAGCTGGCCGTCCTCGAACCAGCAGCGGTGCGTGAAGTAATGATTCTCGAGCCGGGCGAAGGCCAGCGCGAAATGCGCGTCGGCGTGCTTGGCGCTGTTGTCCGGGCTGGGCAGCAGCGTGATGGTTTCCCCTTCCCAGACGCTCCACGCCTGCGCGGCCTCCAGCTGCTTGGCCTCGTCGGCACCGGTCAGCAGCTTGCGGTAGGCGGCCATCATGTTGCCGCGCTCGGCTTCCGGCACGGGCGCCTGGAAGCGCGCCCACTTGTCCGGGAACATCTCGGAAACCCCGTACTGGTAGTACCAGTCCAGCTCCGCCTGCGAGACCGTGTACACGCCGCGCAGCACCAGCGCGCTGGTCCGTTCGGGATGCGTCTCGGCATAGGCCAGCGCCAGCGAGGAACCCCACGAGCCGCCGAACACCAGCCAGCGCTCCACGCCGGCCAGCGCGCGCAGCCGTTCGATGTCGGCCACGAGGTGCCAGGTGGTATTGGCGTCCAGCCCGGCATGCGGGGTGGAGCGCCCGCAGCCGCGCTGGTCGAACAGCAGCACGTCGTAGCGCGCCGGGTCGAACAGGCGGCGATGGTCGGGCGAGATCCCGCCGCCGGGGCCGCCATGGAGGAACACGGCCGGCTTGGCGCCGGGCGTGCCCACGCGTTCGTAATACACCACGTGCCCGTCGCCCACATCGAGCATGCCGGTGGCGTAGGGTTCGATCGGGGGATAGAGCAGGCGCTGTTCGGACATGGGAGGGCTCGCGGAGGTGGGCGGTGGCGCCAGTGTAGCGCTGCCGGCCCAACTCAGCCGCCGTCAGCCCCGCTCAGACCTGCGACGAATCGTCGTCCAGGAAGTCGTCCAGCCCGGCATCGAGGTAGCCGCTGTCCGCCGAGCCGCTGCTGGGGGTTTGCCCATCGTCGAAGTAGTTGTTGACGATGGTTTCCGACGGCTGGCCCCCGAGGAAGCCGTTGCCGCTGTTTCCGCCCATTCCGCCCATGTTGCCGCCGCCGCCGTTAAACAGGTGTTCGATTCCCTGGAACAGGAACGCGCCGCCGGCCACGCCGGCCGCCGTGGTGGCGATGCTGCCCAGCGCGCTGCCGAACCCGCCACTGAGGAAACCGCCACGCGCGGGCGGGGCCGGCTGCATCGGGGCTGCGGGGGCGGGCTGCATCGGGGCGACCGGGGCCACGCCCCGCCCGACGCTGTTGCCCCAGGCCACGTCGCCATCGGCAAAGCCGCGCGCGCCGTAGCCCTGGGCCGCCTGCCCCTGCTGGAGTTGCTGGAGTTGTTGTTGCAGCCCGGCGATCTGCGCGCGGGCGTCGGCCAGCGCGTGGTCGAGCAGCATGGCGCGCTGTACCAGCAGGTAGGCGGCGTCGGGCTGCCGCGCCACGGCGTCGGCGATCATCGCAGCGGCCTGCGGGTCCTTGCCCTGCGCGCGGGCCTGCGTGAGCTGGGTCAGGAAGTTGTCGAGCGCCTGGGTATCTTGAGGGGTCATCGCGTCACCTGTGTGGTGGTGGGTGGGATGGCCCCACTGTAGGTACGGAAGCTTAAGACAGACTTAAAAGCCGGTCAGGCCGCAATCAGGTCGCAGCCGGATAGCTGGCCACTTCCACCAGATTGCCGTCCGGGTCGCGGCAATAGACCGAGGTCATCGGCCCGAGCGCGCCCGTGCGCTGCACCGGCCCCACCTCCACCGGCACCCGGTGGGCCAGGAAGTGGGCCATGACCTCGGCCGGCGGCATATGCGTGATGAAGCAGAGGTCGTCGCTGCCGGCGGTGGGGTGCACGCCGGTGAACCACGCCACGGTGTCTTCGCCCACCGGGCGCAGGTTGATCTTCTGCTGGCCGAACTTCACCGATACCCGCGTGCCCGTGCGCGACGCGAAATCCTCGCGCTGCATGCCGAGCACCTGCTCGTACCAGGCGGCGCTGGCTTCCACGTCTTTCACGTTGAGGACGAGATGGTCGAGGCGGTCGATGTGCAGCGTCATGTCGGTTCCTTGTCGAAGGGGGCGGGGTGAGGGGGGAGGCGGCCAGCCGGCGGCCTCCCGCACTCTACACCGGGTCCGACCCGGACCGTGGGCTAGGTGCCCAGCGCGGCGGCGGTGTTCTCCAGCCGCAGCGTCTGCGGCACCGACAGGGCGATATCGGCGGCCCGCAGCCGCTTGAGGATCTCGAACAGCAGGTCGCTCTTGGTGTTGGCGGCGATGCGCGGGCTGTTCACGTAGCCCGTCACGCTCAGCGTGATGCCGTTCGGCGCCAGCTGGCTGAACGTGACCGAGGGGGCGGGAATGTCGAGGATGGCCTCGTTCTCGCGGTAGGCCTCCAGCAGCAGGTCACGCACCTCTTCCGGGTCGATATTCAGCGGGAAGGTCAGCTGGAGCGTGGCCACCCCCTGCGTGCTGTTGCTCATCGTCACGTTGCGCAGGTTCTGGGAGATCAGCTGCGAGTTGGGCACGATCACAGTCGAGCGGTCGCCCAGCTGGATCTCGGTGGCGCGCACGTTGATGCGGCGGATATCGCCCTCCACGCCGGCCAGGCTGACCATGTCGCCTACCTTCACCGGCCGCTCCGTCAGCAGGATCAGGCCCGAGACGAAGTTCTTCACGATCTCCTGCAGGCCGAAGCCGATACCCACCGACAGCGCGCTGACGATCCAGGCCAGGTTCTCCCACTTCACGCCCAGCAGCGACAGCATGAGCAGCACCAGCAGCACATAGCCGACGTTGCTGAACAGCGTGATCAACGACGCGCGCAGGCCGGGCTCGCCGCACACCTTGGGCAGCAGTTCCTGGTCCAGCCAGCGGCGCACGGCGCGCATCAGCCAGATCCCCACCACGAGCGCGATCACCGCGTTCAGGATGCGGTCCGGCATGATGTTCAGGCTACGCAGCTTCTCGCCGCCGAGCACGGTCAGCAGCGTATTGAGCAGGTCGGCCGGTGTGCTGCCAAAGCCACCTGTGAGCAGCGCCAGCACGGCCATCAGCAACAGCAGGCTGGCGCCGATGCCGGAGAGCACCGTCGATACTTGGTCCAGATGGCTGTCGTCCACCCCGAACAGCTGCTTGATCACGCGCCCGCTGCGGTGCGCCGACGAGAACATCGTCTCGCAGACATCGCGCGTGAGCTGGGTGAGCAGGTAGAGCGTGCACAGGACGATGTCGAACCAGACCAGTTCGTAGGTCAGGAAGCGCGCCACGCTGATATAGCCGATCAGCAGTGCCACCATCGACACGATCACCACCAACGTCACGGCGGCATGGATCAGCCCGGCCAGCGTGGCGCGCGCCTCGGGGCGCTCCCCGGCGGCGGCCAGCTCCGTGCGCACGCGGTTGGCGCGCAGCAGCGCGGCGCCGATGGTCAGCACCACCACCAGCGAGACCAGCCCCCGGCCCAGCAGCGTGACCTGCACGCTGGTATCGGCCAGGCGGCTCAGCAGTTCCAGCGTGCCCGCCAGCAGCAACAGGCCAGCCAGCACGGTCGGGAAGGGCTTCATGGCCAGCGCGACGGGGTCGGCCAGCGCCGGCAGGCGCCAGGACGGATGCTTGGTGCACAGCAGCGCCCGGCCCAGGCCGGCGATCAGCGCGCTGGTCATCATCAGCTTGCCCAGCTGGGCGATCAGTTCCTGGAATTCCGGCGTCAGTTCATAGCCGCGCGTGAAGGTGGAGAAGACGATCTGCGCCGCGAGGGCCGTCGTCAGCACCGTGGTCAGTGCCATGGCCAGCGCCAGCGCGCTGCGCCGCAGCCGGGTCTCGGGCAGTTGGGTCAGGCAGAACCACGCGGCGCCGCGCTCCAGCAGCCGGCGGCCCAGCGACCACACGGCCAGCGCGAACACCAGCCACAGCACCGTGCCCACCCGCTGCGCGGGCTGCCACGCCAGCGCCAGCAGCGGCACCACCTCATCCCGCAGCGCGCCCAGCCGCTCGCGGTCTTCGGCGGTGCGATGGATCAGCGGCGCCCAGAACTGCGGATTGAGGATGCTGTCCGAGCGCAGCGCAAGCTGGTCGCGCAACTGGCTGCGGTGCAGCTTGGCCACCTGATCCTTCAGGTTGGCGATGTTTTCCTGGCTGTCGGCGGTCTGCTTGCGTTCCTCGTCCAGCTGCGCCTTGCGCGCGTTCAGTTCGGCGCGCTGCCGCGCCACGGCGGGGGCTTCCTTGGCAGTGCCCGCGTCAGGTGGCGGACCCAGCACATCGAGCTGGGCTTGCAGGGCGGCGCGCTGGGCGGTCAGCGTGGCGGTCAGCTTGTCTACATCGGCGGCCAGCTGGCGCAGGGCGTCGTCCAGGCCGTCGAGCTTGGGGTTGTTCGAGCTGCCGGAGGCCTGCTGCTTGATCTCGTCCTGCGCAATCTGCAGGCGCTTCAGTTCGGCCATCGCCTCGACGTGGGTCAGGGTGACGGCTTCGGGTGCCTCGGCGGCCGAAGCCGATTCGGCGGCGAAGGCTGACGAGTACGAAAAAGGGAGTAGCTGGATCAGAGCAACCAGCACAAGGCTGAGGGCGAGCCTGGGAAGTTTGCGCATGTCGGGGGCACGAAGGGGAGCAACAAGGGGAACAACAAGAAGTGACGGCCGCTGGGGGCCGATTCACTTCCGCGAAGGTGGCGGCGCGGCGCGCCGACCGGTATGGAATGGCCCGGGGCCAGTCCGCGGCGCGTTGGCCACGGAAGCCCGGATTATACGCAAGCGGATGGATCACACGGCTTTTTCGGTCATCTTGCGTCGATCATGCCGCTCCGGCATGGCTCTTGCGATATGCTGACCCGAGGCCGGTCCGGACTGGCCAACACCCTCTGACCATGAAGACATTCCACTGCAATCGCTGCGGCAACCTCGTCTTTTTTGAAAACGTTACCTGCGAGCGCTGCAACGCCACGCTCGGCTTCCTGCCGGATATTTCCCAGATCGCCGCGTTCGAAGGCGATGACGACGCCGGCTGGCGCAGCCTGCAGCCCGACACCGCCGGCACGCTGTACCGGCGCTGCCATAACTATCGCGTGGAGGCGGTCTGCAACTGGATGGTACCGGCGGACGGCGAGGACACGCTGTGCCAGTCCTGCGTGCTGACCGATACCATCCCCAACCTGGACGTCCCGGACAACCGGCTCTACTGGTACCGGCTGGAGGTGGCCAAGCGGCGCCTGCTCTATACCCTGCTGGCCCTGAACCTGCCGATCGACTCGCGCGACGATGACCCTGACGGCGGCCTGCAGTTCGACTTCCTCCAGGACGCCGACGATCACAGCAGGGTGCTCACCGGCCACGACAACGGGCGCATCACGATCAACATCGCCGAGGCCGACGACGCCCACCGCGAGCTGACCCGCACTGCCATGCACGAGCCCTACCGCACGCTGCTGGGCCACTTCCGGCACGAGGTGGGGCACTACTACTTCACGCGGCTGGTGCTCGGCACGCGCTGGCTTGAGCCGTTCCGCGCGCGCTTTGGCGACGAGCGGGTGGACTACAACACCGCCCTGCAGCAGTACTACGAGGGCAACCTGCCGCCAGACTGGCAGGACGCGTTCATCAGCGCCTACGCCACCATGCACCCGTGGGAGGACTGGGCGGAAACCTGGGCCCACTACCTCCATATCGTCGATACGCTTGATACCGCCGTGTCCTGCGGGCTGGTGCTGCGGCCCGAGGGGGCGCAGGAGCCGACGCTGACCGATCAGACGCCGGTGGAGGATTCGTCCTTCCGCAGCCTGATGAACCGCTGGTTCCCGCTCACCTACGCGCTGAACAGCCTGAACCGGAGCCTGGGCGTGCCGGACAGCTACCCGTTCACGCTGTCCCCGCAGGTGGTGGCCAAGCTGGAGTTCGTCCACCGCGTGGTGGAAGACGCCGCTATGCAGCGGCCGTAACCTCGCGGCGCGGCGCGCTGCGCAGCGACCACCCGAAGACCAGCAGCCCGCCCAGCGCCAGCAGCAGGCCCACCCAGCCGGTGGAAGTCCAGCCAAGCCCGGCGGCAATTGTCACGCCCCCGAGCCAGGCGCCCAGCGCGTTGGCCAGGTTGAAGGCGGAGTGGTTGAGCGCGGCGGCCAGGGTTTGTGCATCCCCCGCCACATCCATCAGCCGGATCTGCAAGGCTGGCCCCAGCGCGACGCCCGTGCCGATCAGCAGCACGTTGAGCGAGGCGAGCCACGGATGTGGCGCGGTGAAGACAAAGGCCGCCAGCACCAGCGCGGACCAGACCAGCACGCCGCCGATGGTCGGCATCAGCGCCTTGTCCGCCAGCTTGGCACCGGCGAGGTTGCCCGCCACCATGCCCACGCCGAACAGCGCCAGCACCACCGGGATGCCGCTGGCCGGCAGATGGGCCACTTCGAGCATGGTCGGCTTGATATAGCTGAACACGGCGAACAGGCCGCCGAAGCCAATGGCGCCGATGCCGAGCGTCAGCCAGACCTGCTTGCGCGCCAGCGCGCCCAGCTCCCGCAACGGGCTGGCGTGGCGGTCCGCCGGCACGAAGGGCACCCAGGCCAGCACCAGCAACACCGTCAGCACGCCAATGGCGCCCACGATCACAAAGGCCGCGCGCCAGCCGAGCCATGTACCGATGGCGGCGGCAATCGGCACCCCGACCAGCGTGGCGATGGTCAGCCCGAGCATCACCAACCCCACGGCCTGGGCCCGTTTCTCGCGCGGGACCAGCCCGGCGGCCACCAGCGCGGCCACGCCGAAGTAGGTGCCATGCGGGAAACCGGTCACCAGCCGCGCGACGATCATCGACGCATAGGACGGCGCCAGCGCGCTGGCGAAGTTGCCGGCGGCGAAGAACGCCATCAGCGCGATCAGCAGGTTGCGGCGCGGCCAGCGCGCGCCGAGCACGGCCAGCAGCGGCGCGCCGACCACCACGCCCAGCGCGTAGGCGCTGATCAGGTGGCCGGCTTCGGGAATCGAGATGGCCAGGTCGCGGGCGGCGTCGGGCAGCAGGCCCATGATGACGAATTCGCCGGTGCCGATGCCGAAGCTGCCCACGCCCAATGCCAGCAGCGCGCGGCGGTCGGCCGAGCGGTTGCGGGGGGTGGAGGAGTCTGAGGAGAGGTCGGGTAGGGTGTCGAAGTTTCCGGAGGGCGCGGACATAAGGAGAGAGATCGCAAGCATTTATGGATCACCACGCACTGGCGGGCGGGATCTGTGTCCTGCCTCGGGGCTGCCAGCGTGCTCCGGTGTGGCGTCAGGGCGCTATTGTGAAGGAAGTTCGCCCGGCTTGCTGGCGGTGGCTTATCCGCCCTGTTTTGCTCGCTTTGCCGCTTCTGTTCCCCCTTCCGTCGCCGCGATCTCCCGTGCCAGGGCTGTAATCCCTTCGGGGGACAGGTCGTCCGCCGGGATCACGGAGCGCTGGTCCCAGGCGTAGAAGTGCTTGCGCTGGGAGCGCGCGTAGGCGGGGTCGTAGTGCCGCGTCGCCAGTTCGGCGAAGAGTTGGGGCAGGTTGCCGGCATGGGCCATGGCCTGCCACGCGGTGATGGTGTCCTTGCCGTGCAGCGGCTTGAGGTGCGCGAGCTGGTCCGCCAGCCACTGCGGCCGCTCGCCGAGGTAGGCGTAGTCCCGCAGCAGGAAGTCCAGCCGCGCCGGCAGCGCCGCCTGGATCTCCACGCAGGGCGCGGCGCGCATGCGGGCGACCAGCGGCACCGGCAGGTTCAGCTGGCCGATGCGCGGGCCTTCGCCCTCTATATATAGAGGGCGCGAAAAATCCAGCCCTTCGACCCCCGCCGCGAGGGCGGTTTCGAAGGCGGTCTGCGAGGGCTGGGGGTGATCCGGCACGGCGCCGAGCAGCGATCCCTTGTGCCGCGCCAGCCCCTCCAGATCCAGGGTTTGCTCGCCCTGCGCGGCCAGCGCGTGCAGCAGCCGTGTCTTGGCGCTGCCCGTGGCGCCGCACACCACTACCAGCGGCAGCAGCGGGGCCTGCACGGCCAGGGTGTCGATCACATGCCGGCGCCAGGACTTGTAGCCGCCGGCCAGTTGCTGGGCGTCCCAGCCGACCATGCGCAGCCAGGTCGTCATCGACCCGCTGCGCAGCCCGCCGCGCCAGCAATAGACCAGCGGCTTCCAGCCCGCCGGGCGGTCTGCGAAGGATTCGCGCAGATGGCGGGCAAGGTTGGCCGCCACCATCGCGCCACCCACCCGCCGCGCCTCGAAGGCGCCAGCCTGCTTGTAGAGCGTGCCGACGATGCGGCGCTCCTCGTTGTCCAGCACCGGGCAGTTCACGGCCCCGGGAATGTGATCGATGGCGAACTCGGCGGGCGAACGGGCATCGATCAGCGTATCGAAGGCGTGCCGATCCTCCACGCGGACGACTGGCTTCATGCGCGCACCGCCAGGCCGGGCGCGCCGGCTTCCATGCGGCCGACCACGGCCGCCTCGCCGAAACCCTGTTCCCGGAAGATGCGCAGGACGGCGTCCACCGCCTGTGGCGCGCAACTGACCAGCAGGCCGCCGCTGGTCTGCGGGTCGGTCAGCAGCGCCTGGGCGATGGCGGGCAGGCCGGCATCGATCTGCACCTCGCCGCCATAGCCCTCCCAGTTCCGGCGCGACGCCCCGGTGACATGGCCCTGCCCGGCCAGCGCGGCCACGCCGGGCAGCAGGGGCAGGGCGGACCAGTCCAGCACCGCGCGCAGGCCGGCGCCGCGCGCCAGCTCCAGCGTGTGGCCGGCGATGCCGAAGCCGGTCACATCGGTCAGCGCATGCACGCCATCCAGCGCCGCGAGGGCCATGCCGGGGGTGTTCAGGCGCGTGGTGGTGTCGATCAGCCGCGCGTAGCCGTCATCGGCAAGCTGGCCCTTCTTCAGCGCGGCGGACAGCACGCCCACGCCGAGCGGCTTGCCGAGCACGAGCACGTCGCCGGCGCGGGCGTCGCGGTTGCGGCGGATCTTCGACGGATGCGCGAGGCCCATCACCACCAGCCCGTAGATCGGCTCGACCGAGTCGATGGTGTGCCCGCCCGCAATCGGGATACCAGCCGCGCGGCACACCGCCTGACCGCCTGCCATCACCTGGCCGATCACCTCCACCGGCAGCTGGTTGACCGGCATCGCCACCAGCGCCAGCGCCATGATCGGCCGTCCGCCCATGGCGTAGACGTCGCTGATGGCATTGGTGGCGGCAATGCGGCCGAAGTCGAACGGGTCGTCGACAATCGGCATGAAGAAATCCGTGGTCGCGATCAGCGCCTGATCGTCGTTCAGCTGGTAGACCGCCGCGTCATCGGCGGTCTCGATGCCGACCAGCAACTCCGGCGGCATCGGCAGCCCGCCACTGCTGCGCAGGATCTCGGACAGCACCCCCGGCGCGATCTTGCAGCCGCATCCGCCCCCGTGGGAAAAGCTGGTCAGGCGGATGTCGGGGGGAGTATTTGGCGTGGTCATGATGGCTGGGGATAGGTGCGCAAGGAACACGCAAGGATACCCCACAGCCCTGTGGGACCGCCCCCTCGCTTACCGCGCGCGAACCTTCAGCGTCGCCACGCCGCGCAGGTTATTGCGGCGGTGCCAGGAGAGTTGATCCAGGTCAACCGGATGCAAGGCCGGGAAGCGGGTGAGTACGCCCGCAATGGCCGATTCGAGTTCGAGCGTGGCCAGCCGGGTGCCGAGGCAGTAGTGAATGCCGCCGCCGAAGGCGAGCGAGGGCACGGCGTCGCGGGAGAGGTCGAGGCGGTCTGGGTCGCTGTACACGGCCGGATCGCGGTTGGCGGCGCCAATCAGCATGAAGACGATGCTGCCGCGCGGGACGGTCACGTCTGCCACGGCGACCTCCTCGAACGCCGTGCGCACCACCATCTGCACCGCGCCGTCATAGCGCAGGCATTCGGCCACGGCTTGCGAGACCGCTGCGGTGTCGGACAACTGCGCCTTCAGGCGCGCCAGTTCGGCGGGCGCCCGGAACAGCGCAATCATGCTGTTGCCGATCATGTTCGAGGTGGTTTCATGGCCGGCCACGAACAGCAGGATCACGTTGGAGATGATCTCGGCCTCGCTCAGGGTGGCGCCGTTGTCCTCCGCGCCGAGCAGGCTGGAGATCAGATCCTCGCCGGGATGCGCGCGCCGCTGCGCCACCACGCGCTGGAAATACGCCTCCAGCTCAAGCGCCGCCTCGTTCGCCGCCGCGAGTTGGGTGGCGTTGAGCGGTGCGAGGTCGAGCGCGGAGGCCAGCCGGCTGGCGGCCGTGCCGAGTGCCACGCCGTCAGCGGCCGGGATATTCAGCAGCCGGCAGATGATCTCCACCGGCAGCGGCAAGGCGAAATCCGCAATCAGGTCGAATTCGGGGTTGTCGCCGAGTTTGTCGCCGATGCGGTCGAGCAGCCCCTGCGTGGTGGCCTCGACAATCTCGCGCAGCCCCTCCACCTGCTTGCGGTTGAACGCCTGCATGAGCAGCGCGCGCAGCCGGGTATGCGCCGGCGGATTCATCATCAGGAAGGTACGGCTCAGCGCCTGGAACACCGGGTCTTGCGTGGCGGCTTCGCCGTAGCGCGCCTGCACGCTCTGGAGGTAAGTCTTGCCCATGCGGCGGTCGCGCAGCAGGGCATCGATCACCGTGAACTGGCCGGTAACAAAGATGTTGGGCCCGAGCGGCAGCAGGGCGCCCGCGTTGCGGATCTGGTCGTACAGCGGGTATGGATTCTCGAAAAAGGCGGGGGAAGCGAATGATTCGAAGTTCATCACTTTTTTCTTGATCTTGAGGAGGAGGGACGAAGGAAAACCGGTGCCGATTTTCGGGTCTGTTATAGCAGCCGGCCGGCTCGCCATCCATCTGACTCTGTATCGCAATGTATCTGGCCGCGTGAGGATACATGGCGAGCCAAAACCGTGCATTGGCGACACGTTGAGCCGCTACTTGGCCGCCACACTGCGTGGGTTCGTGCAAGTTTCGTTGCAGTGGGCGAATCAACCAGGAGAATCTGTATGTCCCATGCCGTTACCCAATCTGTCACTCAATCCGTTACCCCATCCGTTCGGCAATTCGCATTGGCCCGCCGGGCCATTTCAGGCGCGGCAATGCTCGCGGCCATTGGTTTTGCCGGCGCCATGCAACCCGTATTTGCCGCCGACCCGGCGCCGAAGGCGGCTGCCGCGCAGCGCGCGAGCACCGACGAGAGTATTCGTCCGTTCAAGGTGCATGTGCCCCAGCGCCAGCTCGACGATTTGCGCAAGCGGATTGCCGCCACGCGCTGGCCTGACAAGGAAACCGTGAGCGACGAATCCCAGGGCATCCAGACCGCGCGGGTGCAGGAACTCGTCAAATATTGGGGATCCCAATATGACTGGCGCAAGGCCGAGAAAGAGCTGAATGCGCTGCCCCAATTCGTCACGACCATCGACGGGGTGGATATTCATTTCATCCACGTCCGCTCGCGCCACCCCAACGCGCTGCCGGTCATCCTGACGCACGGCTGGCCGGGCTCGATTTTCGAGTTCACCAAGACCATTGGCCCGCTGACCGACCCGACGGCCTATGGCGGCTCGCCGGATGACGCGTTCGATGTCGTGATTCCGTCGATTCCCGGCTATGGCTTTTCCGGCAAGCCCACCGAACTGGGCTGGGGGCCGGACCGCACCGCGCGCGCGTGGGATGTCCTGATGAAGCGGCTGGGTTATACGCACTATGTGTCACAGGGTGGCGACCATGGCTCGGTGATTTCCGACGCGCTCGCCCGGCAGGCGCCGAAAGGCTTGCTGGCCATCCATCTGAATATGCCCGCCACCGTGCCGGGTCCGCTGATGAAGTCGATTCTCAGCGGCGATCCGGCGCCTTCGGAACTGACCGCCCCGGAGCGCGATGCCTACCAGTCGCTGAGCACCTTCTTCGGCCGCAACGCCGCCTACGGCGCGATGATGGTGACGCGGCCGCAGACCATTGGCTACGCGCTCTCGGATTCTCCGCTGGGCCTGGCCGCCTGGACCTACGAGAAAATCGCGCAATGGAGCGACAGCGGCGGCGTGCCCGAGCGCGTGGTGTCCCGCGACGCCATCCTGAACGACATCACGCTGTACTGGCTGACCAATACGGGCGCGTCTTCCTCGCGTTTCTATTGGGAAAACAATAACAACAACTTCAGCGCCGACGCGCAGAAGACGCGCGAGATCAAGGTGCCGGTGGCGATCAGCGTATTTCCGCACGAGATTTACCGCGCGCCGGAAAGCTGGAGCAAGCAGGCCTACCCGTCGCTGATGTACTACCACCAGACCGCCAAGGGCGGGCATTTCGCCGCCTGGGAGCAGCCGCAACTGTTTGCCGAGGAACTCCGCGCGGCATTCAAATCCGTGCGCTAACCCGTGGGCTAACCGGTGCGTTAATGCTTTCGCCGTCCTTCCCGTGGAAGCGATTTCCCGCCCGGCCGCAAGGCCTGGCGGGTTTTTTTACGGAATCAGCAGCAATTTTCCCGCCGAAGCCCGGCTCTCCATCTGGGCGAGGGCCGTTGCAGCCTCCGCCAGCGGATAAACCTGCCCGATACTCGGGTGCAATTTCCCCTCGATCATCCACTGGAACAGCCGGGCCGCCCGCGCGCGCAGCAATTCGGGCGTGCGCACGTGATGGGCGAATACCGCGTAGCCCAGCTTGATGCTCTTCGGCAGGCTCATGATGTCCAGCGTGCCGGGGCCGCCGAGCACCGGCCCGTACCAGCAGAACGTGCCGGCAACCCGGAGCGCATCGAGCGAACCCTGGAAGGTGGCCGGGCCGGAGCCGTCATAGACCACGTGCACGCCTTCGCCGCCCGACAGCCGCACGGCCGCTTCGGCAAACTCCCCGGCGGTGTCCACGATGACATGGTCGGCGCCGGTACGCCGGGCGATCTCCGCCTTGCTCTCCGACGAGACGCGGCCAATGACCGTGCCGCCCCGCAGCTTGATGATCTGCGTCAAGAGCAGGCCAACCCCGCCGGCGGCCGCGTGCACGAGGGCGATGTCGCCCGGCTGCACCGGATAGAACTCGGTGGCGAAGTGGCTGGCGGTGAGCCCCGCCATCATCACGGAGGCGGCCGCGCGATCGTCGATGGCGTCGGGCAGCGGCACCAGCGAGGTAGCCGGCATGACCACCATCTCGGCATAGCTGCCGGGGCCATAGGCCCAGGCCACGCGCTGGCCGGGCCGGAAGTCCACGACGCCTTCGCCAACGGCCACGACCCGTCCGGCTCCTTCCACGCCCATCCCCTTCGGGTAAGGCATCTCCAGCCAGAATTGGCCGCGCCGGACGCCAATGTCCATGAAGTTCACGCCAGCCACGGCAACTTCGACCAGCACCTCGCCCTTGGCCGGCGTGGGGGTGGGTACGTCGCCATAGGCGAGCCCATCGGGGTGATGCAGCAGTACAGCTTTCATGTCGTTACCTTATTTATTGAACGATCGTTCCAAAATGGAGAAAAAAACGGCTCACGCCAGCACCCGCAGCGCGAGGTTGCCCAGCGCCTGCAAATCGCCTGCGCTGGCCCCGCTACGGGCCGCGATCCGGATACCGGCAATGTTCGCGCTCACGAACCCGGCCACGTGTTTCGGATCCAGATCCGGGGCGATGTCGCCGTCGGCCTGGGCTTCCTTGATCCGGGCGGTCAGGGCATCCTCCAGCACGCGCGCGGCATCGTGATGAATCTGCGTCAGGTCCGCGCGCCCGTGCCCGAACTCGCAGATCGAGCCAACGCCCAGGCACGGCGTGTGCGCGTCAGCCACCACGCGCGCGATCAGGCGCTGGATGCCATCGCGCGCCTTGGGCTGGCTGCGCAGCGTGGCGAGATGCGCGTGGATTTCCGTCTCGGCATAGCGCTGCACCGCCGCGCGGTAGAGGTCCCACTTGTCGTGGAAGGTGTCGTAGAGGCTCTGCCGGCCGATTTTCATCGCGTCCGTCAGCATGCCGGCCGACGTCCCCGCAAAGCCGTGTTCGCGGAACACGCCAATCGCGGCATCGAGCGCTTCGTCCTTGTTGAATGCTTTGGGTCGGGCCATGGAGGGAATGTAGTAATTCTGGAACGTTTAGTCAAGAATTACGATGCGACATCACATTCCTATTACCCGCAGCCCCAGCAGAACGACCACCGCCACCCCCAGTAGCGCCGCCAGCGTTTGCCAGAACCGCAGCGGGTTCCGTTCCAGCAGTGGCGGCGTTGCCCGTTGCCAGAGCGGCTCGCTGGGCGCCCGCAATGCCTGGACGAACTCCGACAGGGCTTCGTGCCGCTTCAGGGCGTTGGGGTGCAGGGCGCGCCGCAGGGCGTGGTCGACCCAGGCCGGGAGTTCCGGGCGCTGCTCGCGCAGGCTGGTGTAGCGCAGGCGCCGGACGTCGGCGCGGTCGCGGATGCGCGTGACTTGCAGGCCGTAGGGCAGCTTGCCGGTCAGCATCTGGTAGGCCAGGGTGGCCAGCGAGAACAGGTCGGACGCCGCCGTGCCGTCATCGCCGACAAAGTATTCCGGCGCGGTGTATTGCAGCGTACCGACCGGCATGGCCGAGTGGGGCGGGCGTGTGGCCTCGGCCAGCCCCGCCACGTGGACCGAGCCGAAATCGATGATCTTGACGGTGCCCGAGCGGTCGATCATGACGTTCTCGGGGCGGAGATCCTGGTGCAGCATCTCGCGCCGGTGGAACGCCTGCAGCCCGGTGGCCAGCTGGGCGATGATGCCGCGCACGGCGTCCAGGTCGGGCAGGGGATGATCGATCATCCATTGCGCGAGCGTCTGGCCCTCCAGGTACTCCATCGCCACGAACAGGTGCTTGCGGGGCCGGTCCGCCGCGTGGGGACGCAGGACGTGCTGGTTGTCGATGCGCCGGGCGACCCATTCCTCGAGCAGGAAGCCCTCCAGATGGGCCGGGTCGTCGCGTTGATCCACGGCGGGCGTTTTCAGCGCCACGTGTTGCCCGCTGTGGTCGTCGACTGCCAGATGTACGTGGCTGCGGGCGCTGCCGTGCAGGGCCCGGACGATGGTGTAGCCCTCGAACTGCATGCGGGGCGCCAGCGGCGGCGGCAGGGTCAGGTGCCGGGTCTGCGCCATCGCGTTGCGGGCGCCGGGTTCCGGCAGGGCGTCGACACGGGCCAGCAGCAGCGTGACGTTGTCCTGGCTGCCGCGCGCCAGGGCCAGCGCCGTGAGCGCCTGCGCGGCGCGGTCCAGATCGTCGCCGCTGGCGGTCAGGGCCTGGTGGATATCGGCGGCTTCCAGGTATTCATAGGCGCCATCGGTGGCCAGCAGGTAGACCTCGCCGGGCTCCACGCCCCACGTGCGGTAGTCGATCTCGACAGACGGGCTCGCGCCCAGCGCCCGGCCCAGATAGGCCTCGGAGGCCGATACGCAGATCCGGTGATCGACGGTAAGCTGCTCCAGCGTATGCCGATGCAGCCGATAGACGCGCGCGTCGCCCACGTGCAGCAGGTGGGCCTCCCGCGCCTTGAAGATCAGCGCGCTGAAGGTGCAGACGTAGCCGCGATCGCGGTCGAAGCGGGCCTCGCTGTGCCGGCTCTGGGCGTGGAGCCAGGAGTTGACGGCGGCCAGCACGCACTGCGCCGCCCGCCGCACGGTCCAGGCTTCGGACGTGCAGTAGTAGTCCTCGAGGAAGGTGCGGACGGCGGCAGCGCTGGCGATCTGGCTCACCGCGCTGCTGCTGATGCCGTCCGCCAGCGCCAGCGCGACGCCCTTGGTCACGCGGTGGTGGCCGACGGGGTGGGCCACGCCATGAAAGTCCTGGTTGACCGCCTTCCGGCCAGCGTCGGAATGTTGGCCAACGCTGACCTGGAGCCCGCCGGACATGGCGTGGTCGCCTCGATGCCGGATAACGATCAGCCCAGCGCGCGCTTGCTGGCCGTCTTGTAGTGCGTGCTGTAGAGCGTGGCGCCCACGAAGGTCAGGCCGCCTACCAGGTTGCCCAGCACGGTGGGGATTTCATTCCAGATCAGGTAGTCCATGATCGTGAAGTTGCCGCCCAGCATCAGGCCCGACGGGAACAGGAACATGTTCACGATGGAGTGCTCGAAGCCCATGTAGAAGAACACGAGGATGGGCATCCACATGCCGATGACCTTGCCGGACACCGAGGTCGACATCATGGCGGCCACCACGCCCGTGGAGACCATCCAGTTGCACATCACGGCGCGGATGAACAGCGTCAGCATGCCGGCGGCGCCGTGCGCGGCGTAGCCCACGGTACGGCCTTCGCCGATGTGGCCGATCTTCTGGCCGACGGCGTTGGGGGCCTCGGAGAACCCGAAGGTGAAGATGATGGCCATGAACAGCGCCACGGTGATGGCGCCGGCGAAGTTGCCGCAGAACACCAGGCCCCAGTTGCGCATGACGCCGCCCCAGGTGGCGCCCGGGCGGCGGTCCAGCACGGCCAGCGGCGCGAGCGTGAAGACGCCGGTCAGCAGGTCGAAGCCCATCAGGTACAGCATGCAGAAGCCGACCGGGAACAGCAGTGCGCCAACCAGCGCGTTGCCGGTGTTGACGGTGACGGTCACCGCGAAGGCCGCCGCCAGCGCCAGGATGGCGCCGGCCATATAGGACCGGATCAGCGTGTCCCGCGTGGACATCAGCAGCTTGGACTCTCCGGCATCGACCATCTTGGTGACGAACTCGGTGGGGGCGAGATAGGCCATTGTGTATTTCCTCTCCGTTTGCTTCGTTTGCTTCGTTTGCTTCGTTTGGCTCGGAAATGACAAACGGCGTCCGTCCGCCCGGCCTACGGCCGGCGCGTGACAGGACGCCGTCATCCTTGATGCTTTACAGGGGGGTGTACTTCCAGGCCGCCATCAGCCCGATGTCAGTGCAACGCAGGTTCCATGCCCGCCGCGGGGTGGGGCCGGGAAGGGGCCGGGTTGGGGCCGGGTTGGGGTGAGTGACGATCCCGGGGGCGTTGGTAGTGCATGGCCCGCCCGCTTTTGGTGCGCGTGGGTGGCCGGGTTCAATCCTGGTGCCGATCGTCGTCCTGTGGGGGCAGGGCGAGGCCGGTGAGGGACAGGGTGGCTTCGGCGATGTCCGCCAGCCGGCGATTGTTGTCCATCGACGCCTTCTGCAGGGCCCGGAAGGCGGCGTCCTCGCTGAGCCCCATACGGGCCATCAGCGCATTCTTGGCGCGCTCGATCACCTTGCGCTCCTTGAGCGCGCGCCGGGCCGCATCGAGTTCCACTTCGGTCTGGGCCAGCCGTGCCGACTGCTGGCGCAGCAGGCGCTCCAGCGACGTGACCGTGGTGGCGTGCACGTCGGCAGGCCCGTTCGCGGCATCGGGCATGCCCGGCAGCACCGGGGCGGCGGCGGGCTGCTCGGCCACATCGAAAAATCGCTCGACGGCATGGGTATGGGGCGGCGGATTGTCCAGCAGCTGGCGCAGCAGCCCGGCCGAATCCTGGAGATCGGCCTGGGAACGCTGGATCTGCGCCTCGCAGGCCTTGCGCAGGTCCTGTACCACCTGCATCTCCAGCGTCCACATGCCGGTGATGACCTCGCTGCACACTTCGAACCATTTCTCGCTGTCATCGTGAACCAGCGCCGCGCCCGGCGGCGTGGTCAGCAGCGTGCGGCGCATGCCGTCCTGCGCGGCAACCGCGGCGCTGGCCTGCCGTTGCCGCCATGCCGCGAGCAGCGTCGGATCGGCAAAGCGCTCGAACATCTGGAAGCTGCGCTGCTGGGCTTCCACCAACTGCTGCACGCGCTGCTGCGCGGTGCCGGCGCAGGTGCCGGAGGCGAACATCTGCGCGCCGACGGCCCGCTCCTGCCCGGCGGCTTCCTTGCCCTGCACGAGGTAGACGAAGGCCACCAGCGGCCGGGCGATGCCCGGGTACATGGCCACATCGGCCAGATGGAAGATCAACTCCAGCAGCGCGGCAATCAGGCGGCTGAATGCCGCCACGGCGTCGTGCGCGGTGGTCTGGCATTGATCGATGGAGTGGCGCAGCGCCGGCAGCGTGGCCAGGTCGAGCTGCACCCAGGCCATCAACGACACCATCGACGCCGTGCCTGTCTGCCCTGTCTGGCCCGCTTCCAGCTGGCTGGCAAAGCGCTCGTCCAGCCGGGACGCGATGTGGACCGCTTCGCCCATCGCCGTCTGGCGCTCCTGCGCCAGCCGTTGCCCACCCGAGGCCAGGAAGATGCTGCTGGCCCCCCGTTCACGCTGCAAGGCGTGGATCAGCTGGCCGATCAGGTCGGCCAGCTCCACACGGCTTGCCATCAGGCGAACGGCCTCGATCTCGAGCTGCTTGGCCCGAAGGACGAGGGTTGAGGCGGAAAGGGGCATTGTTCTGGGAGTGTGGGGCGCGGCCGGGATGGGTACTACGCATTTGCTGGGTAGTACGCAAATGTCGTGCCATTTGTATCATCCGTGCCGCGCCTTCCCTGCCTCTCTGTCCCGCTGTCCGCCTACAGTGCCTGCACCTGCACAGGCGCGCCGGGTTTGCCATTTTCCGACGGGGCGATCACGAGATAGCGGCGCGCGCCGGCCCCGGCATCGTCCCGCACCACCTGCCGGATCGGGCCAATCGCGTTGACGATGGCCGAGCCGGCCGGATTCGTCATGAAGGCGGCGAGCGGCTCCAGCGGGCCGCCGCCGTCCGCGCGGCTGGCGAGCGCCAGCACATAGGCATGCTTCGGTTGCAGCCCGGTGGCCGATGCCTGCAGGACCTGGAGCAGCCCCTGGTCGAACAGCGTGACGCTGGTCGGCGCATGGTCGGTGGCCACCGGCTTGCCGTTCACGACGCCATGCAGCTTCAGCTGCGTGGTCTGCCCGGCTACCCCCAGCGGCTGGAGCCCCTGCGTGCCGTCGCCCTCGGGCACGGCGTTCGGCACATAGGCGATGGCCTGCGGCGCCTGCCCGACCGGCACGTTGGCCACCACCTGGTTGGTGGCGGTGTCGATGGCGGTCAGCTGGTCGGCGTTCTCCAGCCCCACGTAGATGCGGGTGCCGTCGCCCGAGGGCCAGATGCCGTGCGGCAGGCTCCCCACCGGAATCGTGGCCACCTGGGAGAAGTCGTCAGTCCGGAACACCTTGACCTGATTCAGCCCGCCCACCGTGATATAGGCGAAGTCGCCCGCCGCCGTGTGGGCGAAGTTGACGTGGTTGGTGATCGGGCCCGTCTCCAGCGTCTTGATCAGGCGGAAGGGCGGGCGGGCCTCGAACACCTGGGCCTTGCCGATGTCCTTGAGCGTGAACCAGACCTGCCTGCCGTCAGGCGTGGCGGCGATGTTCGGGCAGAACGGGCTCTCCTGCTTCACGCGCCCCACGATCTGGTGGTCGGCCACGCTGACCACCGCCGTTTCCGGGTTGAACGACGAGCAGATGTAGCCGTACTTGCCATCGGGCGAGAAGATCTGCATGCCCGGGCCGTCGGCCACGGTGATGCGGGTCTTTTCCTGGAACGTGGCGGCGTCGATCACCGAGATGTAGTTCTCCCCGCGCACGGTGACCCAGACCTCCTTGCCGTCCGGCGTGTAGAACGCCTCGTGCGGAGACCGTCCCACATAGGTGACGTGCTTGACGGCATTGGTGGCGGTGTCGATGAACGACACCGAGTTCGATCCGATCGACACAACGGCCAGGGTGCGGTGATCCGGCGAGAAGCCCATGCCGTGCACCAGCACCTGGCCGCGATACAGCGGGCTGAAGTTGCCGGGCGCGGGGTCGCCCAGGCGGATGACGCCCAGCAACCGGTTGTCCGCCGGGTCCGTCACGGAAACCGTATTCGAGAACTGCTCCGCGGCGTAGAGGCGGTCCCGGTGGCTGATAGGCACGTCTGGCGCCGCCGAAGACCCTGGCGCCTGACCGGCCAGGGCCGCGCCGGCCGCGCCGAGCAGCAGCATGAGGGAGAGGGTGTTCCTGAGGGCGTGTCTTGTCATGGTCGGGGCGATTCAGTGCGCGTGAGCGGAATGGTTGGGGGGAGTCGGTTGGGTCGCCGGTTGGGTCGTTGGTTGGACCGGATCGGGCCGGGTAGGCGCCGGCGTGGAAGGCGGGAGGGGCTGCCCCAGCGCCAGCCGCATCGCGGCAATCTCCTGCAACTGGTCGACGATGATTTCCTGCGCGATGCGCCGGAGCTGCTCGTTCTTGCCGTGGCGCAGTTCGGCCATGGCCATGTCGATGGCGCCCTGATGGTGGGGAATCATCATCGCGACGAAATCCTCGTCGACGTTGCCGCTGGGCTTGACCGCCATGTCGTCCATCATCTTCGTCATGGCGGCATCGCTCTCCGCCAGGAACGCGGCGCCGTCAGGGCCGGCGGGCGGCGCCGCGACGGCGGGCAGCGCAAGGGCGGCCAATAGCGGCAGGACAAACCGGAGGGTGGATCTTGGTGATCGTGGAAGACTGGGCACGGGGCTCCTCGCGAAGGGCGGCGGCCTCACGCGAGGCCACATGCCCGGTAAACGCAGGGCACCCGGCGGTTATTCCATGGCGGGGTGCGGCAAATTTATACCCGGGTAATATTGACTTTAATTTTATCCGGGTATAAATTGCGGCCATCACCAAGGGGCAAACCATGAATCCAACTGAAATCCTTCCGTCCCATATCGCCTTCGAGGGCCATCGACGCCTCGCCTCCGGCCCGCTCGGCGTGGTCGCACTGGCGGTCAGGCGCGCAATGGAAGGGAAAGCCAGCGGCCCGGTGCTGGTCTTCGACAACGCCACCGGGCGCACCATCGACATCGACACACGCGGCAGCGATGCGGAGATCGTCGCCCGGTTCCAGCCGGAGGGCGGGGATGCCGCCGCCGATCAGGACGACACCCCGGACACGCCGCGCGGCAGGGGCCGCCCGAAACTCGGCGTCGTGGCGCGCGAGGTCACGCTATTGCCGCGTCATTGGGACTGGCTGGCCCAGCAGCCGGGCGGGGCATCCGTGGCGCTGCGAAAGCTCGTGGAAGAGGCACGCCGCGCGAATGCGCATGGCGACAATCGCCGCGCGGCACGGGAGCGGGCGTATCACTTCATGTCGGCAATGGCCGGGGATCTCCCGGGTTTTGAGGAGGCGGCACGGGCGCTGTTTGCGGATGAGCGGGGCCGCTTGGGGGAGTTGATCGCCGGATGGCCCGAGGACGTGCGCGGGCATGTGGTTTGGTTGGGGTTTGGGGAGGGTGCGGAGGAGGGTGCGGAGGAGAACGGCGAGCAAGTTGAGGGCTGAGGGCGGGCCGCCCCAGCACGACGAATGCGGTGAAGCAGGCACCGGCTGCACCCTTCATTGACATATCGGGAAATGTCGATATACTGCCGTCATGGACCTGCTCGAAATTTTCAAAGCCCTCTCGAACCGGACTCGGCTCGAGATCCTGCGCGGCCTGAAAGACCCCGTGAAGCACTTCCCGCCCCAGGATGAGGGCGATGTTCACACGGTGGGCGTTTGCGTGAGCAGCATCCAGGAAGGGGTCGGGCTGTCGCAATCAACGGTGTCGGATTACCTTGCCACCCTGCAACGCGCGGGCCTGGTCGAGGTCCGGCGCATCGGACAGTGGACCTACTACAAGCGGAACGAAGCAGCCATCAGCGCTCTCACCCAGCTCATCGGGAAGGAGCTTTGATTTTTTGCCTGCCTGTTTTTTGCCTCTTTATATCGATATTTCCCGATATCCCTTTTTATCGAAACACACCGGAGAAACGCAATGAAAGCACTGGTACTGAAAACATTCGGCGGCCCTGACGCGTTCGCACTTTGGGACGTACCCAAGCCCGCGCCTCAGGCGGGACAAGTCCTGGTCCGGGTCGAGGCCACCTCGATCAATCCCCTGGACTATCAGGTCCGGCGCGGTGACTACGCCGACCTGGTGCCGCTGCCCGCCATTACCGGCCACGACGTCTCTGGCGTCGTCGAAGCCATCGGCCCCGGCGTGACGGCCTTCACCCCCGGCGACGAAGTCTGGTACACCCCGCAGATCTTCGACGGCCCCGGAAGCTATGCCGAATACCACGTTGCATCCGAGAACATCGTCGGGAAGAAGCCTGCGTCCCTGAGCCACCTCGAAGCGGCAAGCCTGAGCCTCGTTGGCGGAACGGTGTGGGAAGCGCTGGGCGCGCGTGCGGCGCTGCGCGTGGGAGAAAGCATCCTGATCCACGGCGGGGCGGGCGGCGTCGGCCATATCGCGATCCAGGTCGCGAAGGCGATGGGCGCCCGGGTATTCACGACCGTACGCGATGCCAACTTCGAGTTCGCAAGACGCCTGGGGGCCGACGTGGTCATCGACTATCGGAAAGAGGATTACGTCGACGCGATCCTGCGCGAGACAGGCGGCCAAGGCGTCGATGTCGTGCTCGACACCGTCGGCGGCAACACGCTGTCCCGCAGCCCCGACGCCCTCGCCCAGCTCGGCCGCGTTGTCTCGATCGTCGATACCGCGCAGCCGCAGAACGTGATACAGGCATGGGGCAAGAACGCGAGCTACCACTTCGTGTTCACACGACAGAACCGCGGCAAGCTCGATGAACTGAGCGCATTGGTCGAGCGCGGCCAACTGCGGCCGCACGTCGGCGCTGTCTATTCCCTCGCCGACATCCCCCTCGCCCACGCCCGACTCGAGCGTTCCGACAACGGCCTGCAGGGAAAGATCGCGATTGCGGTTGGGCCGCTGGCGCAGCGCGACCGTGCAAACGCCTGAGCCATTGAAGGAACAGCATGATCTACGAAATTGCCCTGCTGCCCGTCCGCAAGGAACACCTCGACACGTTTACCGATGCGTTCGCCAGGGTCGCGCCGCTGCTCGCCCGGGCGAAGGGCTATGGCGGCCATCTGCTTGCACAGGGCATTGAAACGCCCGAAGTCTTCAACCTCATCGTACGATGGTCCTCGCTCGAGGATCATCGGCTGGGTTTCGAACCGAGCGAAGACCATCAGACGTTCATGGCCGGGTTGGAGGCATACCTGGCGGGAGAGCCGACGGTCTATCACGTTGCAGAGAGGGGTGGGGACCAAGCGTCGTCTCAGACAAACGCAGCGCAATCGATTACGCTTTACCCTTTCGACAGCGTCGGTGAAGGTGCCTATGACAAGAGATGACAAGCTGCGGCAGATCGCGGCGGAATTCGGATTTGATCCGGACGAGGAAATCAAGATCGGTGGAAAGTACACACCTGTTTTGGTTGATGGCAACGTAGCCTACGTTGCTGGCCAAATCCCGCGAGTTGGAGAAACGGTGCGCTTCGTTGGCGTAGTGGGCGAATCCATTTCGCTCGACGAGGCGCGCCGTGCAGCAGGGACTTCGACGCTGCGTGCCCTGTCCCTCATCAAAAAAAGCTGCGGAACGCTCGACGCCATCCAGGCGGTGCCGCGCATCACCGTATTTGTGCGCAGCGCGCCAGACTTCACGATGCAGAGCGAAGTGGCCGACGGCGCATCCGACGTCCTGTATTCGGTGCTGGGCGACGTCGGCATACACACTCGCTCGTCTGTTGGTGTACTGCAATTGCCAAAAGGCGCGTCGATAGAAGTGGATTTTATTTTTACGATACGGCCTGCGTAGTGGCGTCAATCGTTTGGTGAGATTGCTTGCGGGAAATCCGCAGGAACCACACAAGACCGGCCAGCGTCAGGGCAAAGCCGGCCCACACGGCTGACAGCAGCCCGTGGCCCTGCGCGATGGCCTGCCCGCCCGTCCACGCGCCAATGGCGTTGGCCACGTTGAGCGCCGCCAGGTTCATTGCGCCCATCAGCGTCGGCGCATCCGGAGCGGCCTGGGTGAGCCGGACCTGGATGGTCGGGATCGCCACCATCATCGTTGCGCCCACCGCAAACAGGCCCGCCATCAGGACACCGGCGTTCTGGCCGCCCATCGCCAGCAGCGCCATGGCGACCAGCGCGCTGCCGAAGCCGGCTGCCACGCCCCGCGTGGGATGACGGTCGGCCAGCCAGCCGCCGAGGACGTTGCCCAGCGTCATGCCGACGCCGAAGAGGGCCAGCGCAATCGGAATCCAGTGCTCGCCGAGCCGGGCGCCGTCGGTGACGAAGGGGCCAATAAAGGTGTAGACGGCGAAGATGCTGGCCACGCCCAGGGCGGCCACGGCCACCATCGCCCAGACGGCCGGGGAGTTCAGGGCCCGAAGCTCCTGCAGCACCGGCCCGCCGTCCAGCGCGCTGGAGCGCGGCACCCAGGCCCATAGCGCCACCAGCGACAACAGGCCCAGTGCCGACACGGCCAGATAGGCATTGCGCCAGCCAAGGGTCTGGCCCATCAGCGTGGCCAGCGGCGACCCCACGATGGTGGCGACGGTCAGGCCCGTCATCACCAGCGCAAAGGCCCGCCCACCCTGACCCGGCCCGACGATGTAGGAGGCCACCACGGCGCCCGCGCCGAAGTAGGCCCCTTGCGGAATGCCGCTCAGGAAGCGCGCCAGCGTGAAGCTGACCAGGCCGGTTGCCACCGACGACAGCACATTGCCCAGCACGAAGACCCCCATCAAGGCCAGCAACAGGTGCTTGCGGTTCAGCTTGGCGGCCAGGATCGTGACGGCGGGGCCGCCCAGCACCACGCCCAGGGCATAGGCCTCGATGGCGTGCGTGGCGGTGGTCAGGTCGAGTTCCAGGCCCGCGGCAAACTGCTGGAGCAGGCCCATGCTGGCGAATTCGGACGTACCGATCGAGAAGGTGCCGAGTGCCAGTGCCAGCAGCGTCAAGGTCCTGCGGCTGATCTGGCGGGCGTCGGTGCAGTGCGTCTTCGTCGAGTTGCACTGGGGTTCGTAGGCTTGGTTGTGCATGGCGGTTCTCCCGGGCGGTGGTTCAAGACAGGGTGTCAGACGCCATGCGGCAGCGGTGCATCCGGATGCACCAGTCCGGCCTGGCGCAGTTCGCGCCAGAAGTCGGCCGGCACCTGGGCCGCCAAAGCGGCGCGGTCTTCGGCGATGCGTTCCGGCCGGCTGGCGCCGGGGATCACGGCTGCCACGGCCGGATGAGCCAGCGAGAACTGCAGGCCGGCCGCCTTCATGGTCACGCCGTGGCGATCGGCGATTGCCTTGATCGCCTGCACCCGGTCCAGGATCGCCGGCGTCGCCGGGGCGTACTCGAAGTTGGGGCCGCCGACCAGCGCGCCGGAGCTGTAGGGTCCGCCGACCACGATGCCCAGGCCGCGGGCGGCCACCTGCGGCATCACCCGCTGCAGGGCCCGCGAATGGTCCAGCAGCGTGTAGCGGCCGGCGAGCAGGAAGCCGTCCGGCCGCGGGCCCTGCAGGTCGAGCAGCAGCTCAATGGGCTCGACCCGGTTCACGCCCAGTCCCCAGGCGCGGATCACGCCTTCGTCACGCAGCCGGTCCAGCGCCTTGAAGGCCCCCTTGCGTGCGGTCTCGAACACGCCGAGCCACTCGTCACCGTAGAAGTCCTGCGCAACATCGTGCACCCACACGATGTCGAGCCGGTCGGTCTTCAGGCGCTGCAGGCTGTCCTCGATCGAGCGCAGCGTCGCCGCCTCGGAGTAGTCGTTGACGATCCGGTTGGCGCGGCCGTGCCGGAACACGTCGCCCTTCTCGCCCAGGTCACGGGCGGAGACGTCCTCCACCTCGTCCAGGACCAGGCGCCCGACCTTGGTGGCCAGCACGACGCTGTCGCGGTCGCGGCCGGCCAGCGCGTCGCCCAGGCGCGCTTCCGCCAGGCCGGCGCCGTAGAACGGCGCGGTGTCGAAGAAGCGGATGCCGTCCTGCCAGGCGGCATCGACGGTCGCCTGCGCCTCGGCTTCGGGAATGGCGCGGAACATGTTGCCCAGCGGTGCGGTGCCGAAGCCCAGGTGGCCGGGGATGAGGTTCTTGAGGGACATGGTGCTCTCCGTTTCGGTGGTGGTATGAGCGAATGATCGGCGGTAGCCAGTGATTCATCCAATTTATTTCCTATAATTCAGTTTTATTGACGACGATATATGTCCGGATGCGGTACGACCTGAACCTGTTGCCGATCTTCGTGGCGCTGATGGAGGAGCGCAGCGTGACCCGCGCCGCCGACCGCCTGGGCATGACGCAAGCGGCGCTTTCCAACGCACTGTCGCGCCTGCGCATCGTGCTGCAGGACCCGCTGTTCATCCGTGAGCGCTATGGCATGCGGCCCACCGCGAAGGCCGAGCAACTCGCACCCGCGCTGACCCAGGCGCTGGCTGCGATGGACACGGTGGTGCTGGGGCAGCGGGACTTCGACCCGTCGCGCGCCGATGAGGTCGTCACGATCGCCCCGAACAGCTACGTGGAGTTTGTGCTGGTGCCCGCGCTGGTCGCCCGGCTGAGCGTGCTCGCGCCAGGCATTCAACTGCGCACGCTGCCCTTCGGCACCGACCTCGCCGAGACGGGCGTGACCTCAGGCACCACCGCGATGGTGCTGGGCCGGATCAGCGATGCGCCAGACAATCTCGTCGTACAACACATTGCGGACGATGGCCTGGCCTGCGTGGTGCGCGCTGATCATCCGACGATCGACAGCCGGATCACGAAGGCGCAGTACGAGCGACTGAAGCACGTCAACGTGCTGCCCCCGGGCCGCCTGCGCGCCGGCCTCTTCCAGGCCCTGGACCGTCAGGGGCTCAAGCGTGAAGTGGTGGTGTCGGTCACGCACTTCGCGACCATCTCCGAGATTGTCGCGGCCACCGACTACTGCGCTACGCTCCCCCAACTAATTTGCCGACGCCTGGCCCACGACCCGCGCCTGAAAGTAGTGCCTGCGCCGGTCGACCTCGGAACGTTTCCGCTGCACATGGCATGGCACGTGCGCTATCGGCAGGACCCGGCGCACATGTGGCTGCGGACCCTGGTCGCCGAGGTGGCGGGTTCACTATGATGGTTGGGGCGGTCAGCCGCCGTCAGCCGCCGTCAGGAACAGTCAGAAGCCATAAGAAGCCGTCAGAAGCGGTAGCCGAGCCCGGCGAGGAACATGTCCGTATCGCGGTTGTATCCGGTCAGGGTTCGGTTCCATGACAGGCGTGCCAGCCAGTGATCACCGACCCGGTAGCTCGTGGACAGCGTCAACAGGCCGGCCCAATGGGACGGCGAGGGGTCCGCGCCGGGGCCGCTGACCTGCAGGCTGGTCGCGTAGTAAGGCCCGGCACCGAAACCCAGCGTCAGCCGGTCTCCCAGGAAGGCCCCGGATACCCAGGCCTGCGATGCCACGCCCCGGCGCCGGACGGCGTTGGCGCTGCCTTCGTCGAGGTAGCTGACCGTCCCTTCCACATAACGCCAAAGCTGGCGCCGATATTCGAGCGCACCGCCAAAGACCATGTCCGAATCGAAGTCGTTGACGACAACGCCACCCAGCAGGACGGTCAGTTCGTTGGGCGTGGCGTCTTTGCCGCGGGAAGCCGATCCCACGACGGGCCCTGGCAGGTGGTCGCGGTCGAGCTGATAGCCCACGCCAAGGAGGAGCGTGTTGGACTGGAAGCCCGAGGTCTGCCACGTCCGGTTAAAGCGCACCTGCAACATCCAGGGGCCCCCGACGTACCAGGTGGCCGCCGCGCTGGCCAACACCCCGACGCCGTGCTGGTTTTCGTAGCTGCCATCGGGCTGGTGGCTGGTGGTGTCGAAATAGAGATAGGGGCCGGCGCCCAGCGAGAGCGCCAACTGCCTGTCCAGCGCGAGGTAGCGCCACCAGAGCTGGGCACTGTGCCCGTCGCGGTGATGGCCGGTGATATGGCCCTCGTTCAGGTAGGTATAGCTGGCGTACCAGTGCTCCGTCAGGTTTTGCTGATAGACGTAGGCATAGGCGTAGCTACGGTCGTCGTCGGCCTGGATTGGCGGGTGGGTGTAGAAGCCGCCGAGCAGCAGCACTTCCTGGCCATGTGCGGCAAGGGGTGCCAGCCACAGGAGTCCTGCGGCGAAGGGCGTCAACCAATGACAACGGGCGCTGGACATCGGTCTCCGCCTTGACGTGGTGTGAACTCGAATTATCCTAGCAGCGGAAAATGGGGAACCCCAAGAAAGTGGCGTATGCTCCACCCTTCATTCACCTGTCAGGCGTCTACACGGAGGACAACCATGGCACGCGTTCGCGTTGAGGGCTTCACTATCTCGCTCGATGGATACGGAGCAGGTCCGGATCAGGACATCAACAATCCGCTCGGCGTTGGCGGGACGGATCTGCACCACTGGCTATTCCCAACACGCACCTTTCAGCAGACCTTGTTCGGCAAGGACGGCGGTACGGCCGGGGTGGACGACGATTTTGCTGCCCGCGGCTTTCAGAATGTCGGGGCATGGATTCTTGGGCGGAACATGTTCGGGCCCATTCGCGGGGACTGGCCGGACGCAAACTGGAAAGGCTGGTGGGGAGATAATCCGCCGTATCACGTTCCAGCCTTCGTCTTGACCCATCATCCTCGTCCTTCCATCGAGATGGAGGGCGGCACGACGTTCCATTTCGTAACCGGAGGCATTCACGAGGCGCTCCGCCGTGCACGCGAGGCCGCTGGCGGAATGGACGTGCGGATCGGCGGTGGGGCGGACACAATCCGGCAATATCTTCGCGAGGGCCTTGTTGACGAACTGCACATCGCCATCGCGCCGGTCTTGCTCGGCCGGGGAGAATCGCTGTTCGGAGGGCTCGACTTGCGGGCGCTGGGATACGCATGCGTTCAATCCGTAGCGTCGGAGAAGGCCACGCATGTCGTGCTACGGCGCCAAGGGCCCAAGGACGCCGCAACGGACGCCGCAACGGACGCCGGCTTGCCGCTGTCTTCCTGAGAGGATTCCGTGAACATTCGTCGGTTCGTCAGCAAGACGGCCGAGCTTTTTTCGCGCGCCACGGCTTTCATGTGGTCGAGCGAAACTTTCCAGTCTGTCGGGGCGTGACGCTGGAAAACGCCCTGATGCGAAAGGTGCTTTGACCAAAAAAAATCCCGCGACGAAGCCGTCGCGGGTGCGGGTACAAATGTCGAGGGGTCAATCACGACAGGCTCATTGTCCATGAATGTATGAGACATTGTCGTCCCCACGCACGGAGGGCACGCACTCCAAGTTAAGTGATTATTTGGCCGCTTCTCTCAGTGCCTCCACCAGCGACGTCATCAGTTCGTTGTCTTCCAGCCCCCGCCGCCACATGATGCCGACGGGCGGCAAGTCCCAGCTCAGCGCAAAGGGCAGGGTAGCGGCGCCGCCCAGCTCCACCAGTTCGGCCGCCACCGAGCGCGGCACGATGGTGATGGCGTCCGGCTGGCGGCGCAGCAGGGTGGCCATCGGCTTGATCGAGTAGGTCTCCACCGTGGGCAGCGGCGGGGCCACGCCGGCCACCGCGAACATCGTATTTATCGTGCGGCGCACCGGCGTATGCGGGGGCGGCAGGATCCAGTCCCGTTCCGCCAGCCGCTTCCAGTCCAGTCCGGCACGGGAGAGCCGCGCGGCGGCGTCCGCCGGCACTACCAGCACCGGCTCCTCCCGATACAGCGGCTGCTGGGCGATGTCCTCGCCGGCCAGGTAGAACGAGCGCGCGATCACGCAATCGAGTTCGTGCTGGCGCAGCGCGTTGACCAGTTCATCGGTGGTCCCTTCCCGCACCAGCATCGAGATACGCGGCGTGTGGCGCAGGCCGAAGTCCAGCGCGGCATCGAGCAAGCCGCGCGCCACGTAGGGAATCACGCCGATCCGCAGCCGCCCGCGCAGGCCGGCTTCGATCACCGTCAGCTCGCGCCCCAGCGCCTCCGCGTCGGCCAGCGCCGTGCGCGCGTGGGCCAGCACGGCCACGCCGGTGGGCGTCGGCTCCAGGCCCTGGCGCGTGCGGGTGAACAGCGGTGTCAGGAAGATGTCCTCGATCTCGCGCAGCGCCTTGGTCACGGCCGGCTGGGAGAGATTGAGTTCGGCGGCCACGCGCGAGACGGAACGCTGGCGCTCGAGCGCCAGCAGCAGCGGCAGATGCCGCAGGCGCAGGCGCGAAACGACGTTGTGGAGCAGCTTGTCGGACGAAATCGGCATGATGGGCGAAGGAGCGATATAACCAAATGGTAATGCAACAATAATTTTTTCGCCGTTTGCAGTTATTCCGGACTCCTATACTCAAATGCATTCGATACCAGTCATTACGCCATGTTCACCACCCGTCCGGAAATCGTTGGCACCTTCGGCGTTGCCGCTTCCACCCACTGGCTTGCCACGCAGACCGCGATGGGCGTGCTCGAGCGCGGCGGCAATGCCTACGACGCAGCCGTGGCCGGCGGCTTCGTGCTCCAGGTGGTGGAACCGCACCTGAACGGCCCGGGCGGCGAAGTGCCGATCCTCTATTGGGATGAAAAGACACGCGCGATGCGGTCAGTCTGCGGCCAGGGCCCGGCGCCCGCGCTGGCGGACCCCGAGGCGCTGCGCGCCCAGGGCATGGAACTGATGCCCGGCATCGGCCTGATGCCCGCCACCGTGCCCGGCGCGTTCGGCGCGTGGCTGACCATGCTGCGCGACCACGGCACGTGGTCGCTGGCGGACGTGCTCGCGCCTGCCATCGGCTATGCGCGCGATGGCTTCCCGCTGGTGCCGCGCATCTCGCAGGCCATCCTGGCCGTGCAGGCGCTGTTCCGCGACGAATGGCACAGCTCTGCCGACACCTGGCTGCCCGATGGCAAGGTGCCGCGCCCCGGCGCGCTCCATCGGCTGCCGGTACTGGCCGATACCTATACGCGTATCGTCGAGACCGCCCAGTCCAGGAGCGACTCCCGCACGGGCCAGATCGACGCCGCCATGGATTGCTGGTACCGCGGCTTCGTGGCCGAGGCGATCGACGCCTACTGCCGCGACACCCCGGTGCGCGACACCACCGGCGAGAAGCACACCGGCCTGCTGCGTTACGACGACCTCGCCCAGTGGGCGCCCACGGTGGAGGCCCCGGTAACGCTGGACTTCGGCCGCTACACCGTGGCCAAGTGCGATATCTGGAGTCAGGGGCCGATGTTCCTGCAGCAGCTCGGCATGCTGCGCCACGCCGGGCTGGAGGCCCACGCGCCCACGTCCCCCGAATTCGTCCACAAGATTGCCGAGGCCGCCAAGCTGGCGATGGCCGACCGCACCGCCTGGTACGGCGACCCGCGCTTTACGGAAAGCCAGCTCTGCGCGCTGCTCGATCCGCACTACCTGGCCGCGCGCGCGGCGGGCATCGGCGAGCAGGCCGCGCTGACCATGACGGCGGGCACGCTGAACGGCCAGGCGCCGCGCATGCCGGACCTCGACGTGGCCACGCGCACGCTGGCCACCGCCGACGTGCGCTTCGGCGTGGGCGAGCCCACCTTCGCCGCGCTGCCGCCCGTGACCGAATGGGCCGAGCGCGAGCTGTTCGTGGGCGATACCTGCCATATCGACGTGATCGACCGCCACGGCAACATGGTGGCGGCCACGCCGTCCGGCGGCTGGCTGTCGTCGAGCCCGACGATTCCGTCGCTCGGCTTCGCGCTGAACACCCGCCTGCAGATGACCTGGCTCGAGCCGGGCCTGCCGAACACGCTGGCACCGGGCAAGCGCCCGTGCACCACGCTGTCGCCGTCGATGGCGCTGCGCGACGGGGAGCCGTACATGGTTTTCGGCACGCCCGGCGGCGACCAGCAGGACCAGTGGTCCCTGGCATTCTTCCTGCGTCATGCCGTGCATGGCATGAACCTCCAGGAGGCCATCGACGCGCCGGCCTGGCATATCGATCATTTCCCGGGTTCGTTCTGGCCGCGCCAGACCGTGCTCAACCGCATCAGCATCGAGTCGCGCTTTCCGGCGGCCACGCTGGAGGCGCTGCGCGCGCGCGGGCACGAGGTGCGCGTGGGCGACGACTGGTCCGAAGGCCGCATGTCGGCCTGCTCGCGCGAGCGCGATGCCCAGGGCCGGCTGGTGCTGCGCGCGGGCGCCAATGCGCGTGGGATGCAAGGCTATGCCGTGGGCCGCTGACGGGGCGGCAGGCATGGGAAGTATCGCGGAAGCGGTATCGCACAAACAGTCGGCCCGCACGGGGCGGTCCGCACGAAGACAGAGGGAGTTGCAGTCATGAGGTCCGTAGTCAAGAACCTGCTGCGCGGTGCCGCCGCGCTGGCATTGTCGTTCGCCGCCATCTCGGGGGCTGGTGCCGCCGATGCCTATCCGACGAAGCCGATCACGCTGATTGTGCCCTGGGCCGCCGGCGGCTCCACGGACATCCTGGCGCGCGTGCTGTCCGAACACCTGACCAAGTCGCTCGGCCAGCCGGTCATCGTCGACAACCGCCCCGGCGCCTCGGGCAATATCGGCTCGGCCACGGTGGCGCGCGCCCAGCCGGACGGCTACACGCTACTGGTCGGCTCGATGAGCACCCACGCGATGAACCCCTCGCTGATGCCCAACATGCCGTTCAAGGGCGTGGAGGACTTCACCCCGCTGGGGCTGCTGGCCTATGTGACGAACACCATGGTGGTGCATCCGTCCGTGCCGGCGAAGAACGTCAAGGAGCTGATTGCCTACGCCAAGGCCAATCCGGGCAAGCTGGCCTACGCCAGCGCCGGCTCCGGCTCCACCAACCACCTGAGCGCGGTGCTGTTCGCCAAGATGGCCGGCGTGGACATGCTCCACGTGCCTTACAAGGGCGGCGCCCCGGCCGTGGTGGACCTGGTGGCGGGCCAGACGCAACTGCTGTTCTCCGCCGGCACCCAGACGCTGCCGCACGTGAAGGCCGGCAAGCTGCGCCTGCTGGCGGTGACCGAAGCCAAGCGCTCGCCGCTGCTGCCGGACGTACCCACGGTGGGCGAGACCCTGCCCGGCTATGAGCTGTCCGTGTGGTACGGCGCCTTCGGCCCGAAGAACATGCCGGCCGAGCTGGTGACGCGCCTGAACAGCGAGATCAACCGGATCATGACGCTGCCCGAAGTGAAGGCCAAGATGGACAGCATCGGCGTGGAAACCACCACGTCCACGCCGCAGGCGTTCGGCAAGATCCTGCGCCGCGACGCTGACCGCTACGGCAAGCTGATCCGCGAGCTCGGCATCAAGGCGGAGTAAGGGTCGATGGTTGCGAATGTCGCGATGGTCAATCTAGCCAATCTGGCGCGGCTTAACACGCTGTGCGACCAGTTGCGCCACGCGGCGACGCCGGTGGCCGTGCTGGATGCGGTGGGGCAGGCCACGCTGGACCTGCTCGGCCCCGGCCTGCTGACGATCAACACGTGGCAGGCCGAGACCGGCGAAATCGGGCGGCTGTGGTCGTCCGACCCGGCCGCCTACCCGGTGGGCGGCAAGAAGGTCAAGGGCGACACCGCGTGGACGCGCCAGCTGCTGGTGCGCGGCGAGGTCTTCGTCGGCGAGGGCGACGCGGCGCTGGCCGCCGTCTTCGACGACATCGCCGTGATCCGTGGGCTGGGCCTGAATGGCGTGGTCAACGTGCCGCTCTGCGAGGGTGGCCGGGTGATCGGCACCTTCAACTACCTGACCGCCGTGGAAAGCTGGACGGGCGACCAGATCACCGTGCTGCGGGTGCTCGGCCAGATGGCCCTGCCTGCGGTGGCGGCACTGGCCCCGGCCAGCCGCTGAGCCGGCCGCCGAGCCAGCCGCTGAGCCAGCCGCTGAGCCAGCCGCTGAGCCAGCCGAACCCCGGCGCCGGCACCGCTACTCGGTAGTGCTGGCGCTCCAGAAGGCCTGGCTGACCACGCTCGTGGCGCCCAGCCTGGCGACCATCGCGTCGAGCGCGTCGCCATCCACCGACGCAGCGGCCAGCACCGCTTCGATCTCCACATCCTGTTCGCCGAACGCCCGCACCTCCAGGTCGCGGGTGGGGTAGGCGGCCGCTTCCAGCGCTTCTTCCAGCAGCCGCATGGCGAGTTTCTGGTGCTCGCGCGCGGTAATCACGTGCACGGTATGGGTGACTTCCACGGCGGGCGTGTCGATGGGCTGGCGGTTGATGCGGTCCACCACGGGCCGCAGCAGCGTGTTGGCGGCCAGCACGAACAGCGCGCCGATAGCCGCCTCCATGATCAGGTCCGCCCCGGCGCACGCGCCGACCGCCGCCGACCCCCACAGCGTGGCCGCCGTGTTCAGGCCACGCACATTGCCTTCCTCGCGCATGATCACGCCGGCGCCCAGGAAGCCGATGCCGGACACCACGTAGGCCACCACGCGCACCGCCCCATCGTGGCCGGCAAGGTGGTTGGCCATATCCACGAAGATGGCCGCACCCACGGCCACCAGCACGTTGGTGCGCAGCCCGGCCGTGCGCTGGCGGTACTGGCGCTCGTAGCCGATCATGCCGCCGAGCACGAACGCGGCGGCGAGGCTGATCGCGGTATCGAGCAGCGATTGCGGATTGATGTTTTGCAGCGCTTCCAGGGACATGATCGCGGACTCCGGGGCCAGGCGTCGCGCGATTGTGTCACAGGGCTATGGCCGGGGCAAAGCGTCCGGGGCGTGCCAGACCAGCGGCAGCGCCGCCTCGCGCCAGATCACGCGGTCCGGTATCACGCGCCAGAGGCGCTCGGCGCCTTCCCAACCCGGGTGTAGGGCGATCTCCGGGGAGTCGGTCAGCACCTCGGCCCGGCCCGAGAGCTGGAGCAGGTTGCCCGTGGTGTAGTCCACGAAGGCCAGCCCGGCGATCGGGTTGGCGGCCAGGTTCCCGAGCGTATTGAAGAAGCGGTTGCCCGAGAAGTCAGGAATCGTCAGCCCGCCGTCCGCATCGAGCCGCACGAAGCCGCGCGGCCCGCCCCGGTGCGACACATCCACCTGCCGGCTGCCATCGGCCAGATCCACGTAAGACGCCACGAAGAAGGTATCCGCGCCGGCGATCAGCGCGCGCGCCCGCTCGTCCAGGGCGGGCAGGACCTGCGGCGGCTGGTCGGCCGCCACGCCGGGATCGCGCGTGAAATCGAACGCGCGCTGCTGGATGTACTGCGGGCAGTTGCCGAAGCTCTGGCCCACGGCCAGCCGGAAGCCGTCCGGGCCGGTGCGCTCCACCCGGCCGTTCATGCGGTTGCGGCGCCGCGTCATGGGGTCGATGCCGAGCAGGCCGAGGGCGTTGCCGTCATCCATGCCGGCGTCGGCCGGGTCGGCGGGCTCGCGCGCCACCGCCACGTTCAGCGCGCGCGGGTCCGGCGAGTGCAGGAAGCCGGGCGCCCCGGCGCGCAGCGTGGCCCAGACCCGCCCATCCGGCGCCACCGCGCCGAGCACGACCAGCGGCAGCTGGGCGAAGAAGTCGCGGTGCTGGTCAGGCATGTAGTCCCGCACCACGCGCGGGCCGATCTCGGCCATGCGCGCCTGCACGCCGGCGCGCGCCTGGAGCAGGCGTTCGCCGGTGTGCCAGGGCAGATCGGGGAGGAGGGCGGCGTGGGGGGACATGTTGGGCTCCGGTAGGGTGGACAGCGGGGGCAGCAATCAGGCGGCGAGCCCGACGGCGGTCTTCTGGAACGGCACGAATCCGGGCAGCGCTTCCACGCGGGCCAGCCATTGCCGCACGTGGGCGTAGTCGGCCAAGTCCACAAAGCCTTCGGGCGCGCTGGCGGTGTAGCTGTACAGCGCCACGTCGGCAATCGTCGGCTGATCGGCGGCAATCCACTGGCGGCCGGCCAGCGCGCGGTCCATGCGGCCCAGCACCAGATGCGCCCGGGCAATGACCTGCTCGCTGTTCAGCGGCGCGCCGAACACGGTAATCAGCCGTGCCGAGGCCGGCCCGGCCGCGAGGTCGCCCGCCGCCACGGACAGCCAGCGCTGCACGGCGGCGGCGCCGGCGGGGGTCTCAGGGAGCCAGTCAGTGCGGCCCAGCGTCTTGGCCAGATAGACCATGATTGCGTTGGAGTCCGGCAGCACGGTGTCGCCGTCCACCAGTACCGGCACCTGGCCGAACGGGTTCAGGGCCAGGAATTCGTGCGTCTTGTGCGCACCGGCGCGCAGGTCCACGTCGATGAGATCGACCGGCTGGCCGATCAGGCCGAGGAACAGCCGAACGCGGTGGGAGTGGCCGGAGAGGGGGTAGGCGTACAGTTTCATGTCGGATCCTGGTTGGGGATGCTTCCGACTATAGGTGCCTTCCAGCGCACGAAAAACCGCCGCCGCCAGAAGGCACTCTTGCGCCAACGCGAAGAATGCCGGGTTGCCGCCTGCCGAGCCGCCCTAGCGCAGGGACGGCGCGGCGCGCAGGGTGTCGATGGCGAGGTCCAGGAAGGCGCGCACCTTGTGCATCGCGTGGCGGCCCTCGCGATGGATCACGTTGATCGGCAGCGGCGCCGGCTCGAAGTCCGCCATCACGATCTGCAGGCGGCCGTCGCGCAGTTCATCGGCAATCTGGTACGAGAGCACGCGCGCCAGCCCGAAGCCGTCCACGGCCGCCGCGATGGCGGAATCGTTGGTGGTAGTGGCCATGCGCGGGGAGAGCCGCGTGGGCGTGATCTCGCCGCCGGTCAGGAAGCGCCATTCCGGCAGGGTGGAGATGCCGGTGGTCTGGATCACGGTGTGCGCCGCCAGGTCCGCCGGCTTTGCCGGCACGCCTTGCCGCGCCAGGTAGGCGGGCGACGCACAGACCACGCGCCGCACATGGCCGACCGCCACCGCCTGGAGCGAGGAGGCGGGCAGGTCGCCAATGCGGATGCCGACGTCGATGCCCTCGTCCACGAAATTGACGATGCGGTCGATAAACAGGCAGTTGACGTCCACCTCCGGGTAGCGCCGCAGGTACTCGACCACGATCGGCGTGACGAAACGGCGCCCGAACAGCACCGACGCCGTGATCGACAACTGCCCGCGCGGCGCCAGGTGTGCGCCCGTGGTGGCCAGTTCGGCCTCGTCGATCTCGGCCAGGATGCGCCGGCAGTTCTCGTAGTAGGCGGCGCCGGTGTCCGTGGGACGCACCAGCCGCGTGGTGCGCGTGAGCAGCCGCACGCCCAGGTGGGCTTCGAGGTCGGTGACGATGCGGCTGACCACCGACAGCGAAATATCGAGCTTGCGCGCGGCCGCGGTGAAGCCTCCGCTTTCCACCACGGTGACAAAGGTCTTCATGGCCTGCAATCGATCCACGCGTGCTCTCCCCGAAACGATCCGGGGAGTATATCGGGAGACGCGGGCTTACAGCGTGGCCTTACGAAGCCACCTTGATCCCCGACTGGCTGACCAGCGCCTGCCACACCTGCTGGTCGCGCTTGAGCAGGGCGCCAAACTCCGGCGCCGTGGTGCCGCGCGGCAGCATGCCGCTATCCGCCAGCATCCTGGCGCCGGCCGGGGACTTGACGATGGTCGCGATCTCGGCGGACAGCCGCTGCACCAGCGGGGCGGGCGTTTTGGCCGGGGCCAGCATGCCGATCCAGCCGATCGACTCGAAGCCCGTGAAGCCGGCTTCGGTAAAGGTCGGCACGTTCGGCATGGACGGCACGCGCGCCGGTCCCAGCGTGGCGAGCACCTTGATCCGGCCGGCGTCGCCATAGGTCTTGGCCATCACCGTGGAGACGAAGCCGGCGGGCAACTGCTTGGCGAGCAGATCCGCGATGGCGGCGGTGTCGCCCTTGTACGCCGCGTGCACGATGTTGAGGTTGGCCTTGCGTTTGAGCAGTTCGCCGTACAGATGGCCGGTGGAGCCCACGCCGAGGCTGCCGTAGGCCGAGCCGGGGTTCTGGCGCGCGTACTCGACGTACTCCGCCAGCGTTTTGGCCGGCGTGGCATCGCTGGCGACGAAGACCTGCGCGGCATCGGCCACCAGCGTCAGCGGCTCGAAATCGGTCATCGGGTTGTAGAGCGGCTGCGGCTGGATCAGGGGGCTCTGGATCAGCGCGGTGTTGGTGAACAGCAGCGTGCGCCCGTCCGGCGCCGCCGAGGCCACGGCTGCCGCGCCGATCATGCCGGCTGCGCCGGGGCGGTTGTCCACGATCACGCTGGTCTTCAGCGAGGCGCCGAGCTTGTCCGCGATAAAGCGCGTGATGGCGTCCGTGGAGCCGCCGGGCGGGTAGGGCAGCACGATCCGGATCGGGCCGCTGGGCGCCGTGGAGGCGGGCTGCTGCGCCCAGGCGGGGCGGCCGAGGGCCAGGCCGCCGAGCGTGGCGGCGGACAGTTTGAGCAGGGTGCGTCGCGGCGTGTTCATGGGTGTCTCCTCTTGATCTTGTTGTTCCGGGCCTACTGTTCGAGCTGCGCCTGCAGTTCCACCTTGCGGACCTTGCCGGTGGCCGTCATCGGCAGCTCCGCCACCACGCGGATCTCCGGCACCTTGTAGCTCGCCATATGCTCCCGGCACCAGGTAAGGAGGTCGTCGCCGGAGACGGCGGCATGCTCGGGGCGCAGCCGGATGAATGCCACTGGCACCTGCCCGCGCTCCGGATCGGGGCGCGGCACCACGGCCGAGCCGAGCACAGCCGGATGCCGGCCCAGCAGTACTTCCAGTTCGGACGGAAACACGCTCATGCCGCGCACCTTGATCATCTCCTTGCGACGGCCGAGGAAGTGGAGATAGCCGGCCTCGTCATAGGCGCCGATATCGCCGGTATGGAACCACCCGTTGCGGAACACCTCGGCGTTGGCCTCCGGGCGGCCCCAGTAGCCCTTGAACAGCGAGGGCGTGCTGACCACGATCTCGCCTTCCCCGCCCACCGGCAGCACTGCGCCGGTCTCGAAATCGCAGATCTTGATGCGGGTGCCGGGCACGGGCAGGCCCACGAAGATCGGGCGGCCGTGCAGGTCCATGTCGTCGGTCTGCATGCCGGTGGTGAAGGTGTCGCTGGTGTGGGTCTCGGTCATGCCCCAGGCGCCTTCGGCCAGGATGCCGCCGGTCAGCGCCAGCCACTGGCGGCGCAGGTCTGGCGTGAGCTTGCGGATGAACGACGCCACGCGCGTGTGTTGCAGCGTGCGCAGGTCGTGCCGGGGGAGGTCCGGGTGCTGGAGCAGTTCGACGATGCTGTCCACCACCATGAAGGTCCGGTTCACGCGGTAGCGCTCCACGGCGGCCATCACCGCCGCGGGGTCCCAGCGCGCCAGCAGCACCAGCGTGGCGCCGCTGAAGATCGGGTAGATCAGGCCGAGGTTCTCACCGGCGATCCAGAACATCGGCAGGAAATTCAGCATCACGTCCGGTGAGGGCTGGGCCGGGTCGCGGCCCGCCTGCCCGCTGGCCACCGCCAGCGAGGCGGCGGCGGTGTACAGCATGTCCCGCTGCGTGTGCATGCAGCCTTTCGGCATGCCGGTGGTGCCGCCGGTGTAGTTGAGCGCCGCCAGGGCGTCCAGGTCCACCTGCGCGTCGCGCACGTTGCCCGTGCACAGGCGCACGGCGGTCATCAGGTCGATGGTGCCGGCGTGCTCGACGGGCGGCGCGCCCAGTCCGGCCGGCACCGGCAGCGTGGGCTCGGCCGGCAGGAACTCGCCCGGCGAGGTGCGGAACACCGTGGCCACGGGCGTCTGCGCCTTCACGGCCATCAGCATCGGCACCAGCGAATCGAGGGCGATGACGGTGGTGGCGCCGGCATCGTTCAGTTCGTAGGCCAGCTCGTGTTCCTTGAACAGCGGGTTGACCGGCACGTACACCGCGCCGATCTTGAGGATCGCGTAGAACACGATATGGAACTGCGGGCAGTTGCCGAGCAGCACGGCCACGCGCTCGCCCGGTCCCGCGCCGTGGCCGCGCAGCAACTCCGCGCAGCGTTCGCTGAGGTCGTCGAGTTCGGCATAGGTGAGCGTGGTGCCGTAGTAGACCAGCGCCGGGCGGTCTGGCTGCACGCGCGCCCAGGCGCGCAGGGTGTCACCCAGGCCGATCTCGCCGTGCGGGTAGTGCGGCGCGGTGGGCAGGCCCGCCGGCCAGATGCGGGCGTGGCGGGCGTCCAGGTCGGCAAAGAAGGCGGTCTCTTCCATCGTGTCTCCGGGGCGTTGGACGAACAAGCGCAGGGGAAGGGGGCTTCCCCGGGGGTTACCAGGCGTCTACGTAGCGGCGCGGCGGGGTGTCGCGCGGGGCGGGCTCCAGTCCCGCCAGCAGCCAGCGGCGTGTCTCGGCGGGATCGATCACGGCGTCGATCTCCAGCCCGGCGGCGGCGTTGATCGCGTGGCCGCGCTCATACATCTGCGCCACCAGCTGTTGGTAGAGCGCGTCGCGCTCGGGGCCTTCGGGCAGCGCTTCGAGTTCCTTGCGGAAGCCGAGCCGCACGGCGCCCTCGAGCCCCATGCCGCCAAACTCGCCGGTGGGCCAGGAGATCGTGAAGGCCGGCGCGCGGAAGCCGCCGGCTGCCATCGCCATCGCGCCGAGTCCGTAGCCCTTGCGCAGCACCACGGCCATGAACGGCACGCGCAGCTTGGCGCCCAGCACGAACAGGCGGGACACGTGCCGCACCTGCGCGCGCGCCTCGATCTCGGGGCCGACCATGAAGCCCGGTGTGTCGATCAGCGAGACGATGGGCAGGCCGTGGGTGTCGCACAGTTGCATGAATCGCGCGGCCTTGTCGGCGGCGTCCACGTCGATGGCGCCGCCGAGGTGGCGCGGGTTGTTGGCGACGATGCCGACCGGGCGCCCCTCGATGCGCGCGAGCGCCGTATGCACGCCGGTGCCGTAGCCGGCGCGTAGTTCCAGCAGGCTGTCCACGTCGGCAATGCCCTGCATGGCCGCCCGCGTGTCGTACACGCGCAGGCGGTTCTCGGGCACTACGCCGCGCAGCAGCAGCGGGTCGGGCGCCTGCCAGTCCTGCGTGCGGCCCTGGAACATCGCCAGATAGTGCTTGGCGGCCTGCACGGCAGCGGCCTCGTCGTCAACGAGCAGGTCCACCACGCCGTTCTGGAACTGCACGGCAGCGGGGCCGATGTCCTCGGGGCGGTACACGCCCAGCCCGCCGCCCTCGATCATCGCCGGGCCGGCCATGCCGATGTTGGCGTCGCGTGTGGCGACGATCACGTCGCAGCAGCCGAGCAGCGCGGCATTGCCGGCAAAGCAGCGGCCCGCCGCGATGCCGATCACCGGCACTTCGCCGCTCAGGCTGGCGAATGCCGCGAACGAGGGCTGGTAGAGGCCGGCCACGGTCGGGAAATCGACATCGCCGGGCCGGCCGCCGCCGCCTTCGGCAAAGATCACCGTGGGCAGCTTCTGGTCGGCGGCGACTTGCAGGATGCGGTCGGTCTTGATGTGGTTGCGCTTGCCCTGCGTGCCGGCCAGCACGGTGGCGTCATAGGCCAGCACCGCGCAGCGGGCTGCCTCGGGTGCGAAGCGGGCGCCGTTGACGCGCCCCGTGCCGGTGATCAGGCCATCGGCAGGGGTGTTGGCGATCAGGTCCTCGGCGCTGCGCCGGCTGGCCTGCGCCGCCACCGCGTAGGCGCCGTACTCGACGAAGCTGTCGGCATCGCACAGGTCCGCCACGTTCTCGCGCGCGGTGCGCTGGGCACGGGCATGGCGCTTGGCCACGGCGTCCGGGCGGGCGGTGTCGGCGAGGAAGGCGTCGCGATCGAACACGCGCTGCAGGTCTGGTCGTACGGCGCGCGGATCGGCGCCTGCGGTGCGGTGCTGCGCCGCACCGGTGGTTTCCATCGGCTCCAGCACCAGCAGGATCTGGTTCTCGGTGGTCTGCGCGCCGGCCCCAAGGCGCACGTCGATCACGCGGCCGGCGGCTTCGGCGACGATGGTGTGCTCCATCTTCATGGCGTCGAGGATGGCCACGGTCTGGCCCGGCTGCACGATGGCGTCCTCATTGACGCGCATCTCGACCACGCGGCCGTTCATCGGCGCGCGGATGGCGATGAGGCCTTCGCCGGGCGCTGCTTCACTGCCCGCAGCCAGCGCACTGGCCGGTACGCCGGCAGGCTGGCCGCTCGTGGCATCGCGGGTGGCAGCCGTGGCAGCGATGCGTTTCGCGTGCTCCAGCAGTTCCGGCAGGATCGCCTCGAAATGGCGCGTATGCACGTGCTGCGTGGCGAAGTCCTCGCGCGCGACCAGCGCCCGCAACAAGTTGATATTGGTCGGCACGCCGTCGATGCGGAACTCGGCCAGCGCGCGGCGCAGACGCCGTACCGCGTCGTCGAAGCGCGGCGCGGCGGCGGTGACGATGAGCTTGGCCAGCAGCGAGTCATAGCCGGGCGGCGGGGCATAGCCGGTATAGCCGTGGGTATCCACGCGCACGTCCGGGCCGCTGGGCGGATCGAAGCGCTCGAGCCGGCCCTGCGCGGGCCGCGCGAAACCCTGGGCGTCGGTGGCCTCGGCATTGATCCGCAGCTGGATGGCAAAGCCGCGCGGTGCCGGCGGCGCCTGCGGGTCGAGCCCCGCCTCGCGCAGCGAGCGCCCCTGGGCAAGGGCAAGCTGCGTCGCCACCAGATCCACGCCGGTCACCTGCTCGGTGATCGTGTGCTCCACCTGGAGACGCGGGTTGGCTTCGATAAAGACGAAGCCGCGCGGCTCGCCGGCCTCCGTGGTCTCCACGAGGAACTCGAACGTCCCAAGGCTGCGGTAGCCCACCTCGCGCGCCATCACCGTGGCGGCATGGAGGATACGCTCGCGCAGGCCCGCCGTGAGTACCGGGCTCGGCGCGATCTCGACCAGCTTCTGGAAGCGCCGCTGCAGCGTGCAGTCGCGCTCGCCCAGCGCCACCACGTCGCGCCCATCGCCAACGATCTGTACTTCCATGTGGCGCGCGCGTTCCACCAGCCGTTCCGCGTAGATCTGGTCCACGCCGAAGGCGCTGCGCGCCTCGGAACGGCAGCGCGCGTAGGCTTCCGCGAGCCCCTGCGCCTCCCGCACGATGCGCATGCCGCGCCCACCACCGCCGCCCACGGCCTTCAGCACGATCCCGTTGCCGTGCTGGGCGTGGAAGAACGCGGTGATGGCGTCGAGGGTGGCCCCGCCCGGCGTGGCCGGCATGACCGGCACGTCGCACTGCGCCGCCAGCGCCAGCGCGCGTCCCTTGTCGCCGAACAGCCCGAGCTGCTCGGGCGTAGGGCCGACGAAGAGGATGCCCGCATCCGCACATGCCTGCGCAAAGTCGGCGCGCTCGCTCAGGAAGCCGTAGCCGGGGTGGATCGCATCGGCGCCGCTGGCGCGCGCGGCGTCGAGCATCGCGTCGATATCGAGATAGGCCGCCGGGCCGCAACCGGGCAGCGCCACCGATTCGTCGGCCAGCATGCGGTGGCGGCACTGGGTGTCGTCGGCGGCGTGGACGGCCACCGTGGCGATGCCAAGATCCTGGGCCGCCCGCTGGACACGCAGCGCAATCTCGCCGCGATTTGCAATCAGAAGCTTCTTCACTGGCTGGATTCCCGAGGTTGACGACGTGGGATGCAAGCCAGACTGTAAGGGGCGGCGGCCACGGTCCACAACGTGAACCGGACACCCATGGCGCAAGTTTCATTACGGCCATGCACGGCCTGTATGACCGGTGCTGCGCTGCGGAACGGCCTCAGCCGTCCTGCATCATGCCGCGCGCCACGGTGGTGAAGTGCTGCACGTGGCGGTCATCGGCACCCTCGCGCGTGGCCAGCGCAATGCCGATGCGCGCGGTGGGCCGGGGGCTCGACAGCCGCAGGAAGCGCACGCGCCGATTGGTGTAGCGCGCCGTCACGCCGGGCACCAGCGCCACGCCAAGTCCGCTTTCCACCAGACTGACCATGGTCTGCACCTGCACCGCCTCCTGCGTCACGCGCGGCACAAAGCCGGCCTGCTGGCACAGCAGCATCGCCACGGCCTGCTGGTTGGGCACCTCGGCGCTGGGATGCATGATGAAGGGCTCGTCGGCCAGTGCCTTGAGCGCGATGGACTCCTGCGCGGCGAAGCGGCTGTCGGCCGGCACGGCGGCCACGAAGGTGTCTTCCTCCAGCGGCGTCAGCGTGAACGGTCCGGCGCTCAGGATCGGGAAGCGTACGAGGCCAGCATCCACCTGGCCACGTTCGAGCCGGTCCAGGATCGAGGCCGACGTCGACTCATGCAGGATCAGCTCGATGCCGGGATGCGCCGCGCGGAAAGCCGGAATCAGCCGGGGCAGCAGCGCGTAGGTGGCCGAGCCGATAAAGCCCACGCGCAGCGCGCCACGCTCGCCATGTGCGGCGGAGAGCGCAGCCGCGCGGGCCTGTTCGGCGTGAAACAGCGCACGCCGGGCGTCGGCCAGCGCCGCCTCCCCGGCCTGGGTGAGGCGCACCCCGCGCGTGGTGCGCACGAACAGCGGCGTGCCCAGATCCGCCTCCAGCTTGCGGATGGAGATCGATAGCGGCGGCTGCGCCATATGCAGGCGCTCGGCCGCCCGGTGGAAGTTGCCGGTCTCGGCGAGCACGACGAATTGCTGGAGTTGACGCAGGTCCATGGTGATATCCAATCGATATCGGTTCCTAAAAAACTAATATTAGACGGAAAGGTACCGCCGGCGGTAACCTCGTCGCTCAAAGCCAAAAGATATAAGGAGACGCCCATGCTGCCGCTGTCTGGCATTCGCGTGGTAGACCTGTCCACGGTCGTGATGGGCCCGTACGCCAGCCAGTGGCTGGCCGACCTGGGCGCCGAGGTCATCAAGGTGGAGCCGCCCGAGGGGGATTCCACGCGTCGCACCGGCCCCGCCACCGAAGACGGCATGTCGGCCATCTTCCTGGGCGTAAACCGCAGCAAGAAGAGCGTGGTGCTGAACCTGAAGCTGCCGGCCGCGCAGGCCGCGCTGCACCGGCTGCTGGCCACGGCTGACGTGTTCATGCACAGCATGCGGCCGCAGAAGCTGGCCAAGCTCGACCTGGACCCCGCCAGCGTGATGGCGCGGCATCCGCAACTGGTCTACGTGAGCCTGCTGGGCTTTGCGGAGGAGGGCCCCTATGGCGGGCGCCCCGCGTACGACGACATCATCCAGGGCCTGTCCGGCAATGCCGCGCTGATGGCCGCGCAGACCGGCACGGTGCGCTACTTCCCGACCATTGCGGCGGACAAGACCAGCGGGCTGGTGGCGGCGCTGTCGATCTCGGCGGCGCTTACCGGGCGCGCGCGGCAGGGTGGCAAGGGGTCGATGGTGGAAGTGCCGATGTTCGAGTCGATGGTGGCCTTCAATATGGTCGAGCATCTCTACGGCCAGCATTTCGAGCCGCCGCGCGGCACCGCCGGCTATCCGCGCGTGCTGGCGCCGCTGCGCCGGCCCTACCAGACCGCCGACGGCTACGTCTGCATGATGCCGTACACCGACGCGCACTGGCGTGACTTCTTCCGCAGCGCGGGGCGTGACGACCTGGCCGCCGACGCGCGCTTCACTGACATCGCGGCGCGCACGCGCCATATCGAAACGCTCTACGAAATCACCGGCGAACTGGTGCGGGAGCGCTCCACGGACGACTGGCTCGAGATCTGCGAGGGCCTGCAGATTCCCGTGGCGCGCGTGAACGACCTCGACGAACTGATCGACGACCCGCATTTGCAGGCCACCGGCTTCTTCGAGCAGGTCAGCGATCCGTCGATGGGCACGCTGCGCTTTCCGGGCGCGCCGGTGCGCTTCGACGGTGAACGCGCCCGTGCGGCGCTGCCGCCCCGGCTCGGCGAACACACGCGCGCCGTGCTCGGTGACGCGGGGCTGGACGCCAAGGACATCGACGCCCTGACGCGCGATGGCGCGGCGTTCGCGGCCAAGCCGCGCTGACACCCCATTCCAGACAAGATCCACAAGGAGACGAACATGACCCAAGCGCAGCCCCAACGCCTCGGGCAGGGCTACTACTGGCAGGACATCGAGGTCGGGCAGGTTTTCGAGACCTTCCGCCGCACGGTGACGGAGACCGATCTGGTCAACTTCATCTCCACCACCGGCATGCTGGAGGCCATCTTCATCGAGGCCGGCTACGAGGGCGGTGCGATTCAGGGCCGCCCGGTCCCGGCCGCGCTGACCTACGCGCTGATCGAAGGCTTCATCCTGCAGACCATGATCCAGGGTACCGGGCTGGCGATGCTGGAGCTGACGCAGAAGATCCACGGCCCGGTGGTGGTGGGCGACACGATCCGCGCCACTGTGACCGTGACCGGCATCCGCCCGACGTCGAAGAGCGGCCGCGCGGTGGTGGATTCGAGCATCGAGGTCTTCAACCAGCGCAACGAGCTGGTGATGACCTACACCGCGCGCCGCCTGCTGGCAGGCAGGTAGCCCGCTGGCGGCGGCCCCACGCATTTACAGGAGGAGACAACATGCCAGTTCAGAGCAAAAATGCCAGGCATCACCGTACGCTGCGACGCCTCTGCGCCGTAGCCGCGCTGGTCTGCGCGCCGGCCGCCATGCCGGCGCACGCAGCGGAATTTCCCGATCATCCGATCAAGCTCGTGGTGCCGTTCCCGCCGGGGGGGCCGACCGACCTCGTCTCGCGCGTGATTGCCAAGAAGATGTCGGAAGACCTCGGCCAGCAGGTGGTGGTGGACAACCGCCCCGGCGCCAACGGCAATATCGGCGGCGAGATGGTGGCCAAGGCGCCTGCCGACGGCTACACGGTGCTGTACAACACCTCGTCCATCGCGCTGAGCCCCGCGCTGTACAAGAAGCTGCCTTACGACGTGAAGCGTGACTTCGCGCCGGTGGCGATGACCGCCATGGTGCCGCTGGTGCTGGAGGTGAACGCGAAGGTGCCCGCGAACACCGTGGCCGAGTTCGTCAGCTGGCTCAAGGCCAACCCCGGCAAGATGACCTACGGGTCGGCCGGCAATGGCAACGTCACGCATCTGGCCGCCTTCCTGTTCCTGCAGGCCAACGGGCTGGACGCTGTACATGCACCCTACAAGGGCAGCGCGCCGGCCCTGACCGACCTCGCCGGCGGGCAGGTGCAGTTCATGACGGACACCATCAACTCGTCGCTGCCGTTCATCCGCGACAAGCGCATGAAGGCGCTGGCGGTGACCAGCCTCACGCGCAGTTCCCAATTGCCTGACGTGCCGACCGTGGCCGAGACCGTGATGCCCGGCTTCGAGGTAGGCGCCTGGCAGGGGATGATGGTGCCGGCCAAGACGCCGCCCGAGATCGTCAGGAAGCTCAATGCCGCCACGCTGAAGGCGCTGGCCGCGCCCGAGGTACGCGCCAGCCTGGCTGCGCAGGGCGCCGAGCCGCGCGGGACCAGCCCGGAGGCCTACGGCAAGTACGTGGCCCAGGAGCTGGAACGCTGGCGCAAGGTGGTCAAGGATTCCGGCGTCACGCTGGATTGAAACAGGAGTGTCGATGTGAGTGCGCTGTTTGCAACCTTCCAGCTCACGGCGCTGCCGCCACAGGCGGCGGCCTTCCGTGCCGAGGTCAAGGCCTTCCTCGCCGAACATCTGCCGGCGCTGCCGCCCGATGTGCGCGCGCGCTCGTGGATGGGCTTCGACGCCAGCTTCAGCCGCGCGCTGGCGCGGCGCGGCTGGGTGGGCATCACGCTGCCCGCGGCCCACGGCGGCGCCGGGCTCGACGCCTTCTCGCGCTTCGTGCTCGTGGAGGAGTTGCTGGCCTGCGGCGCGCCGGTCTCCGCGCACTGGATCGCGGACCGGCAGAGCGGGCCGCTGATCCTGCGCTACGGTAACGACGCCCAGCGCGACTTCTACCTGCCGCGCATCTGCCGGGGCGAGGCGTTCTTCTGCATCGGCATGAGCGAGCCGAACGCCGGCTCCGACCTGGCCAGCGTCAGCACGCGCGCCGTACCGCTGCCCGAAGGCGGCTGGCGGCTGAATGGCCGCAAGATCTGGACGACCAACGCCGACCGCTGCCAGTACATGCTGGCGCTGGTGCGCACCTCCGGCGAGGCGGGTGACCGCCAGAAGGGCCTGTCGCAGGTCATCGTGGACCTTGCCGCGCCGGGCGTGACGATCCGGCCGATCCACGACCTGGCTGGTGACGCGCATTTCTCGGAGGTGAGCTTCGACGATGTGACCCTGCCGCCCGATGCGCTGGTGGGGCAGGAGGGCGCGGGCTGGGAGCAGGTCAACGCGGAACTGGCGTTCGAGCGCAGCGGCCCGGAGCGGCTTTATTCGAGCGTGGTGCTGCTCGACGCATGGATTGCCGCGCTGCGCCGCCTGCCGTCGATTCGGCGCGACACGGTCACCGTTGGCCGGCTGGTCGGCAGGCTGGCCACGCTGCGCGCGATGTCGCTGGCGGTAACGGCGCGGCTCGCCGCCGGGGAAAGCCCGCTGGTGGAGGCCGCGCTGGTCAAGGATCTCGGCACCGAACTGGAGCAGTCCGTGGGCGCGCTGGCGGAAGCGGCGCTCGGGGATGAACCGGAGCTGGCCGCCGACACGGCGCTGTATCGCACGGCGGCTTACGTCAGCCAGATTTCGCCGACCTATTCGCTGCGGGGCGGTACCCGCGAGATCCTGCGCGGCATGATTGCGCGCGGCCTTGGCCTGCGCTGAAGGAGTTTCGAGATGGATAACGCCTATTCCGACGCGCTGACAGCCCTGCTGCGCGACCACTGCACGCCGGCGCATGTGCGCGCCGTGGAAGCCGGGCAGGGTGCGGCGCCGCTGTGGAGCGTGCTGCGCGACAGCGGCTTTGCGGACTGCCTGCTGCCCGAGGATGCCGGTGGCGCGGGGCTTTCGCTGGCGGAGGTCGCCCCGCTGCTATTTGCGATGGGCTGGCACGCAATGCCGCTGCCGCTGGCCCAGACGATGTTCGCGCGGGCGGTGCTGCATCAGGCCGGCATCGACATACCGGAGGGCCCGATTGCGCTGGCGACGTTCGACGCCGCGCCGCGCACCCATGCGCCGTGCGGAGCCGCCGCCGCGTGGTTCCTCGTGCAGGACGGCGGCCAGGGGGCGCTGGTTGCCCGCGCAGCCGCGGATCTGGCAGATACCGGCGTGCACGGCGACCTGACGGTCTCCATCGGCCGGTCCCCGTCCGCCGCCTTTCCGCTGGCGCCGGGGCTGCTGCGTACGCTGGGCGCCTGCCTGCACGCCGCCCAGATGGCCGGTGCGATGGCCCGCGTGTTCGACATGACCTTGCAGTACGCCAACGACCGCGCGCAGTTTGGCCGGCCCATCGGCAAGTTTCAGGCGATCCAGCATCAAGTCAGTGTGATGGCCGAGCAGGTGGCGGCGGCGCGCGTGGCGGCGCAGATCGCGTGCGCGTCCGACGACGCCTGGCCGGACCGCATGCGCGCGGCGGTGGGCAAGCTCAATGCCTGCGAGGCGGTGACTCCGGTCACTGGCAGCGCCCATGCCGTACACGGCGCAATGGGCGTCACCGGGGAATACGACCTGCAACTGTTCACGCGGCGCCTGCACGCGTGGCGGCTGGCCGATGGCTCGGAGCGCTACTGGGGCCGGGAGATTGGCGAGGCGGCCTGCGCGGCGGATGCCGGCACGGTCGATCTGATCCGGTCTTGGAGTACCGACGCGGCCTGACGTCGCTACGCCGACGGCATGGTCTCCCGCATCGACAGGCGCTGGTCGAACGTCGCGAACCACTGCGCCAGCGCCGGCGCCTGCGCGCGCCAGTCGAGTTCCTTAAAGCGGAAGTCCAGATAGCCCAGCGCGCAGCCGATGGCGACATGCCCGAGCGACACGGCTGAGGCGCGCAAGGTGGCCGCTTCGGCATCGAGTACCGACAGCGTGGCCGCCAGCTTGGCGGCCCAGGCGTCGAGGATGGGCGCCGACTGCTGCGCCGCCGGCCGCAGCCGCTCGTTGCGCCACAGCACCAGCAGATCGGTCAGGCCATGGCCCATCCCGTGCCAGCGCAGCGCGCGCAGGCGGGCGGCGCGCTCGCCCGGCACCAGCGCGGAGCCAGCGGCAAGGTACTCGCAGATCAGTGTCGATTCCGACAGCACGCTGCCGTCTTCAAGCACCAGCGTCGGGATCTTGTTGAGCGGGTTCATGCGCATCACGTCCGCGTTGCAGCCAGTCATGGCCACCACCGCGTCCGTGCAGCGGATGCGGTCGGCGATGCCCAGTTCGTGCGCGGTCACCATCACGCGCCGCACGAACGGCGAGCGGGGCGACCAGTACAGCGTCATCGTGCCCATGTCATTCTCCGTGGATGTTGTGTTCCTTGACCACGCGGCCCCACTTGGCGGTGTCGTTGCGGATCAGCGTGGTGAACTCGGCGGCGCTGCCCGGGGCGGGGACCAGGCCCAGTTGTTCGAGGTTGGTGCGCACGCCGGGGTGGTCGAGCGTGCGGCGCAGGGCCTCGTTCACGCGCTTCACCACGTCAGGCGGCGTGCCGGCCGGCCCCATCATCCCGTACCAGTTGCTGGCAACGGCGCGGCCGTTGCCCCAGCCCGGGCCGACGCAGCCCGCGCCGGTCACGATGACAACTTTTCCTTCGAGCCTCTTGGGCGAATTGGATGACATGTTGCGGATTTCCTGTTCAGAGCGGATCGAGTTCGTTGGGCGTGCCTGCCGGCGGCACCACCTCGAACGCGTTGATGGTCATCGAGATCAGCGTGTAGTAGCCGGCGAGGCCGACGAGGTCCACCACGCCGTCCTGGCCGAGCACGTCGATGGCGTGCTTGTAGAGCGTGTCGGGAATGCGGCGGGTCTGGTCGAGGCTCTGCATCACGGCGTGGACCACGGCCTCGTCCTCGTTGGCGAAGGCCGGGGTGCGGCCGGTGCGGATGGCCTCGACCACCTCGGGCTGCACGCCGGCCTTCAGCGCCAGCGGCTTGTGGGCGTACCACTCGTACTCGGCGCGCCAGGCGCGGGCCATGCAGAGGATGGCCAGCTCGGACAGGCGCGGTGGCAGGGAGGAGTCGTAGCGGCAGTACTGACCCAGCGCCTGGGCGGTGGCGGCCAGCTGGGGGCGTTGCAGCCAGACCGCCAGCGGCCCGCGCACGCCGCCGCGCGGGCCGCCGGCAATGGTGTCGTGCACGGCGCGCTGGGCAGGGGTCATGGCGTCCAGCGCCGGGGTGGGGATGCGTGGCATGCGCCTGTCTCCGGAATCTTAGGGTTGTTGTCTTGGAATCCGGCCATTGTGCGAATGGCGTTTGGATGCGTCCAATATATTTTTGGGAAGAGACTGATTCCAAAATAGAATGACTGGCGCTGCCGTCTGGCGGCGCACGCAAGGGGGCGGAAGCATGAAAGCGACGATGGAGATTCGGGACCTGCGCATGTTCATGGCGCTGGCGGAGGAGTTGCATTTCGGCCGCGCGGCGGAGCGGCTGCGCATCTCGCAGCCGCCGCTGACCAAGCACATCCAGCAGCTCGAGGAACAACTCGGCGTCATGCTGTTCGACCGCAACAAGCGCAGTGTGCGGCTGACGCCGGCCGGCGCGGCGCTGGTGCAGGAGGCGCGGCGCATCCTGAACCAGGCCGAGGTGGCCTTGCAGGTGGTGCGGCGCGCACAGCAGGGCGAGACTGGCACGCTGCGGATTGGCTTCGTGGCAGCGGTGGTCTATATCGGCATCGAGACGCTGTTCGCCCGGCTGCATCGGGAGCTGGCGGGTGTGGAGACGGTTTGGGAGGAAATGGGCTCGTCAGAGCAGGTGGAGGCGCTGCGCAAGGACCGCATCGACCTGGGCTTCGCGCAGGTGCCGATGGGGGTGGGCGAGATGGCGGCGCACCTTGTGGCCAGCGTGCCGCTGGCGGCGGCGCTGCCTGCCACGCACCGGCTGGCGGGCCGCGCGAAGATCGATGTGGCGGCGCTGGCCGACGAGCCGTTCATCGTGATTCCGCGGGAGAGCGCGCCGGGGTATTTCGACCTGACGGCGGCCACCTGCCTGGCCGGCGGCTTCAGCCCGAACTTCCGCCACTACGCCAAGCACCTGCTGTCCGTCATCAGCCTGGTGGCGCTGGGCCGGGGCGTGGCACTGGTGCCGCGCACGCTGGGCACGGCGGCGGTGCCCGGTGTGGTGCTCAAGCCGCTCACCGGGGCGCCGGCGCACGCGCAGTACTCGGCAATCTGGCATCCGGAGAACCCGTCGCCGGTGCTGGCGCGTGCGGTGGCGTTGCTGGGCGCGGGCGGCTGAGCCGGCTGGCTGTTCAGATGATCGTATCGACCACGCCGCCATCCACCCGCAGCGCCGCGCCGGTGGTGGCCGATGCCTGCTTCGAGCACGCATAGACGACCATATTGGCCACTTCCTCCACCGTGGCCGCGCGCTGGATCAGCGACGAACTGCGGTGCGCCTTGACGAAGTCAGCCGCCACTTCCTCGGCGCTCTTGCCGCTCTTGGCAATCTCGTCCTTGAGCATTGCCTCCACCCCTTCGGACAGCGTCGGTCCCGGCAGCACCGCATTGACCGTCACGCCGGTCCCCGCCAACTGCTTGGCCAGCCCGCGCGAGACGGCCAGCTGGGCGGTCTTGGTGACCCCGTAGTGGATCATTTCCACCGGGATATTGATGCCGGATTCCGACGCGATGAACACGATCCGGCCCCATTTCCGGGCGGCCATGCCCTTGGCGTAGGCGCGCGAGAGCCGTACGCCGGTCAGCACGTTGACCTCGAAGAAGCGCGTCCACTCGCTGTCGGGGATGTCGAAGAAGTCCTGCGGCTGGAAGATGCCAAGGTTGTTCACGAGGATGTCGATGTCGGGATGGGTGCCGACCAGCTTGTCGCACACCGCCGCATCGACCAGGTCGCCGGCAAAGCCTACCGCCTGGGCGTCTGGCACGGCGGCTTTCAGCTTGGCCAGCGCCTGCTCCACGCTGGCGCTGCTGCGGCCGTTGACGATAACGCGTGCGCCGGCCTCGGCAAGCCCCTTGGCCGTGGCAAAGCCGATGCCGGCCGTGGAACCCGTGACGAGGGCGGTCTTGCCCGATAGATCGATCTTCATGGCGACTCCATTCAACTGGGTGGGAAGGGGCGAGGGGGGAAGGGGCCCCGCGCGGGGCAACCCGACAAGTGTAGGAGGAAATGAAAAGGGCCGCGGTTGCCGCGGCCCTTTCGTCACTGCCTCACTGCGTCACTGCCTCATTGGCTGTCCGGTGTTACTGGAACAGCTTCAGCGCCTGGGTAATGGTGTTGGACACCCCCCAGACCAGCGGCACCAGCACATAGAGCCAGAACACCGCCAGCAGACCGGTGTTGGTCGGTTGCGCGTCAAGAGATTGGTTTTCCATGGATGACTCCGTTCTAGGTGCTTAGTGCGCGCCGCCCGCCACACCGGCCATGCCGGCTACTTCGGCGTCGCTCATGTGGTGCTTGTCGCTGACGCGCGAGACCAGCAGGTTGGCCAGGAAGCCGATGACCAGCAGGCCAGCCATGATGTGCAGCGTCATGGTGTACGCCGCGCCACCGGTTACGCCGTGCGCCACCTGGTATTCGCGGATGTAGTTCACCAGCACCGGGCCGGCAATGCCGGCGGCGGCCCAGGCGGTCAGCAGACGGCCATGGATACCGCCCACGTAGGCCGTGCCGAACATGTCGGCCAGGTAGGCCGGGATGGTGGCAAAGCCGCCGCCGTACATCGACATGATCACGCAGTAGGCCAGCACGAACAGCGCGATGCTGCCGGCGCCACCCAGTTGCGGCACCAGCCAGTACAGCACGGCGCCCAGCGCGAAGAACACGAAGTAGGTGTTCTTGCGGCCGATCCAGTCCGACGACGAGGCCCAGAAGAAGCGGCCGCCCATGTTGAACAGCGACAGCAGCCCCACGAAGCCCGCGGCGGCGGCCGGCGTGACCGAGCCCTTGAAGCTTTCCTGGATCATCAGCGAGGCCTGGCCGAGCACGCCGATGCCGGCGGTCACGTTCAGGAACAGCACCACCCACAGCAGGTAGAACTGGGGCGTCTTCAGAGCCTGGTCGATGTGCACGTGGTTACGCGTGATCATCTTGTTGGTGGTGACCGGCGGGGTCCAGCCGGCGGGCTTCCAGCCGGGCGGCGGGACGCGGATCGCCAGCGAGCCGATGGTCATCGAGATGAAGTAGCCCACGCCCATGACCAGGAAGGTCTGGGTCACGCCGACCGAGGTGGCGCTCTTGAAGGTGTTCATCAGCGCCACGGACAGCGGCGCGGCGATCATCGCGCCGCCGCCGAAGCCCATGATGGCCATGCCGGTGGCCATGCCACGGCGGTCCGGGAACCAGCGGATCAGCGTGGAGACCGGCGAGACATAGCCGAGGCCCAGCCCAATCCCGCCGAGCACGCCATAGCCGAGGTAGAGCAGCACGATCTGGTGCGTATAGACCCCGAGCGCGGAGATCAGGAAACCGCCGCCAAAGCAGCAGGCCGCCGTGAACATGGTCTTGCGCGGGCCCACGCGTTCCAGCCATTTGCCGGCGAAGGCGGCTGAAATGCCGAGGAAGAAAATGGCCAGCGAGAAAATCCAACCCAGCGTGGTCAGTTTCCAGTCGTCAGGTGCGGATTCGGTAATACCGATTACCCTGGACAGGGGGGCATTGAATACCGAGAAAGCATAGGCCTGGCCAATGCAGAGGTGCACCGCCAACGCGGCGGGCGGGACCATCCAACGGGAAAATCCCGGTTTGGCGTAGGTCGCTTCCTTGGAAAAGAACGGCGCTCGCCCGTAGGACGGGCTGCCACCATCGTTGATCACGCTGCTCATTTTGAACATTCTCCGGGACATGGGAATACCGGGTAGTTCGTCCCCACTGGCCTGGCGCGCCCGGCTGCTCTGGCGGCAGCGCGGTTGACCCCGTCACGCCCTGGACGAATTACCCCCAGCTATGTCGGTGCCCCCGGGCTTTGAGAGGGTTTGTGGCCCCGGGGCGGTCCGACTAGTTACTACGCGGTGGAAACGGGGGCGGCGCACACTGGACGTGCGTGTGCAACGGACCTGGGCGGTCCGGCATCGAGGGCAAACAAAGACGTGCTGCGTCCCGTTTCGAAAAGACTCATTTGGATTTCCAGATTGGGGCGTGCAATATATGTCGCGAATAACATATATCACCGTGGAAAATATTATTCGCCGAACCTTATCCGCCCTTATTCAGGACTTCAATAGGCTAAAGATGACATATTCCCGTTCCGCGTGAATTGCGGGCGTTGATCGGGAATGAGACTGGGTGGTGCCCGTGGGGCGTGGGATTTTTGCCACATGACCGGGCCACCCGGCAGTGCGGATGGCCCGGGTACTTCAGGACATCAACCCAGCTTGACGCTGGTGGCATCCGCGGTCAGGTAACCGACGGCGGAGCCGAACTTGTCCTTGTAGTTGGCGCGCACCAGCGGATCGAGCGTGGTCTTCACGCCGGCGGGCATGGTGCCGATGAATTCGCCCGCGTGCTGGAAGTTGCTCATGATGTAGGTCCAGCCGTTGAGTTCGTCCACGGCGTGCAGGCCCGTCGATTCGCCGCCAGCCGGTACCGACATCAGGCGGCTCAGCTTCTTCGTATCGATGTTGTACGCCCACAGGAAGTTGTTGGCGTGCTGGCCGCTGTCTTCGCCGATGAACAGCGTGCGCAGCTTTTCCGAGAACTTCAGGTTGTCCGGGTTGCCAATCGTTTCCGGATCTGCCGTGTTGCCCAGCGCGTCAGCGGCGATGTCCTTGCCGGCGATCAGCGCCTTGGTGTGCACCGGCACCCATTCGCTGCGGATGGCAGCGCCGCTGGTGTCGGTCTGGCCACCGGTCAGGTTGTGCTGCATCACCACGCCAGCCTTCAGCGCGGCCGGCAAGCTGATGTTGCTGGCGGCGTTCCAGCCCTTGGCGTTGTTCAGCACCATCGAGTCCTGAACGTTTTGCAGGGCGGAGTAGGCGATCTTGTCCTTGATGTTGACAGTGGTGCCTTCCATCTTGGTGAAGCCCATGCTGCCGCCGGCCAGGTAGGCGTAGCGGTGGGTTTCCAGGAACGCGGCCACGCGCTCCTTGCCCGGTACGACCTTGACCCACTGGGCAATGCCGTTCGCGAAAATCTTGGTGTAGCTGGTGTCCACCGGGTCTGCCCACTTCACGTCCATGATGTCCTGCGGACGGTGGGACTTGGCCATCGCTTCCACTTCGGCGCTGGTGGCGTGGCCGAGCTTGATCCAGGTCAGCGCGGCGCCGGCGGCAGCCGGATCGACCGAGAAGCCCGAACCCACCTTCGCCACGTACAGCGTGCCGGCGGACAGGTCCTTCTCCTTGTCGGCGATGAACATGAACATGGCGCTGTTGGTGGCGTCATCGCCCATCAGCACGGTGCGGTTGTCCGGCATTACCTGCACGAGTTCGTGCGAGATGCGGCCCAGGCAGTAGTGCTTCTTGATCGAGCCCGTGCCGTCCGCGTTCACCGTGACTTCCGGCAGATGGCCGTACAGATAGTGGTTCAGCGGAATGCTCGCGTTGCCGTACAGGTTGGTGGCATAGGCGGTGTACTGCGTGAGCAGGGCGGCGTCCGCGGTCCACGGATCCGGCTCGTACTCTTCGCTGGAGAGGTGGGTGTTCCACGGCGACAGGCTCGCGCCGCAGGTGATCCACAGGCCGTTGGCGCTGGAGGTATCGACGTTGTGGTACTTGACCAGCGTCAGTTTGCCGGTGGTCGGGTTCTGGTCGAGCGTGAGGACGGCGATCGGCGACGGCAGGCAGCCGTAGGTGGAGACGCCGGCCTGGTCGGCCGTGTTGTATTCGAACTGGACCACGGCGAACACGGTGTTGCCGGTGACGCCGGCCACCTTGGCGCCGTCGATCTTCAGCAGCGACGTGCCATCCGGCGAGTCGGAGAAGAACTGGCGTTCCTTGCCGGCCACCGAGCGGTCGATGATCGGCTGGTTGTTGATGTCGACGTAGCCGCCGGCCAGGATCTTGCCGCCGTTGCCGTCGGACACTTCGTCGCCGGTGATGAAGAACGGCTGGTAGGCCAGCTTGTAGGTCTGGCTGGTGCCGTCGCTCATGGTCACCTTGAGCGACGAGCCCACCGTGGTGGTGGACATCGCGGCCGGGTCGGCCAGCGTCGGCGCGGCCATGCCCGTGAATTCGGCGGAGGCGAACGTCGCGGGGGTGGCGCCCGGCGTGGCGGGCGTGCCCGGCGTGGCAGCGTCGCTGTCGCCGCCACAACCGGCCAGCAGGGAAACGGAACCCAGGCCCAGCGGCAGCATCGGCGCGCCGGCGAGGAGTTTCAGGGCCTTGCGGCGCGATGCATTGAGTTTGTCCAACATTTTCTCGTCCTTTTTTGTGTGGGTCGGCAACCGGATGGCAAGGCTCGCCATGTCGCCGCAGTGGGAACGACCTCTAATCGTTCAGGCCGGACGCCATCCTATGAACGGACTGTGACAAGGTGTTGAAAGCGCAATAACCATCACTTGGACTACCGCCGGGCGCTGGCGGAGCGTCGCAAAAATGCAAAAAAGGGCTGCGATCATCGCCGCTGAAATGTCTCTCAACCTCATTTGCCGGGAATGCATTGCTGTGCAGACATGATGTAACGAAACCGTCATTTGTGATCGCTAGTATCTGGGCCGGCAAGTCGCCTCCGGGACATCAGAAGCCCGGTGGTTTCCCATACAACTGGAGGTCTCTACTCATGTCGTACATCACCGATAAGTTCCGCGCGCCGCGCCGTGAAGCCCAGGGCTCGGTCACCGTTCCGGGCCAGACGCTGGAGGAAATCGTCGCCGCCAACCCCGAGCGCCGCAAGGTACTGCGTGGCGGTCTGGGCCTGTCGCTGCTGTCGGCCTTCGGCGGCGGCAGCCTGCTGGCGGCCTGTGGTGGCGATGATGATCCCGCTCCGGCGCCGGCACCGGCCCCGGGACCCGGCGCGGCCCCCACGCCGACCCCGGTGCAGCCGCTGGACTACAGCATCAATTTCACGCCGGTGGCCGACAAGGTGACCGCTGACACCGTGACGCTGCCGACCAACTATTCGTATACCGTGCTGTTCTCGGCGGGCGACCCGGTGGAAGCGGGCTCGGTGGGCTACACGGGCGCGTTCCAGTCGTCGGCGGAAACCGAACGCCAGGCCGGCGGCAACCACGACGGCATGCACTACTTCGAGATCCCGGGCACGGACCCGCAGAAGGGCGGCCTGCTCGTGATGAACCACGAGGCCATGGACAGCGCCATCCTGTTCTCGGGCTCCTACAACGCCGGCACCGCCACGCCCGAGCAGAAGCGGCTGGCGCTGTCGTCGGTTGGCGTGTCGGTGATCGAGGTCGAATTCGTCGCCAATGCCTGGCAGGTCAAGAAAAACTCGACGTACAACAAGCGCTACACCGGCAACTCGCTGTATCGCGTCTCGGGCCCTGCCGCCAGCGTGGTGGGCGGCACCGTGGTTGGCACGCTGAACAACTGCTCCAGCGGCCATACGCCGTGGGGCACCTACCTGACCTGCGAGGAAACCACCGACAACTACCTGGACCCGACGCAAGCCGACGAAGGCTACGGCTGGGTGGTGGAGATCGACCCCCTCCAGCAGATCTCGGGCATGCCGGTCAAGCGCACCGCCATGGGCCGCTTCGACCATGAGAACACCGCGTTCATGACCGATTCGAGCAATCGCGTGGCGTTCTACATGGGCGACGATGGCACGCCGGGCTGCATCTACAAGTTCATCCCCAGCGCCGCCTTCGACGCGACCAACCGCCTGAACAACGCCAGCCTGCTCGACAACGGCACGCTGTACGTGGCCAAGTTCAACGCCGACGGATCGGGCGACTGGGTCGAACTGACCCAGGGCAAGAACGGCCTCGTGGCGGGCGCCTCGGACCCGGGCAACTTCACGCAGTCGGTCGTGCCGCCGGCGCCGGTAGCCATCGACTTCAACACCCAGGCCGACGTGCTGATCAACACCAAGGCCGCCGCCCGCGTGGCCGGTGGCACGCTGATGGACCGCCCGGAGTGGATCACGGTGGGCCTGGACAAGACCGTCTACTGCACGCTGACCAACAACGGCGGCCGTCAGGTGACGGACGCGGCCAACCCGCGCGTGACCAACTCCCACGGCCATATCGTCCGCTGGAAGGAAACCGGCGATTCGCCGCTGGCGGTCAAGTTCACGTGGGAAATCCTGCTGCTGGCCGGCGACCCGTCCATCGCGGCGGCGAACCTGAAGGGCAACATGGTGGGCGACACGTTCTCGAGCCCGGACGGCATCCGCGTGGACCCGAAGGGCCGCCTGTGGGTGCAGACCGATGCGGGCACGGGCACCAGCACCACCGACATCTTCGGTGCCAATTCGATGCACTACGTGGACCAGGTCACGCGCGAGGTGAAGCGCTTCCTGGTCGGCCCGCACGGCTGCGAAATCACCGGTCTCGCATACACGCCGGATCTGACGACGTTCTTCGTGAACATCCAGCATCCGAACGACAAATGGCCGAGCGCCAGCCTCCCGGCACGCTCATCCACGGTCGTCATCCGGCACAACCAAGGCAAGCCGATCGGCGCCTGATGCAGGCGCGAAGGGCGGCATAGTGGGTGCCGCCTGATCGGCAATTGACACGCCGCGGTCCGCAGGGATCGTGGCGTTTTTTTATCTTCCCTCGACTTTGGCGGAGACCAGCTGCACTAGTTCGGATACGGTGCGCGTCTTTTCCGCCTCGGTGTCAGCGATCCTGATTTGAAAATGGGCTTCGAGGGCAAGGACGATTTCGATGCTGGCCATCGAGTCAAAGTCCCAGAAGAAGCTGAGGTTCTGTGAGAAATCATCCTCTGCGCGAAGGCGAGACATATCCGCGCCAAGCTGCTCCTCAAGGATCTTTCGAATGCCGAGGACTACCTCGGGTTTGATGCCAAGACCGAGAAAGTAGCGGTCGTATAACGCCTCCGAGGGGAGGGACTCGCGGCCGGCGAATGCCTCGCTGATCTTTCGCTCCTTCGCTCGAGATTCACGCCGAACTGTCCAGGCCAGAATAACCGCTACAGCGATGCCTGCAAGAATGCCTTGTGCAATTGTCATGGCGCTCCAGCGCTGTTTTAAGAAGACACGCTAAACGCCCGACCTACGCTAGTTGTTTGTGATAGAACGTCGTTCCGCATAATGTGCCATCGGGCATCAGCGCATAGTTGGGTACATCCCCGACGCGTTGCCAACCGGCTCGCTGGTAGAGCCGGGAAGCATCTCCGTCCGTAACGGTATCAAGTACAAGTACGGATTTTCCGTTAGCGCGAGCCACCTCATCAATTTCCTCCAGCAACCGTCTGGCAACGCCTGCGCGCCTGGCGCTTCGATGCACCAGCATTTTCGCAACGTCGGCGCGATGTGGCTGGTTTTCTGGTAATGCGATGACCAACTGTACGGTCCCAACGATTTGACCGGAGGCATTCTCGGCGACTAGCAGAACTCGCTCGTTCTGGTTTACGCTTCCCGCGACCTTTATCCAGAAGTCCTCTGCTGTCTGTCGTGAGATCGGCATCATGAAACTGACTGAGGCGCCGCCCTCCACGCAGTCAATGAGTATATCGGCCAGTACGCCGATACATTCTAATGCGTCGCCACTATGGAGCTGTCGTACGGTTATGTGGTTGTTCATTGTTGGAAGCGTTTCGAAGAATATAGACTGGGCATTGGCTGGCGCCCAAATACACAACGTAACTATTCAGTGTCACGGTTTTTCTATCCAGCGTACGTTTGCTATGACAACTAAATCGGCCCGAGAAGCATATCAAATAGACATCCAATTGGCCGGCATCTTCCCTAGGATGTTGTCGTATTGGTACTGCACCACTTGCAAGCGGGCTGTGAGCGCGGCATCTCCGCAGCGCCGCCAACTCAGGGTCTGGGCCCCTTGCCGCGCCAACGCCTTACAATGCCGTTCGCGCCTCACGCGCAGATCGACGCCATGCCCCAGATTCGCAAACTTCCCGCCATCGACGGCCAGCTCGGCTGGTTCGAAACATCGCCTTCCCGTCACGCGGCCATCGGCCAGCGGCTGCGCGGACATCATCATTTCCATTACGCCGTGGTGGGCGCCGGCTTTACCGGCGTGGCGCTGGCACGGCGCCTGGCCGAACTGCATCCGCAAGCGCGCATTGCGCTGGTGGATGCGCTGGAAGTGGGGCAGGGTGCATCGGGCCGGAACGCTGGCTTCATCATCGATGTGCCGCACAACGTGGATGGGGGCGAGGCGGACGTCGAATCGAACCGCAAGCTCCACACGCTGAACCTGTTCGCCATCGAGCGGCTGCGCAGCCTCAAGGATCGCCATGGCATCGATTGCGCATGGCAGGACGCCGGCAAGTACATGGCCGCCCATGAAGCGCGGCACATGGACGCGCTGGAACGCTTCGCGCAAGGCCTGAAGCGGGCCGGCTTTGACTACGAGTTGGTAGAAGGCGCCGCGCTGTCGCGGCGGCTGGGCACGGCGTACTATCAGGCCGCCGTCTACACACCCGGCAACGTGCTGGTGAATCCGGCATCGCTGGTGCGCGGCCTGGCGGCAAGCCTTCCTGAATCGGTCACGCTGTTTACAGGCAGTCCGGTGACGGCATGCCATGACGGCCCTCCGCATGTGCTGGAATTCGCCGGTGGCACCGTGCGGGCGGACAAGCTTGTGCTGACGGTGGGCAGCTTCAGCGAGACCTTCGGCAAGGTGCGTAACCGCCTGGCCACCGTCTTCACCTACGCCAGCCTGAGCGAGCCGCTGACGCCCGATGAGATGGGCCTGTTCGATGATGTGGCGCCCTGGGGCACCACGTCCGCGCATCCTGCCGGCACTACCGTCCGCTACACCCCGGATCAGCGGCTCTTCGTGCGCAACACATTCCACTACCGTCCCGCGCTGCTTGCGTCTGACGCCGACCTGCGCCAGGCCATGCACCAGCACCGGCTGTCATTTGAGGCACGTTTCCCGGCACTGGCGACCAAGCCATTCGCACACACCTGGGGTGGCATGATCAGCGTGACGCGAAATCATCATTCGATCTTCCGGCAGGAAGCGGAGGGCGTCTACAGCGTGGTGGGCTGCAACGGTGTGGGTGTGGCCAAAGGCACTTACCTGGGCCATTACATGGCGGAGTTCATGGCCGGCATGCAAAGTCCCGCGCTCGACTTCATCCTCGCCAACAGCCAGCCCAACTGGATTCCGCCCGACCCATTCAAGCGAATCGGGGCTGCCATGCGGATGCGCAAGGAACTGGCGGGGGCCGGCGGCGAGATTTGATGCAGTGCGGCATGCTAGGATGGACACCTCCGTTTTTCGCCCTGCCCCGCTCCCCATGAATACGCTCTACGCGACGCTTGGCGTACAGTCCGATGCCACCCTCGACGAGATCAAGCTCGCCTATCGCCGCGCGGCGATGAAGTGGCATCCGGACCGCAACCCCGGTCGCGAAGCCGAGGCGCATGCGGCCTTCCAGCAGATTCGCGATGCCTATTCGATCCTGTCCGATGCCGAGCAGCGGCAGGTCTACGACGACGTCTTCGAACGCGAAATGCGCCGCTGGGAAGCCGAGCAAGCGGCCGAGGAAGCCGAGGCGCGCGAGGCACAGGAAGCGGCCAGGCGTGCGGCGCAGGAGCACTACGAGAAGATGGTCGCCATCGCCATGCGCTTTGCCGACGATGGGCACACCCGCGATGTCCTGTTCGGTGTGCTGCTGGGCCGGGATTGTGAGGCGGACCTTGCCGGACGCATTGCCGACAGCGTCTGGGCGCTGCATGAGTCGCGCAGGGCGGTGGACAAAGCCGGGGTCGCCCCGTCACCCGGGGCCGCCCCAGCGGAAGCGGAAAAACCCGTCAGTGCGTTCGAGACGTTCTGGCAAGGGATGTTCCGGTTCCGCTAGCCGCGCCGCGTCTCACTCGACCTTGATGTTGGCGGTCTTGACGACCTCGCCGTACTTCTTCAGGTCCGCCTGGATCTGCTTGCCAAACGCCTCCGATGAATTGCCGACCGGATCGATGCCCAGCGTGGCGAGCCGTTCGCGCGTCTCGGGCTGGTTGACCACGACATTCAACTCCTTCGACAGCCGGTCGACGATCTCCTTTGGCGTCTTGGCGGGGGCCAGCAATCCCACCCACGAGTCGCTGACCAGACCTGGGGCGCCTGATTCCTCCAGCGTCGGCACATCCGGCAGCGTCGATACGCGGCTCGCGCCGGAAACTGCAATCGCCGTGGCCTTGCCGGTTTTCACGTATTGCTGCGCGCCGGCCACGGCCGTGTACAGCACCGGCAGCGTGCCGCCCACCAGATCCCCCATCGCCTGGCCGCCGCCCTTGTAGGGGATGTGCGTCATCTTCAGGCCGGTGCGGGCCTTGAGCAGCTCCCCGGCCAGGTGCGGCGTGCTGCCGGTGCCGGCGCTGCCATATGACAACCCTTCGGGCCGGGTCTGCGAATACGCGACGAGTTCCTTCAGGTTCTTCGCCGGGACGGACGGGTGGGTAATCAGGATCAGCGCCGCATCGCCAATCTTTCCGACGGGCACGAAGTCCTTGACCGGGTCGAATGGCACCTTGGGAAAGACATGCGGATTGATGACGATGGTGCCGTCGAACCCGAGCAGCAGCGTGTAGCCATCGGGCGCCGACTGGGCCACCATCGCGCTGCCGATATTTCCCGAGGCACCGGGCTTGTTGTCGACCACGATCTGCTGGCCAAGGCGCTGGCCCAGCCTGTCCGCAATCACACGGGCGCTGGTATCCGAAACGCCGCCCGGCGCGAACGGCACGATCAGCCGGATCGGGCGCGACGGGTAGTCTTGCGCGAAGGCGCTGGTGCCGGATATGGCCGGCGTGGCGACGGTGACGGCAACGGCGCATAGCGCCTTGACGAGGGTACGGCGGTGCATAGGGTCTCCTCCTGCTGCAACAGTGAGTTCGGCGTTATTCGCCTGTTATCTGCAATCTGGTACTGCGGAACGACGGGTACGGCTTCGGTGCAATCAGACGACATCAGACGACATCGGGCGACATCAGACGACGATGGGCGTGGTGGCGCCGTCGATCGACAGGATCGCCCCCGAAATGTAGGACGCGCGTGCCGACGCGAAAAACAGCACGGCATCGGCGATCTCTTCGGGCGCGGCAAGCCGCCCGAGCCCGGTGCGTTCGTTGGCTTTGCCGAGGGCCTCCTCGACGGTTGTGCCAGCCAGTTTCGCTTCGGCTTCCAGGCCCTGTTGAAGCCGCTCGGTGCGCGTGGCTGATGGGTTGAGGGCGTTCACCCGCACCCCGAACCGGCCGTACGCGCTGGCCAGCCCCGCCGTTGCCAGCATCAGGGCGGCATTGGCGGCGCCGCCGGGCAAATGGGTCGGGCTCGCTACCTTGCCGCCCATGCCGACGACGTTGACGATGGCGCCGTGCCCAGCCTGGGCCATGCGCTTGATGACCGGGTCGATGACGTGCATGTAGCTGAAGTATTTCGCGTCCATCGCCTCGCGCCACGACTGGGGCGTCAGCTCCGCAGGCGGGGTGCGGCGCGCGCCACCGGCGGACGTGACCAGGATGTCGATGCCGCCCAATGCGGTGGCTGCGGCGTCAACGGCGTGCGCGGCCTGCGCCGCGTCGCTCAGGTCAGCCGCAACCGTGAACGGATCGGCGCCCGGCGCATCGGCCACCAGTGCGGTCCGCGCGGCGGCGAGATTGGCCTCGCTACGTCCGATGATCGCCACCTTGGCACCTTCACGCAGGAACGCGCGGGCGCAGGCGAGGCCAATGCCGCGGCTGCCGCCGGTGATCAGCACGCGCTTGTCAGTCAGTTCAAGATCCATGGGGATTTCCTATTCGGGCTGGATGCCACCGCGTTTGGCCACGTCGGCCCATTTCCGCGTTTCCTTGTCGAGGAAGGCGCGAAACTCCGTCGGTGGGGTCAGGACGATGGTAGCCCCCTGGTCTTTCATCTGCTTGGCGAGCGCCGGGTCCTGCGTGACCTGCTGCAGGTCGTGATGGATCTGCTCCACGATGGCCGGCGACATGCCCGCCGGCCCGAACAGGCCATACCAGTTCAGCGATTCCACGCCATCGAGTCCGGCTTCCTTGAACGTCATCGCATCGGGGAAGAGCGACATGCGCTGATCCGCCGCCACGCCAATCACGCGCAGATTGCCGCTTTGCACGTGGGGCAATGCCGTCAGCACGCTGGTGAATCCGGCGCCGACATGGCCGCCGATGACATCGACCATGATCTGTGCGCCGCCCTTGTACGACACCGGAATGGTCTTGAGATTGCCCGCCTGGCGCAGCAGTTCGCCGGTCAGTCGCGTCTGGCCTTCTGAGTAGCCGATGCCAAGCGGCTGGCTACGGGCGGCACTGACGAGGTCGGTCAGGGATTTCGCAGGGTTGGACTTCGATACCACCAGCACCATCGGCGAGATGGCGAGGCGCGTGATCGGGGAGAAGCCACGCACCGTGTCGTAAGGCAGGCTTTTCATCAGCACAGGATTGATCGCGTGCGAGCCCACCACCATCAGCAGCGTGTAGCCGTCCGGGGCGGACTTGTGAACGTGGCTGGAGCCGATCACGCCGTTGGCGCCGGGCCGGTTGTCCACCACTACCGACTGCCCCCAACGCTCGGACAGCTTCTGCGCGACCAGGCGGCTGACGATATCGGTGCCGCCACCGGGCGCATAGGGCACCACCAGCGTGACGGTCTTTTCCGGCCACTTCGCAGCCGCGTGGCCAGAAGCCAGCGCGGCGGCGCAGGCCATGGCGCCCAGCACGCCTCGAATCCAGCGAATGTTCTTCATCAGGTGTCTCCTTCCTTTATGGGTCTTGTGTGGCCAGATGCTCGGCGGCATCCGTGCCGGCCTTACGTGCAGCTTTTGCCGCGAGGGTTCTGCTGGCGCCGCAGCCATGCAATGGAGCGGCCGCCAAGGGGGCGATCCAGCAGCGATTCGGCGAATGTCACCGCGTCGAGCAGTCCATCGAGCGAAATCCCGGTACGCAGGCCGCATTGCTCGGCCATCAGCACCAGGTCTTCGGTGGCCAGGTTGCCTGCGGCGCCCGGGGCAAACGGACAGCCGCCAATGCCGCCCACGCTGGCGTCGAAGCGGCGCACGCCGGCTTCCAGCGCGGCCCATGCATTGGCGACGCCCAGGCCGCGCGTGTCATGCAGATGCACGGCCAGCGTGCCGGGGTCGAGTGCTTGTGCCAGCGCAGCCATGCGCGATTTGACGGCGGCGGGCGCTGCAGCGCCGATGGTGTCGGCGATCACGATTTCTTCCGCGCCGGCGTCCCGCATGCGGCAGGCCAGACGCAACACCGTATCGAGGTCGACCGGCCCTTCGAACGGGCAATCGAACGCAACCGCCACATAGGCACGCGTGCGCAGGCCGAGTTCGCGCGCCCGCACCAGCGTCTGTTCGCTGACATCGGTGGCGGCGTCCAGCCCCATATTGATGTTGCGCTGGTTCATCGTCTCGGTGGCGGAGAGCACCACCGCGATCTCGGTGGCCCCGGCGCTGTGCGCCCGTTCCAGCCCCTTGAGATTCGGCACCAGCGTGGAGAGCCGCAGGTCCGGGCACTGTGCCGCAGCGCGCTGGACCACGTCCGCCGCGTCGGCCATCTGCGGCACGGCCTTCGGCGAGACGAAGCTGGTGGCCTCGACGCTGCGTACGCCGGCACGCGCCAGCAGGCGGATCAGTTCTACCTTGGCATCGGTGGAAATGGCGACGGCCTGGTTCTGCAGCCCGTCGCGCGGTGCAACGTCCGTGATGACGATGTCCGGCGTGGCATGGCGTTGTGCGTCGCTCATGCTACGGCCCCGGCTTCGCGCAGCCGCGCAATCTGTGCGTCGTCATAGCCCAGCGTGTCACGCAGCACCGTGGCCGTGTGCTCGCCCAGCGCGGGCGGACAGGTATAGGCCGGCGTGGTCACCCCGGAAAGCTTCACCGGATTGCCGGGCATCCGCACGGTCTCGCCGGTCTTCAGTGGCACCTCGACAATCATGTCGCGTGCCTCCACCTGCGGCTCGCGCAAGGCGTGCGCGAAATCGTTGACGGGGCCGCACGGAATGCGAGCCTGCCGCAAACGGGCCAGCCAGTAGGCCGACGACTCGGCGCGCAGTTCGTTGGCGATGATGGCGTCGATCCGCGCCTTGTCGGCATAGCGGCCCGGCTGCTTCAGGTACTCGGGTGCGCGCAGTGCGGGATGGTCGATCACGCTGAGGAAGCGTTCGAAGAACGCGTCGCCGATGCAGGCAATGATGATGTGGCCGTCGCGGGTCGGATAGGTGTTGTACGGCACGTGCACGAAATGGCTGTTACCGATGCGTTCGGGCACCAGGCCGGACATCAGGTGCATCGTCGCCATGTAGTTCAGCAGCGAGATCTGGGCGTCCAGCATGGAGATGTCCACGTGCTGGCCCACCCCGGTCTGTTCGCGCGCCGCCAGCGCCGCCAGCACGCCGATGGCGCCGAACACACCGCCGCCCAGGTCACCCACGGGAATGCCGCTGCGTACCGGCGGGCCATCCGACATGCCGGTGATGGACATGCCGCCACCCATGGCCTGCACCACCTGGTCGAACGCGGGCTGCTGCCGGTCTGGCCCGGTCTGGCCGAAGCCGGTGACGGAGCAGGTGATGATGCGCGGATTGACCTTGGAGAGCGATGCGTAATCGATACCCAGGCGCTCCGTCACGCCGGCGCTGAAATTGTCGAAGACCACGTCGGCATGGCGCACGAGATCCAGAAATACCGCCCGGCCGGCCTCGGATTTCAGGTCCACGCACACGCTTTCCTTGTTGCGGTTCAGCGTGAGGAAGTACGCCCCCATGCCGTCGCGGGCGTAGTCCTCGCTCTCCGCAAGCAGTTTGCGCGTGCCTTCCCCGGTGCCAGGGGGCTCCACCTTGATCGTGCGTGCGCCCAGGTCGGCCAGCAGCATGGTGCCGTACGGGCCCGAGAGCATATGGGTCAGGTCAAGTACGGTGATGTGTCCGAGCGCCTGCATTGCTTCCTCCGTGTTCGTATTGATTGTTCAGTGCAATCGGTATGCCAATGCATGGGGGAGTTGCTAAATGACTGATTTTTAATGGAATGAGGAGGGAGGGGTGACGTGGCGCACGTTTCATGAAACACTCATGAGACATTTAATGAAACCGCCGTGAAACACGCGTGCAACGTACACGAGAGGCGCCGCAGCGCCTGGAGGCGGCCGACGAGGAGACCCATGCGCAGCACCTCCCCCGAACGCGGCAGCCTGCCGCGTCTCTGCTTTATCAGCTACAAGCACCTGAGCCGCTTCGCCATGACGGTGCTGGACGAGTTCGCCGACCGCGCGACGATCGAGGTGGTCAATGGCTCGTTCGAGGCCGCACTGGACGCCGCGCACGATCGCCTGCGCGATGGGTCGGCCGACGTCTTCGTCAGCGCAGGGGCAAACGCCACGATCCTGCGCAACGCGCTCGATGCACCCGTGGCCACCATCAAGCTCAGTGGCTTCGACATCCTGGTGGCGCTCCTGCAGGCGCGGCATATCTCGAACCGGGTAGGCGTGGTGATGTACGGCGAATGCATTCCCGAGCTGGATGCCGTCCGCGAGCTGCTCAATATCGAGGTGGCGCAGTACGCGTACCGCACCCCGGACGAGGCGCGGCAGTGCTTCGAGCGGCTCGTGCGTGATGGCTATGAGGTGGTGGTGGGTTCCAGCATCGTCATGGAACTGGCGGAGCAGTACGGCATCCAGGGGCGCCTGGCCTATTCGATCAATGCGGTGCGCCAGGGGATTGAGGACGCCATCGAACTGGCGCGTGTGGCCCGCCTGGAAGCGGGCCGATATGACCAGCTCAACGGGGTACTGCACAATCTGCAGGAGGCCGTGCTGGCCGTCGACCGCGACAATCGCGTGATTGCCGTCAACCCGCCGATGGAAATGCTGCTGGGCCGCGTCAAGGCGAGAATGATCGGCCAGCATCTGGAAGACATCGAGCCGGCGCTGTCGCTGCAAGCCACGCTGGCCAGCGGCATGCAGGAGCGGGGCAGCGTGTTTCGCTTCGCGCAGCGTGACTGGATCGCCAATCGCACCCCGATCCGCGAGCATGGCGATACGGTGGGTGCGGCCATTACGCTGTATGACGCGCGCAATATCCAGGATGCGGATGCCAGCCTGCGCAGCCAGCAGCGCCGGCATCCGCGCAATGCGCGCAACCGCTTCGACAACCTGATCGGCGCCAGCCCGGCCTTCGAACGCGCCTGCGCAACGGCGCGGCGCTATGCCAGAACGGATCTCACGGTGCTGCTATCCGGCGAGAGTGGGGTGGGCAAGGAGCAGTTTGCACAGGCGATTCATAACGAGAGCAAGCGCGCCGCCAAGCCGTTCGTCGCCATCAACTGTGCGGCCTTTCCGGAGGCGCTGCTGGAAAGCGAGCTGTTCGGCTACGACGAGGGCGCCTTCACCGGATCGCGCCGTGGGGGCAAGCGCGGGCTGTTCGAATCGGCCCATACCGGCACGCTGTTTCTTGACGAGATTGGCGACATGCCGGTCTCGCTGCAGACGCGGCTGCTGCGCGTGCTGCAGGAGCGCGAGATCCTGCGTCTGGGCGGTGCCATACCGATTCCGGTCGACGTGCGGATTATCGCGGCGACGCATCAGCCGCTGCCGCAGTTGATCGCATCCAGGCAGTTCCGTCAGGATCTCTACTACCGCATCAACACGCTGCAACTGGCGTTGCCACCGCTGCGCGAGCGCCGCGAGGACATCGCCTTGCTCGCCACGTTCCTGCTGCGGCGCTCGCTGGACCGGCTGGACTCGCGCCTCGACGCACCGGCCCTGGTCGCGCGCCTGCTGCCAAGGCTGCAGGCCCATGCCTGGCCGGGCAATATCCGTGAGCTGGAGAATATCTGCGAGCGGATGGCGGTGTTCTTCTCGCAATGGGAGGATCTGGCGCGCATTGCGTTCGACGAACTGCATCACGACTGCCCGGAACTGTTCGGGGCGGCCAGCATCATGGCGCCGCCACAACCGGAGCTTGCGTCGCCGCCATCGACCGCACCCCGCGCGCGCGTGCTGGAAGTGCTGGCCGAGTGTGGCGGCAATCGTCAGCAGGCGGCGCAGCGGCTGGGGGTGAGCCGCGCGACGTTGTGGCGTTGGGAGAAGGCGGCCACGGCACAGGTTTCATAGAGGCGCGCCCCGCCCCCCCACGACGTGGTCGATCCAGCGCTGGTGTTTCTCGCGCACATCTGCCAAGATTGCGCCCCCTCATGGATCACCGGCGTACACGCGCAGTCTCATGGCCTCAAGCAAAGCTCACCACGCCACCGGATGGGCGGCGGCCGTCATCGCTGCAGTGGTCATCGCGAAGGGCGGCGGCGAAGGGTGGGGATGGGCCAGCATTGTGGGGTTTGTGGCGGCGGTGCTGGGCAGCACCGCGCCAGACTGGATGGAAGTGGCATGGTGGTCGAGGTCGCGGCGCCTGTGGATTACCCATCGCACCTGGACGCATTGGGGCATCGCGTGGATTGGCCTGATGCTATGGGCCTACCACGCGCTGGGCACCCATCCCTGGGCTGCACCCGCATTCGGCTTCGCCTGCGGTGGCGTCATGCACTTGCTGGCCGACTGGCCGAACCCGCTGGGCGTACCGTGGATCGCGGGGCGCCATTCGCTGAACTGGTGGAAGAGCGGGCGGTGCGACCTTCTCGTCGTTGCGGCTTCATGGCTGATTGCCCTGGCGGTATCCCATGAGTTCTGGCTGCAGGGCGGCCATCACCTCGCGCTCGTCCGGCATCTGCGGACGCACTTCTGAGCCGGTCAAGGCCAGCATCACGGCTTGCGCCCCCTGACCGCGCCGGCCTTCTGCTTCCACCCCGAAAACACCGTATCCAGGCACTCCAGGGACGTGCACGCATCGCGCTGCTTGCGGAAGGCCACAACCTCCGCGTCAGTAATCCTCTGCTCGCGCAGCAGCCGCTGCTGGTCCGCGAAGATCCGGCGGTAGCCCATGGAGAGCAGCGCGTGGTCGCAGATCAGGCGGTGGGCGGGCAGGGCGGTGGCGGCCAGTGCGGGGTCGCAGTCCAGGTCGATGCCTTCGGCATGGGCGGCCAGGGTGGCAGTGGCGAAGCTCAGGAAAATGGTCAGCCGGATCAGGGATCTACGGGAAATTCGATGCATGTGACGATAGCGACGCGTGCGGGCGTGGGCGCGCTGCGGGTTCCAAAGCGGCGATCGTAGCACCGTCGCGGCGGATGGCCGCGCGCAGGGGGACGTCATTCCTAGGGGAACTACTACCCCACCTGACCTGTCAATTGTTGCGTTCGGTTACAATGCTGTACCGCAGCAACCCCGGCGCTGGTGCAGGTTCTGCAAGAACCCGGCGCCGTCCCGGTTTGTGCCCCAAACGTCCTAACGCCCCAACCCTCATCGCGCCCCCGTTTTGAGACGCTTCATCCTCTTTCTGCTGACTGCCCTGTGCCTGTCCGCGCTGTCCTTTACGGCAGCGGCGGGTGCGCTCGCGTCCACGCCGAAGGTGGAGGCGGCCATGCCGGACTACGACGCGATGCTGGCCACCGGTGACGACCTCGCCCAGATCGTCCTGCCCGGCGATGCCGCGCTGGAGACCGAGACGCTGTTCGACAACGCGCCGCCGCCGGGCTACTGCAATATCTGGTCGGCCGACCTGCTGGATCCGCTGGATCTGCTCGATGAAATCGAGGAATCCAGCGCGCTGTTCGATCTCCCCGACATGAAACTGGCCCAGTCGATCGACGACGTGGCGCCCATCCTGCCGGGACGCTCCGCGTCCCAACCGGACGGCCTGTTCCGGCCGCCCAATCTCCTCGCCTGATCTTCCGGGCCCCCTCGCGCGCTGTCTCTGACGTTGTCGTCTCTGTCGCCTCTGCCGCCATGGCGTTGAGCGACTACTCTTAACCAGCCGTGCGTCGTCCCGTCCATTGCCCCTGAGCGCCCCCAAGCGTCCGTGACCCGAGCCGTCACGGCGTGATGCCTTGCAGTCCTCCCGCAGCCCGCCGCAGCCGAGGACACGCCTGGCCATCGTGGTGGCGTCGGGCAGTTGTATCGCTCGATTGATTCCGACATGACTATCCATAAAACGCTGACCTGGGTCGCGTCGCTATCGCTGGTAGCGGCGCCGGCAATGGCCGCGCAGCCTGTGCCCGGCGCCGCCGCCGCACCCAAGGTGGCGCAGCCCGCTACCACCAAGCCTGCCGCGCCGTCCGGTCCTGTGACGTTGCCGCGCGCCGCCTCACCGGCCACGATGGCCGCCGCCGACAGTTTCGACCTGCCTTATTTGCTCTCGCTGGCCCAGTCCACCAACAAGGGCGTGGAGGCCGCGCAGGCCAATGTCGATGCGGCCTCCGCCGCCATCAGCACCGCGCGGGCCTATCCGAACCCGCAGGTAGAAGTGATGTATGGCCGACTTCACGGCAAGGAGGCCGGTGTCGCCAGCGGCAACGCGCCGTCCTACGCCTTCGTCCAGAAGTTCGACTATCCGCAGCAGCGCAGCCTGCGCCAGGAGATGGCCGGCCGCGGGCTGGAAGCGTCGCAGGCCGTGCGCCAGGCGTTCCGCAGCGACCTCTCCGCCCGCGTGAAGACCACGTACTACCAGGTGCTGCGCCGCGAGACCGAGCTGGCCGCCGCGCAGGAAGACCTGGCCCTGATGCGCCAGATCCATTCCCGCGCCAAGGTGCGCGTGGACGTGGGCGAAGCGCCGCGCTACGAGCTGATCAAGGCCGAAACCGAACTGCTGGCTGCCCAGAAGACGCTCCAGACCACGGAGCTGCGCGTCGAGCAGGCCAAGACCGCGCTGCGCCAGCAGGTGGGCGGCGCGCTGCCGCCGAACTTCCGCCTGACCGGCACGCTGGGCAACGCCCCGGACGTGCCGATGCTGCCCGTGCTGCGTGACACCATGCAGGCCGGCAACGCCGAACTGGCCCAGCGCCGCATGGAACTGGAGCGCGCCCGGCTGGGCGTGGACTACCAGCGCTCGCTGCGCTGGCCGGAAGTGGCCGTGCGCGCCAGCACGGACCGCCAGCCCGACAACAACGTGTCGCAGATCGGCCTGGTGATGACGATTCCGCTGTGGGACCGCCGCAGCGGCCCGGTGGGCGAGGCGGCGGCGCAGGCCACCCAGGCCCGCACCGCGCTGGAGGCGCGCGAGTTCGAGCTGAACCAGGAACTGGAAACCGCCTACCGCCAGTACGAGATCACCCAGGCGCAGGTCACGGCGCTGGAGTCCGGCATCGTGCGCGAGGCCGAGTCCGCGCTGGGCGTGGCCGAGGCCGCCTACCGCTTCGGCGAGCGGGGCATTCTCGACTACCTGGACGCGCAGCGTGTGCTGCGCAATGCCCGCAGCGAACTGATCGCCGCGCAGTACGAACTCCAGGTTGCCGCCATCCAGATTGAAAAGCTTATGTCGACTGCCCCCGGCACCGCCGCCGGTGTCGCACCCGGTGCCCCCGGTGCGCCGTCGATGTCCGACTCCCCGAATCCGCCGACTCCGAACTGATCATGCGCCCCCATCATCCCTATCGTCCACGTGGCCTGCTTTCCCTGACCGCCGCCGCGGTCATGCTGATGGCCGTGGCCGGCTGCTCCGATAAACCCGAGCCGACCGCCGAGGCGCCCAAGCTGCCGCCCGGCATCGTCAAGCCCGAAGAGAACCTCCAGAAAACGCTGAAGGTGGCGCCCGTCGCCACGTCCCCGTTCAGCGAGATGCTGCGCGTGTCCGGCCGCATCGATTTCGACGAACAGCGCGTGTCCCGCATCGGCGCCAGCGTGACTGGCCGGGTGACCGACCTGTACGGCATCCTCGGCCAGGAGGTCAAGGCCGGCCAGGTGCTGGCCCGCCTGCACAGCAGCGAGCTGGGCGCCGCCCAGATGGCTTTCCTGAAGGCCGAGGCGCAGAGCGCGCTGCAGGCGCGCAATGCCGAGCGCGCGCGCCAGCTGTTTGCCGCCGACGTGATTGGCCGTGCCGAACTGCAACGCCGCGAGAGCGAATACGCGATTGCCGCCGCCGAAATGCGCGCCTATCGTGATCAGCTGCGCGTGCTCGGCATGTCCGTGGCCTCGATTGCCACGCTGGCCAAGAACGGCAGCATCGACTCGTACTCGCCGGTCTACTCCAGCATCCAGGGCACCGTGGTGGAGCGCAACGTGGCCCAGGGCCAGGTGGTGCAGCCCGCCGACGCGCTCTACACCGTGGCCGACCTGTCGCGCGTGTGGGTCGTGGCCGAAGTGCCCGAGCAGCAGGCCGCCCAGGTGGCCGAGGGCCAGAGCGTGGATATCGAGGTGCCGTCGGTGGCCAACGGCGCCGGCCGCATCACGGGCAAGCTGATCTACGTCGGCCGCACCGTGAACCCGCAGTCGCGCACCGTGCTGGTCCGCACGGAACTCGAGAACAAGGAAGGGCGCCTGAAGCCGGCCATGCTGGCCAGCATGCTGATTGCCGGCAAGCCGGTGGACCAGCTGGTGGTGCCGGAGTCCGCCGTGGTGCGCGATGGCAACGACGAGCAGGTCTACGTGGAAACCTCCCCGGGCCAGTACCGCATCACCAAGGTCAAGCTCGGCGCCGAGAGCGACGGCATGCGCGTGGTGCAGGGCGGCATCAAGCCGGGCGACCGCGTGGTCGTGGAGGGCGCGTTCCATCTGGACAATGAACGCAAGCGCCTGGAACAGGGGTAAGCGGCCATGATGACATCCCTAGTTGAAGCCGCGATCAAGCAGCGGCTGGTGGTGTGCGTGATTGCCGTGGTGCTGTTCTTCTTCGGCCTGCGCGCCGCCGGCAAGCTCTCGGTCGATGCGTTCCCGGACGTGACCAACGTCCAGGTGCAGATCGCTACCGAAGCCACCGGCCGTTCGCCCGAGGAGGTGGAGCGCTTTGTCACGGTGCCCATCGAAATGTCGATGACCGGCCTGCCCGGCCTCGAGGAAATGCGCTCGCTGAACAAGGCGGGCCTGTCGCTGATCACGCTGGTGTTCACGGAGAAGACCGACGTCTACTTCGCGCGCCAGCTGGTAATGGAGCGGCTGATCGAGGTGGGCGGGCGCATGCCGGCGGACGTGACGCCGGTGCTCGGCCCCGTTTCCACGGGCCTGGGCGAGGTCTACCAGTACACGCTGGACCGCGCCGACGATGGCAACCGCGAACTGACGCAGGAGGAGCTGTCCGAGCGCCGTATCGCCCAGGACTGGGTGGTGCGGCCGCTGCTGCGCTCGATTCCCGGCGTGGCGGAAATCAACTCGCAGGGCGGCTACGTGCGGCAGTACCAGGCACTGGTCAACCCGGAGCGGATGCGCCACTACGGGGTCAACATCCAGCAGGTCTACCAGGCGCTGGCGCGCAACAACGCCAACTCGGGCGGTGGCGTGCTGCCGCACTATGCCGAGCAGTACCTGATTCGCGGCGTGGGCCTGGCCAAGGGCGTGGACGACATCGGCAGCATCGTGCTGAAGGAGGTCAACGGCACGCCGGTCTACCTGCGCGACGTGGCGCAGGTGACCATCGGCCACGAGGTGCGGCAGGGCGCGCTGGTCAAGAACGGCCAGACCGAGGCCGTGGGCGGCATCGTGATGATGATGCGCGGCGGCAACGCCAAGGAAGTGGTGAGCCGCGTGAAGGCCCGCGTGGCCGAGATCAACGACCGCGGCATGCTGCCCGGCAAGCTGCAGATCGTGCCGTACTACGACCGAAGCGAACTGGTGGACGCTGCGCTGTGGACCGTGACCAAGGTGCTGCTGGAAGGCGTGGTGCTGGTGGTGATCGTGCTGTTCCTGTTCCTTGGGGACGTGCGCTCGTCGGTGATCGTGCTGGCCACGCTGGTGCTCACGCCACTGATGACCTTCATCGTGATGAACAAGGTGGGGCTGTCGGCCAACCTGATGTCGCTGGGGGGGCTGGCCATCGCCATCGGCCTGATGGTGGATGGGTCCGTGGTGGTGGTGGAGAACGCGTTCGAGCGGCTGGGCCACGCCGAGAAATCGGGGCTGACCCGGACCGAGATCCTCGTCAAGGCGGTGCAGGAGGTGGCCACGCCGGTGATTGTGGGGGTGGGCATCATCATCCTGGTGTTCCTGCCGCTGATGACGCTGTCCGGCATGGAAGGCAAGATGTTCGCGCCGCTGGCGTTCACCATCTCGATTGCGCTGGCGATCTCGCTGTTCCTGTCGCTGACGCTGTCGCCGGTGCTGTCCGCCTACCTGCTCAAGGGCGGCGCCGAGCATGACACGAAGATCATCGCGTTCATGAAGCGCAATTACCTGCGCCTGCTGCACTGGGCGCTGCAGAACAGCAAGACCACCGTGCTGTCGGCGGTGGGGCTGTTCGTTGCGACGATCCTGATCGTGCCGCTGCTGGGTACCTCGTTCATCCCCGAGATGAAGGAGGGCTCCATCGTGCCCGCCATCGACCGCGTGCCGAACATCTCGCTCGAGGAGTCGATCAAGCTCGAGAAGATGGCCAACAAGCTGGTGCTGGAGGTGCCGGGGGTGAAGTCCGTGGTGTCCGGTGTGGGCCGGGGCGAGAGCCCGGCCGACCCGCAGGGCCAGAACGAGTCCACCCCCATCGCCAGCCTGAAGCCGCGCGACGAGTGGCCGGACGGCTGGACCCAGGACGACATCGCCAACGCCATCCGCGAGAAGCTCAAGGCCATTCCGGGCGTGCAGATCGTGATGGCGCAGCCGATCTCGGACCGCGTGGACGAGATGGTCAGCGGCGTGCGTTCCGACGTGGCGGTGAAGATCTTCGGCGACGACCTCGACAAGCTGCGCGAGCTGGCCGGCGAGATCGCGCGGGTGGCGGGCGGCATCCAGGGCTCGCAGGACGTGCGCATCGAGCGGATCTCGGGCCAGCAATACCTGTCGATCGAGATCGACCGGCAGGCGATTGCGCGCTACGGGCTGAACGTGTCGGACATCCACGACATCATCGAGATTGCCATCGGCGGCAAGCGCGCCACGGACATCTTCGAGGGCGAGCGCCGCTTCGCGGCGGCGGTGCGCCTGCCCGAGGACTTCCGTGACAACGTGCAGGCCATTCGCCAGCTGCTGGTGCCGGCGCCGGACGGCGTGCAGGTGCCGCTGGAGTCCGTGGCCAAGATCGAGGTCAGCGACGGCCCCGCGCAGATCAGCCGCGAAATGGCCAAGCGCCGCGTGGTGGTGATGATCAACGTGAAGGACCGCGACCTGGGCGGCTTCGTGGCCGAACTCCAGAGCGCGGCCGAAAGCAAGGTCAAGCTGCCCGAGGGCTACTACTTCGAGTGGGGCGGCCAGTTCCAGAACATGGAGCGCGCCATGGGCCACCTGAAGATCATCGTGCCGATCACCATCGCCGCGATCTTCTTCCTGCTGTTCCTGCTGTTCAACTCGCTGCGCTTTGCCACGCTGATCATCACGGTGCTGCCGTTCGCGTCGATCGGCGGGATCATCGGGCTGTTCGTCACGGGCGAGTACCTGTCCGTGCCGGCGTCGGTGGGCTTTATTGCGCTGTGGGGCATGGCGGTGCTGAACGGGGTGGTGCTGGTGTCGTACATCCGCACGCTGCGCGAGTCGGGCATGTCGCTGCGCAACGCGGTGGTGCGTGGCGCCACGCAGCGTTTCCGCCCGGTGATGATGACCGCGACCATCGCCATGCTGGGCCTGGTGCCGTTCCTGTTCTCGAGCGGGCCCGGTTCCGAGGTGCAGCGCCCGCTGGCGGTGGTGGTGATTGGCGGGCTGATCACCTCGACGCTGCTGACGCTGGTGATGGTGCCGGTGCTGTACCGCTGGTTCGACGACAGCAAGCCGGAGGCGCGCGACATGTCGGTGTGACGTTGGCCCGGACGTTGGCCCGGACGTTGACCCGTACCGTCGCAGTACAATGACAGCCGGCCGGCACGCTACGCGTGTCGGCCGTTTTTCGTTTTTCGGAGAGATCCCATGACTTTGCCGGTTTCACGGCAGGGGCGCCGCCTGCTGGTGGCGCTGGCTGCCGCCACGCTCCCGACGTTCGCCTTCGCTGCCGAGACGGCCGATCCTGCTGATCGGCCTTCCGCGCAGGCGCCCGTCAATATCGAACTGGGCCAGCGCGGCGGACGCCCCGAGGCGCCCGAGGCGCCGGTGGCCTGCATGGAGGCCGTCAAGGCCAAACTGCCGAACCCGGAGCGCTTCCGCTGGGTGCGCGGCACCACGCGGCGCGTGGCGGAGGACTTCTACAGCGTGGTCGGCAACGTCGAGTTCGTGAACCAGGCCGGCGAGGCGCGCAAGGGCGATGTCCAGTGCGATGTCATGCGCGCGCCCGGCAACCAGTTCATCGTGCCGAAGATACGGCTGCCCCAGTAGATACAAGGGTTTGCGAGCCGCCAGGATGACAATGCTGTCATCCTGGCGGCTTTTTCATTGGAGGGCCTTTACACGCACGGGCCCATCTCCTAAGCTATTGTGTACGCTGTACACAACGAGCGCAGCGACATCATCGACAGATCCAGGGATCAACAGGAGACCGTTGCAATGCAGACTGAAACGACCAACGAACACCGCTGGCTGCAGAAGCTGGTGGGCAAATGGATGGCTGAAGGCGAGGCAGTGATGGGGCCGGACACCCCGCCGCAGAAGTGGAAGATTCCCGAGCAGGTAAGAGCCGTGGGCGACCTCTGGGTGCAGGGCCGCTCCGAAGGCGAGATGCCCGGCTGCGGGCACGCCGTCACCGTGATGACGCTGGGCTATGACCCCACCCGCAAGCACTTCGTGGGCACCTTCATCGGGTCGATGATGACCCACATGTGGATCTACGAGGGCGACCTCGAGGCCGATGGCCGCACGCTGACCCTGCGCGCCGATGGCCCCACCTTCACGCCGGAAGGCAAGCTGGTACCGGGCAAGACCTCGAAATTCCGCGACGTGATCGCCTTCCAGGACGACGACAACCGCACGCTGACCTCATTCATGCAGGGCGATGACGGCGAGTGGATGCAGATCATGCAGGCGCGCTATCGCCGGGAAAAGTAGGCATTTCCTCAATCCATGTACTCCTGAAGGGCGGCGTGGAAGCATGGCCATGTCACGCGCCATGCGCCTCCGTGACGACCTTTCGTGGCCAACGCCAACTTCAGGAGTCCATCAATGGCTAACTCTCAAACCGCGGTCTCCGACAAGGAAGACATTCCGGCAAGTCTGGAGGCGCGCAAGGCCTTCCAGCCAGACCTGTACGTCACCCGCCAACAATTCCTGGCGCTCAAGCAGCGTGTCGATGCCTTGACGCTCGAAGACAAGGACAAAGGGGCCAAGTACTTCCGTGCCAACAGCACCGGACCCGATAGCCAGGCCACCGGTCAGGAGGCGGTGGCGATCGGGCCGTCCGCCATTGCCGGGGGCGCGGGCAGTGTCGCGATCGGCGAGGGCGTCTCCTATCCCACTTCAGGCCGGGGCGTGGTGATCGGCTCCCTGGCGTATGTCGGCACAGGAGAGCCCAACGACGGGGTGGTGGTGCTGGGCTGCGACGCCAACGCCTCTGGCGAGCGTGCGGTGGCGATTGGCGGCGGCGCCAGTGCAACGTTTACCGACAACGTCGCCATCGGGGGTGGTGCCATTGCATATTTTTCCGGCGCGTCCGTCGCAGTGGGGGGCGCGGCCTACACAGCCGGAGAGCAATGCGTGGCTGTGGGGTACGGTGCGCGTGCCGAAGGGTCCTGGGGGGTGGCGCTCGGTGGCGGCGCGCAGGTGACTGGCGACGCATCGGTCGGTATCGGGCAAAGTCTGCGCGTCACGAATCGCTGGGCAACGGTCGTCGGATCGGGCGCCAAGGTGGAATTCGACGGCGGCGTGGCGATCGGTGCCTATGCCGTGTGCGACCGCGAGGATTCGGTGTCCGTCGGCAACGTGGCGATGGGCCGCTACATCGCCCACGTTCTGCCTGGCAGGCACGATGACGAGGTCGTGACCGTAGGCCAGTTAAAGGACGCGGGGCTGCTGGTGAACGCGGATGGCGGCCTGGAGAATACGGTCGTGGCGTTCAGCGACACGGGCAGAGGCAAGGTCGCGTTGCCGTCCACACAGGTAAGCGGGTTGCGTCAGGGTGAGGTGAGTGCGCGGAGCACGGACGCCGTCACGGGCAGCCAGCTGTTCCGGGTGATCCGGCGGCAGGACGATCTCGAGGCCCGCATCGCGGCGCTGGAGCGCGGGGCGCGCCGGGCGTAGCGCTGGCCTTCAGACGCGGTCCAGCTCGTCGCTGTTCCACCAGGCGTCGAGCAGGGGCTGGAAGCGGTTGTCGGGCGCGGGCGGCACGCGCGTACTCTTGCGCGCGGGCGGCAGTTCGCGTCCCGTCAGCTGGTAATAGACTGCCGCGGGCAGGGTGCCCGGGCCGTAGGGCACATGGTCGATCACGCTCATCTGCCGCGCGGCCTTCAACGCCCGGGTGGTCTCCTCGGCGGACAGGCCGCTGGCGTCAGCCAGCGCGTCGCGGCGCAGCGGACCCTCGCGCTGCAAACCGGCGATCAGCAGATGCACACATTGACGCGTATTCCGTTTCATAGGGGCGCATTTTTCCGCACCTGCACCGCGCTGCACAATCCGGATTGACATTTGTTTGCAATCCGTTGCGTCGTTTCGTGGCAGTTGCCCCACTGTAGTGGGAGATGTGGGGCCTTTGGCAGCACTTTTTGGCGAATGGGGCGGCGCGCGTTCCACTTCGGCCATACCCCTCTTGCGCCGGCGCCGATACTGTATAAACATACAGTAATCGTCAATCTTCCGATGGCGCACGCCCGCCGCGTGTGCCGGATTCATCACCATGACTGCGCCCCCGCACATCCTGCCTGCCGTGGAGGATGGTGCGTCCCTACTTCCTTCTCCGCCCGAGTCGGCGCCCGTGCCCGTGCCCGATCATCGGGCCTCGGTGGCCGAACTCGAGCATCGCTACCCCGGCCTCTGGCGCGCCGGGCAACTGGGCCATGCCGGCCGGCTGCCCGTGTGCCCGAGCGGCTATGACGCGCTGGCGCAGGAGCTGCCCGGCGGGGGCTGGCCGGCGGGCGCGGTCACCGAGCTGCTGCTTGCCCACGATGGCGTGGGCGAACTGCGCCTGCTGATGCCGGCGCTGCGCACGCTGGCTGCGGCGGGGCGGCGCGTGGCGTTCGTCAATCCGCCTTATCTGCCGAATGCCGCCGGGCTGGCGGCGGGGCTGGCCGGCCTGCCCGCGCGCCAGCTGTACTGGGTGCGGCCGCCGGCCGCCACGCCGCCGGCCTCGCGCCGCACGGACATGCTCTGGGCGGCCGAGCAGATGCTGCGCAGCCAGGCGTTCGGCGCGGTGCTGGTGTGGCTCGGCACCGCGCGGCCCGAGGCGCTGCGCCGGCTCCAGGTGCTGGCCCAGGCCGGCGATACCGTGGTCTGGGTGCTGCGGCCGCTGCGCGTGCTCCAGGAATCGTCGCCGGCGGTGCTGCGGCTGGCGCTGTCGCCGTTGCCCGGCAACATGCTGTCGATTGCCTTCCACAAGCGCCGCGGCCCCGTGCGGGACGCGCCGCTGGTCCTGTCGCTGGGCGGCATGGCGCACGTGCCCGCGCGCGTCGCTGCTCCCACCGCTCCCGTCACCCCAGTCACCCCCACCGCGCCTGCCGTGGTGCCCCCTCATCATGCTGCCGACGTTCTGGATCGCGGTGCATCTGCCGCGCCTGCCGCTGGACGCGCTGCAACCGAGCTGGCCTGAGGCCGCCGGTGCGCCCTCCGTCCCCGTCCCCGTCCCCGCCTCCGCCTCCGCCTCCGGCACGCTACAGGCGCTGCCCGTGGCGGTGATGGCGCACGAGCGCGTGGTGCTGGCCAACGGGCCGGCCGTGGCCCTCGGTGTGGCGTACGGCATGCGGCGCGGCGGCGTGCAGGCGCTGTCGGCGGAGGTCGTGCAGCGGGAGCGCAATCTCCCGGCCGAAGCCGCGTTGATGACCGACGTGGCGCTGACGCTGCTCCACTTCACGCCGGCCGTGACGATCGACCCCGATGCCGAATCGGCCACCGTGATGCTCGACGTCACCGCCAGCCTGCGCCTGTTCGGCGGGTACCGGGCGCTGTGCCGGGCCATCCGCGCGCGGGTGAGGCAGCTCGGCACGTTCGCGCAACTGGGCTGCGGCACCACGGCGCAGGGCGCGGCATGGCTTGCCCGGCAGCCGCTGCGCCGTACGCGGCGCGGCATTGTGCGGCCCGCGCGCCGCGCCATCCAGCCTGCCCGCATGACGCGTCTGCTCGATGCCCTGCCCGTGGAGTGCCTGCAGACGCTGGCCGATCCGGGCTGGCTCGAGGGCGTGGGCTGCCGCACGCTGGGGCAGGTGCGGCGGCTGCCGCGCGCGGGGTTGTCGCGCCGCATCGGCACGGCACTGCTGGCGCGGCTTGACCAGGCTTACGATCAGGTGCCGGCCGGCTTTGCATGGTTCGAGGCGCCGCCCGCCTTCGCGCAGCGGATGGAGCTGCCGGGGCGCATCGAAGCGGCCGATGGGGTGCTGGCCGGCGCGCAGCGGCTGCTGCTGGCGCTGTCCGGCTGGCTGGCGGCGCAGCAGGCCGGCGTCACGCGCTGCGTGCTGGTGCTCGAACACGAGCGCTACCGGCTGGGCGAGGACATGGACAGCACGCTGGTGCCGCTGGGTCTGGCGCAGCCCAGCCGGGACCCGGTGCATCTGTCGAAGCTGCTGCGCGAGAAGCTCGACAAGGTGCGCTTCCACGCGCCCGTGGGCGGCCTGGCGCTGCGCGTGGAGGCGATGGAAACCTGCCTGCCGCAGAGCGATTCGCTGTTCCCGGAGCCCGGCGCGGCGCCGGCCGAACTGGGCCGGCTGCTCGATACGCTGATGGCCCGCCTGGGCCGCGACAATGTGCTGCAGCCGCGCCCGCTGGCCGACCATCGCCCCGAATGCGCCAACCAGTGGGGCCCGGTGGACGAGCCGCCGCCCCGCCCGCCCGCCACCGGCACGCTGCCGCCCGAGCGGCCGCTGTGGCTGCTGGAGGCGCCCCGGCCGCTGCGCGTGCAGCGGCACCGGCCGGTCTACGAAGGCCCGCTGGTCATGCTCACCCGCCCCGAGCGCATCGAAGCCGGCTGGTGGGACGGCGGGCTGGCCACGCGTGACTATTTCATCGCCGAACGGGCGGACGGGCTGCGCTGCTGGGTCTATCGCGAGCGCCCCGGCCATCCCACCCGCAGCGGGCAGGAAGAGGGCGGCGAATACCGCTGGTTCCTGCACGGGCTGTTTGCCTGAGTTCACCTGAGTTTTTGACGTTTTCCCTATGCTGTCGTCGCTTCCCGGCCTCTCCTCGCTGCTGCCCTCGCTGCCCGATTACGCGGAGCTGCACTGCGTATCGAACTTCACGTTCCTCACTGGCGCCTCGCATCCGCAGGAACTGATCGCGCGCGCGTTCCAGCTCGGCTACAGCGGGCTGGCGCTGACCGACGAGTGCTCGGTGGCGGGCACGGCGCGCGCGCATCACGCCATCAAGGTGCTGCGCGAGGAGATGTGGGAGGCCGTGGCGCGCAGCGCCCGCCGGCTGGCGGCGGGGCAGGCGGACGGCGAGTTCGACGAGGCCGAAGGGGTCCATGTCTTCACCCCCGACGGGATGGGCGGGATGGATGAGATGGACGACATGGAGGAGGACGACCCCGACGCCCTGCCGCCCCTCGACGATGACCCCCACGACCCCGATGCCGCTGCGCACCGCCACCGCGTGCTGGAGGCGCGCGCCGCCGCTGCCGATGCGTTCAACGTGATCCTCGGCAGCCGCTTCACGCTGACCGCCTCCCCTGGGCAGCCCCCCGAGCCCTATGCCATGCCCATGCCGCCGCCGCGCCTGCTGCTGCTGGCGCAGAACCGCGAGGGCTTCGGCAATCTCTGCGAGTTCATCACGCTGGGCCGCACGCGGGCCGAGAAGGGCAGCTATCTGCTGTATCCGTCCGACCTCGCCAGCCCCGAGCCGGATCAGGCGCACCTGCGCGGCATGCCCGATTGCCTCGCCATCCTGCTGCCCGACTACTGCGCCGATCCCGATGTGCTGCGCGCGCAGGCGCTGTGGTGCCGGGAGACCTTCGGCGCGCGCGTGTGGATCGCACTGGAACTGCTGCAGGGCCATGCCGAGGCGCTGCACCGCACCCGGCTCCAGGCCGTGTCGGCGGAAACTGGCGTGCCGCTGGTGGCGGCCGGCGCCGTGACCATGCACGTGCGCTCGCGCAAGCCGCTGGCCGATGTGCTGACCGCCATCCGGCTCGGCCAGCCGCTGCCCGCCTGCGGCATGGCGCTGGCGCCCAATGCCGAGGCGCACCTGCGCATGCGGCAGGTGGTGTCGCGGCTCTATCCGCGCGAGGCGCTGGCGCAGACGCTGAAGATCGCCGAGCAGTGCCGGTTCTCGCTGGACACGCTGCGCTACGAATACCCCGAGGAACTGGTGCCCGAGGGCGAGACGCCGATCAGCTACCTGCGCAAGGAGGTGGAGCGGGGCAGGCTGGAGCGCTTTCCGCACGGCATGGAGCCCGAGTGGGAGGCGCAGCTTGAGGGCGAACTCGAACTGATCGAGGAAAAGCACTACGAGCCGTTCTTCCTGACCGTGCATGACATCGTGCGCTTCGCGCGCCAGCGCGGCATCCTGTGCCAGGGCCGGGGCTCGGCCGCCAACTCGCTGGTCTGCTACTGCCTGCATATCACCGAGGTGAGCCCGGAGCAGGCCAACCTGCTGTTCGGCCGCTTCCTCTCGCGCGAGCGCGACGAGCCGCCCGACATCGACGTCGATTTCGAGCACCAGCGGCGCGAGGAAGTGATCCAGTACATCTACGAGAAGTACGGCCGGCATCGCGCCGCGCTGGCCGCATCGCTGATTACCTACCGCTCCCGCAGCGCGCTGCGGGATGTGGGGCGCGCGCTCGGCATCGACCCGAGCGTGGTGGAGCAGGTGGTCAAGGGCCAGGCGTGGTGGGACGGCGGCACGGCGTTCCTGGAGCGCATCACGCGCTACGGCCTGGACCCCGACTCCCCGGCCGTGCGGCAATGGGCGAGCCTGACCGAGCAGCTGCGCGGCTTTCCGCGCCATCTGTCGCAGCACGTGGGCGGCTTCGTGATCGCGCGGCACAAGCTGTCGCGGCTGGTGCCGATCGAGAACGCGGCCATGGCCGACCGCAGCGTGATCCAGTGGGACAAGGACGACCTTGAATCGCTGGGGCTGCTCAAGGTGGATGTGCTCGCCCTCGGCATGCTCACGGCCATCCGGCGCGCGCTGGCGATGATCCCGAACCCCGAGCCCGAGCGGGCCGGGCTGCCGTGCCGCATGGAAGACCTGCCCGAGACCGACGACGAGACCTACGAGATGATCTGCCAGGCGGATACCGTGGGCGTGTTCCAGATCGAGTCGCGCGCGCAGCAGTCGATGCTGCCGCGCCTGCAGCCGCGCCAGTACTACGACCTCGTGGTGGAGGTGGCCATCGTGCGGCCCGGGCCGATCCAGGGCGGCATGGTGCACCCCTACCTCCAGCGGCGCGAGGCGTTGCGCCGCACCGGCAAGCTGCCGACCTACTTCAACGACGTGATCCGCCGCGTGCTGGGCCGCACGCTGGGCGTGCCGATCTTCCAGGAACAGGTGATGCAGCTGGCCATCGACGCAGCCGGCTTCACGCCGGGGCAGGCAGACCAGCTGCGCCGCTCGATGGCGGCGTGGCGGCGGCGCGGCGACCTCAAGAAGCATCAGGACGCGCTGGTGCGCGCGCTGACCTCGCGCGGCTATCCCGAATCCTTCGCGCTGGCCATCTGCAAGCAGATCGAGGGGTTTGGCGAATACGGCTTCCCGGAGAGCCACGCGGCGAGCTTCGCGAAGCTGGTCTACGTGAGCGCGTGGCTCAAGTGCCATCATCCGGACGCCTTCCTGTGCGGCCTGCTGAACAGCCACCCGATGGGCTTCTATTCGCCGTCGCAGCTGGTGCAGGACGCGCGCCGGCATGGCGTGGTGACGCAGCCCGTGGACGTGACCGTGAGCGGCTGGGAGAGCGCGCTGGAGGCCCGGCGCCCCGGCCAGCGCTACCGCGACGTGCGGCTGGGCCTGGGCCGCGTGCGCGGCATGCGCGAGGACGCCGCGCTGCGCATCGAGGCGGCGCGGGCCGAGCGGCCGTTCGACAGCGTGGAAGACCTGGCGCGGCGCGCGGGGCTGGACAAGCACGACATCGACGTCCTGGCCGCTGCCGACGCGCTGGTGTCGCTGGCCGGCCACCGGCGCCAGGCGCGCTGGCTGGCGCGCGGCGCGGCGGTGCAGTCCGTGCACCGCGACCTGCTGCACGAGGCGCCCCCGGCCGAAGCCGAGCTGCTGCTGCCCGAGCCCAAGATCGGCGAAGACGTGGCCGCCGACTACGCCAGCCTGGGGCTCTCCCTGAAATGCCACCCGCTGACCCTGCTGCGCCGCCGCCTGACGGCGCTCAAGTTCCTCACCGCGCAGCAGCTATCACGGCTGGGCAACGGCCGCCGCGTGCGCGCGTGCGGCATCGTCACGGTGCGCCAGCGCCCCTCGACGGCCAATGGCACCATCTTCACCTCCATCGAGGACGAAACCGGGCCGATCAACGTGATCATCTGGCCTGACCTGGTGGAGCGGCAGCGCAAGGAGGTGCTGGGGGCCAGGCTGCTCGGGGTGATCGGCACCTGGCAAAGACAGGGCGAGGTCAGGCACCTGGTGGCGCAGGAACTGGTCGATCTGAGCCCGCTGCTGGGCAGGCTGATGGCGGAGAGCCGGGATTTTCATTGAGGGAGGGGGGCGAGCATCGTATCCGTCGCCCGTAGCACCTACACTTAGGCAACCGCGTGGCGATTGGCCGGCACGATCCGGCATGCCGCGCGGGCGGTTTTCGGCCTTCCCTACCCCCAACGAGGAGATGCGTCATGGCAACATCGCCCAATCCGTTTACCGATTTCACCAAGTTGCTCGAACAGTACAAGCTGCCCGGCGTCGACATGACGGCGGTGATCGAAGCGCGGCGCAAGGATATCGAGGCCATTACGGAGGCCAACAAGATTGCCTACGAAGGCATGCAGGCGCTGGTCCAGAAGCAGGCCGAGATCCTGAGCCAGAGCATGCAGGAGATTCAGGCTGCGGCCCAGAAGCTGGCCGCAGGCGGTGATCCCGCTGCGGCCATGGCCCGGCAGGGCGAATTCGTGCAGCAAGGCCTGCAGGCGGCGTTCAACAACATGCGCGAACTGGCGGAAATGGCGCAGAAATCGCAAGCCGAAGCGCTGGCCGTGATGACCCAGCGCGCGGAGCAGAACATCGAAGAGGCCAAGCGCCTGATGAAAATGCCCGGCAAGTAGGCGATGGGTGGCGACGATCCGGGTCCGGCCGGCGGCGCCCCATCAGGCCCGCGCCGGCAGCCGGGGCGTAAACCGCTGGTGCTGGATCTCGCCACCCTTGCCCACCAGGATCGTGGCCTCGGGGATTTCCTCCCAGACGCCCTGCACGTCGATCAGGGGCTCGGATAGCACGAGAAAGGCGTCGTCGCCGGCGGCGATGATGCGGGGGTCTTCCGGATAGAGCGCCCGCAACTGCCGGAACGATGTGCTGTGGAACAGCGAGCGCGACGCGCCTTCGCTGGAATAGCGCACGGCCACGATCTGCTGGCCGTCCGTGACGCAGACGGTCATGTTCAGCGGATGTTCCACATCGTGGCGATGCGCCACTTCCTCGATCAGGCCGGCCATCTGCTCCAGCGCGCCGCGCGGGTCGCGCTCCAGCCCGAACGTCAGCGCCAGGAAGAACATCACCTCGGAGTCGGTCGAGCCCTCGATCCAGCGGAACAGATGCGGCGCCACCGCCATCATCAGGTCGCGCCGCACCAGCGGAAAGTCGCGGATCAGCCCGTTGTGGACGAACAGCCAGCGGCCGAAGCGGAACGGGTGACAGTTGGTTTCCTGGGTGGGCGTGCCGGTGGCCGCCCGGATATGGGCGACGAACAGCGGCGCCCGCACCGCGCGGGCGGCCTCGCGCAGGTTGGTGTCGCTCCATGCCGGGTGCAGGCCGCGATAGCGGAACGGCAGTTCCGAGTGCCGCCCGTACCAGCCCACGCCGAAGCCGTCGCCGTTCGTCGTGGTGTGACCCAGCCGGGAGTTCAGGCTCTGGTCGATCAGGGAGTGCTCGGGCTGGAACAGCACAGCCTCGAGCGGGACGGAACGGCCGGAATAGGCCAGCCAGCGGCACATGGGGGCATCTCCTGGGTGGGGGCTCTCCACTTCAGGATAGCAACTACACGCGTGTTGTGACGGATGCGACCGATGGTTGATCGACAGTTGCCATGCTGCTATGCAGCAATCCGGGCGGCATCCGTGGCTGCATCGGCGTCCTGCTTCCAGGCAATGTCCTTCACCGTCTTCAGCGTGTCGTCGAAAACCACGGTGGCAACCTGTTTCGACATGATGCTGTCAATGTTCACTCACTCGCTCCGTTCTGCTTGAGGTCTGTAGGCGTGGCCGCAGCGCAGGAAGCCCGCTCTGCGGCCATACCGCCAGATATCGGCAGGGTGGGGCGAAATCTGTAGCCTTGACCTTGACCTTGACCTTACAGCTCCAGCACCAGCTTCCCGCCCGCCACCGCCCGCGAGCAGCAGGCCATCATCCGGTGGTTCGCCTCGCGTTCGCCGCGCGTGAGCACCACGTCGCGGTGGTCCACCTGGCCCGCCAGGACGCGCACCTCGCAGGAGCCGCACAGGCCTTCCTCGCAATCGCTCTGCACGTCGATGTTGGCGCAGCGCAGCGCGGTCAGCAGCGTCTGGTGGGCGGGCACCTCCACCGTCAGGCCGGAATCCTTGAGTTCGACGGTGAACGCCTGTTCCCGCGACGGATCGAGCGTGCCGAGCGCCGAGACGAAGTGCTCCACGCGCAGCGCATCCTCCGGCCACGCGGTGCAGTGGTCTTCCAGCGCCGCGATCATGCGCGCCGGGCCGCAGGCGTAGATCTGCGTTTGCGGGTCGGGTGTGCCGAGCAGCGCGGCGAAGTCGGCGCGCTGGCCTTCGTCGCCCGCATGGACGTGCAGCCGGTGGCCATGCAGCGCGGCCAGTTCCTCGCGCAGGGCCATACTGGCGCGCGATCTGCCGCAGTAGTGAAACGTATAGTCGATGCCCAATTCGCGCGCCCGTCGCGCCATCGCGCTGACCGGCGTCACGCCAATGCCGCCGGCGATGAAGATCGCCTTGCGGCAGCCTTCGTCGAGCCGGAAATGGTTGCGCGGGCCACGGATGCGGAGCCGGTCTCCGGCGCGCAGCACGTCATGCACCCAGGCCGAGCCGCCCCGGCTGTCAGCCTCGCGCAGCACGGCGATCTCGAAGGCGCCTGCGTCGGCCGGATCGCCGCATAGCGAATACTGGCGCGAGATCCCGGTCTGGCCGCATTCCACGTCGATGTGGGCGCCCGGCGCCCAGCGCGGCAGCGCCTTGCCATCGGGCGCTACCAGCCGCAGCCGCACCACGTTGTCCGCCACCGGGTCGATGCGCTCCACCACCACGGTGCGGGCGATGGCGTGTCCGGTGGGCTCGCCAATCCGCACGGCGTCACGCCAGACCAGCACCGACGGATCGGCGCGCTCGGGATTGCGCGCCGGGTCCCATTCGACCCAGAGATGCTCCGGGCCCCGGAACGAGGTGTTCGGCACGTAGGTGAATGACTGCTCGGCCAGCCGCAGATGGGGCAGCCGGCGCGTCAGTTCCTCCAGGAAGACCTGCATCTCCATGCGCGCGAGGTTCTTGCCCATGCACTGGTGCGAGCCGTAGCCGAAGGTCAGCTGGTCACTGGCATTGTCCCGGCGGATGTCGAACAGGTCCGCATCGGCGAAATGCCGTTCGTCATGATTGGCGGACGAGGTGACGATCAGCAGCTTGCTGCCGGCCGGCAGGGCGATGCCGCCGACCTGCGCATCCCGCGTGACCAGCCGCCGCCACGCCGCCACCGAGCCGTTGTGGCGCAGGCATTCCTCCACCGCGTTGGGGATCAGCGCCGGGTCCGCGCAGATCTCGCGCCAGGCATCGGGATGCTGGAGCAGCAGCTTGATCGCGTTGGCGGACGCATTGGCCGTGGTCTCGTGCGCCGCCACGATGCCCGCCATCATCATCGAATGGAGATAGGAGTCGGTGACCACCTCGGGCAGCTCGCGCTGCTTGCGCAGGCCGTACTGCATCCAGCCGGGCGCGTCCGGGTTCTCGCGCATCTTGTCGAGGATCTTGCCGGCCAGCTGCCAGAAATTGCCCACCGCGTGCGCCACGGCCACCTGCTCCTCGGGTTTGGGGCGGCCCCAGGTGTTCACCGTATGGGCGATCGAATACTGGCGCAGCCGGTCCATGTCCTCTTCGGGCACGCCGAGGAAGTGCAGCGCCACGGTCAGCGGCACTTCCCAGAGCATCTGGTCGACCAGGTCGGCGCGCCCGCTGTCGATGAATCGATCGACATATTCGCGCGTCAGCTGGCGCACCATCGGCTCATGGTGCGCCAGTTCGGCCGGCGTGAACGGTTCCATCAGCGCGCGGCGGCGCGGCATGTGGGCCGGCTCGTCCTCGTTGACCAGCGTACGGTTCATCGCATAGCCATAGGAGGCCAGCACCGCGTTGGCCTCGTCGCCCGTGGGCGTGATTTTCTCCAGGGCGATGGACGGGCTGAAGGTCAGGTTGTCGCGGAAGATCGCCTTGATGTCGTCATAGCGCGTGACCACCCAGTAGCCCAGCTTCGGGCTGTAGAAGACCGGCTCCTGCTCGCGCGACCAGCGCACGTAGTCGGGCGGGTCCTGCTGGTAGCCGTCCTCGAACGGATCGAACGTGGCCGCGTGGGCGCTTACCGGGCAGCCGTTGGGCGCCCGCAGCGCGGTGTGGTCGATGGGACAACCGCCCGGACGGGCGGCGGCGGACGAGGAGGAGGACGAGGAGGACGAGGAGGAAGAAGGCGTGGCGGATGACGACATACAGCGAACCTCAGTTATCGAGCGTGATCTTCAGGTCGTGGATCAGCTTGGTCCAGCGCGCGATCTCGCTGCGCAGCAGGTCGCTGTATTGCGCGGGGGTGTTGCCTACCGGCTCCACGCCAAAATCGACCAGCTTCTTGTGGATGGCCGGCTCCTTGATGGCCGCCACCACCTGCTTGTTCAGCGTGGCGATCACCTCGGGCGGCGTGGCCGCCGGCACCACCAAGCCGACCAGCGCCGCGGCTTCCACGTTCCGGTAGCCGAGCTCGGCGAAGGTTGGCACGTCCGGCAGCTGGGGCAGGCGCGTGGCGTTGGCCACCGCCAGCGGGCGCACCTTGCCGCCCTTGATGAAGCCGGCGCCGGCGGCGTAGTCGACCATCATCGCGGGAATCTGGCCTGCCGCCACGTCGGACAGCGCGGGCGCCGCACCGCGATACGGCGCATGGGTCATGGTCAACTGGGCTTCCACCTTGAGCAGTTCCATGGCCAGGTGGTGCGGGCTGCCGGCCCCGGCAGACCCGTAGTTCACGCCGCCCGGCGCGGCCTTCACCTGGGCGATGAACTCCTGCGCGCTCTTGGCGGTGGTGCCCGGCCCAACCACCAGGATCATCGGAAAGCGGCCCAGCAGCGTCACCGGCGCGAGATCCTTGGCCGGGTTGTACGAGAGCGTCTTGTAGAGCGCGGGGTTGAAGACCAGCGTGCCGTTGTCCGCCGAGAGCACCGTGTAGCCATCGGCCGCCGCGCGCGCCGTCTCCGACGCGCCAATCGCCGTGTTGCCGCCCGGCTTGTTGTCTACCACCACGGGCTGGCCGACCTTGGCGGAGAGCCCCTGCCCGATGGTGCGGGCGAGGAAGTCCGAGCCGCCGCCGGCCGGGTAGGGCACGATCCAGCGGATTGGCTTGCTCGGATAGGCGTCGGCGGCATGGGCCGACGGGGCGGCAAAGGAAAAGGCGAGGGAAAAGGCGAAGGGCAGGGATGCCGCGATGAGGCCGGCAGCGCGATGGCGGGGCATGGGTGCTTGTCTCCTTGGTATTTGGCCGGATAGTATTCGGCCTTGTTTTGCGTAAATCATATACGCAATGCGTAATCGTTGAATTGGGGGTTAACCCAACGCCATGCCAGCCATACCCGACATTCCCAGTAGTCCAGAGCAGGAAGCCCGCCCGCGCGAGCGCCGCCAGCGCGTGCAGGCCGCCGAGACCGGCATGGCCGTGCTCAAGGGGCTGGCGCGCCTGGGCGGCCGCGCCAGCCTGACGGCCATCGCGGCGCATATCGACGAAAGCCCGGCCAAGGTGCATCGCTATCTGGCGAGCCTGATCGAGGAGGGGCTGGTGGCGCAGGAGAGCGGCACGCAGCAGTACCACCTGGGGCTGGAGGCGCTCCAGATCGGGCTGGCCGCAATGCGGCAGGCAGACCCGATACGGCTGGCCGAGGCGTCGCTGATCCGGCTGCGCGAGCGGCTGGAGATCACCTGCTTTATCGCCGTGATGGGCAACAAGGGGCCGACCATCGTCCGCTTCGAGGAACCGGGCCTGCCCGTGACCGTGAACGTGCGGGTGGGATCGGTGATGCCGCTGCTGTGGTCGGCCACGGGCCGCGTGTTCCTGGGTTTGCTCGACGACCAGCGCGTGCAGGCGCTGGCGGAGGCGGAACTGCAGGCGGCCACGCCGGAGCAGCGCGCGCTGCTCGACGCCCGGGACCCGCTCGGCCCGCTGCGCGCGGCGGTGCGGGCCGACGGCTGCGCGGCCGTGCGCGATACCAACCTGAAGGGGATCAGCGCCGTGGCGGCGCCGGTGCGGGACTACACGGGGCGGGTCTGTGCGGTGCTGACCGCGCTGGGCGCCACGGGCGGCTTCGACCCATCGATCGACGGGCCGATTGGCCGTGCGGTGCGCGAGGAAGCGGCGGCGGTGAGCACCCTGCTGGGCTTCACCGCCTGATTCCTGCGCCCGCGGAGGGGCTTACTCGGGACGCTTGGGGATGTTCACCGCGCGCTGCACGGCGGGGCGGGCCAGGAAGGCGTCCAGCACGCGGCGCACTTCGGTGAAGTCGTCGAACCCGACGAGGCTGCCGGCCTCATAGAAACCCACCAGATTGCGCACCCACGGGAAGGTGGTCATGTCGGCAATCGTGTAGTCATCGCCCATGATCCACTGCCGGCCCTTGAGCCGCTCATTAAGCACGCCCAGCAGCCGGCGCGACTCCGCCACGTAGCGGTCGCGCGGGCGCTTGTCCTCGTACTCCTTGCCGGCGAACTTGTGGAAGAAGCCGATCTGGCCAAACATCGGCCCGATGCCGCCCATCTGGAACATGACCCACTGAATCGTCTCGTAGCGGGCCGCCGGGTCCGTGGACATGAACTTGCCGGTCTTCTCGGCGAGATAAATCAGGATCGCCCCCGACTCGAACAGCGCCAGCGGCTTGCCGCCCGGCCCATTCGGATCCAGGATCGCCGGGATCTTGTTGTTCGGGTTCAGCGACAGGAACTCGGGCGTCATCTGGTCATCCTTGTCGAAGCGCACCAGGTGCGGCTCGTAGGGCAGGCCCAGCTCCTCCAGCATCAGCGAAACCTTGATGCCGTTGGGGGTATTCAGCGAATACAACTGCAGGCGCTCGGGGTGCTGCGCCGGCCATTTGCGGGTGATCGGGAAGGCGGACAAATCTGCTGCGGCCATGCACGGGCTCCTGTTGGCATCTTGGGATGATCCGCGATGGTAAACCGGATGGCGGAATGCTGCCGGGGCGACTCCCGCCCACCCCACAAACAAAACAGGCCGCGATAGCGGCCCGTCCTGTTACATATGCATCACAAGCGAGGAAGCCTCACCCCTTCAACACTTCCCCAATCGCACTCGCCACCACGCCCACATTGCGCTCGTTCAGCCCGGCCACGCACATGCGGCCCGAGCGGAGGATGTACACGCCGTGCTCGGCCTTCAGGCGTTCGACCTGATCGGCCGAGAGGCCGGTGTACGTGAACATGCCGCGCTGGGTGATGTAGCGCGAGAGCGCTTCGCCGCTGACATGGTCGCGCAGTTTGTCGTGGATGGCCTGGCGCATGTGGGCGATGCGCTTGCACATGGCCGCCAGCTCCTGCTCCCAGCTGGCGCGCAGGGCGGGCGTGGTCAGCACGCGGGCCACCACGCGGGCGCCGTGGGTGGGCGGGTTGCTGTAGTTGGCGCGCACGGCGCCGGTCAGCTGGCCCAGCACGCGGCTGGCTTCGTCGGCGCTCTGGCAGATCACGCTCAGGCCGCCGCAGCGCTCGCCATACAGCGAGAAGTTCTTCGAGAACGAGTTGGCCACCAGTGCCGGCACGTTCTGGCGGGCCAGTTCGCGCACGGCGAAGGCGTCGTCGTCGAGCCCCGCGCCAAAGCCCTGGTAGGCCATGTCCACGAAGGGCAGCAGCTTGCGCGCCTTGAGCACCGCGAAGACCTGGCGCCACTGGTCCTGGTTCAGGTCCACACCGGTCGGGTTGTGGCAGCAGGCGTGCAGCAGCACGATGCCACCTTGCGGAATGGCTTCGATGGCCGCCAGCATGGCGTCGAACTGCAGGCCGCCCGTGGCGGGGTCGTAGTACGGGTACGAATTCACCTGGAAGCCGGCGCGCTCGAAGACCACGCGGTGGTTCTCCCAGCTCGGGTCGCTGATCCACATCTGCGCGGTGGGGAAGTAGCGCTTCAGGAAGTCGGCACCCACGCGCAGCGCGCCGGAGCCGCCCAGCGTCTGCAGCGTGGCGATGCGGCCTTCGGCGCGGGCGGCGCAGTCTTCGCCAAACACCAGCGCCTGCACGGCCTGGCGGTAGCCGGGAATGCCAGCCATCGGCAGGTAGGGGCGCGGGCCCATGTCCGCGAGCAGCGCGGCTTCGGCTTCGGCCACGGCCTGCATCACCGGCAGGCGGCCTTCGCCGTCGAAATAGATGCCGATGCTCAGGTTGACCTTGTTGGTACGCGGGTCCTGCTGGAAGTCCTCGTTGAGCGAGAGGATCGGGTCGCCCGGAAAGGCTTCGATATGTTCGAACATGGGAAGGCTCTGGCTGTGTTTCAGGGGGCGGTGACTCATTGCGCCTGCACGCTCGGGGCGCGCAGCGCGGCGGCGGCGTTCTTTTGCCGGAGGCGATAGCTTACGCCAAGTACGCCAAGCCATACCGGAATGAGATACACCGAGAGTCGCAGGCCGGGTGTCAGATACATCACATAGAGGATGCCTGCCAGGAACGCGAGGGTCAGGTAGTTGGTCAGCGGATAGCCCAGGCTCTGGAAGCGCGTGGTCTGGCCGGCCAGGCGCTTGTCGCGGCGGAACTTCAGGTGAATCAGGCTGATCATGGCCCAGTTGATGATCAGGGCCGACACCACCAGGCCCATCAGCAGCTCGAAGGCTTCGCCCGGCATGAAGTAGTTGATCAGCACGCAGGCGCCGGTGGCCAGCGCGGACACGCCCAGCGCGGCCAGCGGAATGCCACGGCGGTTCACCTTCATCAGCGCCTTGGGCGCGTTGCCCTGCTGCGCCAGCCCCAGCAGCATGCGGCTGTTGCAGTAGACGCCGCTGTTGTAGACGGACAGCGCCGCCGTCAGCACCACCAGGTTCAGCACGTGCGCCACCGCCGCGCTATCCAGCGCGTGGAAGATCAGCACGAACGGGCTGCCGCCAGTGACCACCTTCTCCCACGGATACAGCGACAGCAGCACCGCCAGCGCGCCGACGTAGAAGATCAGGATGCGGTAGATCACCTGGTTGGTGGCCTTGGGAATGCTTTTCTCGGGGTTGTCTGCCTCGGCGGCGGTAATGCCCACCAGCTCCAGGCCGCCGAACGAGAACATGATCACGGCCATCGCCATCACCAGGCCGCCCAGGCCGTTCGGGAAGAAACCGCCGTGCTGCCACAGGTTGGCCACGGAGGCCTCCGGGCCCGCGCCGCCGGACATCAGCAGGTAGCCGCCAAAGCCGATCATGCCGATGATGGCCGCCACCTTGATGATGGAGAACCAGAACTCCATCTCGCCGAACGACTTCACGCTGGACAGGTTGATCACGTTGATCAGCACGAAGAACGCCAGCGCGGAGATCCACGTGGGCAGTTCCGGCCACCAGTACTGCACGTAGATGCCCACGGCCGACAGTTCGGCCATGCTCACCAGGATGTAGAGCACCCAGTAGTTCCAGCCGGACATGAAGCCGGCGAAGTGGCCGCAGTATTTATTGGCGAAGTAGCTGAAGGAGCCGGCGACGGGCTCGTCCACCACCATCTCGCCCAGCTGGCGCATGATGAAAAACGCGACGATGCCGGCCAGCGCGTAGCCGAGCAGCACGGCCGGGCCGGCCATCTTGATGGTCTGGGCAATGCCCAGGAAGAGCCCGGTGCCGATGGCGCCGCCAAGGGCAATCAGCTGGATGTGACGATTCTTCAGGCCACGCTGAAGCGTGCCGTCCTGTTGGGGGGCGTGCATGGAGTTGTGTCCTCTACTTATCTGGCCATCCTCGTGGAATGGCGATCACGTCTCTTTGGGGGCGGACGCTATGAAAATACCGCCGGCGCGGGTAGCTCCGGCGGCAGGGAGGGGTCAGGCGTCCCGGGAGGACGCCTGACCAGGTGAAGCGGGGAAAAACGGGGGAAGGGTCAGACCTTGAGCGTGCCGCGCTCGATCTGGTCGCGCTCGAGCGATTCGAACAGCGCCTTGAAGTTGCCTTCGCCGAAGCCTTCGTCGCCGGAACGCTGGATGTATTCGAAGAACACCGGGCCCAGCGCGGCCTTCGAGAAGATCTGGAGCAGCAGGCGGGGCTTGCCGCCCTCGGTGGTGCCGTCCAGCAGGATGCCGCGCGCCTTGAGCTGGTCCACCGGCTGGCCGTGGCCCGGCAGGCGGTTGGCCAGCGCGTCGTAGTAATAGTCGTTCGGCGCCGTCATCAGCTCCACGCCGGCCAGCTGCAGGTTGTCGATGACCTCGATCAGGTTGTCCGTCAGGAAGGCGATGTGCTGGATGCCCTCGCCATTGAACGCCATCAGGAATTCCTCGATCTGGCCGCTGCCCTTGGACGACTCCTCGTTCAGCGGAATGCGGATCTTGCCGTCCGGCGCCGTCATCGCCTTCGAGGTCAGGCCGGTGTACTCGCCCTGGATGTCGAAGTAGCGGATTTCGCGGAAGTTGAACAGGCGTTCGTAGAAGTTCGCCCAGTAGGCCATGCGGCCACGGTAGACGTTGTGCGTCAGGTGATCGATCAGGCGCAGGCCGTGGCCCACCGGGCGGCGGTCCACGCCGTCCAGGAATTCGAAGTCGATGTCATAGATCGACTTGCCGTCCTCGAAGCGGTCGATCAGGTACAGCGGCGCACCGCCGATGCCCTTGATCGCGGGCAGGCGCAGCTCCATCGGGCCCGTGGCGATCTCGATCGGCTGGGCGCCCAGCATCAGCGCGCGGTTGTACGCCTTGTGGGAGTCCTTCACGCGGAAGGCCATGCCGCAGGCGCTCGGGCCGTGCTCGGCGGCGAAATAGGCGGCCTCGCTGTGCGGCTCGTTGTTGATGATGAAATTGATGTCGCCCTGGCGGTACAGCAGCACATCCTTGGAGCGGTGGCGGGCCACCAGCGAGAAGCCCATCTTTTCGAACAGGGGTTCCAGAACGTTCGGCGTCGGCGAGGCGAATTCGACGAACTCGAAGCCCATCAGCTGCATCGGGTTTTCAAAGAGATCGGCCATGGTGTGCTCTACAAGGAAGTGGGGGCAAGGGAGTCCAGCGGGGGGCTGGAAATCGGATTTCAGCGACTTTCAAAGCCGTCCGAACTGGAATCGAGTGTATAACCCGCGCCGGTAAATAGGATTTCGTTCGGGACGCAGGGAAACCCTGAAATGTGAGATAAGATTTCGCAAAATCGCGCTTTGAGGAAACGGAAATGCAGAATACCGAGCTAGACCGCACGGATCGCCGCTTGCTGGGGGTGCTGCAGGAGAACGGACGGGCCAGCAATCTGGAGCTGGCGGAGGCCATCAGCCTGTCGCCGGCGCAGACGCTGCGGCGTCACCGCCGCCTGGAGGAGAGCGGCATCATCAAGCGCTATGAGGCGCGGCTGGACAGCACCGCGCTGGGCTTCGGCGTCACCGCCTTTATCCATGTGACGATGGAGCGCGGCCATATCCGCGACCTGTCCAAGTTCAAGGGGCTGGTGGCGGAACTCGCCCAGATCCAGGAGTGCTTCTCCGTCACCGGCGATATCGACTACGTGCTGAAGGTGGTGGCCAAGGATCTGAAGTCGCTCTCGGACTTCCTGCTGGACACGCTGATGCGCATTCCCGGCGTGAGCGGGGTCAAGTCCAGCGTCTGCCTGGACGAGATCAAATGCACCAGCGCGATGCCGCTGGAGGCTTGATTCGTGTGATTAGTGCGTCACTGACGCGCCGTCGATCTGCGCCATCGCCTCGGCAATCGCCTGCGCGTCGTCGGGGCGCACCAGCCGGGCCACTTCCTGGCCATCGCGCAGGAACACCAGCGTCGGCCACAGCTTCACGCGGAACGAGCGGCCAAGCGGCCGGCCGCTGCCGTCCTCCACCTTGATATGCCGGATGGCCGGATGCTTGCCGAACGCGGTCTCGATCAGCGGCTGGGCGCGCATGCAGAACCCGCACCACGGTGCCCCGAACTCCAGCAGCGTGGCGCCCTGCAGCGCGTCGATTTCCGCGCGGGTGGGCTCGGTGGCGGCAAAGGCCTTGGTCATGCTCATTCTTGGGTCTCCGTCGTGGCTTACCCCTTCGGGGCAAGTAAGGGCAAGCGAGAACCGCGCCAGAAGCGCTGCCGTCATTCTGCCAGTGGCTGCGCCAGCGCGTGCGGCGTGCCGACACCGGTTTTTGCCATCGGCGCGACAGATTTACGCGCCGGGGTGTCGATTTCCCACCACGCGGGCAGCAGCGCCTGCACCTCGGGCCGCCCGAAGCGGTCATCGATCAGCCACACCACGCCCCGGTCTTCGCGCGTGCGGATGACCCGCCCGGCGGCCTGCACCACCTTGCGCAGCCCCGGATACAGATAGGCATAGGCGTAGCCGTCGCCAAACGCGGCCGCCATGCGCTCGCGCAACTGCTCGTTCACATCATTCACCTGCGGCAGCCCCAGCGTGGCCACGAAGGCGCCGATCAGGCGGTCGCCGGGCAGGTCCACCCCTTCCGAGAACACCCCGCCCAGCACCGCAAAGCCGATGCCGCGCCCGCCCGGCGCGAACTGGCCGAGGAACGCGGCCTGCCCCGCCTCGTCCATGCCGCGCGCCTGGGCCCAGGTGGGGAGGCCCGGATGCTGCGCGGCCAGCAGATCGGCGGCCTGGCGCAGGTAGTCGTGGCTGCTGAAGAAGGCGAGGTAGTTGCCGGGCCGCCGCGCGTACTGGTCGGCCATCAACTGCACGATGGCCGGCAGCGAGCGCTGGCGCTGGGTATAGCGCGTGGAAATATGGCGGGCGATATGCACGTCGAGCTGGTCCGCGTGGAAGGGCGAGGGCACCTCCACCCAGACGGCGCTGGCGGGCAGGCCGAGCATGTCGGTGTAGTAGTCCGCCGGCTGGAGCGTGGCCGAGAACAGCGTGGTGGCGTGCGCACCGGCAAAGCGCGGGCGCAGGAACGGCGCGGGCAACAGGTTGCGCACGCAAAGCTGGGCCTGCACGCCGCCGCGCAGGCCGGGCGCGCGTGTGACCTCGAACAGGGAGTGCTGGCCGCCATGGTCGGGCAGTTGTTCGGTCAGGCGCAGGAAGTGCAGGGCGTCGAAGTAGAAACGCTCCAGCGTGGCGTCCTGCTGGCGGGGATGGGCGCTCAGGTGTTCAAGGATCGCGCCGCAGAGCTGGGTCAGCGCCTCCACCAGCGCGGCGGGGGCGGTCGTGTGGGTTTCGAAGGGCGTATCGCTGGCTCGCGCCAGCGCCTGCCATGCCCGATGGAGGCGGTTCACCGGCCGCGACAGCGCCTTGGGCGCGGCCAGCCGCACGCCCCGGAAGGCCACGGGGTCGAGCATGGCCGTGTACATGGCGCGGCCGCGCTCCACCAGATTGTGGGCCTCGTCCACCAGCACGCTGGCGCGCCAGCCGTTCAGCACGGTCAGCGCGTACAGCATGGCACTGCGGTCGAAGTAGTAGTTGTAGTCGGCCACTACCAGATCGCTCCAGCGGATCATCTCCTGCGCAAGATAGTAGGGGCAGACGTTGTGCTGGCGGGCGATTCCGCGCATGGCGTCCCGGTCGAGCAGCGGCACGGCGGCGGCGGCTTCCCGGGCGGCGGGCAGGCGGTCGTAAAAGCCTTGCGCGAGGGGGCAGGATTCGCCGTGGCAGGCCAGTTCGGGGTGTTCGCACGCCTTGTCGCGGGCGGTCAGCTCCAGCACGCGCAGGGGCAATGGGTCGCAACCCCGGTCGCCTTCCCCCCGAAGCTGTGCCGCGGCCTGCAAGGCCACCGCGCGGCCTGTGGTGCGTGCGGAGAGGAAGAACAGCTTGTCCAGGCGCTGCCCCGGCATCGACTTCAGCGCCGGAAACACCGTCCCGATCGACTTGCCGATGCCCGTGGGCGCCTGCGCCAGCAGCGTGCGCGCCGCCACGTTGGCCTTGTAGACCGACTCCGCCAGCACGCGCTGGCCGGGCCGGAAATCGCCATGCGGGAAGGTCAGCGCCACCAGCCCGGCATCGCGCGCCTGACGGTGGGCGATCTCGCGCTCGGCCCATTGCAGGAAGCGCCGGCAACTGGCCTCGAAGAAGGCGCGCAGGGCGGCGGCGTCGTGGCGCTCCTGCTCCACGCGTTCGCGCTGGCTCAGGATGTCGAAATAGACCACGGCGATGTCGATCCCGGCCAGCCCGCGCGCCTGGCACAGCAGCCAGCCGTAGACCTTGGCCTGCGCCCAGTGCAGTGCCCGGTGGTTGGCGGGCACCTCGACCCCTTCGCCGCGCACGGTCTTGATTTCCTCGAGCCGGTTGGCGGCGGGGTCGTAGCCATCGGCGCGGCCCCGCACGTGCAGTCCTTCGAACATGCCGGAGAGGGATACCTCCGCTTCATAGCCCGGCCCGCGCCGGCTCGTGACCACGCCGTGGCCCGCTACGCCTTCCTGTGCGGTGGGCGAGGGCGTGAAGCGCAGGTCGAGATCTCCCGCCTTGGCCGTGAACTCGCACAGCGCCCGCACGGCAACCGTGTAGCGTGGTAGCGCAGGCGATTCGGGGATTTCCGGGGTGGATGTGGCGGACAAGGCGCGGCAGGCGGGGGCGACGAAATAACTGTATAAATATACAGTCTTTGCGGCGAAAGGAAAGCACGCGACGCTGTCAACGCCTAACGGAGCCATCCCCCAAAGGCTGCGCGGGCGCTCGGATGTGACGGGGTTGCACCCGCAGATACTCATTGGCCGCCGCCATGACACATGGGAAAGCACCCCAAAGGTTGTATCGGTGTCGAAGCTTTGGGGTGTATTTCAGGTATATCTGGCTATTTTCAATGGCGCACACATTCAGTGCGTGGCGGCATAAGTTGTCGCCATTGACCAAGGCGCGAAGTTGGCAGCGACGGTCCCTGTAGCCATCGCAGCGAGCGAGCCATCCACTCCGATCGTGTACTGCGAAACACTGTTGCCGCCGCTGTTCACCACATAGACGAACTTGCCGGTCGGATCGATCGACACCGAAATGGGCACGGTTCCGGATGCGACGGTCGCTGTCGCCATTGCCGTGAGCGAACCGTCCGTCCCGATTGTGTACTGGGAAACATTGTCACCGCCGCTGTTCGCCACGTAGACATACTTGCCGGTCGGATCGATCAACACTGAAATCGGCCCGAATCCAGAAGCGACGGTGGGTGTAGCCATCGGCGTGAGCGAGCCATCGGCTCCGATTGTGTACTGCGAAACGCTTGCGCTGCCGTTGTTCGCTACATAGGCATACTTGCCGGTCGGATCTACCATTACTGACTCTGGATTGGCGCCCGTGGCGACGACCGGTGTAGCCATCGGCGTGAGCGAACCATCGGCTCCGATTGTGTACTGCGACACACTGCTGCCACCGTTGTTCGTCACATAGGCATACTTCCCCGTCCGATCGATCGTCATCGAAAAGGGAGAGGATCCCGTTACGACAGTCGACATAGCCATCGGCGTAAGGGAACCATTCGCCCCGATCGTGTACTGCGAAACGTCATTGCCGCTGGAATTCACCACATAGACATACTTGCCGGTCGGATCCACGGCCCCCGCCCCGGGCCAAAGCCCCGCAGCAACAGACGCCGTGGCCATTGGCGTGAGCGAACCATCCGCTCCGATCGTGTACTGCGAAACGGTATCGTCGAGGCTGTTCGCAATATAGGCATACTTGCCCGTCGGATCAACCAGGACCGCCTGCGAACCGAAAAATCCCGTGCCGACGCTGGCCGTAGCCATCGGCGCGAGGGAGCCATTATTTTCGATTGAATACTGCGAAACGTCATTGCTGTTTCGATTCACCACATAGGCATAAGCGATGCGTTTGCATGCAACGCTAACTGTCGCAACATCGGCTGCCGACACGGTGCCGGCAGCACCGGTCACCGTGCAGTTCTGTCCCATCGGTTGTGCCCCGACAGTCACGCTGTAGGCACTGCCGGACACGAGCTTCGCAGGAAATGCAAAACTTCCTTCGGCCGTGACAGTTAGCGCGTCTCGGCCATTGGTCAATTGCAGTTGGGTGCCGCTGACCAAGCCGGAAACAGTACCGCCAACCTGATAAGTGGTAGTGCCACTGGAAGGAATGTTTGCGTCAGGGACGCTTGAGTCAGGCACGCTTGAGCTGCTGCCATCACCACAGGCAGTAATGGCAGCGGCGATAAAGAAACCGCCAACCGTTATTTTTGCTGCAACCCAGAACCGATTTCTACCGTACGTCATTTTCTTGTTCCGTTAAGTAAATTCTTCAACTCATTTGAGTTCGGTCCGCATCGAAACTCTCATTGCGGCTGGACGACTCCTCGCGTAGATCAACTGCCGGATCATTTTAATGTGGTACGCGTTTCTTAATCTGCAATACAAAATACGTGACACCAAGTCGTTTCCCGTTAACGGCATGGAATTCGATTTTATTGAGTAACTCGAAGCCCCCCGGTCGGGTCGAGGCCGATAACATGAGCCAGTCGACCAACCTCGGAAGCCAAAAGAATCTCTACGCGCGTGCACGGCAACACGGGGGGCTATGGCCCCGTATGCGGTTGTTACAATGCCGGGCAGTTACCCGGCCTGGGAAACAGTGTTGCTGCCAGGGTTGACCACATAGGCATACGCACGCGTCAGCGTTGGCCACGGGCCGGGTTCCGTCATCGTGGATCCGTCTGGCAAGCCACCCTCGTAGCCGGCAGCACAGATCTCCTCGAACAGCCGGATGAAAGGAAAGCACGCGACGCTAGCGAAACTTGCCGAATCTTGCTGAAACTTGCCGATGGTGTTGCCAGCCTCGCACAGGGAGAGCCGATGTCCAGATTCAAGATCGCCACCTTCAATATCAATGGCATCCGTACCCGCCTGCCGGCGCTGCTGGATTGGCTGGCGCGCGAGGCGCCCGACGTGGCCTGCCTCCAGGAACTGAAGACCATCGACACGGCGTTTCCGATCGACGAGATTCGCGCCGCCGGCTACGGCGCCATCTGGCACGGGCAGAAGGCGTGGAACGGCGTGGCCATCCTCGCCCGGGGCACGGACCCGATCGAGGCGCGCCGCGGCCTGCCGGGCGCCGAGGATGACACCCAGAGCCGGTACCTCGAAGCCGCCGTCAACGGCGTGCTGGTGGCCTGCCTCTATCTGCCGAACGGCAACCCGCAGCCGGGGCCTAAGTTCGACTACAAGCTGGCATGGTTCGAGCGCCTGATCCGTCACGCGCAGGGTTTGGTTGATAGCGGCCACCCGGTGGTGCTGGCCGGCGACTTCAACGTGGTGCCGACCGACGAGGACATCTACAACCCGCGTTCATGGCTCAAGGACGCCCTGCTGCAACCGGAGAGCCGGGAATGCTATCGCCGGTTGCTGGCGCAGGGTTGGACCGACGCGCTGCGCACGCGCTACCCGGACGCGCGCATCTACACGTTCTGGGACTACTTCCGCCAGCACTGGCAGACCAATTCGGGGTTGCGCATCGACCATCTGCTGCTGAATGCCGAACTGGCGCCGCGCCTGGTCGATGCGGGCGTGGACAAATGGGTGCGGGGGGAGGCGCGGGCGAGCGACCACGCGCCGGCGTGGATCGAACTGGATCTGGGGGAGGGCGCGGCGAAGAAGGCCGCAGCCAAGAAGACCCCGGCTAAAAAGGCCCCGGCCAAAACGACCCCGGCTAAAACGACAAAGGCGCCCGCCGCAAAGCGACGGGCGCCACGCGCCTGATTCCGGAGGTTGGACGTTACACCGTCACGGCCTCTTCAGCCTTGGCCGTCACCGGGTCTGCCACGGCGCCGAGCAGCATGTCCGCCGCGGCATCCAGCCGGTCACTCGACCCCGACATGCGCGCCGTGATCATGCCGTTCTGGATCGCGCCATACAGCACCTTGGCGAAGGCCGGCGGCGGCACCGGGTAGGGCTGGCCGCGCTCGGCTTCGGCGCGGCGCAGCAGCTCGGCAATCCACGCCTCGTGCATGCGGAAGTGATCCTGCAGCAGCGCGCCAATCGCCGGCGGCAGCATCATCACCTCGGCGGACAGCATGCCGACCAGGCACACCTGCCCGTTGTCCGCGCCGCCACGCAGCGGCTCAATATAGCGCCGGGCCTGCTCGGCCAGCGGCAATGTCGTGTCGATGGCCCCGATCCGTGCCGTGGCGGTTTCGCGGTAGCACCGCACCACCTCCAGCACCAGGTCGTCCTTCGACGGAAAGTAGTAATGGATGCTAGACGTCTTGACGCCAACCAGCTCCGCCAGATCGCGGTAGCTGAAACCGTTGTAGCCCCGGCGCCGAATCAGCACTGACGCGTGTTCCAGCAATTGCTCGCGTACGGGTTGCGTTTTCATGGCGACTGTCTCCTTGTGGGAGACCCTCCGGTTCATGCCGCTGCCGATCAGATCAGATCAGATCAGATCGACAGCGACTGCGCGACGACAGAAAGTAGTGATCCGCTGGCAATGCAGAGCACTACCCATCCGCCCAGGATCAGGGCGCTGTCACGCAAACTCATGATCAAACTCCTTGTTCGGGGAAGGCCGTGCGCCCGGTATCGTTACCGGGCGCGTGGCGCTGCACTACCGTGCGATCAGGCCAGCGCGCCGTCGGTGTACACGTCGATGGTGCGCGACGGTTCGCTCGAGACACCGGTGCGGTCCAGGCCGGCCACGATGCGGGCGCCGTCCGTGTACGGGTCGAACTTGCCGGTACGGGCGCCGTCGGTGAAGGCATCCACCGTGCGGGCCGGGCTGGCCGAGACACCCTTGGTATCCAGGCCGGCAACGGTGCGGGCACCGTCGGTGTACGGGTCGGTCTTGCCGACGCGGGCGCCGTCGGTGAACGGGCTGCGTTGGTCATTCACGCGGGCACCGTCGACAAACGGGTTGCGGGGTTCGTTCACACCGCTGGCACGGGCGCCATCGGTGAAGGGGCTGCGCTGGTCGTTGACGCGATAGCTGTAGCCGTAGACTTCGCCGGTGCTGTTGCCGGGGGCTGCCTGGGCGGCGCCAGTCACGAAAGCGGCGGCGAGGGCGGCGGCGGAGAGGATGGTCTTGGCGTTCATGGTGGTGCTCCTTGTCTTTGGTTAACCGGGCGATCTCGGTTAGAGGTGGATCGCGGGGCCGATGTCTTGCTGCGTTGTGACAGGCTTTCCTGCTTTGCTATCTACTGGTAGGTAGAGGGGCGGAGCTAAAAAAAAGACCGTCGTCCGGTACTCATTCACAACATGTACTGCGTGGACTTGAACTGCATCGCGGGGCTGGTTTCTGTTTGCCGGGTGGTGCAGCGCCGTCCATGAGCAGAATATTATCTACTACTAGATAGATAAGCAAGGACTTTTTAAAGAAATTTCGATTGCGGAATGGCCAGGCCCCCGCAGCGTCACACATGTCTACCTGGTATATCGCTGATTTATAAAGAAAAACGGCGTCGATCCCCATGTGGACCGACGCCGTCTGGCGATCTTGCGAGCCCTCGGATCAGCGCTTGCCGACCGTAAAAGCGATCTCGCCGAGGCCGTCCACGCCACCCGTGACCACGTCGCCCGGGTTCAGCGCGCCCACGCCAGCGGGCGTACCGGTGAAGATCACGTCACCCGGGGCCAACGTCATGCTTTCCGAGATATAGGCGATCACATCGGCCACGGGCCAGATCAGTTCGTCGAGGTCGCCTTGCTGGCGGGGCTCGCCGTTGACCTTGAGCCAGATCGCGCCCTTGGCCGGATGGCCGACCGCGGACACCGGATGCAGCGGGCCGCAGGGGCCGGAAGCGTCGAACGCCTTCGACCAGTCCCACGGGCGGCTCATCTTCTTGGCCACGTCCTGCAGGTCGCGGCGCGTGAGGTCAACGCCGACCGCATAGCCCCACACCAGATCCAGCGCCTGCGCCGGGGTGACGTTGGCGCCACCCTTGCCGATGGCCACCACGAGTTCGATCTCATGGTGCAGGTTCTCGGTCAGCGGGGGATAGGACACGGTGCCTTCGGCCGGCACCACGGCGTCAGCCGGCTTGGTGAAGAAGAACGGCGGCTCGCGGTCCGGGTCCTTGCCCATCTCGCGGGCGTGCGCGGCGTAGTTGCGGCCGACGCAGAACACGCGACGGATCGGGAAGCGGGCCTGGCTGCCGGCCACGGCCACGCTGGCCTGCGGGGCCGGCTGGATAACGAATTCGGTCATGTCTCGCTCTGCTCTTATGGATCTGGGTTTGATGGGGATGACTTGGCGATTACTTGGCGATTACTTGGCGATTACTTGGCGATTACTTGGCGATTACTTGGCGAACACCTGGCTCAGGTCGCCGAACGCCTTGAACTCGAGCGCGTTGCCCGACGGGTCCAGGAAGAACATGGTGGCCTGCTCGCCCACCTGGCCCTTGAAGCGCACGTGCGGCTCGATCACGAACTTGGTCTTGGCGGCGCGCAGCTTGTCGGCCAGCGCTTCCCACTTGTCCATCGGCAGGATGGCGCCGAAGTGGCGCACCGGTACATCGTCGCCATCGACCGCGCTGGTGGCGCGATGGCCACATTCGTCCGGCGAGAGATGCGCCACCACCTGATGGCCGTAGAAGTCGAAATCGACCCAGGCGTCGGAGCTGCGGCCTTCCGGGCAGCCCAGCAGGTCGCCATAGAACTGGCGTGCGGCGGCAAGGTCGTGCACCGGGAAGGCAAGGTGGAACAGGGGCATGGCGCTCATGGCAATCCTTTCGTGGGCAGGGATGTTTTGACGTGTCGTTGATTGTAATCAGCAGAACTCGTAATATGAAACGAATGATTTCTGGTCTGAGTATCAGAGATTTCGATATACCCCTGCCTGTGCGCCCACGCCCGTGATCCGCTACTTCCGCACCTTCCTGATGGCCGCCGAGACGGCGTCGTTTTCCGCCGCCGGGGCGCGGCTCGGCCTGACACAGTCGGCGGTGAGCACGCAGATCCGCCGGCTGGAGGAGGATCTCGGCTACGCGCTGTTCGACCGCTCGGGCAAGTCCGTCACACTGAGCGAGGAGGGGCGGCAACTGCTGCCAGACGCCACGCGCTTCGTGGCGCTCTATGAGTCGATGAAGGGCAGCGCCCAGGCGCGGCCGGACACGGCGCCGCTGGATCTGGGCGCGGTCTCCACGGTGCAGTCGACGCTGCTGCCCAAGGCGATGCAGCGCTTTCGCATCGCCTACCCGGACACCCACGTCAACATCGTGCCGGGCATGTCCACGCAGTTGCTGACCCAGGTGGATGCGCGCGAGCTGGACATCGCCGTGCTGGTGAAGCCCCGGCTGGGCATTCCGCCCGAACTGAAATGGGTGCCGCTGCTGCACGAGCGCTTTGTGGCGATTGCGCCGGCAGGCGCCCCGGCGGACCTGAAGACGCTGCTCGCCACCGTGCCGTTCATCCGCTACAACCGGCATTCCACGGGCGGGCAACTGGTGGACCGCTACCTCAAGCGGCACCGGCTGTGGGTGCGCGAAGGCATGGAGCTGGACGAGCCGGCCGTGATCCTGCAGATGGTGGGCGAGGGGCTCGGCTGCGCCATCATCCCTGCCGATCTGGTGCCGTTGCGGCAGACGCCGAACATCGAGGAAGTGCCGATGCCCGGCCCGCCGCTGTTCCGCGAGATCGGCGTGCTGGTGCGTCAGTCGGCGCTCAAGCGCGCCCCGGCGGCGGCGCTGATCGAGGCGTTCGTGGCCGTCGCGCCGCCTACCGGGGCTGGCGAGCCTGGCGAGGCTGGCGAGTCTGGCGTTACGCCTGCGCTGCCGCCTGAGGCGGCGTAGCGGCCGGCGCCTTGCGGCGCACCGCCAGCGCCATCAGCGCGGCGACCAGGCAGGCCGCGCCCGCCACGTACAGCGCCGGCGAATAGGTCAGCAGCAGCGTGCGCGAGAGCCCCGCGCCGAACGCCGCCGTGGCCGCGCCGATCTGGTGGGCGGCGAAGATCCAGCCGAACACCATCGCCGCGCGCTCGCGGCCAAACGTGGTGGCGGCCAGCTTCACCGTCGGCGGCACCGTGGCAATCCAGTCCAGGCCGTAGAACATCGCGAAGATGGACAGGCCGTAGAGCGTGAATTCCGAATGCGGCAGCCAGAACAGCGAGAGGCCGCGCAGCGCGTAGTACCAGAACAGCAGCTTGCGGCTGTCGTACCGGTCCGAAAGCCAGCCAGACAGGATGGTGCCAACGAAGTCGAACGCGCCCATCATCGCCAGCGCGGAGGCGGCCGGCACCGCCGACATGCCGAAGTCCGCGCACAGGGCGATGAAGTGGGTCTGGATCAGGCCGTTGGTGGACAGTCCGCAGATAAAGAACGTGCCGGCCAGCAGCCAGAAGGTTTGCGTGCGCGCGGCGTCGCGCAGCACGACGAAGGGGCCACGCAGCGTGAGCGGGGCGGGCGGGCCGGACGGCGCCGGCGCGGTGCCGGGCAGTTCGCCGAACGCGGGCAGGCCAACGTCGCCGGGCCGGTTGCGCATCAGCGCGAAGACAAATACCGCCAGCGCGGCGCAGGCCACGAGCACGGGCAGCACCGCCGTGCGCCATCCCATGTGCTCGATCAGCCATGCGGCAACCGGCAGGAAGGCGAGTTGGCCGGTGGCCGAACTCGCCGTGAGGATGCCCACCACCAGCCCGCGCCGCGCGGTGAACCAGCGGTTGGCCACCACGGCGGCCAGCACCAGCGCGGTCATGCCCGAGCCGACGCCCAGCATCAGCCCCCAGGCGACGAACAACTGCCACAACTCCGTGGCCACCGTGGCCAGCGCCATGCCGCCCGCGATCAGCGCAAGCGCCGCACAGACCACATTCCGCACGCCAAAGCGTTCCATCAGGAGGGCCGAGAACGGCGCCATCAGGCCGAACAGCGCGAAGCGGAAGGCGAGGATCGACGAGATCTGATCGGTGTTCCAGCCCATCTCCTGCGTCAGCGGTTTCAGGAACGCGCCGGGCAGGCCGAGCGCGGCGGAAGTGGTCAGCATCACGCAGAAGGTGACGGCGGCAATGATCCACGCATAGTGGATGCCGCGCCGGTCCAGCCGGCTGGAAAGGGCTTGCGCAAACATGGGGGTCTGGTTGTTGTGGTGAGTGAGATGTGGAGAAAGGGTGTCTGCGGGTGTCCGTGGGTGTCCGCGTCTGCCTCAGCCGGCGGGAGAAGGTTCGGGCGCAGCCTCGGCAGCGTCCTCGCCCAGCAACCACGCACGCGTGGCATCGAGAATCGCCTCGGAGAGCGGGTCGCCGGCCGTGGCGCGGGCCAGCATCAGCGCGCCCGCCATGGCCGACACCTCCACCAGCGCCTGCTGGCGGGCTTCGGCTTCGGGCAGGTCGGCTGGGGCGGTCGAGAGCCATTTGTCGATCAGCGCCGAGAGCCCTTCGCGGTACACCGGGCGCACCGGCTTGTCGGCGTCCTCGCGCGCCACATCGGCCGCCAGCGCAGAGGCCGCGCAGCCTTCGGCGGCGTGGTCGCGGTGCGCGGGGGTGAGATAGGCCGCCACCAGCGCGCGCCGCGCGGTCCGGCGGTCACCGCCGGCGCCGGCGATGCGCCGGTCCCAGCGCTGGTCGCCTTCCTCGAAGGCGCGCCGGCAGGCCACCGCCACGAGGTCGTCCTTCGACGCGAAATGGCCGTAGAAGCCACCGTGGGTCAGCCCGGCATTTGCCATGATTTCTGCCACACTGACTGCATGCGGCCCCCGTTCGCGGATCAGCTTTGCCGATGCGGCTTCGATGGCCGCCTTGTGTTGGCTGGCCACTGCTCGTGATGCGCGCGCCATTTGACGCCTCCCTCTGGAAACCTGACTGAAACTTGCCTTGACCGCAGTTTAGATGACGTCCATACTTTATTCAATAGATGCTGGTCATCATTTAAAAAGGCCGGCATGGTTGTTGTCATGTCGTCCCATCGATCCAAGGAGATTCCTGCTATGTCCAAACTGTTCGACCTGTCCGGCCGCGTCGCGGTGATTACCGGTTCCACCAAAGGCATGGGGCTGGAGATGGCCCGCGCGCTGGGCCAGCAAGGCGCCCGCGTGGTGGTCTCGGGCCGCGATAGCGCGGTGTCCGAGCGCGTGGCGGCCACATTGAAGGCCGAAGGCATCGATGCCACCGGCATCGCCTGCGATATCGCCGACCTCGTCAGCGTGCGCGCCTTCGCCGACAAGGTGCTCGCCACCTTCGGCCGCGTGGATGCCCTCCTGCTCAACGCCGCCGCCAGCGGCGTGGTCGGCCCGATGCTGGAGCAGGGCGAGAAGGAATTCGACGACGTGATGGCCGGCAACGTGCGCGGCAATTTTGTGCTGGTTAATGCACTCGCGCCGCAGATGATCGAGCGCCGCGATGGCTCGATCGTCTTCATGTCAAGCATTGCCGGCCGCCGCGGCTCGGCCTTCCTGCCGCTGTACAGCGTCTCCAAGGGCGCGATCGATGCCGTGATGCGCAACTTCGCGCTGACGCTGGCGCCGCACAACATCAACGTGAACAGCATCAACCCGGGCCCGGTGCGCACCGATTTTTCGCGCGACGCGCTGTGGGGCGATCCCGAACGCGAAAAGGCCCTGAGCGGCGCCATCCCGATGCGGCGCATCGCCGAAGCCAGTGACGTCGCCGGCCTGGCCGTGCTGCTCGCCTCGCCGGCGGGCCGCTACATCACGGGTCAGGTGATCGGGCTGGACGGCGGCGCCACCGCCTGATGTTTCGCCCCGCCGCCGTGCTTCGCGCACCGTGCGCGTGCGGCGGCGGCACCGTGTTTGTGCAGTGCGAAAAATAGCCGGGAAAGTGGCTTCATTCCTTCGAATCGAGACCGATACAGCGTGAAATCAGTTCTCGATAACAAGGAGCACCGTGGCCGCTTTCCTCACCCCCGCAATGCACCTGATGGCGCGTCTGACGATCACGCGCAAGCTGGTGCTGCTGACCATCCTGTTCCTGATTCCGCTCTGCGGCGCGCTGGTTGCCGTGCTGAACCAGTCGGTGCAGTCGATCCGCGCCACGCAGGATGAATTGCGCGGCCTGACGCTGGTTGGCCGCGCGCTCGACTTCATGCGCGAGACGCAGGTGCGCCGGGGCGCCGCCAACGGGCTGCTGCTCGGCAATGCCACCTTCCGGCCGACCTTCGACGCCGCCAACGGCAAGGCCGATGGGCATCTCAGCGCACTTCGCGCCGAGGCGGCAAGCGTGACGGCGTTCGACGTGAAGCCGGACGCGGCCAAGCTCGACGAAGCCTGGGCGCAGATCCGCAAGCTCGGGCTGGAAACCCCCGCCGCGCCGCTGTTCGAGCGCCACACCGCGCTGGTCAAGCAGACGCGGCTGTTCATTGGCGATGTGGCCGATCGCTCCTCGCTGGCGCTCGACCCGGACGCCGGCTCCTATTACCTGATCAACCTGATGGTCGGCCCGATGCCGAAGCTGGCCGAACTGAGCGCGCTGGCGCGTGGCCGGGGCGCGGGCATCATCGCGCAGGGCGGCTATTCCGATGCGGCCCAGCAGGCGGACCTTGCCGCGCTGGCCGAGCAGATCCAGGACGGACTGGAAGCCGTGCGGCGCGACATCGCCCGTGCCGAGCACGGTGCGCCGGCCTTCAAGGCCCGCATGGAAGCCGCCACCGCCAGGCTGGCCGCGATGGACAACTTCTATCGCACGCTCAAGGTGAGCATGCTGGGCTCCAGCGGCATCACGATCGATGCCAAGTCGTATTTTTCCGAAGGTACGGCGGCAATCGAGGCGGTGTCGGCCCTCAACCAGGAGTTCGCCGCGCTGACGGGCGAGATGCTCGCCCAGCGCATGGCGGCCGAGCAGCGCCAACTGGTGCTGCTGGCCGTCATCGCGCTGGTCACCGTGGGCGGCGCGCTCTACCTGTTTGCCGGTTTCAGTCAGGGCATGCGCCGTGACGTGCAGGACGTGGCGACGCTGGTGGCGCGCATCAACGCCGGCGACCTTACCGTGCGCATCGACGCCCACGGCCGGGACGAGCTGAGCGGCGTAAAAAGGCACCTGATGTCGATGGTGGAAACGTGGCGCGGCATCATCGGCGAGACCAAGGACGGCGCGCAGAACGTGCTGGTGGCGGCGGGGCAGATCGCGCAGGGCAATGCCGATTTGTCTCAGCGCACGGAGGAGCAGGCGTCGTCGCTGGAGCAGACCGCGGCGAGCATGGAGGAGCTGACCGCCATCGTCCAGCAGAACGCGGGCAACGCCAACGAGGCCAGCACGCTGGCTGCGGAGGCGTCGGCGATTGCGGTGGCGGGCGGGGAATCGGTGTCGCGCGTGCGCGAGACCATGGGCGAGATCGAGGCCGATTCGAAGCGGATTGTCGAGATCATCGCCGTGATCGACAGTATTGCCTTCCAGACCAATATCCTGGCGCTGAACGCCGCTGTCGAGGCGGCGCGTGCGGGGGAACTGGGCCGGGGCTTCGCGGTGGTGGCCAGCGAGGTGCGCACGCTGGCCCAGCGCGCCGGCCATTCGGCCAAGGAGATCCGCGCGCTGATCTCGCAGTCGACCAGCCGGGTGACGGCAGGCACGGCGCTGGCCGGGGAGGCCGCCGCGACCATGGAGAACATCGTCACGGCCGTGCAGCGCGTGACGACGATGATGGACGAGATCAGCCGCGCCTCCCACGAGCAGAGCGGCGGCATCACGCAGGTGAACCAGGCGGTGACGCAGATGGATCAGGTCACGCAGCAGAACGCTGCGCTGGTCGAGGAAGCCGCCGCAGCGGCCGAGGCGCTGCAGGAACAGGCGCTGCGCATGGAGCAGAGCGTCAGCGTGTTCCGGCTGGCGGCTTGAACTAGGAAAATTACGGGGACGTCGGCGCGCGCAGCAACGGATAGGGGTTGATCGCCCCGGCTCCGGTGTATACGCCGTAGTGCAGGTGCGGCGGCGTGCCGCGCGCGTTGCCGGTATTGCCGACGTAGCCGAGCACGGCGCCGGGTGCCACGCGGTTGCCGATGCTCACATCGGCATAGTCGTCCAGATGGGCGTAGTAATGCATCTGGCGACCCGGCCCGAGCACCCAGACCACCTTCCCGCCCAGGCTGTTGGTGCCCACGCGCGAGACGATGCCCTCCGTGGCGGCCAGCACCGGGGTGCCGCGCGCGGCAAAGATGTCGATGCCTTCGTGCTTGCGCCCGCCGGAGCGCGCCCCGTGCCAGGTGTCTCGCAGCCCGCGCTGGGCCACACCCTGCACCGGCATCGCCAGCGCGGTGGGCGCCGGCATCGACGCCAGCCGCACCGCGTAGAGCGCACTATCTATATAGGGTTTGACGTAGGGCCAGCCCAGTGCGCCCGCCAGCAGCAGCGCGGCCAGCCACAGCCAGCCGGCGTAGGAGCGGGGCTGGCGTTCGGGTTGGCGTTGGGGCTGGGGTCGGGGCGGGTCGGCCGGGCGCGTCACCATGGGCGGCTCCGGCCGGTGGCGATGGCATTACCAGCCGTTGGAGCCGGCACTGGTACCTTCGCCGGCACGCGCTTCGCGCTTCTCGACGCGGATGTTGTTCTCGACTTCGGTAACGCCGAAGGTGTTGTCGGCGATGTCCTCGATGGCATATTTCTGGCTGCGCTGGTGGACGGTGCCGGATAGCGTGACCTTGCCCTTGTCCACGTCGACGCTGACTTCGCCCACATCCACGCCGCTGGTAAAGGTCAGCCGTTCGCAGATCTGGTCGCGGATGCGCTCGTCGGTGCGGGTGTAGCCGCGCGGCACGTTGCGCTTGTCGATGTCATCGTCGTCGAGGCCGAAGAAGTTGCTGACGGCTTCGCCGATCCGGTGGCCGAGATTGTAGAGCGCGCCGTGCTCCTCGCCTTGATCGCGGTCATCGTCGTCGTCCGCCCTGCGCCGTGACGGGCGGTAGCCGAGTTCCTCGTCATAGCCGCTGGCGCCAAGGTAATTGCGCCCGTATGACTGGGCGGGCGGCTGGCGGCCGGCGTAGGCGCCGGACGGACGGGATTCGCCCCATTCGTCGCGGGGCTCGGTCCAGTAGCGCGTGTCGCTGCGCAGGTCGTTGAAATAGGCGTCATGCCCGGACCCGCCGGCCTGCCAGGGTTCACGCTGCTGGGCGCGGCGCAGCCATTGCTGGTCGGCGCTGCCAAAGCCCTGCTGGCCGCGTTCGCCCTGATGACCTTGTTGCTGGCGTTGACCCCGACCCTGACCCCGACCCTGACCCCGACCCTGACCCCGACCCTGACCCTGATCCTGTTCCCATCCGCGCTCGCCGCCGTAGCCGCGTGCCTCTTGATAGCCTTGATAACCCCGGTAGCCCTGCGGGCCGCCGTAGTCCCCATAGTCCCCATAGTCGCCAAACTCGCTGGCCTGGCGGCGGCTGCGGTACGCCTGCTGGCGGCGCTGGGCGTCTTCTTCGGGCGAGTCGCTGCTGGCATAGCCGCCGTTGAGCCCGTAGCGCAGGTTGCTGCCCTGCCATTGGCCGCTGTCGCGGTAGGCGCCGGCATAGCCGCTGCGGGGCGGGCTGCCGTCGCTGGTTTGTCCCGGGATCAGGCGCTGGCGTCGGCGCGCATCGTCCCATTCATCGCTGGCGGACTCGGGCTGCCAATCCTGCTCGCGCGCACGCAGTCCAGTGTCGTCGCTCCATGGATCGTAAGCGTCGTCGTCGCGGACATTTTCAACGGCCCGCCAGGTCTGCCCCCGGCGATAACGCTCGGTGTAGTGGTCGCCCATTGCTGATCTCCTGAAGTTGCGGGTGTGCCATCACTGGCAATCCAGAAGAGGGGCAAGATTCGTACCGCGCCGGCCGGGCCTTGTCAGGGCTGGCCTTGCGGGAGTTGGTGCGGGGGACGCCCATGCAAGCCTTGCGCGGGCGCGTGTAAAGACTGCTCGGTGGGCATCGTGCGCGGGTTAATGGGCCGTCACACGGCGCAGCGAGCCCGGCGGGTGGGCCAGGACGGCGGCGGGGATCCTCGGTGCGGAGGGCGTGGCCGGCGCGGCGGGTGCGGGATCCGTCCGCTCGGCACGGGGCGGGCGCACCGGGGCGATGCCCTCGACGGCGCCCAGCGCCTGACCGTTCTCGTAGCCGGTGGACACCGCTTCGAGATAGCCGGGCGAGAACTTCTGCTCAGGCGTGACCGCCGGGGCCAGTGCGGGCTGCGCATACACCGCCGTGTGGGCGCAGAGCGCCAGCACGCGGAGCAGCAGGATGCCGCCACGCATGCGGTAGAGCACGGCGAGGGGCGTAAGCGGCGAAAGAGGACGGGGCTGGTGGAGGGGCGCGGCGTCCGTGGGGCGCAACTGTGGCGGGATCTTCATGATGGTTCTCCAAAGGAGCTTTCGCTCCGGCTGAAAGGGCACTCAGAACGAGCATCGCGGCGCCGCGCTCGTCCTTCCTTTTCGCAGAGAACATGCCACCATCATTTCGGCCCCGGGCGGGCAGGCCGGACCACTTTCACGCGGAAAACAGGGGGTTTCGGACCAACACGTGGTGAGGAACGGTTGGCGCCATGCCAACATCGGCCGATCAGATCCAGACGTCGTTTTGCGCGGTGCGCTCGCCCACGGCCTCGCCCGTATTGCGCACGCCACGCGGCTCGATCAGCAGCATGCGCACCTCGCCATCGGCAAACGGCTTGTGCTCGATGCCGCGCGGCACCACGTACATCTCGCCGGCGCGCAGGTCGACGTGGCCGTCACGGAAGTCGATGCGCAGGTGGCCGTCCAGCACGATGAAGGTCTCGTCAGTCTCGGCGTGGCTGTGCCAGACAAAGTCCCCTTCGATGCGGACGATCTTGAACTGGTAGTCGTTCATCTCGGCAATCACGCGCGGCTGCCAGTGGTCCGAGAACAGGGCGAGCTTCTCGGCGAAGTTGATGGCGCGGTAGGGAGTGGGGGTGGGAGTGGGGGAGGGGGTGGGGGTGGGGGTGGGGGACATGGGGCGCTCCTTCGGATGGGATGAAGGCCCGAGTCTGCGCCGCCGGCGGGCGGGCCGTCTTGTACGATCGTGCAGCTACGGCGTGCGCCCCAGCGTGCGCAGCCAGCGCGCCGGCGTGATGCCGAAGGTGCGCGCGAAATGCCGCGTCATGTGGGCCTGATCGGTGAAACCGGCCCACGCGGCGGCATCGGCCAGGGTCTGGCCAGCCACGATCAGCCGGCGGGCCATGTCGAGCCGGCGCATGGTCAGGTAGCGGTACGGGCTGGTGCCGAACAGCGCACGGAAATCGCGCGACAGGCGCCAGCGGTCACGGCCGGTGGCGGCTTCGAGTTCGTCCAGCGTGACGATGCGCGCCACGTTGTCGATCAGAAAGGTCCGGGCCATCTCGGCGGCGCGGTAGTCCAGCGCCTGCCGGCGCCCCGGCGTGGGTCCGCCCGCAACAGCGGCCAGCGCGTGGGCCACGTCGTAGATGGCGTCGTCTTCCTCGAGCGGGTCGATCGGGCGGTCCATCGCGCGCAGCAGCGTCTCGGTGGCGGCGAACAGCCGGGGGTCGTCCGATCGGCCGCCCGGGATAAACGGCAGCGGCTGGCCGCCCAGCGCGCGCTGCACGTGCGCGGGCTCCACGTAGATCATCCGGTACTGGAAGCCGGCCTCGGTGCCGGCCTGGCCGTCGTGCGGCTCGTCGGGGTGCAGGACAATGGTGCCGCCCGGCAGGCTGTTGCAGACGCCGCGCCGGTAGGAAAAGCGCTGCACGCCGGCCAGCGTGCGGCCAATCGCATAGGTGTCATGGCGATGCATGTCGTAGCCGTGGCCGCCGATGAACGCCTCGATGCGCTCCATGCGCTGGGCGGACGCATCGCGCCGCATCCAGTCGCGCCGGCCCGGCAGCACGCCATCAACCATGCGTGTGGCCGGGATGGCCGTGGGTGTGGCTCGGCGCCGCGTGCGTGTGGATGTGGTCCGCCTCCGGTGGCGGGGAAAGGTCGGCGCTGCAGCTGGGCGACGACTCGTCGTGGCTGTGCGGCTCCAGCGCGCCCGGCACGCGGCGGCTCTTCAGGCCATCGGCACGCAGCCAGGCCACGGTGGCCTCGGCGGCGCGGTCGATCAGCTCGCCGCAGCGCGTGTAGTCATAGGGCGAGACATCGAGCGGGCACAGCGGCGGCACCACGGCAATATGCGCGTGGTCGGCCCAGCGTTCCAGGTCATGCACCAGTTGCCGCGCCACCAGCAGGGACAGCGCATTGAGCGCATGCTCCACGGCGCCACGCGGCGGGCGGCGCTCGGCGCAGGCGAAGCCGGCCGGCAGCACCACGATGCGCGTGGCACCCAGCCGCACGGCCGTGGAGACAGGCGTGTTGTTGGCCACGCCGCCATCGATCAGCGCCCGGCCTTCCACGTGCACCGGCGGAAACACGCCCGGAATGGCCGCGCTGGCCAGCACCGCATCGACGATATTGCCCGAGGACAGCACCACTTCGTCGCCGGAATGCATGTCGGTGGCCACGACATAGAGTGGCAGGCTGGCATGTTCAAGCCGCGATTCGCCGAAGTGGCGTGAAAGTAACTTCTGGAGGCCGAACGATTCCACCAGATGCCCGCGCCGTCCGCCCAGCATGCCGAGCATGCTGCGCCAGGACCAGGGCAGCACCTCGGCCCGGCGAATGCCGCGCCAGAGGCTCTCCAGCTTGGCCGTGCCTTCCTCGTGCGGATGGCAGGCGAAATACGCGCCGTTGATGGCGCCGGCCGATGCGCCGATCACCATGTCCGGCGCCATGCCCCACTTCACCAGTTCCCGCAACATGCCGACCTCGATGGCACCGAGGCTGCCTCCACCGGCAAAGACGAATGCTGTTTTTTCCATAGCTGGGCCCGCGGGGAGCCATCCTCCCCGGATTCTCGATCTGTTCGTGGCGACAGCATAGGCCACTTCCGGGCGGGAGCGAAAGAGTCTGTGGATGTAGGGTCTGTTGGGGCCAATTGTGCAATTAACCGCCAGGAATTTGGCGCGACTTCAGGGGCGGGCGGGCAGGGGATGGGGGGAAACGACGCAAAAAAGGCACGATGCGAAAGACGCACGATGCGAAAACGGCACGCGAAGCACGCACGCAAAAAAGGCGCCGACAGCGATGTCGCGCTGTCGGCGCCCCGCGGCAGTCCAACCTGGCGCGCTAGCGAAGCAATGTCCCGATCAGAAGCCGGGAGCCGGCGTTTCCGGGATCTGGTTGCGCAGGCTCAGGTTCATCACGTTCCAGCCGCGGATTGCGGCGATGGTATAGGACAGCTCGGCGATTTCCTGCTCGCTGAACTGTTCGCGCAGGGCTGGCCAGGCGGCGTCGGTCAGGTCCTGGTGCGGCAGCGCGTTGACGGCCTCGGCCCAGCCCAGCGCGGCGCGCTCGCGGGCGTTGAAGAACGAGGCGGGCGCCTCACGCCAGCCGGCGATGGCGTTCACGTGGCGCGGGTCCAGGCCCTGCTTGATCAGGTCGCGCCAGTGCATGTCCACGCAGACGCCGCACTGGTTGATCTGCGAGACGCGCAGCTGCACGATTTCCACCAGACGCGGGCCCAGCGAGCTTTGCTTGACCGAACCCGACAGCGCGATCATGGCCTTCAGGTTGGCCGGGGCGAGCTGGAAGAAGTTAATACGCGATGCACTCATGATGGTTCCTCACGGTAGTTCAAGGGAGTTGGCGTGCGCCCTTTGCGCCTGCCTTTCCCTGTAAGACGTACCGCGCGCCCGGCTTGTGACAGCTTTCCCAAAAAATTTCAGAAAAATCCGATTGAGCCGATTGAACCCTCAGTTCATCCATTCCCGGAAGGTGAGGAAGAGCATGGCCGCGTTCATGGCGATGATGATGCCCACCGTCAGCGACGCCAGGATCACCACGCTGCGCGGGTTGGCGTAGGCGCCCATGCGGGCGCGGCTGCTGGTGAGGCGCACCAGCGGAATCGCCGCGAACGGCAGTTGCAGGCTCAGCACCACCTGGCTGGCGATCAGCAGCTGCGCCACGCCTTTGTCGGCGTACAGCCATGCCACGATCAGCGCCGGCACGATGGCCACGCCGCGCGTGAGCAGCCGGCGCGCCCACGGCGCCAGCCGCGTGCGGATAAAGCCCTCCATGACCACCTGGCCGGCCAGCGTGGCGGTCACCGCCGAGCTCTGGCCCGAGGCCAGCAGCGCCACGGCGAAGATCACGCTGGCCCAGGCGGCGCCGGTCAGCGGGGAGAGCAGGTGGAAGGCCTGCTGGATCTCGGCCACCTCCGCGTGGCCGCTGCGGTGGAACACGCCGGCCGCCGTGACCAGGATCGCACTATTAATAAAGAAGGCGATGGCGAGGGCCACCAGCGTGTCGACGGCGGTGTAGCGCAGCGCCCGTTGCAGCGCCGGCGGGCTGTCCTCCACGGCGCGCGTCTTGACCGCCGCCGAGTGGAGGTAGAGGTTGTGCGGCATCACCGTGGCGCCGATGATGCCCGTGGCGATGACCACGGCGTTGGCATCGGTGAGCGAACGCGGCGAGGGCAGCAGCCCCCAGCCCACGTCCGACCACGACGGCTCGGCGATGATCAGCATCGCCACGAAGCACAGCAGCACGATGGTGATCATGCTGATGACGAAGGCTTCCAGCCGCCGGAAGCCGCGCTGTTGCAGGACCAGCACCAGCAGCACATCCAGCACGGTCAGCGCCACGCCGGCCAGCAGCGGGATGTTGAACAGCAGGTTGAGGGCGATGGCCGTGCCGATGACTTCGGCCAGGTCGGTGGCGCAGATCGCCAGTTCGGCCAGGATCCATTGCGACCAGGCCGACCAGCGCGAGGCGCCGTGCCGGCACGCCTGCGCCAGGTCCATGCCGGTGACCAGCCCGAGCCGGCTGGCCAGCACCTGGAGCAGCATCGCCATGAGGCTGGACATCGCCACGACCCAGAGCAGGGAGTAGCCGTAGGCGGACCCGCCCGCGAGGTCGGTGGCCCAGTTGCCGGGGTCCATATAGCCCACGGCCACGAGGTAGGCGGGGCCAAGGAAGCGGACGAACTCGCGCCACCTGGCGGTGGGCGGGCTAGGGATGACGGCCGACACGTGCCCATCCTACGAGGTGATGACCGCGCATGGCGCTCCCGTTCAAGTTGTGTGTGGCTCGGATGTCTCGAACTACCAAGGCAGCCAATTTAGCCGAATTCGTCGATCGATGCGCTGAGGGCACATGACCGGTACGGTCATCGGGGCGCCAGCGTTGGCCGGGCGTCAGCGGTGCTGCGCCACGGGCCTGGCGCGCGCCGCCTGGGCCCGCAGGCAGCGCAGCAGTTCCTCTGCGTAAGGCAGCACGACGAACAGGCCGAGCGCGGCGAACAGACCCATGAGGTAGGGTGGCGGCAGGGGATCGCGCTTCGGGGTCAGGGTGAGGCTGGGGGGCTCTGCGGCGGCGCCGAACAGCGCCAGGAACTGGTCCCAGTGGGCCGCGGCCAGCATGGCCACGGCCGTGACCGGCAGCATCTCCAGCAGGCTGTGCACGTGCTGCTCGTTCGGCGGCACCGTGCGCCGGCTCACCGCGTAGCGCACGTCGAACCAGGCGGTGACCGCGTGGACCACCACGCCCGCGATCATGATGGCGAACAGCAGCGCGTTCACCTCGAAGAACAGCACCAGCAGGACCGGGACGCCCACCTGGACCATCATCAGGCTGTGCATGACCGATTCCCGGACGCCCGCGTTGATCTCGATGCGCTGGCGCCGATGGAACCACCAGTCGCCCAGCCCCGCGAGGATCCAGAGCGGGATCAGGCCGTACATCAGGATCAGGCGAACCGGTTCTTGCATGGCGTCTCCAGCGGTGGCGGGAACTCACGCCACCTTCCGAAGCACGCTGCAAGTGCCGTTCCATGCCGAAATGAGCCCGTGGGAGGCCCGTGGGAGGCAGCCGGCAGCCGGGCGGGATGTAAAAACCGCCCGGTGGTGCAGAAACGTCAGGCCGCCAGCGGCGTGGCTTCGATTGGCGCGATGGCCGCCGCCCGGGGCGCCGGCAGCATCGTACCGTGCTCGCGGTAATTGATATGCCACGCAAACGCCTCTTCCAGCAGGTGCGGGGTCTGGCCGCCGCGCGTCTGGGCCCGGCGGAAATAGTCGAGCAGGCCGTCGCGGTAGGCCGGGTCGGCGCAGTTGCGGATCACCTGGAGCGCCCGCTCGCGTGGCGCCAGCCCGCGCAGGTCGGCCAGGCCGTGCTCGGTGACGAGGATGTCCACGTCGTGCTCGCTGTTATCCACGTGGGAGACCATCGGCACGATGCTGGAAATCCGCCCGTCCTTGGCCACGGACTTGGTCACGAAGACCGACAGGTAGGCATTGCGCGCGAAGTCCCCCGAGCCGCCGATGCCGTTCATCATGTGCGTGCCGCCCACGTGGGTCGAGTTGACGTTGCCGTAGATGTCGCACTCGAGCGCGGTGTTGATGGTGATCAACCCCAGCCGGCGCAGCACTTCGGGATGGTTGCTGATTTCCTGCGGCCGCAGCACCAGGCGGGATTTGTAGCGCTCGATCTCGTCCAGCACACGGCGGTAGACCGGCCCGGACAGCGTCATCGACGACGCCGAGGCGAAGCGCAGCTTGCCGGCGTCGATCAGCGAGATGGTGCTGTCCTGCAAGACCTCCGAGTACATCGTCAGGTCGTGAAATGGCGAATCTACGAGCCCGTGCAGCACCGCATTGGCAATCGTGCCGATGCCGGCCTGCAAAGGCTGGAGCGAGGGCGAGAGCCGCCCGGCGCGCACCTCGCGCTCGAACAGTGCATTGAGATGGCCGGCGATCAGGCGCGTCTCGCCGTCTGGCGGCAGCGCGTTGGACGGGCTGTCGTCGCGCGCGGTGAGCACGATGGCCGCAATACGCGACGGATCGACGGGGATATAGGGCAGGCCGATGCGCTGCTCGACGGCAATCAGCGGAATCGGCTGGCGGTAGGGGCGCTGCACCGGGAAGGCGATGTCGTGCAGCCCTTCCAGCGCGGCCGGCATATTGGTGTTGATCTCGACGATGACCTGCTTGGCCATCATCGCGAAACTCGCCGAATTGCCAACCGAGGTGGTCGGCACGATGCCGCCGGTCTCGGTGATGGCGGCGGCCTCGATCACGGCAATGTCCACCGGCGCAAGCTGGCCGCTGCGCAGCTGCTCCACGGTCTCGCCCAGATGCTGGTCGATGAACATCACCTCGCCGTCGTTGATCTTGCGGCGCAGGGTGGCGTCGGACTGGAACGGCAGGCGGCGCGCCAGCACGTTGCTTTCGGCCAGGATCTTGTCGATATCGTTGCCGAGCGAGGCACCCGTGATCAGGGTGATCTGGAGCGGGTCGGCGGCGGCGCGGCGCGCCAGGGCGAAGGGCACGGCCTTGCAGTCGCCGGCGCGGGTGAAGCCGCTCATGCCGACCGTCATGCCGTCCTGGATCAGCGCGGCGGCCGCGTCGGCCGACATGATCCGGTCCTGCAGGGCGGCCAGGCGAATGCGATCACGGTACATCTCGTCTCCTTGCTTGTGGGCTTTCTGAAGCCTGTGGGGGCTTTTTGGGGCTTTGGGGGGCGTTGTCGGAGCCAGTGTAGCGAGCGCTGAATATTCTCACCATGATTTAAATCGCTGGAAACCAGTCGGTTTTTTCATGGATGACGGCGCCGTGCAAGGCGCCGTGCGCCGGGCAAATCGGCAAGCAACGGTGGCCATCGCTTCCTAAAATCTTCATGTGTGTTTCGTGGCCACGCCGGCTACTATCTCAGTCGAGTACGCAGTCGAGTCCTGTCCTACCTAGACCGAAATAGAGGGGAGTCGCATGGAGATGACGCAGGGAGCTTCGCAGCCCGAAGCCAGTCCGGACCCGGTTGCCGATCAGGTCGCCAATCAGGCCGCGCATGAGCCGGTGGTAGGGCTGGAGGCGCCGTTCTCGGTGCTCGAGACCCGCAAGCACCAGATGTTTCCGACCCTGACGCCGGCCGAGATCGACCGTGTGCGGCGGTTTGGCACGGTGGCGTCGTTCAAGGCCGGCGAGACGCTGTTCTGCATCGGCGACCCCGCCCCGGGCATGCATCTGATCCTGACCGGCAAGCTCCAGATCATCCAGCGCGACGGGCTTGGCAACCGTTTTCCGATCACCGATGAGGGCCCGGGCCAGTTCCTGGCCGAGGTGGGCCAGCTCTCCGGCAAGCCGGCGCTGGTGGATGCGGTGGCGCTGGAGGACTCCACCGCGCTGGTGGTGCCGCCCGAACGGCTGCGCGCGCTGCTGGTGGCCGAGGCGGATCTGGGCGAGCGCATCATGCGCGCGCTGATCCTGCGCCGGGTAGGGCTGATCGAGCGCGGCGGCGGACCGGTGCTGGTCGGCAAGGGCACCCAGCCGCTGCTGCTGGCGCTGCAGGCCTTCCTGCGCCGCAATGGCTATCCGCACAAGGTGGTCGATATCGATACCGACCCCGACGCCATGGCGCTGCTCGACGTCAGCAACGCGCCCGCGAGCGATTTCCCGATGGTGATCTGCCCCGACGGCGGCATACTGCGCGCGCCGGACGAGGGCCAGCTCGCCTCGTGCCTCGGTTTGGTGCCTGAATTTACGCCGGACCATGTCTATGACGTAGTGGTGGTCGGCGCCGGCCCTGCCGGGCTGGCGACGGCGGTCTATGCCGCGTCCGAAGGGCTGTCCGTGGCCGTGATCGACTGCCGCTCCCCGGGCGGGCAGGCCGGCGCGAGCGCGCGGATCGAGAACTACCTGGGCTTTCCCACCGGCATCTCGGGCCAGGCGCTGGCCGGGCGCGCCTTCGTCCAGGCGCTCAAGTTCGGCGCCCACGTGGCCATTCCGCTCGAGGTGAGCGCGCTCCATTGCGGCGAGCACCCGATCCGGATCGAACTGACCGATGGCCGGATGGTGCCCACGCGCACCGTGGTGATTGCCAGCGGCGCCCAGTACCGGCGCGCGGAGATCGAATCGCTGGACCAGTACGAGGGCCGGGGCGTCTACTACTGGGCGTCGCCGGTAGAGGCCAAGCTCTGCAAGGACGAGCACGCGATGCTGGTGGGCGGCGGCAACTCGGCGGGGCAGGCGGCGGTGTACCTGGCCTCGCACGCGGCGGAGGTGCATATGCTGGTGCGCGGCGAGGGGCTCGAGGCCACCATGTCGCGCTACCTGATCGACCGCCTGAAGGGCCTGCCGAACGTATTCCTGCACACGCACGCGCAGATCACGGCGATGGAGGGCGATGGCTGGCTTTCCACGGTGCGCTACAAGGAGCGCTCCTGTGGCCCGGACTGCATCACCCGGCCGATGCGCCACGTGTTCCTGTTTATCGGCGCCGCGCCGAACACGGAATGGCTGCGGTCCTGCAACGTCACCACGGACCCCAAGGGTTTCGTGCTGACCGGCTATGAAGCCCACCAGTCCTGCACCGAGCGCGCCGACTACACGCTGGAGACCAGCGTGCCGGGCGTGTTCGCAATCGGGGACGTGCGCTCGGGCTCGACCAAGCGCGTGGCCGCCGCGGTAGGCGAGGGCGCTGCGGTCGTGGCGCAGATCCATCGCTATCTGGCGGGCATGCAGGCCGGCCAGACCGTGCAGGCGGTGGCCTAGGCGGCGCGCGGGGCATCCGGCGTGCCACGGGTCATGCGCATGATGTAGTGCGCGTCGGCGGTGGCCTGGGCCTGCTGGTCCACGGCGCCCGGCTGTTCTCCCTGAGCGCGTGCGCAAGCGCGCCAGCGCCTCCGGCCGCCCCGGTGATTACCCGCATCCCGGGACCCTTGTCCCACGGAATCCCCCCGCATAGACCCTGACGAATCCCTCAAACCGGGACACCCGCCTCATGTTCCCGCGGACCCTGCTGCCCACAATCGGCCCCTCGAACAAGGAGCGGTGTGGCTCAGGCGATCCCCCCACTGGTCCTGCATCCTGAGCCGTGATCGCCTTCCTGTTGTAGTTGGAGTTTGCGATGTACACGAATCTTGCCAAGACCCTCTTGACCGCTTCCTCGCTGGCCATCGGCCTGTGCAACCTGGCTTACGCCGGGCTGGGGAGCGATCGTTCCAATCCTTCGATTTCCACCGCAGCCTCGGCGCAGGCCAGCATGTCCGCCTGCAAGGGCGGCAAGTTCGATCCGTACCAGGACGGCCTGCGCATCGGCAAGCCGGATCCCTACACCGATGGCGCCCGGATGGATCAGCGTGACCCGTACACCGACGGCGCGCGGCTGGGCGCTGCCGGTGGCGGATGTCTGCTGCGCAACGCCTGACCGCGGAAAATGCGCCGGGCACGGTATGCACCACGTCTGGCTTTCCGCACTTTGCGGGGCCAGCTGGCCGTGGTTTTGCCTGCACGCTGGGGATCGTTGACTAAGATTAGTCAATCGCCCGTTCCAAGCGGACGTGGTGAGCTATCGCCCCGGCGCTCCGCACCGGCCGTACCCTGTCCCGCGCGCGATCCCACCATGCCGATGCTGAAGCAGCAGATACGCCTTTGCACCAGCCGTGACCGGGTGCGACTGGCGTATGCCATCACGGGCAGCGGACCGCCGCTCGTGAAGGCCGCCAACTGGATGAGCCACCTCGAATTCGACGTGGGGAGTCCGGTCTGGAGCCACATGCTGTGCGCGCTGTCGGAGAACCACACGCTCGTGCGCTACGACGAACGTGGCTGTGGCCTCTCTGACCGCCACGTGGATGACCTGTCCTTCGAGGCGTGGCTGCGTGATCTCGAAACCATCGTGGACGCCACCGGCGTCGATCATTTCCCGTTGCTGGGCATTTCCCAGGGCGCGTCGATCGCCGTGGCGTACGCCGTGGCGCATCCCGAGCGGGTGAGCCACCTCGTGCTGCACGGTGGCTACGCCAGGGGGCGCCTCAAGCGCAACCTGGGTGCCGAGATGCGCGAGGAAGCCGAGCTGATGGCGCGGCTGGCGGAACTGGGCTGGGGGCAGGAGAACCCGGCCTTCCGCCAGTTCTTCACCACGCAGTTCATCCCGGGCGGCACGGCGGAGCAGCACCGCTGGTTCAACGAGCTGGAGCGCGTGTCCACCTCGCCCGGCAACGCGGCGCGCTTCATGCGCATCTTCAACGACATCGACGTGGTGGAACTGCTGCCGCTGGTGACCTGCCCCACGCTGGTGCTCCACGCCGTGCGCGATGCGCGCGTGCCGTTCGACGAAGGCCGGCTGATTGCCAGCATGATCCCGAACGCGCGCTTCGTGCCATTGGAGAGCGGCAACCACCTGCTGCTGGAGGCGGAGCCGGCGTGGGACCGCTGGCTGGAGGAAGTACGCGCCTTCCTGCCCGCGCCGGTGCCGGTGGACGACCCGGCGTTCCACACCCTGACCCGGCGCGAGCGCGACATCGTCGTGCTGATCGCGCAGGGCCGCGACAACGCACAGATCGCCGCCTACCTTGGGCTGTGCGAGAAAACCGTGCGCAACCACATCACGAGCATCTTCTCGAAGCTCGAGGTGGAAAACCGCTCGCAGGCCATCGTGCTCGCGCGCGAGGCCGGTTTCGACCGGTCGCGCGCGTAAGCCGGCGGACCTGCCGGGCGATTCAATCAGGAGACCCCCATCATGACGACTACCCCCGACGCTGCCGCGTCTTCGGCCAATTCGCCGGCCACTACGCCCGACCTTGCCGCCCTGAAGGGCCGCCAGCAGGTGGCCTGGGCCAGCGGCGACTATGCCGTGATCGGCACCACGCTCCAGATCGTGGGCGAGCAACTGGCCGAAGCCTGCGACCTGCGCTGCGACGAGCGCGTGCTCGACGTGGCCGCCGGCAACGGCAACGCCACGCTGGCGGCGGCGCGCCGTGGCTGCATCGTGACCTCCACCGACTACGTGGGCGCGCTGCTGGAGCGCGGCGCCGAGCGCGCCCGCGCCGAGCGGCTCGACGTGACCTTCCAGCAGGCCGATGCCGAAGCGCTGCCCTTTGACGATGCAAGCTTCGACGCCGTGCTCTCCACCTTCGGCGTGATGTTCGCCCCGGACCAACCCAAGTGCGCCGCCGAGATGGCGCGCGTGACCCGGCCCGGCGGCCGCATCGGGCTGGCGAACTGGACCCCGCAGGGCTTCGTCGGCCAGATGTTCAAGACGCTGGGCGCCTACGTGCCGCCGCCGGCGGGCGTGTCGCCGCCGTCGAAATGGGGCGTGGAGGAGCACCTGAAGGCGCTGTTCGCGCCGCATGGGGTGGATGTCCACGTCACGCCGCGCCAGTTCAACTTCCGCTATCGCTCGGCGGCGCACTTCATCGAGGTCTTCCGCACCTGGTACGGCCCGGTCCACAAGGCGTTCGCCTCGCTGCCGGCCGACAAGGCCAGCGCACTGGAAGCCGATCTGACCACGCTGCTGAACAGCCTGAACCGCGCCGGCAAGGATTCCATGGTGGTGCCGAGCGAGTACCTGGAGGTGGTGGCGACGAAGCGGTAGGGGATAGCCCACTTCCCCAGAATCTCCTTGACATACAGATCTGTCTACTCCACGATAGTAGACAGATCTGTCTCATTCCGGCGCTAGCCAACCCATCCTCAAGGAGCTTCGATGTCGACCCAAGCCGAATCCCGTCCGCCGTTTCCGCCTTTTACCCGTGAGAGTGCCGCCCAGAAGGTCCGCGGCGCCGAGGATGGCTGGAACAGCCGTGATCCTGCACGCGTGGCGCTGGCCTATACCGTCGACAGCCAATGGCGCAACCGGGCGGAGTTCGTCACGGGACGTGCCGCGATCGAGGCCTTCCTGTCGCGCAAGTGGCAGAAGGAACTCGATTACCGGCTGATCAAGGAGTTGTGGGCGCACGATGGCAACCGCATTGCGGTGCGCTTTGCGTACGAGTGGCATGACGACTCGGGTAACTGGTACCGGTCGTATGGCAACGAAAACTGGGAATTCGACGAGAACGGTCTGATGCAGCGGCGCTTCGCCTGCATCAACGATGCCCCGATGCGCGAGGCGGACCGCAAGTTCTTCTGGCCGCTGGGCCGCCGCCCGGATGACCACCCCAGCCTGAGCGACCTGGGGCTGTAAGCAGGTAAAAGCCGACATGCGCGGGGGCGCCTTTGCAGCCCCCGCCGCGCATGCCGGCGCCGGCCTTACTGCATGGTGTCCAGATTGCCGATGCGGACCAGCATCTCGGTGAACATCTGCATGTCGAGGTTCAGGTCGGCCACTTCCTTGTATTCCTTGGCGTTGTGCGCGGTGTACTTCTTGCCGGGCATGGCCGGGCCGAAGTTGATCGCGTTCGGCATCAGCTTGGCCGTGGTGCTGCCGGCCGTGGGCACCGGCTTGGCCTCAAGCCCCGTGGTGTCGCCATAGATATTCAGCAGCGTGGAAAGCCATGCGCCTTTGGGGTCACGCGCCATCCAGTTGCCCTGGTCGTGCTGGATCTCCACCGCGGTCTGCGTGGCGCTGGCCCAGGTGTTGATCCTGGTCGCCACCCGGGCGCGCAGTTCGTCCGGCGTGGCGCCGCGCGGCATGCGCACGTTGGCGGTGACTTCGAGCTTGCCGTTGCGCTCGCGGATCAGCGCGGGCGACATCGTCAACGGGCCCATGAAGTCGTCCCGATAGCCCACTTCCATCTTCTCGCCCAGATAGCCGGTGCCGTACAGGTCGCCCAGGTAGCGAATGGCGCGCGCGTACTGGTTGTCCGCGAACGGCACGCCGGCGCCCTGCAGGAACAGCGCCAGGCGCGGCACCGGGTTCACACCTTCCTCGGGGCGGGAGCCATGGGCCGACGAGCCGGTCACCTTGACGTCCACGCCGCCGGCACCCGGCGTCACGTCGATCGAGAACTTGCCTTGCGCGGCGTGCTGGGCGATGAACGGCTCGCGCGCCTTCTCCAGCGCGGCGGTCACGGCGGCCGGATCGCCGCCCGTGATGCGCGCCGTGGCGGTCTGCGGAATCGCGTTGGCGGAGGCCGCGCCGGCCATCGCCACGATGGCGGGGGCCTTGCCGTCCGTCGGCTGGTCCGCGAAGCGCACCGTCAGCGCGCCGGACCCTTTCTCGGCCACCACCGCCGGGTACTTGCTGTCCAGCACGATGTTGTACGCCGGCAGCGTGGTGTGCGCCTGGTAGTACTTCATGCCGTCGCCGCCGGTTTCCTCGGTGGTCTCGATCATCAGCCGGATCGTGCGGGCCAGCGGCACGCCGCTCTCGCGCACGGTCTTCATTGCGTACAGCGCCGCCGCGATGGAACCCTTGTCGTCGATGGTGCCGCGCCCGTACAGGTAGTCGCCCACGCGGGTCACCTTGAACGGGTCGAGCTTCGTGCCGTCGTCGAGCACCCATTCGTCGGCCACCACGGGCACCACGTCGGCGTGCGTGAGGATGCCGAAGGTGTCCGCGCCAGTGCCGGGCAGGGTCACCTCGAACACGCGGTTATCCACGTTGCGGTAGGTCAGGCCGAAGTCCCGCGCCATGCGCTCCACCACCTTGCCGAACGCGATGATGGCCGGGTTCTCGTGCTGCGGCACCTTTTCGTCGCGCACGGTGCGGATCGCCACCATCTCGGTGATGCTCTCCAGCACGGCGGTCTGGTTGTGGAGCCGGTTATAGACGCCGAGCAGCCGGCCGATATTGACGAGATCGTCGCCCTTGAGCGGCTTCTTCGCCCGGTAGGCCCGCACGACCGGCGCCAGCTTCGGCTCGGCCTTCACGGCGGCGGCGAGGAAGGCGTTGAAGCTGGCCGGCGGCTTGGCCGACTGGCTGGCCACCAGGCGGTCCAGCGCGGGTTTGGCCAGCGTCTCGGCCAGCGCCGCGCCGGGGACGGAAATGGCCAGCAGCGGGACGAGCAGGGCGGCCAGCAAGGCGCCCCGCAGGGGGGAGGTCGGCACGGCAGGCAGGCGGTTCATCGATGTCTCTCGTAGCGGTCTTGTGATGGATGCGCATGATAGCAGCGCCTCCATCGTCACAGATGGCCTGGATCGCCCCGCATCGGCCCCGCCAGGGGCTCAGGCGGCGTCGTGCCGGCCCATGATGCGGGTGCCGAGTGCCATGCCCCAGCGCACCAGTTGGGCGCCGGCGGGCAGCTGGGTGCGCTCCCACAGGGACAGCGCGGCGTCGATGCCACCGCGATTGGCGTGCAGCGCGCGGCCCAGCGCCACCGCATTGCCGGCCGCCTTGCCGGCACCGGCGCCGGTGTGGGGCCGCGCGACGAAGGCTGCGTCGCCGGTCAGCACCACGCGGCCAAACACCATGCGCGGCGCCTCGTAGTCGTGAATCAGCTGCAGGAAGGGGTCGGGCGTGCCGGTGACCAGCGTGGCAAGGTCCGGCGCGAGGTCGCGCCGCGCGGCGTGACGCAGGCCATCGATCTCGCCGTCGCGCATGACGCCCGGCGGGAGCGAATGGAGGTGCTGATGCCCCACGCGATCCCGCAGCGCCGCGTCGCGCGCCGGGCCGCCCGGCAATGGTCGATACCAGACCCAGTTCTGCCGGCGCTGGCCGGGCGCGGTCTCGCCGTTCTCGCCGGGGATCAGGTAGGTCAGCAACTGGTGGCCGTGCCCTTCCTCGAAGGCGAAGGTGTTGTGCAGGAGCTGGCGCGTGGCGTCTGGCAGGGCGGACTCGGGCAGCACGCCGCGCCAGGCCGCGTAGCCGGCGTAGGCCGGCGCGGCGCCGGGCAGCAGTTGCGCGCGCACGGTGGAGAGCGGCCCGTCCGCCGCCACAAGCAGGTCGGCGGTTTCCGTGCGGCCGGAGGCGAAGCAGGCGGTCACGCGCGCGCCATGCTGGCGCAGCGCCAGGAAGGTCTCGCCCGCATGCACGGCGCGGGGGCCGAGCGCCTGCCGCATGTGACCGTACAGTCCGTTCCAGGCGATCTGCGTCTGCGGCATGTAGACGCGGCGCACGTCGCCACTGCGCGTGACGAAGATGCGGCCGCCCGACGGCACGCCGAAGTCCTCGGGCAACGGCGCGCCGGCAAAGGCGAGCGCGTCGGCCACATCGGGCTGCAGGACGAGGCCGCCGCCGCGGCTGTCGAGCGCCTGGGGCGAGCGTTCGAACACATCCACGTGCCAGCCGGTGGCGCGCAGGCAGAGCGCCGTGAACAGGCCGCCGAGGGAGCCGCCAATGATCACGGCGCGAGGGGTGGAGGTCGGATGCATGGTCGTCAGGGAAGTGGAGGTGTCTTCGCATCGTAGGGGCGGGCCCGGATGCCGCCAATCGGCCACAGGTTTGCCGCGCGTGACACGAAGGTATAGGCGCCCGCCCTCCCGGCGTTCCAATCGGCAAAAAACCGGCGGACGCGCCATCCCCGCGGCATCGGCGTGCCAACAATTCGCTCCAAGGGATGTCCTGCCCTCGTCCTCAAGGAGTTGTCATGAGTATCCGGTCGCATTCATCATCGGGACGGCCGCTTGCCGCCGCGTGCGCCGTCGCCTGCGCGATGGCGGGCCTTGCCGCCGTTGTCGGGCACTGGTGGATCGAAGGGCGCCATTTCGAGACCACCGATGACGCCCACGTGGCCGCCAGGATTGCCGATGTCGCGCCGCGCGCTGCCGGCGCCGTTGTGGCGATCGGCACCCTCGACCCGCGGCGCGCGCCGCCGGACGCGGTGTGGGTCGATGCGCGGTTCAAGAAGAGCCAGCTTGCGCGGCTGCGCACCGGCCAGCCGGTGACGCTGTACGCAGACGCGTATGGCGCGCGGGTGCGCTACCACGGCACGGTGGCAGGGTTCCCGGCACGCAGCGGTGCGGCGCTCTCGCCGCTGCCCGCCCACAGTGCCATCTGCCGGTGGATCAAGCCGCCGCAGCGGTTGCCGGTGCACATCGCGCTGAACCGGGCCGAACTCGCCGCCCATCCGCTGCGTGTGGGGTTGTCGATGCACGTGACGGTAGACGTGCGCGCGCGGGGCGCGCCGGACCCGATGGAGCCGAGCCAGCGGCCGCTAGCGTAGCCAGCGCTGCCAGACGGCGACGGCAGCGATGCCCAGGCAGACGACGACGACCACCGCCAGCATGTTGGCCGATGCCACCAGCACCGCCTGCTGGTCGATCAGTTGCGACAGCGTGGCCAGCGCGGCGGCATCGGGCGGGGTGGCCAGCCCGTAGGGTGTGACGCGGGCGATGAGGTGCGTCCGCGCCACGGCCTCGCCCGCCTGGAGCCACTGGCCGGCCAGCCCGGTGCCGGCCATCAGCGCCACCTGCCGGAGGATGTTCTTGAACTGGTAGGCGTGCGGGAAGTCCTCGAGCGGGGTGTCCATGAAGGTGAGCTTGGCCACGAGGATCAGCGTGAACGGCAACGCCACGCTTTGCAGCAGCAGCACGGGCAGGATGGCCGACACCGGGAGCCCGTCCGTGAGGCGGGTGGCCAGCAGCCAAGCCGCCGCCGCCGTCATGCCGTAGCCGAGTGCGAGGTAGCGCCGCGCGCCGGGCAGGCGCGCCCCCAACAGCACGAACGCCACGCCGGCCACCAGACCGCCGAGCGCCGACAGGGTCAGGACCATGCCGGTGGTCTCGAACGTGAAGCCGAGGCCAAGCTGCATCACGTTGGAGACCGTAAAGGTCCAGAGTCCGCTCAGGCAGGCAAAGATCGAGTAATAGGCCAGCCCGGTGAAGTAGCGGCGGCCGTTCAGGCGGCGCGGACTGAGCCAGGCGTCCGGCGCGCGGCGCAGCCGGATGAACGCGAACACGACGATGGCCAGACCGGCCAGCGGTGCGGCGGCCACGCGCAGCGAGTCGCCGGTGGCATAGAGCCGCAGCGAGGCCAGGCCATGCACCAGCACGAGCGCGCCGGCGCCAATCAGCAGGACGGTGAGCCAGTCCATGCTGGCTACGTCGTCGAGGTCCGGCGTGCGTGGCGGGCGGGCGCGGTGCGGGTAGACGCAGAACACGAACAGGGCCGTCAGCGCGGCCAGCAGCGCCTGCACGAGGAAGATCATGCGCCAGCCGGTGTCGAGCATCAGCGTGGCGGTCAGCCAGGGCGCCAGCGCCGGCAGGCCGGTCGTGCCGATCACGAAGCCGATCAGCAGGCGCGGGCGCTCCGCCGGCGTGGCGATCAGCTGGATCAGCACGCGGGATGCCGAGAACAATCCGCCGGCGCCCAGCCCCTGCACCGCCAGCGCTGCGGACAGCTCCGCGACATTGGACGACGCGGCGCCCAGCAGGCAGCCGACGAAGGCGATGGCGAGGCCGAGCAGCGTGTAGCCGCGATAGCTGAGATCGTCGGCAATGCGCCGGGTCAGCAGGTTGGCGACGATGGCCGCGCCGGCATAGGCGGTCAGGCACCAGAGGAAGTCATCGGGCGTGGCGTAGATGCCGGCGCGGATGTGGAGTGTCCCGGTGGCGAGCATCGACGTGGCGACGAAGTCCACGCCCGTTGCGCAGCCCAGCGCCAGGCCCAGCCACTGTACGCGCGCCCGGGACAGCTCGGGCAGCGCCTGCAGCGGTGCCGCGTCAGCCGGCATGCGGGTCGAGGCGCGTGGCCAGAGGCCTGGCGCGCAGCGTGAAGGGAAGGGCGATTCGGGACATGCATTGCTCCGGGGATCAGGCCGGCATCCGGCAGGTCTCCAGCTTAGGCGTGTCCCGCCGCCGGCACACTCGTCCCCGCGCATGGCCGCCCCCGTGCCACGGTCGCAAACAACTATCCCTGCGTATAGGGTCTGGCGCATCGGGTCTGGCGCATCGGGGCTGCGTTCGGGGCTGCGTTCGGGGAGGGCACCCGGGGCGCGTATGCGCTCACCCGCCCAGTGGCCAGCATAGCGGCAGCGTGAACGAAAACGCGGTGCCGTGCGGCGCGCGCGCCGTGGCCTGGAGCCGGCCCCGGTGTGCCTCGACGATGGAGCGGCAGATCGCCAGCCCCATGCCCATGCCGTTCTTCTTGGTGGTGTAGAACGGCTCGAACACATGGTCGATGTCGCCGTCGCCGAGGCCCGCGCCGGTGTCCGCCACGCTGATCTCCAGCATGTCTTCCGCGGCGATGCGCGTGCCCATGGTCAGCACGCGGGTGCGGTTGGTGACGTCGCCCATCGCCTCCACGGCGTTGACCACAAGGTTCAGCAGCACCTGCTGCAACTGCACGCCGTCGCCAAAGACGCGGAAGGCATCGGCGTGCAGCGCCAGTTGCACGGACACCTGCCGGCGCTCGATCTCGCTGCGCGAAATGGCGAGGATATGGCGGATGGCCTCGTGCATGTCCACCTCGCCCAGCACCGGCGCGGCGTTGCGCGTGAGCCCCTGCAGGCTGCGGATCATGTCCCCGGCGCGCTGCCCCTCGCTGGCAATGGCCTCGAGGCCCTCGCGCGCGTACTCGATCTCGGGCTTGCTGCGCGCGAGCCAGCGCAGGCTGGCGCCCGCGTTCGAGACGATCGACATCAACGGCTGGTTGATCTCGTGGGCGATGGAGGCCGTGAGCTGGCCCACCGTGGTGGCGCGCGCCACGCGCGCGAGGTCGGCCTGGGCGTTGCGCAGCGCGTCGTCGGCGCTGCGGCGCGTGGTCACGTCCGTGACGGTGCCCACGTACTCCAGCGTCTCCCCGTCCGTCACCAGCGGCTTGCCGATACCTTCGACATAACGGACCGCGCCGTCGCTACGCACAATGCGGTACTCGAGGTGGATCGGCGCCTGGTTGGCTACCGACTGGTTGATGGTGTGCAGCGCGTTCGCGCGGTCGTCGGGATGCATCCGCGCGCCGAAATCCTCCAGCGCGAAGTGCGCGCGCGCCATATCCAGCTCGAAGATGCGGCGCATCTCGTCGGAGCACGAGATGGCCTGCTGGCGCAGGTCCCAGCGCCAGCTGCCCGTATGGCTGACGCTTTCGCCCATGGTCAGCGAGGCCTGGCTCGCACGGAGGGCGCGTTCCACCTGCTGCCGGCGGTCATTCTCGGCCAGGAGGTCTTCGTAGAGCCGTGCGGTGCGCAGCGAAATGGCGGCCTGCGAGGCGATCAGTTCGAGCACCTCGGTCTGCTCGGGCGTGAAGCCGTCGCCCAGCAGGCGGTTCTCCAGATACAGCACGCCGATCAGCGTGTTGTGGCGCGACATCGGGATGCAGATTGCCGCGCACCGCGCGTGGGCCGCGAAATATGGATCGAGCCCGAACGGGTTGGCGCCGGCCGCATGGCCCACCATGACCGGCTGGCCGGTGCGGATCACGGTGTGGAACATCGACATCGGCAGGTCATCGGCGGTTGGGGCGGCCTGCGCCAACTGCACGCGGATACCGGCGGGCGAGGTCTGGGCGCGCGCCTCGATGACCGGCGCCTTGCCCTGGAGGCGGATCAGCAGCCCCCGCTGCGCGGCGGCATATTCGAGCGTGATGGTCATCAGCGTGTCCACCAGCTTGTCGAGGCGAATCTCGTCGGTCAGCGCGCGCGAGGCGCGGATCACGCTTTCCACGTCGCGGATACGCTTGCCGTTGGCGAGCACGTGGGCCGGGCCCCGCGCCGCGTCGAACAGCTCGGGGTAGGTGACCGCCATCTGGCGGGCCTTGCCGGTTGCGCCCCATTGCCGATAGCGGTCATGCGCCGCCCGCAGGTGACCCCGTGCGGCGGTGGTGAGGCCCGCCGCCATGCAGTAGTGGCCGGCGCGTTCGTGGGCCAGCGCGGCGATGTGCGCGAAGCCGTGTGCGGTGGCGTGGGCAATGGCCTGCTCGTAGCGCTTCATCGCGCCGAGCCCGTCACCGTCGAGCCGCACCAGTTCCGCTTCCACGAGCAGCGCCTTGTCGGTGAAGGTGAGCGGATTGGCGTCGGCCCAGCGGCGCAGTCTGCGGGCGTCCGCTTCCAGCGTGGCGCGTGCTGTCGCGTCCGGCGTGCCGGCAGCCAGCGTCAGCGCCCGATAGAGATGGAAGTCCACCTGATGGATATGGCCCGGCGCGGACCACGCGAGCGCGCCGGCCGTCTCCAGGCTCGCGGCGGCTTCGGCGTGCCTGCCAGCCAGATATTGCAGCGTGGCGCGATAGAGCCAGTACCAGAATTCCAGGGTGGACATGCGCTCCCGCGCCGGCGTGCGGGCGAGGTCGTGGCCGTCGAGCGTGGAGGGGGCGGCGGCGTCGAGCGGGAATGCCGTCTCGCGCAGCCCGTCGACAAAACGCTGTTGCAGCAGCAGGATGGCCTCCACGTCGTGGAAGCCGGTCTGCCGCACGAAGTCGAGTCCGCTGGCGATTTCGGCGGAAACCTCGTCCAGCGTGTCGCCGCGTGCGAGCCGGTTGGCCACCAGATGGCAGCAGACGAAGCAGGCCGTGGTCATGTCGCCGTTGGCGACGCCGGCCGCAAAGCCCGCCCGGGCGCAGTCGGTCGAGTAGCCCAGCGGCTGCGTCCACACGCTGAGCTGGTCGAGCGGCAGCAGCGTGCGGGCTTCATAGGCGGCGTAGCCATGCCGCGTGACCAGTTCCCGCGCCATCGCGCCGTAGCGGAAGCCGTCCTCGTAGGCCGCGTAGCGATGGCAGACCAGCACACCGAGCCAGCCCAGCGCGGCGGTGGAGGGGCCGCTGATGCCGTGCGCGAGCGTCAGCCAGATCATCTCGCACAGTTCCAGGAAGGCCAGGTGCTCGTCGACGAAACTGGCGGGCACGGATAGCGCAGCCAGCAGCGCCATGGCCGCCATGACATCGGGGTCCGACATCTGGGGAAGGTGCGCCAGCGCCTTGAGTCCGTGGGCGTCCAGCCGCGCCTCGATGGCGCGGTAGGCGGCGTCGGCATCCGCGGCCGAGGGGTGCGCGGACAGCGAAATGCCGAACATGCGCAGTCCGCGGATGGCCGTTTCCACCGCCAGCGCGTTCTCCGAGCGCCGGGTATGGAGTTCCGTCTTGAGCCGGTAGACCTCGGCAAGTTGGCGCGGGGGCGCGTTTGCCTCGAGCAGGGTTTCGGCCAGGGTCAGCGCCTCGGGCAGCCTGCCTTGCTGGAACAGGCACGCGCAGCGCTCGCGCAGCAACGCGAATTCCACCTCGCCGGCGCCGGCATGCCCGTGCACACGCGCGGTGCGCACGAAGGCCAGGCCCGCGGTGACGGCGTCCAGCGCGGCCGGATAGGCGATGGCGCGCCGCGCGCGCGTGGCGGCGGCGAGGCACAGGCGGGCAGACTGGACGGCTTCGTCGGGGTCGGTGATCAGCTCCACCACCTGCGCCAGCAGTTCGGTGGCGCGGAACAGGGTGTCGTCGCGCAGGGCGCCTTCCGTGGTGTCGGGGGCGTCCCGCAGCAGCCGGCCCACGCGCAGGTGCACGCGGTCGCGCTCCTCGGGCGTCAGCAGCGCGTGCGCGGCCTCCTGCACGCGGTCGTGCGAGAACACGTAGCCGGGCTCCTGCAGGCCGATGGCGTCCGCAGCGCGCGCCGGGGCCAAAAGGGCGTGCAGCGCGCGCTCTTCCACCTCGAACGCGGCACAGATCAGCGCCACCTCCGACTGCCGGCCCAGGCACGCCATGCCGCCCAGCAGCTGGCGCGTGCGCGGCGGCAGCCGCTCCAGGCGCTGGAGCACCATGTCGGCGACGTTGTCCGTGTAGGCGTGCCGTGCGATGTGCTGGAAATCGTACTGCCAGCTGCCGTCGTCGGGCGAGTAGGTGACAAGCCGGTCATCGACCATGGTCTTGATGAACTGGCCGACGAAGAACGGGTTGCCGAGCGTCTTCGCGTGGACCAGCCCCGCCAGCGGCTGCAGGTCGCGCCGGCGGGCGCGCAGCGTTTCGGCCAGCAGCGTGCCCACGGCCTCCACGTCGAGCGGTTGCAGCGCCAGGTGGCGGTCCTGGGGTCTGCCTTCCGGGCGAGCCAGCGAATCGTCCAACGCATCGTCCAGCGCATCGTCCAACCCGCGCGTGCTGCCCACGATCAGCAGCGGCAGCGGCGTGGTGCAGTCCAGCAGGCGCGCAAGCAGTTGCCGGGAAGAAGGGTCGAGCCACTGGAAGTCCTCGATCACCAATACCAGCGGGCGCTCCGGCAGCCCGAAGGTGCCGACGAGGTTGCGCATCGCCAGATCGAAATGCACGGCGGTATCGGCGCTGTCTCCCCGTGCCGGGGCGGGCAACGGGCCGGTCAGCGCCGCGAGCGCGGGCGCGATGCTCACGGCGGTGCGCGCATACGGGCCCAGGCCGTGGCTGACGCGCGCCTGCCAGTGGCGCACGCGCTCTTCGGGCTGGCCGAGGATATCGATGACCAGCCCGTGGAAGGCCTCCGCGATGGCGGCGTAGGGGGCCTCGTTCCGGAACTGGTCGGCCTTGCCCACGGCGCAGCAGACCTGCTGCTGGCGCAGGGGGTCGACAAAGGCCCGCATCAGGGCAGATTTGCCGATGCCGGACGGCCCGCGCACGGTCACCAGTGCGTGCTGGCCCGTGAGGGCCACGTGCGCGTAGGCTTCGGCGAGTTCGCGCAGCTCGGCGTCGCGGGCAAGGAGCCGCTCCGGCAACTCGAGTTCGGCGGGCTGGTCGCGGCGGCCCAGTTCGAAGACGTCGATCCGGCCGAGCGTGCTCCATGCGGCCCGGCAGCGCCGGATATCCGCCTCCAGCCCCGCCGCGGACTGGTAGCGCCGGCTGGGGCGCTTGTCGAGCAGCTTCATGATCAGCAGCGACAGCGCTTCCGGCACGCCGGCGGCCAGCCGGTGCGGTGGCAGGGGTTCGCTGGCCACATGGGCGTGGATCCACTCGTTGGGGTCGGCCGGATCACGCGCGGCGAACGGCAGCTGGCCGGTGGCCAGGCGGTACAGCACGACGCCAAGGGAATACAGGTCGCTGCGCGCGTCCAGCCCGTTGCGGGTGCGTCCGGTGTGTTCGGGCGACATATAGGCCAGGCCCTCGCCGCCGGCCAGGGTGTGCGGCGGCAGGGCGTCGGCGATGTCCCACTGTTGTGCGGTGGCCAGGCCGAAGCGCGTGAGACGGCACCGGCCCTCCGCGTCGGCGAAGAGGGCCGACGGCATGATCGCCTTGTGGATCAGCCCGGCCTCATGCGCGGCGCGCAGGGCCTGGCTGGCACTTTCGGCCAGGGGGAGCAGCCGGGTAACCGGCAGGGGCGCGGGCGGCAGGCTCGCCAGCGGCACCGCGTCTGTGTCGTCGTACACCAATGCCACGCCGCCCCGGTGCTGCACGCAGGCGCGCGGCATCATCGCCCAGGCCGGGCGCAGCTTGGCGGCGAGGCTGAATTCATTGTGGAGCCGGCGTGCCGCCTCGCCCTCGGTCAGCACCGACGCCGCGTGCGCCACCAGCAGGGTGCGGCCGTCCTCGACATGATGGCCGCGTGAGAGCGCGACGATGCCGTTGTGGCAGAGCGGCGTGAGGGCGAATTCGTCCAGCGATGCAAGGGTGGCCGGGCTTGGGTCGTAGGGCGTCATCGTGAGGCGTCTATTGCCGGCCGCCGCACCGGTGGGCCGGTGCGGATAGTGGGGCGGGGGTGGGGGCGTTGCGCCGCGCTAGGTGCCTGGGTCTGCCGGGGCGGGGGCCAGCGCGCGCTCGATGCACGCAATGATAGCCGTGTCGAGGAAAGGCTTGCGCAGGAAACATGCTGCGCCGGCGGCCATGGCGCGGGCTTCGTGACCGGGCTGCGCGAACGCGGTCATGAAGATCACGGGCATGTGCAGGCCGCGTGCGCGCAGGGCTTCGCACAGCGCGAATCCGTTCATCACGGGCATCTGTATGTCGGTTACCAGGCAGGAAACCGTATCGAGGGTGGCCGATTGCAGGAGTTCCTCGCCGCTGGCGTATAGCACCACGGCGAGGTCGAACGAGCGCACGAGCCGTCCCAGGGCGTGTCGGACCGACGCGTCGTCATCGACGATGGCGATCACCGGGGTGGCAGTCACACGGGATTCCTTGAGTAGTCCGGAGCGATGACGGGGCCACTTCGGGCTCCCATCGCTTGCGCACAGCATACTGCCAGGCGGGCGCGCCCCATATCATACGGTGGTATTGTCAGCGCCCGTCCCACACGGCGGCCGCGCCGCATGGCGCCGGCGGGGTTACACCTGGGTATGGCTTGCGGCGGGTCAGAAGTAGTGGCGCATGCCCAGGGCAAAGGTCTGCGGATCGGCCCCCGCGCTGACGCCAAGCTCGTTGATGGCGAAGTCGTAGACGGCGTTGGGGTGGTTGTTGATGCGGCTGTACCACGCGAACAGCGCCGTGCGCTTGGAGAGCGGATAGTCGTAGCCCACCGTCACCTGCGTGGCGCCCGTGCCAGAGCCGCTGCGGAAGAAACCGATGGTGTCCGTGGACGCGCCCGTGCCATTGGCGGCATAGGCGAAGCCGATCCGCACGCTGCCGGGGCCGAGCTGCTGCACCAGCGAGGCGTAGTAGCCGTTGCGCTGGAGGTCGCCGGTATCCGTGCGGTAGTGCAGGTGCTCGTAGATGGCGGAGACGCGCGTGCCGGCGAAGAGCTGGTAGGCCAGGCCGACCTTGATGGCGTCGTCGTTGCGGCCGGCGGCCTGGTAGTGCTGGTGCACCTCGTAGGCCAGGGTGGCGTTCAGCGGGCCGCGCTCGTAGACCGCCGCCGCCGAGTACAGCGCCGGATTGCGCGCCACGGTGGTCTTCTCCTCCGGCAGCCCCCAGCCCAGCCACACGCTCACGCCGCCGAACTGCGGCGAGCGGTATTGCACGATGTTCTTCTGGCGCCGATCGAATGAACTGGTGTCCTGCACGTTGTCCGACGAGGACGTGGAGCCGTTGCCGATCAGCGCCATGTAGCCGGCGGTGGTCGGATAGTACGGGTCGTAGGCCGCCGTCGACTCGGTATAGGGCGTTTGCCAGTGCCCCATGAACAACAGGCCGTAGTCGCCCTGGAGGCCGATACGCGAGTTGCGGCTGGCGATCTGGCCCTGGCCGGTATCGAGTGACAGGTTGCTCTCGATCTGCCACAGCGCCTTGAGGCTGCCGCCGAGACCTTCCTCGCCGCGCAGGCCGAACACGGAGCGGTAGTTGGTCTGCCGTACCACGCTGCCCAGGGCGGTGCCGTCGGTGGCCGTGCTGGCGCGGCTATATTCGATGGCCGTGTTGAGGCGGCCGTAGATGGTCACGGTACTCTGCGCGGCGGCCGGTCCGCCGGCCAGGCACAGTCCCAACCCCAACCCCAACCCCAGCGCGGCGACGCGCGGCGATACAAGACGTCGGTACGGCATGGGGTCAGCGCTGGCTCTCGTTGGGGTTGGCGGCCTCGGCCTTGTTGGCGGCGGTCAGCGTGCTGGGCGGCGCGCCGGTAATCTTCGGCACGCATTCGCTGTGGAACCACGCAGCGGTGACCGGCTCGCCGGCCAGCATGCGCTTGATCGGCGGCACGACCTGCTCGCCAATCAGCATGCCCAGCAGGCCGATCAGCGCCACCACGGGCGGCGCCGGGGAGCGCACCTGCATCAGTGCATAGATGATGCCGACGAGAATGCCGGCGCCCAGGGAGACGAGATAGAGCTTCATGATGGTCGCGATATGAATGGGAGGGTCAGGCAGCCGGCTTGCCCGGGGGCAGGCCAACGCCCAGCAGGTGGCGCACGCGTGGCGGCGTGGCGCCGGTGTGGTAGCGCGTGACATCGCGCTGGAGGTCGGCATCGGCGTGGGCCACGCGCTCGTGCTGGCGCAGGTGTTCCGCCCAGGATTCGACCAGGAACCATTCGGTCAGCAGCTCGGGGTCGGCCGGGTCTTCCATCACGCCCCAGTTGAACGCGCCGTCCCGCAGGCGCTCGTCGGAGAGCTTGTGCACGGCGCGCAGGAAGGCATCACGGTCCGCGGCGGTGACGCAGTATTCGATCAGGATCATGACCGGGCCACGGTCATGAGCGACCTCGCCCGCCATCTCCGGCTGGGGCCAGTGCCGTGCCGGGACGAGGTCTTCCTCGCCCTGCGGCAGGCGCAGGCGGTGCAGCAGCAGTGCGGCCACGACCAGCCCGGCTGCCGCAATCAGCAGCGCGCGCGGCGTGCCGGTCTCCTGCGCCACGAAGCCCCACAGCAGGCTGCCGCCTGCCATCGCCCCGTTGAACACCATCTGGTAGACCGCCAGCGCACGCCCACGCACCCAGTTCGGCAGAATCGCCTGCGCCACGCCGCCGAGCGTGGTCAGCGCCGAGATCCACGCCGCGCCGAGCAGCAACAGCAGCGGCAGGGCGATCCAGACCGGCGGTGCGAAGGACAGCACCGCCATGACCCCCGCCGTGACGAGCGCGGAGAGCAGCACCATCCCATCGGCATCGAGCCGGCGTTGCAGCCGGGGCATGATCAGCGCGCCAAGGATGGCGCCCAGGCCCACGCCGCCCAGCAGCACGCCGTAGAGGCTGGCGCCCCCGTGCAGCAGTTGCTTGGCGACCAACGGCAACAGCGCCCAGATGCTGCTGCCGAACGCGAAGTGGACGGCGGCGCGCGCCAGCACCACGTGCAGCTGGCTGTGGGCGCGCGTGAAGCGCAGGCCGGCGCGGAAGGCGCCGAAGAAATGCTCGCGCAGTGGGTCGGAGGGGCGCTCGGGGCGCTTCCACCAGATCAGCGCGGCAATCACGAACAGGTAGCTGAGCAGGTCCAGCCCGTAGGTGGTGGCCGCGCCGAACGCGGCCAGCAGCAGGCCGCCGGCGGCGGGGCCGATGGCACGCGCGATGTTCACGCCGAGCGCGTTGAGCGCCACGGCGCGCTTCAGCTCCTGCATCGGCACCAGTTCCGGCACGATGGACTGCCATGTTGGCCCCATCATGGCCGCGCCGATGCCGCCGGCAAAGGCCATGGCGATCAGGATCTCGATGGTCAGCGCCTGGTTCCAGGCGAGCAGCATCAGCGTGCCGCTGACCATCGCCATGCCGAACTGGATGACGATCAGGAAGCGGCGCCGGTCAAGGATATCGGACAGCACGCCGGCCGGAATGGCCAGCAGGAACACCGGCAGCGTGGCGGCGGCCTGGATCGTGGCGATGGCAGCGGGGGATGAAGACAGGTCCGTGGCCAGCCAGGCGCTGGCCACGTCGCGCATGAAGCTGCCGATGTTGCCGAGAATGGTGGCCGCCCAAAGCACGGCGAACGTGCTCTGGGCGAGCGGGGCGAAGGTGCCGCCCGCTGGGCTGGCGGCGGCAGGGGAGGAGTGGGAATCGGCCATGGAATCAGTGCTTGCGGAGGTCTTCCCACGCCACGAGCACGAAGGCCCCGGCCAGGCCCAGATGCTCGAAGAAGGCGTTGGCGAGCATGAAACGGGCCTCGGGCGGCGCGCTCCAGAAACGGTTGGCCATGAAGGTGGCGGCGATCGTGAACACGGCCAGCGCCAGCGCGCCAAGCCAGCGCCAGCGGCCGAGCAGGATCAGCGCGGCAGCGCCCAGCTCCAGCACGATCGTGGCGACGGCCATCGGCACGGCCGGCGTGAGGCCGAAGTGCTCCATCTCGGCCACCGCGCCGGGAAAGTCGAACAGCTTGACGAGGCCGCCCTGAATATAGGCGCCGCAAAGCAGCAGTAGGGCGACCCAGCGCACCCAGCGCGGCAGGACGCCCGAGCCGGCCGTGGCCGATCTCATCGAGGAAGTGGTATCAGCCATGGCCGGTCTCCGGTCAGCAATCAAGGAACAGGGGCATCAGAACGCCCAGCACGAGCAGCCCAGCGCGCCCCAGAACGAGCTTTCGTCAGCGGTCGGCACGCTCGACGTCCACGCCTTGGCGTGCGCGTGGCCGTGCACACCGCAGGAACTGGCGCAGCCGCAGGCGGTGGCCAGCGCGAGGGCCTTGGCCTGCGGGCGGGGCTGGTACTGGCTGCCGTGGCGGGCCGGCGACCAGTCCGGCATGGCCGGCGGAATCTCGGGCGACAGCTTGTTGAACTCGTTGTCGCCGTAGACCACCTTGCCGCCCAGGATCGTCATCACCGAGGTGATGTCCTGGATGTCGTCGCCCGGCACACTGAAGTAATCCTGCGACAGCACGGCCAGGTCGGCCAGCTGGCCCACCTTGATCTGGCCCTTCTTGCCGACTTCCGACGAGAACCACGTGTTGGCCTCGGTCCAGAGGCGCAGCGCGGTTTCGCGGTCGAGCAGGTTGGCTTGCGGGTACATCGCCATGCCGCCCACGGTCTTGCCCGTGGTCAGCCAGTACAGCGACACCCATGGGTTGTAGGAGGCCACGCGCGTGGCATCGGTGCCGGCGCCCACCTTGACGCCACGCTCCAGCATCCGCTTGATCGGCGGCGTGGCCTCGGCAGCCTTGGCGCCGTAGCGCTCGACGAAGTACTCGCCCTGGTAGGCCATGCGGTGCTGCACGGCGATACCGCCGCCCAATGCCGCGATGCGGTCGATATTGCGGTCGGTGATGGTCTCGGCGTGGTCGAAGAACCAGTTCAGGCCATCGAACGGGATGTCCTTGGCCACCTTCTCGTAGACATCCAGCGCGCGCGTGATGGTCTCGTTGTAGGTGGCGTGCAGGCGCCACGGCCAGCGCTTCTCGGCCAGCAGGCGGATCACGGGCTCGAGGTCGCCTTCCATCGACGGGGGCATGTCGGGCCGTTCCACGCGGAAGTCCTCGAAGTCTGCCGCAGTGTAGACCAGCATCTCGCCGGCGCCGTTGTGGCGGTAGAGGTCATCGCCCTGGCCCGGCTTGACGGTCGAGGTCCAGGTCTTGAAGTCGCTCAGTTCTTCCTTGGGCTTCTGCGTGAACAGGTTGTAAGCCAGCCGCACGGTGAGCTGGCCTTCCTTGTGCAGGTCCTCGATGATGTTGTAGTCATCGGGGTAGTTCTGGTAGCCGCCGCCAGCATCGATCACGCCGGTCACGCCAAGCCGGTTCACTTCGCGCATGAAATGGCGCGTGGAGTTCTTCTGGTACTCGGGCGGCAGCTTCGGGCCCTTGGCCAGCGTGGCGTAGAGGATGGTGGCGTTGGGCTTGGCCAGCAGCAGGCCGGTAGGATTGCCGGCCTTGTCGCGGATGATCTCGCCGCCCGGAGGATTCGGCGTGTCCTTGTTGTAGCCCACCGCGCGCAGCGCCGCGCCGTTGAGGATGGCGCGGTCGTACAGGTGGAGGATGAAGACCGGAGTGTCCGGCGCCGCGGCGTTCAGTTCCTCGATGGTGGGCAGGCGCTTTTCGACGAACTGGTGCTCGGTGAAGCCGCCCACCACGCGCACCCATTGCGGAGCCGGCGTGCGGGCCACCTGGTCCTTGAGCATGCGCATGGCGTCCGCCAGCGAGCGCACGCCGTCCCAGCGCAGTTCCATGTTGTAGTTCAGGCCGCCCCGGATGATGTGCATGTGGCTGTCGATCAGCCCGGGAATGGCCCGCCGGCCGTTCAGGTCGACGATCTTCGTCTGCGTGCCGGCCAGTTTCATGATGTCCTGGCGCGCGCCCACGCCGACGAAGCGGCCATTCTGGATGGCGACGGCATCGGCCTGGGGGTTGGCGCGGTCAAGCGTGGCGAACTTGCCGTTGACCAGGATGAGGTCTGGCGTGGCGGATGTCATGGCGAAGAGCTCCGAAGAAGCCGCCGCACCGAGTGCGGCAGCCGAGGCAATGAAATGCCGGCGGGTAACTGACATGGTGCGGCTCGGATCAGGTGTTCAGGAAGGCGAGCAGATCGGCGTTGATCTGGTCGGCGTGGGTCACGCACATGCCGTGCGGCGCGCCGGGGTAGACCTTCAGCGTGGCGTTCTTCACGATCTTGGCGGACAGCTTGCCGGCGTTGTCGATCGGCACGATCTGGTCGTCGTCGCCGTGCATGACGAGTGTCGGCACGTCGATCTTCTTCAGGTCGTTGGTGTAGTCGACTTCCGAGAATTCCTTGATGCACGCGTACTGGCCCAGGATGCCGCCGGCCATGCCCTGCGCCCAGAAGGCGTCGATGGTGCCTTGCGAAACCTTGGCGCCCGGACGGTTGAAGCCGAAGAACGGCACGGCCAGGTCCTTGTAGAACTGGGAGCGGTTGTCGGTCACGCCCTTGCGGATGCCATCGAAGACTTCCATCGGCAGGCCGTTGGGGTTGTTGGCGGTCTTGACCATGATAGGCGGCACGGCGCCGATCAGCACGGCCTTGGCGACGCGCCTGGTGCCGTGGCGGCCGATATAGTGCGTGACTTCGCCGCCACCGGTGGAGTGGCCGACCAGCGTGGCGCCCTTGATGTCGAGTGCGTCGAGCAGCGCGGCGAGGTCGTCGGCGTAGGTGTCCATGTTGTTGCCCTGCGCCGGCTGGCCCGAGCGGCCATGGCCGCGACGGTCATGGGCAATCACGCGGAAGCCCTTCTGCACCAGGAACAGCATCTGCGCGTCCCAGGCGTCCGCGTTGAGCGGCCAGCCGTGCGAGAACACGACCGGGCGGCCCGAGCCCCAGTCCTTGTAGAAAATCTGCGTGCCGTCCTTGGTGGTGATGGTGCTCATGGTGTTGCCTCCTGCGGGGTGATGGGTAGCGCCGGCCTGCGGCTTGCCGGCGGCATTGGCCTGGGTGGTGGCGGACAGCGCGGCGACGGCGGCCACGCCGACGGTGCCGGCGCCCGAGACGAGCAGCTTGCGACGCGAGGAGTTGAGCGCTTCGATTTGTTCTTGAGGTTGCATGTTCGGTCTGGCGAGGAATGTGAAGAGTGCGGCGGGTGATCGCCCCGCTCCCGCAGGCGGCAGCGGGGCGGCAGACATCAGCGTGCGGCCACCGGCGCCACGGACTCGTGCGGCGTGGCGGTGCGCTGGGCGGCCTTGTGGACCATGGTGTAGGCGTAGTCCACACCCATGCCGTAGGCGCCCGAGTGCTCCTTGACCAGCTTCATCACCGCGTCATAGGTGTCACGGTGGGCCCAGTCGCGCTGCCACTCCAGCAGCACCTGCTGCCAGGTCACCGGCACCACGCCGGCCTGCACCATGCGCTGCATGGCGTAGTCATGGGCTTCCTTCGAGGTGCCGCCCGAGGCATCGGCGACCATGTAGATCTCGTAGTCGCCTTCCAGCATGGCGCACAGCGCGAAGGTGGTGTTGCAGACTTCGGTCCAGAGGCCGGCCACGACCACCTTCTTGCGGCCGTTGGCGGCCAGGGCGTCGCGTACCTTCTGGTCGTCCCAGGAGTTCATCGACGTGCGCTCCAGCGTCTTCTGGTTCGGGAACACGTCCAGCACCTCCGGGTACGTGAAGCCCGAGAACGACTCGCTTTCCACCGTGGTGATGGTGGTCGGCACATTGAAGATCCTGGCGGCCTTGGCCAGGCCCACGACGTTGTTCTTCAGCGCCTGGCGGTCCATCGACTGGACGCCGAAGGCCATCTGCGGCTGGTGGTCGATGATGATGAGCTGGCTGTTTTGCGGGGTCAGGACTTCGAGCTTCGGATTGGACATGATGGTGCTCCAGGAAAACATTGGCGGGTGATGGGGGCATACTTGGGTAGCAGCCCGTCGAGAGGCTAAGCGCCCGCCCCGCCGGCGGCTACTGTTCGATCGTATTAGTTGCTCGCACGATCGGGTGGCTAGCTGTCGGCGCGGGGCGGCATGGCGCCCGCCTCGCGCGGCCAGTCGTGTTTTCGGATGACATGGTGGCGGCTGCGCCGCGTCTGGCCAACTAACCCGATGGTATGAATGGCATGTGCCCACGGACTATGTTGAAATGCGCGGTGCCGCGTCCGCTGCGGCCGCCGGGGCGTATGGTTGCCCTCGATATAATCCGCAACAGACACCCGGGACCACCCCCGCGGACAGGGAGAGAAGACGTGACATCGAAGAGCCTGGAGCCCGCTGACGACAGCACGCACGACGACGCACTGGTGCTGATCGTCGACGATGACGCGATGCTGCGCAGCGGCCTGGGCAACCTGTTCCGCTCGGTGGGCATGCGGGTGGCGCTGTTCGCCTCGGCCGCCGAACTGCTCGACTACGCCATGCCGGACGTGCCGAGCTGCCTGGTGCTCGATGTGCGGCTGCGCGGGCCGAGCGGGCTCGACCTCCAGACCCGGCTGGCCCAGATGGGCGTCAACATCCCCATCATCTTCATGACCGGCTACGGCGACATTGCGATGACCGTGGCGGCGATGAAGGCCGGCGCCGAGGACTTCCTGGCCAAGCCGATCCGCGACCAGGACCTGCTCGACGCGGTGTCCGCCGCGCTCGACAAAGACCGGATTCGGCGCCTGGGGATGCGGCAGGTGGAGGCGTTGCGCGCCAACTACGAGGCGCTGACGCCGCGCGAGACCGAGGTCATGACGCTGGCCGTGTCCGGGCTGCTCAACAAGCAGATTGCGAGCGAGATCGGCATCAGCGAGGTAACGGTCAAGATTCATCGCGGGCAGGCCATGCGCAAGATGCGTGCGCGTACGTTCGCCGATCTCGTCCTGATGGCGCAGCAGCTCGGCATCTGCAGGCAGCGCCTCTGAAAGGCAACCTCTGAAAGGGGGGCGGCTAGCCCGGTCCGTGCGTGGCCGGATGTGGCTGCATGCGCAAGGCCGCCCGGAACAGCGGGCGCGGGGTCACCGTGAACGTGGACGCCGCCGCGGCCTGGGCCACCCGGGCCAGGATGCCCGACATCAGGCGCTTCTGCTGCGCGAGCGCCTCAGGCCGAACATGGTTCGTGACGTGCAAAGCCATAGATTCCTTCCTTCTCCCCTGTCCTGCCTGGTTCGGGCCGCGTTACGCAGCGGAAGCGCGCGTTGCCGCCGGCGCGCGCGAACTGTCGGATCACACGCTCGCACAGGAAATCCATCTTGCGGGTCTGCGACACGCAGACGTACTGCTGCACCGCCGGGTGGGCGTCCACATGGTGGCGCATCGCCCACAGCAGGGCCTCCGAGAACTGCCAGACCATGTGCGGGCAGGGCAGGCGCCAGAAGTCCGGCAGGAACATCGTGCCGTGGTCGGCCTCCACGCGCACCACCGTGACGAACCGGGTCACCTCGCCCGCTGCGGGGTCGGCCATGTCCTCGGGCACCTCCGCGAAGAACATCACATAGCGCAGGTCGGCAAAGCCGATGCCGATGACCTCCAGGCCATCCTCCACGCGTATCGTTTCCGTCACGTGAATGTCGCCGCGGCCGCCTTGCGGCGGCTGCGGGGGAAACACGCGCGTGACCAGTCCGGGGCAAATGTAGTCGTACATCGGGCAACGAAAATTGCATCACAAAAGGCGGCATACCCCGCCTTTTTCAAGCCCGGATGCTAACCGCCGTGCTGCACGGCGGGCCGCTTCTTTACAACATTTCACGGGCGGCGCCAGCGGTCAGAACGCCGTCTGATAGGAAAAAGCAATCGGATAACGCCGAATGATAATAGATTGTTTCAATCGGGCAGGTAGGAACGATGAATTGTACAAATCACATCTCAATCTTCAGAATCCACCCCATCGCTACAACACGTGGCGCCCAACCCAACCCAGAGGAGTCTTACCGATGCTGCAATCCCGCGAAGGCCAACGCGTTCCCCAAGTCACCTTCCGTGTGCGTGAGAACAATGAATGGAAGAACGTGACCACGGCCGAACTGTTCGACGGCAAGACCGTCGTGGTCTTCTCGCTGCCCGGCGCTTTCACGCCGACCTGCTCGTCCACCCACCTGCCGCGCTACAACGAACTGGCGCCGGTGTTCGCCAAGCAGGGCGTGGACGCCATCCTGTGCGTGTCCGTGAACGATACCTTCGTGATGAACGAGTGGTCGAAGGACCAGGAGTCCCAGAACATCACCATGATTCCCGACGGCAACGGTGAATTCACCGACGGCATGGGCATGCTGGTGGACAAGGCCGACCTGGGCTTTGGCAAGCGCAGCTGGCGCTATTCGATGCTGGTCAAGGACGGCGTGGTGACCAAGATGTTTATCGAGCCGGAAGAGCCGGGCGACCCGTTCAAGGTCTCGGACGCCGACACGATGCTGAACCACATCGCCCCGAACGCGAAGAGCCCCGACCAGGTCGTGGTGTTCTCGAAGATCGGCTGCTCGCACTGTGCCAAGGCCAAGCAACTGCTGTCGGACAACGGTTTCGAGTACATCGACGTGCCGCTGGAAAACAAGGTGCGTGGCAAGGTGCTGGGCGCAGTGTCCGGCAGCATGACGGCCCCGCAGGTGTTCATCAACGGCAATCTGATCGGCGGCGCTGAAGCGCTCGAGCAGTACCTGTCGCGCTAAGCGCATCCCTCCCGCGTCCTCCCCTGGCCCGGTTTCCCGCCGGTGTCCAGGGGGACATTTCCCGAAGCAGGACAGTCGTCGGATCCGATGACATCGGGCGCCCAGCCTGGCGCCGGTGTCATGCCGTCCGCTGATTGAGAAAAAGCCAGCAAACCGCTCATTACCAGGAATCGCATCATGAAGACGACCATCCAGACCGACGTAGCCGTGATTGGCGCAGGCACCGCTGGCCTCGCCGCCTACCGTGCCGCCATCGCGGCCGGCAAGCGCGCCGTGATCATCGAGGGCGGGGCCTACGGCACCACCTGCGCCCGCGTGGGATGCATGCCGTCGAAGCTGCTGATCGCCGCCGCCGAGGCCGCCCACGAGGCGCGCCACACCGGCGCGTTCGGCGTGCATGTGGATGGCCCGGTGCGCGTCGATGGCCGCGAGGTCATGGCCCGCGTCCGTAGCGAGCGCGACCGCTTCGTCGGCTTCGTGGTGCGCGGCACGGAGAGCATTCCGACAGCGCATCGCCTGATCGGCCATGCGCGCTTCATCGACAACACCGTGCTGGAGATCGACGACCACACCACGGTGCGCGCCAGCCGCGTGGTGATTGCCACGGGCTCGCGTCCGGCCGTGCCGCCGTCATTCCACGTGTTTGGCAACCGGCTGATCGTCAATGACGATGTGTTCGCCTGGGACGACCTGCCCGCCAGCGTGGCGGTGTTCGGCCCCGGCGTGATCGGGCTCGAACTGGGCCAGGCGCTGTCCCGGCTGGGCGTGCGGGTGCGCGTGTTTGGCGTGGGCGGCGCGGTCGGCCCGTTCACCGATCCGGCGATCCGCGCCTATGCCGCGCAGGCGTTCAACCAGGAATTCTCGTTGCAGCCCGACGCCCGCGTGACCGACATGCGCCGTGAGGGCGACGAAGCGGTGATCACGTTCGAGGACGCCGACGGCCAGCGCGTGACCGAGCGCTTCGCCTACGTGCTGGCGGCCACGGGACGCCGCCCGAATGTCGATAACCTGGCGATCGAGAACGCCGGGCTGGCGCTCGACGCACGCGGCGTGCCGGTCTTCGACCCGCTCACGCTCCAGTGCGGCACCGCGCCGGTGTTCATCGCCGGCGATGCCAACAACGTGCTCCCGCTACTGCACGAGGCCGCCGACGAAGGCAAGGCCGCCGGCGACAACGCCGCGCGCTGGCCCGACGTGCGCCCGCTGGCACGCCGCGCCATGCTGGCCGTGGTGTTCTCCGATCCGCAACTGGCCATCGTCGGCAACAGCTACGCCAGCCTGGAGCCGGGCAGCTTCGTCACGGGCGAGGTCAGCTTCGAGGATCAGGGCCGCAGCCGCGTGATGCTGAAGAACAAGGGCCTGATGCACGTCTATGCGGACATCGCCACGGGCCGCTTCCTTGGTGCCGAGTGGATGGGCCCGCGTGCAGAGAACATCGCCCACCTGTTGGCGTGGTCCTGCCAGCAAGGCCTGACCATCGCCCAGATGCTGGCCATGCCGTTCTACCACCCGGTGGTGGAAGAGGGCCTGCGCACCGCGCTGCGCGACGCGGAAGCCAAGCTGGCAGATGCGACAAAAAAGTGATGAATAAGTAGCAGCAGGACTGACCAGGGTCTGGTTGGGAGGGCCGGCAGCGGTGACGCTGTGAACTGCACCCCAAAAGTTGGACACCCGTTCAACCTTTGGGGTGTTTTTCATGGCGAAGTACAACGAGGCGTTCA
>NZ_JAWRWU010000008.1:0-283074 GCF_046535395.1 Cupriavidus sp. SIMBA_020 | reverse complement strand
TTGAACGCCTCGTTGTACTTCGCCATGAAAAACACCCCAAAGGTTGAACGGGTGTCCAACTTTTGGGGTGCAGTTCACGCTTGACGAAGCGCCGGCCCTTTTTTCTGACTACGTCAGATGCGATGCGTCAGGCGTCGCCCAGCATCTGCGCCACCGAGGCGGCGGCGTTGCCGGCGCGCTCGCCAATCAGCTGGCGCAGCGTACGCAGCAGTTCATCCTCGTTGAACGGCTTGCCCAGATAGACGTTCACGCCGATCTCGGCCGCGTAGCGGCGGTGCTTTTCGGCCGTACGTGACGTAATCATCACCACCGGCATATGCGTGGTGCGGCTGTCGGCGCGGACGTTGCGCGTGAGGTCGAAGCCGTCCATGTTCGGCATCTCGATATCGACGAGCATCGCGTCCGGCATCACCTCCTGCAACTGCCGCAGCGCATCCACGCCATCGCGCGCCAGCACCACCTGGTAGCCCGCGCGCGTCAGCAGCCGCTGGCTGGCCTTGCGCACCGTGAGCGAATCGTCCACCACCATCACGGTCGGCTGCGTCATCAGGCCCGAGACCGGCCGGGCATCCCCCGCGCCGACGAACTCGGCCACCGCGCCAGTGTTCTCGGTCGATGCCAGAAGCGCCGTCGGCGTCACCTCGCCGCGCTCGCGCACGAACCGCTGCGCCAGCACCACCGGGTTGTAGATCAGCACGATCTCGCCATCGCCGAGCGTGGTGGCGCCGGCAATACCTTCCAGGCGCGCCAGGTGGGGGCCGATGTGCTTCACTACCACTTCGCGGTTGCCGATCACCTCGTCCACGTGCACCGCCACGCGGTCCGCGCCCGAGCGCACCACCACCACGGGCGAGTACTTGCGGCCCGAGGCAATCGCCGCGCTCTCTTCGAGCAGCGTGCCGAAGTAGTAGAACGGCGCTTCCACACCGGCGCCCGGACCCGCCGTCGCGCCGAAGCGGCCGGCGTTATAGGCTTCCAGCAGCGGCTTTTCGCGCAGTTGGTGGACCTGATCGATCATGCCGCTCGGCATCGCGTACAGGCGGCCGCCCAGCGACACCAGCAGCACCTGCGTAATGGCGGTGGTCAGCGGCAGGTGCACCGTGAAGCTGGTACCCCGGCCCGCCTCGGTGGAGAGCGTGATACGCCCGCCCAGCGCCACGGTTTCGGCGCGGACCACGTCCATGCCCACGCCACGCCCGGCCAGCTCGGAGACCTCATCGGCCGTCGAGAAGCCCGGCGTGAAGATCATCTCGGTCAGGCGCGCGTCGCTGGCGTCTTCCTCGTGCGTCAGCAGCTGGCGGCTGATGGCCCGCTCGCGGATGCGCGCGAGGTCCAGCCCGCCGCCATCGTCGAAGAACGTCAGCACCACCTCGTTGCCTTCCTGCTGCACTTCCAGCGTCAGCGCGCCCGTGGTGGACTTGCCCGCCGCGCGGCGTGCGTCTGCCGGCTCGATGCCGTGCACCACGGCATTACGGATCAAATGCTCGATCGGGCCGGCCATGCGGTCCAGCACCGAGCGGTCGATCTCCACCGTGCCGCCCTTGATCAGCAGGCGCACTTCCTTGCCGGTTTCGGTGGCCGACTGGCGCGCCACACGGTACAGGCGCTCAGCCAGCGCATCGAACTGCACCATGCGGGCCTGCATCAGCCCGCGTTGCAGGCCGCGCGTCAGCCGGGCCTGCGCGGCCAGGTCGCCCGAGGCGCGGTCGAAGCCACGCTGCAGGTTCTGCTCCACCGTGGCCACGTCGTTCACGGACTCGGCCATCATCCGCGTCAGTTCCTGGAACCGCGTGAAGCGGTCGAACTCGAGCGGATCGAAGTCCGGGCTCTGCTGGGTATCGGCAATCCGCGACGCCATCTGCGTCTCGGCCTGGATTTCGATCTCGCGCAACTGGGTGCGCAGACGCCCCACGTTGTCGTTCAGTTCGCCGAGGTAGGCGCGCAGCGCTTCCAGCTCGCTGTCCAGCCGGGCGCGCGTGGCGCCGACTTCGCCGGCGTCGTTGATCAGCGTGTCCAGCGCCCGGGCCTGCACGCGCACCAGCGCGCGCTGGCGGTCGGCTTCCGGGGCCTTGGCGGCAGTGGCCGGCAGTTGCGGGGCGGTCGTGGCCAGTGCGGTGCCGGGGGTGTCAGCCGTGGTGGCAGCCGGTACATCGAGCGAAGCCGCGGGCGCCGCGTCGGGTTCGACCAGCCCGTTCACCACATCGGCATCGTCCACCGGCAGCAGGCGGCCGTTCTGGAGCGCGTCCACGTGCGCGAGGATGCGGTCGTACCAGGCGTAGAGCTTGCCGAACAGGTCCGGCGTCACGCGCTGGCCGCGCACGGAGGCTTCCAGCAGCGTTTCCATTTCATGCGCCGCCTGCCCCAGCGCCATCGCGCCGGCCATGCGGGCGCTGCCCTTGAGCGTGTGCAGCGCGCGCAGCACCAGGCCGCCCTGCTGCGTCTCTTCGGGCGTGGCTTCCCAGGTGCGCACCAGCTTGCCGAGTTCCGGCAGGCTGCCGTGCGCCTCTTCCAGGAAGATGTCGACCAGATCGGCATCCAGCGCCGAGGCGTCGAGCGATGCTTCGGGCGGGGCCGCCGGCGCCGCCGGCGATTGCGCGGAGACATGGGCGACGGCCACCTGCTCATGACGCGGATCGGGGCGCGGCGCCGTGGGCATGGCGATGACCACGGCGTCGTGCAGCGGCGTCACCGGCGTCACAGGGGTCAGCGTGGGCGCGGCCACCGGCGGCAGCGAGGTGATCGGCGTCAGCCTGGCCGGCGCATCGGTCACGGCCGGCAGTGCCGGGGTCGGCGCGGCCGGCTCGGTCACAGGCGGAAGCGGCGGCAGCGGCGTGGCCTGCAGGATCTGGGTATTGCCGAACAACTGCGCGACGGAGCCTTCCAGGTCCGCCTGCGCCTGTTCGCCCGTCACGGTGGCGCGCGGGCGCATCAGCGCGCGTTCGCCGAAATCGTTCAGGTTGCGGCACAGCGCCGGGTCGGCATCGGGCCAGACCCCGGCGGCAAACTGGTGCAGCATCGCGCGCAGCCGCTCCACGGCCTGGTCGAGCAGGCGGAAGTCGCCCGGATGCATCACCACGGGGTGACGGCCCAGCAGCAACAGCAGTTGTTCGAGGGCCTCGGCGATGTCGCGCACCGGCTCCAGCCCCACCGTGGAGGCGCTGCCCTGCAGCGTATGCGCCACGCGCAGCGCCAGCTCGCTCGGGCACGGATGGTTCTCGTGCTTCCACTCGGACAGGTCGGTGGCGAACTGGCGCACCAGATCGTCGGCCTCCTGCAGGTAGACGTTGTAGAGCGCCAGCCCGATGCGCACCGGGCCAATCACCTTGTAGTGGTCGTCGTCGCTGGCCAGCCCGCCCGAAAGGCGGAACGGCAGCACGTTGCTGTCCTCGGCCTCGGCCGCCGGCTGCTCAGGGGCGACCGGCTGCGCCGGGGCGGTCTGCCCGGGCGCGTTGGCCTGGGCGTGGGCCAGCAGGGCGTCCAGTGAATCGATGGCATCTTCCGGCGCGGCGGGGGCCGCGACGGCGGACAAGTCGGTCTGACCCGGCTCGCGCACGGCCTGGGCTTCCGCCACCAGCGGGGCGATGTCGCGCTGGGTGCCGGCGTCGGCCTGCAGGGCGATGGCCCATTCGCGCAGCAGGTCGTGCGCGTGGTGCAGCAGGGCCAGCAGCGCGGGCATGGGCTCGCGCGCCTCGGCAATCCACAGGTTCATCACCTGTTCGATGGCCCACGCGGCTTCGCCGTAGCGGTTCAGGCCGACCATGCGGCTCGAGCCCTTGAGCGTGTGGAAGGCGCGGCGGATGCGGCTCAGCACGTCGGCGTCGCGCAGCGCGTCGAGCCCGCCCGGCAGGTCGGTGGCGATATTGCCGAGCACTTCCTCCGCTTCGGACAGGAAGATCTCGAGCAGTTCGGCGTCCACCCCGGCGGCGTCGCTCGGCATCGGGGCAGACGGCGCGGCGGACGATGCCAGCGCAGCGGCGGGCATCGGGTCGGCCAGCGCCACGATCAGGCGTTCGGCGGCGGAGTCGCTGCCGGCAAGCCACGCGTGCAGCTGCGTGGTGGCGTCGGTGGCCTGGCGGCGCAGCGCGGCATCGTCGTCGATGGCGGCCTGGTCGCTCACAGCCTGCAAGGCGGCGCGCAGGCGCTGGATCTCGGGCGAATCGGCGCCGGCGGCTACGCGGATGGCGTCCATCGCGGCGTGGCGCGCGGCGGCCAGCGCGGTGGCGGGCACCTCGTCGTTCCGGCGCGGCGCGAGGGCGTCGTCGTCGGTGGCATCGGCCTGACGGCGGCCGAATTCGAGGATGTCGGCAAAGGCATGCACCGCGCCGAGTTCGGCGGCAATCTCGGACAACTGGGCCACGCGGCCCGGCTGGGTGTCGATGCCACGCAGCACGTCCAGCCGCGCCAGCACGGCGCGCGTGGCGGCCAGCGCGGCGGCGGCGGCCTCGTCGATGCCTTCCGGCATCGCGGCGCTGCCGATCAGGCGCTCCAGCGTGGCCAGCAGCCCGCCAAACGCCTGGGCGGCATCGCCAAGCGTGTTGACGGCATCGGGCCGGGCCGCGTTGCGGTCGAAGGTATCGAGCCAGGACTCGCCGCTGTCGAGCTGGGCGCGCAGCCGGGTCACGGCCTCGGCACGCAGCGCCTGGGCGTTGGCGGTCTCGACCATCGCGGCGAGCCAGTCGGGCGCGGTGGCGGCGGGGTCGGCGAGGCAGGCCGCGAGCTGGTCGCAGCGGGCGGCGAATTCGGCGGCGGACGGATGGCCGGACTGGCCATGCACGCGCCACGGCATGGCCAGCGCGCGGGCGAGGAACAGCGCCACGCCGGTCGGCCCCAGGGCGGCCCCGGTCTCGCCGGGCACGTTGCGCTGCCCGGCATGAGCCGCAGCGGCGCTCAGGCAGTGCTGGAGCGCGGGCTGGGCCAGCGGCTGCGCGGCCTCGGCCAGCGAAGCCAGCGCGAGTTCCCATCCGGCCTGATCGTCGGCAGCCGCGCGCTCGATCGCGGCGGCGGCGTTCTGGAGGTTGCGCGTGTCGATCGGATCGAGCCAGCCGTAGTAGCGCCGGCGATAGTCGGCGCGCGCCACGGCGTGGGCCGGATCGACGCGGAAAGCCTGCAGGCCGCGCGCGATGTCGGCACGCAGCACCTGCACGGCGGCCTGCACCGCCGGCGGCGTGGTGTCCTCCGGGCCATCGGGCGTCAGGCCGGTGCTGACCAACAGGAACACGGCATCGTTGAGCAGCGCCTGCGGCACGCGCACCTGCCCCTGCAGGTACTGGCGCAGCAGCAGGTGGGCGCGCGCGGCGAAGCGCTTGGCGAGCAGGTCGGACGGCAGCAGCCCGTGCGCCAGCGCGCGGAACACCATCGACAGCGTCAGCCAGATGCCCCGGTCCGGGGTATCGGTGGTGCGGCGCGCGTGCTGTTCGTGGTTGCGAACATCGTCCAGCGCGATCTGCAGCGGCAGGTAGGCTTCGCGCAGCAGCGCGCCGTCCGTGCAGGGCGTGGGCAGGCGCAGCGCCTTGAGCAGCGCGGCCTCGAAGCGCTGGCGCGCGCGCGTGACCGACGACGTGGAGCGCGTGGGCAGCACGATGCCGGGCAGCATCTGCAGTTCCTCCAGCCACAGGTCGGCCGGATGCACGCGCTCCTCCTTCATCAGGACAAGGGCGTCGGCGTAGGGCTGGAACAGGCGCAGCGGATCCTCGGGATCGCCGGCCATCAGGTCATCGACATACTCGGCCAGGGCCTGCACGCCGCGCCGGAACACGCCGAGCGTCTCCGGGCTGGCGGCGACGGTACCGGCGTCGATGGCTTCCAGCAGGCGGCGCATGGCCTGGCAGTGCGCATCCACGCCGCGCAGGCCGACGATGTGCACCGCCCCGGCGGCCTGGTGCAGCTGCTGGCCGGCCAGGCGCAGCGACGTGGTGTCGCGCGCGCCCAGCGCCTCGGGGGCCTGCTGGATCTCGTCCACATAGTGGCCAAGCTCGGCGGCGGCGGCGTCCAGCGCGGTGCGCAGGCTTGGCGCAAGCCAGGCCAGCACCGACAGGTCGCGCTGCGGCACGGGGGCCGGCACGGCCGCCTCGCCCTGCACCGGCGGTTGCGGCGCGGCCGGGTCAGCCACGTCGCTCGATACGGAAAAATTCAATGACATGACACAATCCGTTGCGCCCGCGCGCGGGCCTCGATGCAGGTTTTATGCAAGTCAGGCGATCTTGAACCGCGACACCGAGTTACGCAGTTCTTCGGTCAGTGCCGTCAGCTGGCGCACCGAGGTGGCGGTCTGGCGCGTACCGGACGTGGTCTGGGCGGTCACCTGGAGAATGCCGTCGATGTGGCGCGCCACGTTGGTGGCCAGCCCGGCCTCGTGCGAGGTGGTCTGCGAGATCTGCTCGATCAGCTCCGCCAGCTGGCGCGACACGCGGCCAATCTCGACCAGTGCGGCACCGGCGTTATCGGACAGCCGCGCCCCTTCCACCACGCCCTGCGTGCTGCGCTCCATGGCGTGCACGGCGTCCTGGGTATCGGTCTGAATCGTGCGGATCAGCGCGCCGATCTGCTTGGTGGCCTCGCCGGAACGTTCGGCCAGGCGCTGCACTTCTTCCGCCACCACCGAGAAGCCGCGGCCTGCCTCGCCGGCTGAAGCCGCCTGGATGGCGGCGTTCAGTGCCAGCACGTTGGTCTGTTCGGTAATGTCCGAGATCAGCTCGACGATTTCGCCAATCTCCTGCGACGACTCGCCCAGACGCTTGATCCGCTTCGAGGTTTCCTGAATCTGGTCGCGGATGCCGTTCATGCCGGTAATCGCGTTTTCCACCGCCTGCTGGCCCTGCTCGGCAGCGGCCAGCGAGGCGCGGGCCACGTTGGCGGATTCCGCCGCGCCGCGCGACACCTGCGTGATGCGGTCTGCCATCTCCACCACCGACTCGCCGGTCTGGCGGATCTGGCGCGACTGCTCCTCGGTCGTGGCAGCCAGCTGCACCGAGGTTTCCTGCACCTGGCTCGAGGCCTGCTGCACGTCCACGGCGGTCTGCTGCACCCGGCCGACCAGTTCCTTCAGTTCTTCCACGGTGTAGTTCACCGAGTCGGCGATGGCGCCGGTGATGTCCTCGGTCACGGTGGCCTGACGCGTCAAGTCACCATCAGCGATGTCCTGCAGCTCGTTCATCAGCTGCAGAATGGCCTTCTGGGTGGCGTCGTTGTTGCGCTTTTCGTCGAGGCGTCGGGCTTCGGCCTCGCGTTCGCGCGCCTCGGCTTCCAGCGCCCGGACGCGCGAGTCGCGCAGGTAGAGCGCGGCCAGCCCGGCCAGGAAGATCAGCGTGGACAGCGCGGAGACGATGGTCGCGCCCAGGGTCCAGGGGCGGTAGCGCGCGCCATCCGAATAGGCGGTCTGGAGCGTGGACAGCTCGCCGCGCAGGGCCTCGTTGTCGTTGAAGATCTGCTGCTGGGCGCGCTTGGCGGCGATCAGGCCCGGCAGGTTCTGGAGAATCGTCTGCGTGGTCTTCTGCACCGCCTCGAAGCGCTGCGAGAGCTGCTGGAGGTAGCTGCGGGTCTCGGCGTCGGTGGCGGCGGACAGCCGCAGGGCTTCCGAGCCGTTCATCAGGCCGTCCAGCGTCTCGCGGAAGGTGTTGGTGTCCTTGCCGAGCAGGAACGCGGTCTCGGGGTTGACGCCTTCGCCGGAGAGGAACTCGTTCAGGTTCTTGCCCAGGCGCTGGGTCAGCATCACCAGCTGCGCGGAGGCGGCCACCTCGCGGGCGTTGGCGCCGGCCTGGAGCTTGATGGCGGCCACCTGTTCGGCGGCTTCGAGCAGTTCCGGGTTCGAAGCGTTGAAGATCTGCAGCGTCTGGCCGATGGTGGTCAGAATCGGCTGCTGGGCCAGCACGTCGCCGGCGCTCTTCTCGGAGCGCTTCCACGAGTTCATGGCGGTTTCGAGCAGCGGCACCGCCGCGCCCGAGGTGGCACTCACGTGCTTCTCGTCGCTGCCGTTCTGGAGCGCCAGCAGGTCGGCCGTGAGCTGTTCCTTGGACTGGCGCAGCTGCGTGAACGCCTGCGCGTTGCCCAGCAGCGCCACCGGCACCGCCTTGCCCAGACGCTGCGAGTGCATCAGCATGTTACCGGCGATTTCGATCTGCGCCGCGCCGTTGGTGGCCTGGCGGTTATCGAGATACACCGAAGCCAGCAGCGCCACCAGCGACACCACCACGCCCACCGTCAGCGTACGCTGCTGCGACGCGAACGGCATGCGCGACAGCCAGCCGGACAGTTGCTCCACCGGGGTACGGCCCAGGCCGCCCTTGTCAGCGCCGGCGCTGCCCTTGGCGAACACCGACCGGCGCGGCGCCGCGGCCTCGGCAGCGGCACCCGCGGCAGCCGTCCGGCGTCCCAGGCTCATCTTCTTGATACCCATAGCAACCCTCTGTCCGTTTGTTTTTTGATTCGTTGGTACTGCGTCTTGGTGTTCGACTATTTGGCTATCGACTATCGGCTATCGGCTCAGGCCACCACGCGGCCCACCTGGAGGAACGCCGGGGCGTCCAGCAGCTGGCGGATGTCCAGCACCTGCCAGTCGCGGCCGTCGCGGTCCGCGAAGCGCGGGCCGTGCCATTCGGGCGCGAGATCCGGTGCGTGGCCCGCCGGGGCGTCGCCGTGCGGCAGCGAGAGGTCGCCGGCATGGCGCAGCCCCACCACCCGCGTGGCGATGATCCCGCAGGCCCGCTCCACCTGGCGGGACAGCACGACGATCTTGCTACCCGGCTGCACGGGCGTGGGCCCCTCGCCGCAGAACAGCCCGAAATCGATCACCCCGAGCAGGTTGCCGCGCGCGTTGACCAGGCCGCGATACCACGGCTGGGTCAGTGGCACGCCGGCCGGCTGGCGCATTTCCAGCACCTCGCCGGTATCGGGCAGCGGCAGCAGCCAGTGGCGCTGGCCGACCAGCACGCCGAGGTAGCTGTCCACGGCGGGCAGGTTGCGCGCGTCGCGCAGGCGACGGGCCAGCATGGCCTGGTAGTCCTGCAGGCGGGTCTGGCGGGCACGGATGTCTTGGCGCGGCGCGTTCATGGTCGGCATACCGTTGGATGAAAGACCGCCTGGCGGCGGGCGGACACAGCGTCACCCCCGCCCGCATCGCGGCGGGCGGCGTGACGGCAAACCCCGGGCCCGGGGGCCCGGCAGGTCGTTCTGCGCTGGCTCAGTGGGCCAGCGCGGCGATCTTCGTCAGCAGTTCGTCGCTGTCCACCGGCTTGACGATGTAGTCCGATGCACCCTGGCGCATGCCCCAGATGCGGTCCGTGTCCAGGCCCTTGCTGGTGCACATGATCACGGGAATGTCCTTGAAGCGGTCGTCGCGCTTGATGGCGCGGGTGGTCTGGTAGCCATTCTGGCCGGGCATGACCACATCCATCAGGATCAGGTCGAAAGGTTCCGCCTCGAGCCGGGCCATGGCCTGGTCGCTGTTGCCGGCCACCGAGACCTTGAAGCCCTTCTTGCCGAGCAGGTCGGACATGAACAGCGCTTCGGTGGGGGAATCGTCGACGATAAGGATTTTGCTGATGGTCATTGGTGTGTTTCCTGGATGCTTTTGCGTGGCGGCGTTCAGGGTCAGGCCGCCACGACCGCACCCTCTTCCTGCGCACAGCCGCCAAGGCAGGTCTCTACGGCCTGCATCAGGGCTTCACGGGAAAAGGGCTTGGCGAGATGGTCGTGCGCGCCGACGAGCTTGCCGCGCGAACGGTCGAACACGCCGTCGCGGGACGACAGCATGATCACCGGGATCGCGTGGAACCTCGGGCTTTTCTTGATCAGGGAACAGGTCTGGTAGCCGTCCAGCCGGGGCATCAGGATGTCGCAGAAGATGACGTCCGGGTGCATGTCGCCGACCTTGGCGAGCGCCTCGAAGCCATCCTCGGCGAGCATGACCTGATAGCCTGCCTGGGACAGGAAGATCTCCGCCGTCCGGCGGATCGTGCTGGAATCGTCGATCACAAGGATCTTGCGGCGCAATGCCGCGGCTGCCTTGACGGCACCGGCGTCGCCGGTGTTGACCCCATCGACGGACGTGTTTTCTTCTGTTTGAGCGACCCGCATACTGTTCCCGCGACCAGCTGCCCGCACGAATGCAGGCGCCGGTATTCACTTGAGAACACCCGCACGGCAACGCTTGACGCGCCGGCGGCCCCCGATTTCCAAATTCCCAATCAAAAAAAACCCGGTCAATTCGACCGGCGCCGGCGGCGCGACCCGTGCGCTCGCCTGCGTCTTGCTATCTTATTGCGCTGTTATGGCGATGTTATGGCGGTATTCTTCGCCCCTTACCGTGCTGCCAGGCGGCAGCATGGCCGGGACGGAGGTTCCGCTTTGCCGCAAAGTGTGACAACTCGCGGTTGGGCCGTCAATCCGGTTTGTCCGGCGCGGCCCGCCGATCTGTCGCTTTGGCGCGACGCGTCGGCCTTTTCGGCTTGTTCGACGACTTACGCGGGAGGGTGCGATGACCCTCGACGGCTGGCACAGTGGCCAGACGTCAGATCGCCACCATCTCGAAGTCTTCCTTGCGCGCGCCGCACTCCGGACAGGTCCAGTTGATCGGCACGTCTTCCCATTTGGTGCCCGGCGCGATGCCGTCTTCCGGCGAACCGGTGGCCTCGTCATAGATCCAACCGCAGATCAGGCACATCCAAGTCTTGTATTCCATATGCAGGCTCTTGCCACTCTCCATTAAAATTCCAGCGCAGATGGTACATAAACCGCGCCGCCGGCGCCACCCATGGGGCGGCGCAACTATGCGAATATCGTCGCGTTCGCGCATGTTAGCGTGCAGATACCGTTCAAACGACGCGCATTTCGCCCAGATTGCCTGCTTTTTCGGCATCTGACCGCAAGCCGCCCGCCTCCGCCCCCGGCGAGCCCATTTTCATCCCGTATCGGATTACAACTCCTGCCATGTCCCGTAACCAGCAGCTTTTCGACCGCGCCCAGCAGACCATTCCCGGTGGCGTGAACTCGCCCGTGCGCGCTTTCCGCTCCGTGGGCGGCACGCCGCGCTTCATCACCCGCGCCGAGGGCGCCTATATGTGGGATGCGGACGGCCAGCGCTATATCGACTACATCGGATCCTGGGGCCCGATGATCCTCGGCCACGCCCATCCGGCCGTGGTCAAGGCGGTGCAGGACACCGCCGCCGGCAGCTTCTCCTTCGGCGCGCCCACCGAGGGCGAGATCGAGATGGCCGAGGAAATCTGCAAGCTGGTGCCGTCGATCGAGCAGGTGCGGCTGGTGTCGTCCGGCACCGAAGCCACCATGAGCGCGCTGCGGCTGGCGCGCGGCTTCACCGGGCGCGACCTGATCATCAAGTTCGAGGGCTGCTACCACGGCCACGCGGACAGCCTGCTGGTCAAGGCCGGTTCGGGCCTGCTGACCTTCGCGGACACCACCCAGAACGCGCCTTCCTCGGCCGGCGTGCCCGCCGACGTGACGCGCCACACGATGGTGCTCGAGTACAACAACGTCACCCAGCTCGAGGAAGCCTTCGCGCGCCACAAGGGCGAGATTGCTGCCGTGATCGTGGAGCCGGTAGCCGGCAATATGAACCTGGTGCGCGCCACGAACGCCTTCCTGCAGTCCATGCGCAACCTGTGCAGCGAGCACGGCGCCGTGCTGATCTTCGACGAAGTGATGACCGGCTTCCGCGTGGCGCTGGGCGGCGCGCAGGCCCACTACGGCATCAAGCCGGACATGACCTGCCTGGGCAAGGTGATTGGCGGCGGCATGCCCGCGGCGGCGTTCGGCGGCCGGCGCGACATCATGGCCAAGCTGGCCCCGCTGGGCGGTGTCTACCAGGCCGGCACGCTGTCCGGCAACCCGCTGGCCGTGGCCGCCGGCCTGACCACGCTGAAGCTGATCCAGGCGCCGGGCTTCCACGACCAACTGGCCGCACAGACGCGCAAGCTGACTGATGGCCTGACCGCCGCTGCCCGTGCCGCCAACGTGCCGTTCGCCGCGGACGCCATCGGCGGCATGTTCGGCCTCTATTTCACCCAGACCGTGCCGACCAGCTTCGCCGAGGTAACCAAGGCCGACGTCGGGCGCTTCAACCGCTTCTTCCACGCCATGCTGAACGAGGGCGTGTACCTGGCGCCGTCGGCGTTCGAGGCCGGCTTCGTCTCCGCGAAGCACGACGACGCGATCATCGCCACCACCGTGGAAGCGGCCGCGCGCGCGTTCCAGGCCGGCTGAGCGCCCGTCGTGTGAAGGATGGGGCGCGTCCGGCGCGCCGCATCCTTCCCTCACCTTGGGCGCGGCGCCCCAATGCCGTGCGCTACACTTGGATTTTGCCGACCCCGGCCATTCCAGGAGTCTCATCAATGCGCGCCGCCTTCCCATCCCTGTTCGTCCTGCCCTCGCCCGCCGCCCTGGGCCGCTGGCTGGCCATGGCCATCCTCGCCAGCCTGCTCAGCGCCTGCGGCTACAACGATTTCCAGTCGAAGGACGAAGCGGTCAAGGCGGCGTGGGGCGAAGTCGTCAACCAGTACCAGCGCCGCGCGGACCTGATCCCGAACCTGGTCGCCACGGTCAAGGGCTACGCCAGCCATGAGCGCGAGACGCTCGAGGCCGTGACCAAGGCACGCGCGCAGGCCACCAGCATCCAGGTGACGCCGGAGACACTCAATGATCCCGAGGCCTTCGCGCGCTTCCAGCAGGCACAGGGGCAGCTGACCAGCGCGCTGTCGCGCCTGCTGGCGATCTCCGAGAACTATCCTCAACTGAAGGCCGACGCCGCGTTCCGCGACCTGCAATCGCAGCTTGAAGGCACCGAGAACCGCATCACCGTGGCGCGGCAGCGCTATATCGCGGCGGTGCAGGAGTACAACGTGCTGGCGCGCAGCTTCCCGACCAATCTCACGGCCAAGGTGTTCGGCTACCCGGTCAAGCCGTCGTTCACGGTGGAGAACGAGAAGGCCATCTCCGCGCCGCCGGCCGTCAAGTTCTGACGCGGCGCATCGCCATCATGCGTGCCCCTCTGCTCCGCTTTTTCGGCATCCGGCTATGCCTTGCGGCGATGTTCGCCGTGTTCGCGGGCCAATCCGCCCGCGCCGCCGACGGGTTCGTCGCGGTGCCGCCGCTCACCCAGCGGGTGACCGACCTGACCGGCACGCTGGCCCCCCAACAGCGCGCGGCGCTGGAGAACGTGCTGGCCGAGTACGAGCAACAGCGCGGCAGCCAGATCTTCGTGCTGATGGTGCCGACCACCGAGCCCGAGACCATCGACCAGTACAGCATCCGCGTGGCGGACGCGTGGAAGGCGGGGCGCCAGAGCATCGACGACGGGGTGATCCTGCTGATCGCCAAGGACAATCCGCCCGGCTTGCGCAAGATGCGGATCGAGACCGGACGCGGCGTGCAGGGGTCGCTCACCGACGCGGTGTCTTCGCGCATCCTGCGCGACGTGATGGCCCCGCACTTCCGCCAGAACGACTTCTATGGCGGCCTCGCGGCGGGCATCTCGGCCATCCAGGCCGCGATCGACAAGGAGGCGCTGCCGGGGCCCGACAGGAAAGCCGGCAACGCGGCGGCCTCCGCTCTCAATGACTGGCTGCCCGTGCTGTTCCCGCTCGCCATCGTCGTATTTTTCTTTCTTTCGGCGATCCTGCGGCGCGGACGCGGCCCACAGATCGTGACCGGCCGGCGCGGCTGGCCCACCACCACGGCTGGCGGATTGGGCGGCCTGGGTGGCTATGAGGCCGGGCGCCGCTGGGGCGGCGGCGGTGGCGGCTTCGGCGGTGGGGGTGGCGGTGGCGGATTCAGTGGCGGAGGCGGCGGCGGCTTCGACGGCGGCGGCGCCTCAGGTAACTGGTAATCGGGAGACGGGCTGATGAAAGCAATCAGGGAGAAGTCTCTCAAGCGGGCGCTGCGGCACCTGAGCACAACGTCATCGGCGGCGCGCAAGGCGTTCCCCGCCGAGGCCCAGCACCAGTTGCAGGTGGCGGTGCATGCCGGCGAACAGCGCCATCGCGGGGAAGTCCGCGTGGTGATCGAGGCCGGCATGCCGTGGGAACTGGCCTGGCGCGGCACCACCCCGCGCGAACGCGCCCGGGCGCTGTTCGGCGCGCTGGAGGTGTGGAACACCGAGGACCACTCGGGCGTGCTGCTCTATATCAACCTGGCCGACCACGCGGTGGAAATCCTCGCGGACCGGGGCATTGACGCCTGCGTCAGCGCGCGGGTCTGGGAAAAGGTTTGCGCCGACCTGACGTTGGGGCTCAGGGAGTCGCTGTCGGTACGGCCGGTGCTGGAGGCGGTGGAGAAGATGCATGCGCTGCTGACGGAGCATTTTCCGTCGGGGGATGGGTTTAATCGGAATGAGCTGGAGGATCGGCCGATCGTGCTTTGAGGGGGTTTTGGCTGTTGAGCCCAACACCCTCAAATCTCAAACCTTCCCCCCTCTCTTCTCCATCAAATACCACCCCGCCGCCAGCACCTGCAGCCCCACCAACCCACCCCACACCACCCAATGCGCCGCCACCGGATAGTGCCCGCCGGATGACGGCCAGAAGTCCAGCACAAACCCGATCCCCACCTGGAACACGAAGGTTGCCAGGAACACGGTCAGGGTCATGGCGGTTGTCGCCCGCCCGATCAGCGCATCGGGAAAACGGCGCGCCAGCAGCGCGTAGGTCAGGATCCCGCTGGACCCGAAGACCCCGTAGGCGGCCCACAACACGCCCAGCGGCAGGAACGGCAGCCGTGCCATCAGCAGCAGTTGCACGGCGATGAAGCCGATCATCCCGAAGCCGGCGAACGCGTAGAGGCTGACGCCGCGCCGCTCCAGGTGCCGGGCGGCCCAGCCCGCGCCGACGCAGCCGGCCATCATGGCGAAGCCGATCACCGACACCAGCCGCGCGCCCTCGGACGGCGCCAGCCCCTGTACATCGCGCATGAATGCGCTGACCCAGAGCGTCTGCACGGCCAGGAAGATGCCCTGGTTCAGCAGCGTCAGCGGCACCACCCGCCAGAATTTCTCGCTGACCAGGATCAGCCGCGTGCCGCGCAGTTGTTCGGCGAAGGTTTCCTTGCCCGCGCGACGGGCGTCCGGCACGCCAAACCAGAGCAGCACGGCCATGGCGAACGTCAGCGCCGCCAGCCCGATGCTGACGGTGCGCCAGTCCGTCCAGGCCAGCAGCCAGGACAGCGGGCTGCCGACCACCACCGCGCCCAGCCCGCCGATGGCCATCACCAGCCCGTTCAGCAAGGGCATGCGTGACAGCGGGAACCACATCGACAGCGCCTGGATGGCCGCCCCGAGGCAGACGGACACCCCCACGCCGATCATCGCCCGGCCCGCGGCCAGGCCGGCCATGCCCGGGGCGAAGGCGAACACCAGCGAGCCGGCCACGGCCAGCAGCAGCAACGCGGCCTCGGTGCGGCGCGGGCCGTAGCGGTCGAGCAGGATGCCGGCCGGCAGTTGCGCGCAGGCAAAGCCGAGGAAATAGAAGCTGGTGAGCAGCCCCAGGTCGGCCGCCGACAGCCCGAGCTCGCGCGTGAGGAATGGCGCGAAGCCGAGATTGACGCCCCGGAAGATATAAGAGACCAGAAAACCGAGCGAAAACACCGCCAGCACGCGCCAGCGGGCGTTGGCGGCGGGGTTCGGTTGCGAAGCGAGGGAATCGGAGGGAGTTGTCGGGGAGGCGCCTGGCATGATCTTCACCATCATGGTGCAAAACCTGCGAAAGATACCACGCCCCCGCCAGGCGAGCAGACCGTGTAACGCTTACCAATCATTGCCGCTGTCTGTTTCCAAGCTGTAACAGCACCTGACGCGTCGCAACGCCATGCGGCCCCGACCTTACTTCATGATCGAAACGAGAATCGTTGATTTGGGGGTCTAGTTTCACGATTGAAACGTTTTTGCCCAGCGGCTATTTTTGGCGATTTTCGGTCCACCCTTAGGTCACGAGGATGAGCCCGGGTGACGGAGGCAATCCTTCTGCGATTGGCCTCGCCCAAACGGACGATCCGCATACCCCCGCCGGGGCGCACTCTCGGGCGGTCCCTCGCATCGCCGACTGTTTCGGTGTACCGCGTTTCAGTTAGGTGTGTCCCCCATACCGCCAGCCCATAAGGATGATGGCCACCGAATATGACGTAATCGGCGCTTCATAAATGGTACGTTTTTGGCCACTTGCGCTTCTACGCCTTTCGGCGGGGCCCAGAGCAGGCTGGTGCCAGGTATTCGGTACATTCCCGTCCGAATATAGGAACTGCACTGCCTATATCGCGCAAAAACCCGCAACCGAGTGCATGAGCCGACTCGTAACCGCCGAGAAACATTTGGTTACATCGTCTCGCAAACGACGCATTGGCAAACCCACACCCCTATAAAAATCAACGACTTAGCCTCCGTGGCACGTTCGTCGCTGGATGTGTCGCAACCACGGAACGCCAGGCCAACCGGCAAAGACAGGGGCCAGGCGGATCCAGAGAACAAGTGGGAACGGGGGCGGCGATGACGCGAGTCAGCGCCCAGGGAGGAAAAAGCGACCGGCCAGCTGCATGGCCGGTCCGGCCCAGCGGCACGCCGCGAAGCCTCGCAGTCTTGCAGCATTTCAGGCGCGTCTCGGTCCCTGGAGAAGTTCGGACCGGTACGCGGCACCCGCCCAGGATGCATGCCGCAGGGAGTGGCCATGCATCGGGTGACAAGCGCCAGACCGGCCTTGCCGGGCGTGCGCAAGCCTGAGCCAGGTGGAATCGGAAAGATGTCACGACAGTGCAGCTTTTTCGGTTTGGCCTCGGTCGGCAGTTCGGCCGAAACCTTGTGCCCGATCTCCAGCGGGCGCTTTTTTCCCCACCAACCGTGAAGTGAAGGAGAAAGACATGTCCACCATGTTCGATGGCATCAAGCGTTTCGTTCGTGAAGAAGACGGCGCAGCCGGTGTGGAGTACGCCCTGCTGCTGGCCTTCGTGGCCCTCGTGATGGTGACCTATGGCACCACCGTGAAGACCGCCGTCGGCACCATCTGGAATTCGATCGCCACCGCGCTCTCCGCGGCCTGAACGACTTCCGGTACCCCCGGACCGGGCTCCGCGCCATGGGCCCCGGTCCGGCCAGATTCCTGACATGCCGATCGCATCGATCGCACCGATCCACGGGAAGGCCGCCATGTTCTCCGTTGCCGCAGCCGCCAATCTGAGCCTCGTCGCCATGGTGATCGTCGCTGCCGTGAGCGATGTCCGCTCGCGCCGCATCCCGAACTGGCTCGTGGCCGCCGGACTGGCCCTGGCCCTGGTGGCGCAGGTCGCCACCCACGGCCCGGCGGACGGCGCCCTGGTCTGGATCGGCGGGGCCGCCACCGGCGCGGTCATGCTGCTCGCGGTCTACCTGATGGGCGGCATGGGCGCCGGCGACGTGAAGCTGATGGGGGCCGTGGGGGCCTTCATGGGCGTGGCGGGCGCCGCGCATGTGGCCGTGGTCGGCTTCCTGGCCGGCGGCGCGCTGGCCATCGCCGCCCTGCTGCTGCGCCGCATCGCCGCGGCGCGCCGGGCCGCCGCACGCAAGCCCGTCCGGCTGCCGTATGGCCTGGCCATCGCCACGGCCACGCTGCTGGTGAAGTGGGAGCTGTTCTGAACAACACGGAGACGGCGCGCCTCCGGCTTGCGCGCCACTAACGAGAAGGTCCCGATGCCGTGACAACAGGGACCAGGAACGGGGGAATCGCCATGCACCACAGCAGCCGCATGCATGCGCCACATGGAGACGCCAGGCCCTGCGCCTCGGCACACCGCCACGGGTCCGGGTCGCGCCCAGGCCACCACATGACAGCCGCCGGCGGCCAGGATGCCGCCCGCCGGCCCGGACGCCACCGCGCCGCCAGACGCACCGGACGCCCCGCCATTCCCGCCACGTGCCCGCGCATCCTGGCACATCGCACCATCTTCTTCTGAGCAAGAGGAGCCGAAAATGAAGAACCTGCGCATCCTGTTCATGCTGCTGATCGCCACCGTCGCGGGGCTCAGCGCCGTCATGCTCGCGTCCCGCTGGCTGCTGCAGCAAGGCAGCAACGGCATCACCAAGGTGGCCGTGGCGGCCGCCGACATCAGCCTGGGCCAGCAGATCACCCCCGAGGCCGTGAAGCTGGTGGACTGGCCCGCCGCCAGCCTGCCGCCCGGCGTGGTCCAGGACGCCGCCTCGCTCGCCGGCCGCGTCACCAAGGCCAGCCTCTCGCGCGGCGAGCCGGTGCTGGAGTCCAAGCTGACGCCGGTGGGCACCAAGGGCGGCCTCTCGGCGGTCATCGCCAACGGCAAGCGCGCCATCACCGTGCGTGTGAACGACGTGGTCGGCGTGGCCGGCTTCGCCCTGCCAGGCAGCTTCGTCGACATCATCGTCAACACGCAGAAGGACAAGCAGGACGGCAAGGCCAGCGCGGAGCGCACCGACCAGTCGATCTCGAAGATCGTGCTGGAGAAGATCCTGGTGCTGGCCGTGGCCCAGGAGGTGAACCGCGACGAGACCAAGCCGAAGGTGGTGAACGCGGTCACGCTGGAAGTGTCGCCCGACGAGGCCGAGAAGCTCGACCTGGCACGCAGCGTGGGCTCGCTCTCGCTGGTGCTGCGCAACCAGATGGACCCGCGCCCGGCCGAGACCGCCGGCGCCACCAAGCATTCCCTCCTCAAGGAACCCGTGATCGCGGCGGCCGCCCCCGTGACCCGGACAGTACAGGTGGTGCGGCGCGTGGCGGAGAAAACCTTCTCCGGTACCTGCATCGGCGTCATCAGCGGCAACCAGCACAACCAGGAATGCTTTTGAACCACGGCTCACGCGTCTGAGAAAGGCAGGCCCACGCGGTAACTGCCCGCAATGACTGCGCGAACCCACCGGGGGAACATCATGGATCGCATCACCACGCATCAAGGCGCAGCACGCCGTATCGCCCCGCAACTGCAGGCCACGGTGCTCGCATTGACGGCTTTAGGCATGTTGTGGGGCACGCCTGCCCGGGGGCAGGCTGGCATGGAGGCGGCGATGGCCACGGCCAACGCCGCCGGCCCCGCCCGGCCGGTTCGCCTCGCGGCCGTTGGGAACATGCAGGGGAACATGCAGGGCAACATGCAGGGCAGTGTCCAGGGAGGGGTCGCCGCCGCGGCGGCCGCGCCGCGGGACACCGCGCCGGCACGCGGACCGAACTGCGTCGGCGCCATGCGCGAACGGCGCGAGGTGCAGGTGCCGGTTGGCAAATCGACGATGATCGAGATGCCGGAGGCGGTCAAGGCCCGCTCGCTCGGCAACCCCAACGTGGCGCAGGCGATGCTGGTCTCCCCGCAGACGCTCTACGTGCTGGGCCAGGAAGTGGGCACCACCAATATGATCGTGCAGGGTCGCAGCGGCTCGTGCAGCGTGATCGACCTGGTGGTCGGCGCCGATCCCGGCGGGCTCCAGGCCACCCTGCGCGACCTGCTGCCCGACGCAGGCCGCGTGCGGGTCTCGTCCGCCGCAGACAGCCTGGTGCTGACCGGCACGGTGAAAGACTCGGTGCAGGCGCAGAAGGTGCTGGACATCGCCAACGCCTTCGTCATGCGCCAGACGCGCGGCCCGGCGCAGAACCCGCAGGGCGCGGCCCAGGGCCAGCAGCAGAACGGGACCATGTCCAGCAATTCCGCCAACAACGGCATGCCGGTGCGCAGCCCGCGCATCATCAACATGCTGGTGGTGGAAGCGCCGCAGCAGGTGATGCTCGAAGTGAAGGTGGCCGAGGTCTCCAAGAGCCTGATCGACCAGATGGGCTCCGCCGCGAACCTGAACGCCGCGTTCGGCAGCTGGAGCTTCGGGCTGCTGGCCAACTTCCTCTCGGGGGCGCCGGACCTGCTCTCCTTCAGCAAGGCCAACAACCTGCCGCTCCAGTTCGCGATCGACGCGCAGAAAGGCGACGGGCTGGTGAAGATCCTGGCCGAGCCGAACCTGATGGCGATCAGCGGGCAGGAGGCGAGCTTCCTGGCCGGCGGCAAGGTGTTCATCCCGGTGCCGCAGAGCTTTGGCGGCACGGGCACCACCATCATCCTGCAGGAGGAAACCTTCGGCGTCGGGCTGAAGTTCACGCCGACGGTGATGGAGAACGGCCGCATCAACCTCAAGGTGGCACCGGAGGTGTCCGAGCTCTCGCCGACCGGGGTGGCGCTGACCGCGCCGAACGTGTCGGGCACGTCGATCCTGCCGCTGATCAACACGCGGCGGGCCTCCACCACGCTGCAGGTCTACGACGGCCAGAGCTTCGCCATCGGCGGGCTGATCAAGAACAACATCACGGGCAGCCTCAAGGCGCTGCCGGGCGTGGGCGAACTGCCGGTGGTGGGCACGCTGATGCGCAGCACCAACTTCCAGCAGGACCGCACCGAGCTGGTGTTCGTGGTCACGCCGCGCCTGGTGAAGCCGCTGCCGGCCAACTACCCGCTGCCGACCGACACCTTCGGGCCGACCACCCCGGGCGAGGTCTACCTGAACGGCAACATGGAAGGCCACCCCGCGCGCCCGGCCCCCGCCGCGCTGCCCGCCCCTGCCGTGCCTGCTGCAGCCCCGCTGACGGCCCCATCCGCCGCGCCCACCACCAGCGTGCCCGTCCCCGCCGCCGCAGACGCCGCCGGCGAATAAGCGCAGACCCGAACCAGGAGCACATCATGACGACCAACTTCCTTCGCCCCGCTGCGCTCGCGGCCCTGCTCGGCACCGTCGCGGGTCTCTCGGGCTGCATGGCCACCACGCCGATGTACGACCAGCAGTTCGGCGACGCCGTGCGCACCCTGCGGGCGATGCAGATCCTGAACCCCGATGCCTCGAACAACACCGACCCCGTGACAGGCATCGACGGCCGCGCCGCCACGGCGGCGATGGACCGCTACGGCACCCAGTTCCGCACGCCGCAGTCAGACGCCAACGCCTTCACGATCGGCGTGGGCGCCTCCAGCGGTCTCAACAACATGGGACGGTAGGCCGCACGGCCGCCGCACGCTGTCTCCAGGAGTGAAGCCATGGCAAAGATCGCCGTAGTATCCGCCGACGAAGCGCACCTGCATTACGTGGCGGGACTGATCGCCCAGAGCGCCAACCACGTGGTACAGCGCGTGCGGGCCGCGCCGGCCGTCGCGCTGGCCGACCCCGCGCTCACGCTCGGCACCGACCTGCTGATCGTGGATGCGCCCGAGGTCGGCGCGGACGACATCGTCCAACTGCGCCGCATCACCACCGAGCACCCGGAAACGCTGTGCATGCTGCTGACCGCGCACCCGTCCGCCGACCTGCTGATGCGGGCCATGCGCGCCGGCGTGCAGGGCGTGCTGCCGTGGCCGCCCGAGGCCCAGGAGTTCCGCGACGAACTCCAGCGCTGCACCAGCCACGCGCTCAGCAATGGCCGCGCCGAGGGTCAGGTGCTGGCCTTCACCGCCTGCAAGGGCGGCAGCGGCACTACCTTCGTGGCGGCCAACTTCGCCCACGTGATGGCCACCCGGCACAAGAAGCGCGTGCTGCTGGTGGACCTGAGCCAGCAATATGGCGACGCCGCCTTCCTGATGACCGACCAGACGCCGCCCGCCACGCTGTCGGACGTCTGCCGCCAGGTAGACCGGCTCGACGCCGCGCTGCTGGACGCCTGCGTGACCCACGTCTGCCCCGGCTTCGACGTAGTGCCAGCCGCCGGCGACCCGATCAAGGCAGGCGAGATCAAGGCCGCACACCTGGAGCGCATCCTGGCCGTGGCGCGCCAGCAGTACGACGCGGTGGTCTTCGACATCGGCCAGGACATCAACCCGGCCACCCTCGTGGTGCTGGACCACAGCAACCTGATCTACGCGGTGATGCGCCGCAGCCTGGCCCACCTGCGCGCAGGCCGCCGGCTGTTCGACCTCTGCCAGTCGCTGAGCTACCACACCGACCGCGTGCGCCTGGTGCTCAACGGCGACGACCGGCACGCCAACATCGCCCAGCGCACGCTGGAAGACGCCTTCGGCGTGCGCGTGGCCCATGTGCTGCCGCTCGATGCCGGCCCGGTCCGGGACGCCAGCGAGCAGGGCGTGCCGGTGGCGCAACTGGCGCCGAACTGCGCCATCGCCCGCGCGCTGGCCGACATGGCCCGGCAGCTCTATCCCGACACCCAGCCGCGCCGCGACAACCTGCTGCGCAAGCTGTTCGGCCAGAACAATCAGGTCCATGCCCCGGCGCGCGCCTGACCGGGCCCGCCACGGCGACACCAGGAGTCCAAGATGTCACTGCGAGAACAACTCTTCCGCCAGGCCGGCGAAGCCCTGCCCGAGCGCGTGGCGCGCGCCAACGGCGCCGCCGTGCATGGTGCCAACGGCAGCCACGCTGCCAGCGGCACGGCCGGCTCGGGCGCGGTGACGCCCGCCTACCAGCAACTGGCGCTGGAGATTCACCAGACGCTGGTCGATCGCGTGGAACTCAGCCGCCTGCAACACATGCCGCCCGAACAGGTCCGACGCGAGCTGGCGCAGCTGGTGGAGCGGATCATCGAGGAAGGCAACCACCCGGTGAACGAGTCGGAGCGGCGCCGCCTGGTCTCGGACGTCCAGGACGAGATGCTCGGCTACGGGCCGCTCGAGCCGCTGCTGGCCGACCCCACCATCTCGGACATCCTCGTCAACACCGCCCGCCACGTGTACGTGGAGCGGCGCGGCAAGCTCGAACTGACCGACGTGACCTTCCTCGATGACGCCCACCTGCTGCGCGTGATCGACAAGATGGTGTCGCGCATGGGCCGCCGCATCGACGAATCGAGCCCGATGGTCGATGCGCGCCTGCCGGACGGCTCGCGCATCAACGCCATCATCCCGCCCTCGGCCATCGACGGCCCGCTGCTCTCGATCCGCCGGTTCGCGGTGAACCCGCTGCAGGTCAAGGACCTGATCGGCCTGAGCACGCTGACCGACGAGATGGCCCAGCTGCTCGACGCCATGGTGCGTGCCAAGCTCAACATCCTGATCTCGGGCGGCACCGGCAGCGGCAAGACCACGCTGCTGAACATCCTCTCGGGCTTCATCCCGGCCGACGAGCGTGTGGTGACCATCGAGGACGCGGCGGAACTGCAACTGCGCCAGCAGCACGTGCTGCGCCTGGAGACGCGCCCCGCCAACATCGAGGGCCGGGGCGAGATCACCCAGCGTGCGCTGGTCAAGAACGCACTGCGGATGCGGCCGGACCGGATCATCCTGGGCGAAGTGCGCGGCGCCGAGGCGCTGGACATGCTCCACGCGATGAACACCGGCCACGAAGGCTCGCTGGCCACCATCCACGCCAACACGCCGCGCGATGCACTGACGCGGCTCGAGAACATGATCAGCATGGCCGGCCTGGCGCTGCCCACGCGCACCATGCGCCAGCAGATCACCTCGGCGCTGTCGGTGGTGGTGCAGGTCTCGCGCCTCACCGATGGGCGCCGCAAGCTCGTCAGCGTGCAGGAGATCACCGGCATGGAGGGCGAGGTCGTCAACATGCAGGAGATCTTCACCTTCCGCCGCCAGGGCGTGGAGCGCGACGGCCGCATCCGCGGGCACTTCTGCGCCACGGGCGTGCGGCCGAAGTTCTGCGAGCGGCTCCAGGCCTTCGGCATCCACCTGCCGGAAGCGCTGTTCGACCCCGCCGTGCAGCACGAAGTCTAGGAGCGCGCCATGAATCCGATGATGATCGCCTTCGCGCTGTCGGTGTTCCTGGCCATCGTGCTGGGCGGGATCGGCGCCTACCTGTGGTGGAACACGTATCACAGCCAGCACGCGCGGCGCTTCAGCCATCGCGTGGAGGCGGCGCTGCTCAACAGCGCTGGCCACGGGCAGGACGCCGGCATCCTCAAGCAGCGCGTGATGAGCCAGTCGCCGGCGCTGGCCCGTCTGCTGCGGCGCCTGCCGCGCATGCAGGCGCTGGATCACATCATGCTGCAATCGGGCATGAACATGTCCGTGGGACGCTTCCTGGCCCTCACGCTGGCCGCGCCCAGCCTCGCCGGCATGGTGCTGACGATGCTGAACGCGCCGTGGTACGCCGTGCTGCTGATGGCCGGCGCGGCCAGCACGCTGCCGCTGCTGTGCGTGCTGCGCAAGCGGGCCCGGCGGCTCGCGACGCTGGAAGCGCAGCTGCCCGAGGCCGCCGACCTGATCAGCCGCGCGCTGCGCGCCGGCCACTCGCTGCCCAGCGCGCTGGACATGGCCGGGCACGAGCTGCCGGCGCCCATCGGCACGGAACTGGGCCTGGTGTTCGGCGAGATCAACTACGGCATTCCGCTGCACGACGCGCTGGCCGGCCTGACCGACCGGGTACCGATCGAGGACCTGCGCTACCTGGTCATCGCGGTGCTGATCCAGCGCGAATCCGGCGGCAACCTGGCCGAGATCCTCGACAACGTGGCGGGCCTGATCCGCAAGCGGCTGCAACTGCTGGACAAGGTGCGCGTGCTGTCGGCCGAGGGCCGGCTCGGCGGCTGGATCCTGACGCTGCTGCCGGTGGTGGTCGGCGGCATCGTGTTCCAGATCAATCCCGAGATGATGGCCACGCTGTGGACCGACCCGACCGGCATTCAGATGCTCTGGTACGCCGTCGCCATGACCTGCGTGGGCATCCTGTGGATGCGCCAGATCGTGCGGATCCACGTCTAGGGCAGGCATTCAGGCACCCCAATTACCGAGGCGGGAAGATTCCCGGACAACCATGCCAACCACAACGATCCTGCTGTTGGGCGTCACTTTCGCCATCGTCTTCGGCGCGGCCTGGGTCGCGATGATCGTGATGCGCCCGAACCCCGTGGTACGCCGGCTCGGCCAGATCGAGCGCGAGGCGCCCGGCGGCGCGCCGATCCCGGACGGCCGCCGCGAATGGATGCGCCAGATGGAGCGGCTGGCCCGGCCGCTGGCGCAGCTCTCGCTGCCGAAGGAGGGCTGGGAGAACTCCGCGCTGCGCACGCGCTTCATCCATGCCGGATGGCGCTCGCCCGAGGCAATTCCGCTCTACTTCGGCGCCAAGACCGTGCTCGCGTTCGGCCTGCCGATGGCGCTGTGGGTGGCGCTGGTCGGCGAGGTGGAAGCCGCGCGGCAGTCCGAATTCATGACAGGGCTGTTCGCAGTGGCGGTGGCGGGCTTCTACCTGCCCAACTTCGCGCTGCGCTGGAAGGTGCGCCACCGCCAGCGCGACATCTTCGAGTCCTTCCCGGACAGCCTGGACCTGATCATGGTCTGTGTGGAAGCCGGCCTGAGCCTGGATGCCGCGATCCTGCGCGTGGTGGCCGAGATGCGCACCGCCCGCCCGGCCATGGCCGAGGAATACGAGCTGCTGACGCTGGAACTGCGCGCCGGCCTGCCGCGTGACAAGGCGCTGCGCAACCTGTCGGCGCGCACCGGCGTGGAGGATGTGAGCATGCTGGTGGCGATGCTGATCCAGGCGGACCGCTTCGGCACCAGTGTGGCGGAATCGCTGCGCGTGCATTCGGACATGCTGCGCACCAAGCGCCACTCGCTGGCCGAGGAACGCGCGGCCAAGATCGGCACCAAGATCCTGTTCCCGCTGATCTTCTGCATCTTCCCGTCGCTGTTCGTGGTGCTGCTCGGGCCGGCCGCCATCCAGGTGGTGACCGCCCTGCGCAGCGTGGCCAGCAACTGACCCCGCCGGAGACCGCCATGCGCCGACCTGCCTCCCTCCACCTTCGCCGCCTTCGCACCCTTCCCCCCCGGCACCACCAGCCGGGCGGCCCGCGCCACGCCGGCGCCGCCGCCGTGGAATTCGCGCTGATCTTTCCGCTGCTGCTGTTCATCGTCTTCGGCGTGATCGAGTTCGGCACCGCGCTCTATGACAAGTCCGTGGTCACCAACGCCAGCCGCGAGGCCGCCCGCGCCGGCGTGGTGCTGAAGTCCCCGGCAATGACCAGCGCCCAGATCAAGCAGGTGGCGCTCAACTACTGCACCAACAAGCTGGTCACCTATGGCGCCGCCGCCACCTGCACCTTCCCGCTGACGGTCTCGCCATGCGCATCGACCGGGACCGCGCTGACCGTGCAGGTGTCGTACACGTTCAACGGCCTGCTGCTCGGCCCGCTGATCCGGCCCTTCACCGGGCCGCTGACGATCAACGCGCTCACCACCATGCTGTGCGAGTAGCCCAATCCAGAGACAGGAGGTGTGCCATGCGCCAGGAAACCCCGCAGCAGAACCCGCCACGCGCCCGACCGACCCGCCGGCAGCGCCAGCGCGGCGCCATCGGCATCATGATGCCGTTCATGCTGATCTCGGTGCTGTCGGTGGGCGCGCTGGCGGTGGATGTCGCCCATCTGGCCATCGTGCGCAACGAGTTGCAGAATGCCGCCGATGCTGCCGCGCTGGCCGGGGCGGCCGGGTTGTTCCCGGCCAATCCCAATCCCGCCTGGACCACCGGCGTTACCAAGGGCACGAACGCCATCAGCCTGAACAAGGCCGCCGGGGTCACGCTGACCAGCGGCACGGTGCAGGCCGGCTACTGGAACCTGACCGGCACGCCGGCCGGGCTCCAGCCGCAGGACATCACGCCGACATCCAATGACGTGCCAGCGGTGCAGGTGACCATCAGCCGGGGCGCCGGCAGCAACGGCGGGCCGGTGCCAACCCTGCTGGCGCAGATCTTCGACGGTGCCGCGGCGAGCACCACGGCCACCGCCGTGGCGGTGATCGCGGCGCCGGGCATCATCGGCAACGGCGGGCTGTTCCCGGTAGCCCTGAGCCAGTGCCTGTACAACAACTTCTGGGACAGCGCCACCAACCAGCCCAAGCTCGATCCGGCCACCAACAAGCCCTATGTGTTCCGCATCGGCTCCGCCTACCACTACGGGCCGTGCGAATCGGGCCAGTGGACCACGTTCAAATCCACCGACAACAGCGCCACCGCCACGCGCGACCTGATCCAGACCGGCAACCCGGCGCCGGTGGCCATCGGCGACCAGATCTGGATGCAGGACGGCACCAAGACCTCGAACTACAACTATGTCGGGGTCAACCAGGACTACCTGCTGCCGGTCACCTCGTCGCTCAACCCGGGCTCGCTCGGCCCGGTCACCGCCTTCGCGGCGTTCCATATCACCGCCTCGGTGGGCGGCAGCGGCAAGTACATCGAGGGCTACTTCATCCCCAACTTCAAGGTCACGAACAGCGGCGGCGGCGTCGGGCCGTACTACGGCGGCTACGTCCCCCCGCGCCTGGCCCGCTAGCCAGGACAGGAGCCAGTGGCACGGCCGGGTCTCCCGGGCACGGCCAGCCCCTCGCGCTGCCCCCCATGAGCAGCGCCGAGGCCCCCCTGGCTCCTCTTTTGCAGCCTGGTCTTGACCAGGCTGTCTTTTTTTTGAAGAATCGACCGCACATCCACATGGCGAGTCCGGGAGCCCCCATGAAGTTGCGCATCCTCAGCGACATCCACCTGGAGCACAACCAGACCGACGCCGTCCCCGCGTGCGCGGCGGACCTCGTGATCCTGGCCGGCGACATCGCCAACGGCCGCGACGGCATCGACTGGGCCGCCCGCACCTTCGATGTGCCGGTGGTCTACGTGCCCGGCAACCACGAGTACTACGAGAACGACTTCGACACCGTGGACCGTCTGATGGCCGAGGCGGCCGAGGCAGCGCCCAACGTGGCGCTGCTCAACGGCGCCGTGGCCGAGTACGCCGATGCTGACGGCCGCCCGGTGCGCGTGATCGGTACCACCTGGTGGACCGACTACTGCCTCTTTGGCACCGACCGCATCGACGACGCCATGCAGGCCTGCGCCCGCGTGGTGGTGGACCACCGGCTGATCGAGACCACTGACGCGGCCGGCCAGCACCGCCCCTACACCCCCGCCGACGCCCTGGCCCGCCACCGCGCCGCTACCGCCTGGCTGACGGACACGCTGGCCGAACCCTTCGACGGCAAGACCGTGGTCGTCACCCACCACGGCCCCGACCTCGGCAGCCTGGACCCCCGCTACGCCCACGACATCGTCTCCGCCGGCTTCCTCTCCCGCCGCCCCGACCTCGTGGCCCAAGCCGACCTCTGGATCCACGGCCACACCCACACCAGCTTCGACTACTGGATCGACCAGTCCCGCGTGGTCTGCAACCCGCGCGGGTATATATCGCGACGGACCGGAAACCCGGAGAACCCGGTGTTTGACTGGGGGCGGGTGGTGGAGATCTAGACCACCACGTACTTTCTTTAAATCGATCGCAAAACGCGCCAACAGGTGCCGATTGCGGCACGAAAACTGGACATGCTCACGCCGCGCCCGACATAGTGGCCGCTCTTCTGACAGCGAGGAGCAGTGATGGGCAGACCTTCGTTTCAAGCCGTCTGGAATGCGTTTGTGGCCGTTAGGGTTCCGGTTCGAGCGGTTGGCAAGCTGATTGGCGGAAACGTCCAGATGAATATCGAAATGCCGGACGGCTTCGAGAACGCATGTGCCATCAGGATGAGCTATGTCCTGAACAAGACCGGATTTCCGATTCGCAAGACATCGAAGTTCCGCATGGTGAGCGGTGGTGATCGGCAACAGTACATCTACCGCGTCGACGACATGCTTGCTTATCTTGAGCACAACCTTGGTAGACCTGACAAGACTGTCCATTCGCCTCGACCGGTCGCATTTGCGAACATGCGCGGCATCTTGGTCGTCAAAGGGTATGGATGGATTGGCGCTCACGGGCATGCGACGCTGTGAGATGGGGCGCAATGTGTAGACAAATGCCATTTCGCCAACGACCCTGACAATGGGACGTTCATACCCAAAACCGCCTCCCTATGGAAACTCCCATGAGGAAGATCGGAATCGCGGTCATATGCGCGACATTCGTAACGTCGGCCTATGCAGACGGAAGACCATCCCAGTCGGCTGAAAATACACATCCCTTGCAAAGATTCTCGCAACGTACGCTGCTGAAAAACTGGGCCTTGAGCGCTTGCCTTGCAAGAATTGCGACGAGCCCGGCTGACAGAGCCGGTGCCAGGGCAACGGCAGGCGCCTACTTCGAATTTGGGAAGCAACCGATCGAAAGCTACGACGCCATCCGAACCCTCATCGGCAAGTTCGTCGCCCGTAAATACGGCTCGAAGCCCGAGATCGGCGAGACGCCCACGGAGTTGAACACCATGAAATGCATCGACCTGTTCTACAGCAAGGAACTGGACCAATTGGTGCGCAAACAGCCCCGGGTCAACTAGCGCCTACCTGCGAAGCTACCCCCAAAACAAAAACCCCCGCGAGCTTGCGCCGCGGGGGTTTTTGTCAGACGTTGACGAGACCCGGAGGCCCCGTCTGGTCCGGCGTGATTTACATCATGCCGTCCATGCCGCCCATGCCGCCCATGCCGCCCGGCATGGCCGGAGCCGACTCTTCCTTCGGCGATTCCGCCACGGCGCAGTCCGTGGTCAGCATCAGCGAAGCCACCGAGGCGGCGTTCTGCAGCGCGGTGCGGGTCACCTTGGTCGGGTCCAGCACGCCCATTTCCACCAGGTCGCCGTACTCGCCCGAGGCAGCGTTGTAACCGTAGTTACCCTTGCCTTCGATCACCTTGGCCACCACGACCGAAGCCTCTTCACCAGCGTTCAGCACGATCTGGCGCAGCGGCTCTTCCATGGCGCGCAGCACGATCTTGATACCGGCGTTCTGGTCAGGGTTTTCGCCTTGCAGGGCCGAGATCGCAGCGCGGGCGCGCAGCAGGGCCACACCACCGCCGGGGACGATGCCTTCTTCCACGGCAGCGCGGGTGGCGTGCAGCGCGTCTTCCACGCGTGCCTTCTTTTCCTTCATTTCGACTTCGGTGGCAGCGCCAACCTTGATCACGGCAACACCGCCGGCCAGCTTGGCCACGCGCTCTTGCAGCTTTTCACGGTCGTAGTCCGAGGTGGCTTCCTCGATCTGGGCGCGGATCTGCTTCACACGGCCTTCGATGGCCGAGCCGTCGCCGGCACCGTCGATGATGATGGTGTTTTCCTTGCCGATCTCGATGCGCTTGGCCTGGCCCAGGTCCTGCAGCGTGGCCTTTTCCAGCGTCAGGCCGATTTCCTCGGCGATGACGGTACCGCCGGTCAGGATGGCGATGTCTTCCAGCATGGCCTTGCGGCGGTCGCCGAAGCCCGGGGCCTTCACGGCGGCGGTCTTCAGGATGCCACGGATGTTGTTCACCACCAGCGTTGCCAGGGCTTCGCCCTCGACGTCTTCGGCGATGATCAGCAGCGGACGGCCAGCCTTGGCCACTTGCTCCAGCACCGGCAGCAGGTCACGGATGTTCGACACCTTCTTGTCGAACAGCAGCACGAACGGGCTGTCCAGGGCAACAACCTGCTTTTCCGGGTTGTTGATGAAGTACGGCGACAGGTAGCCGCGGTCGAACTGCATGCCTTCCACGACTTCCAGCTCGTCGGCCAGCGACTTGCCGTCTTCCACGGTGATCACGCCTTCCTTGCCAACCTTGTCCATGGCTTCGGCAATGCGCTCGCCGATCGAGGCGTCGCTGTTGGCCGAGATCGCGCCAACCTGGGCGATTTCCTTGCTGGTGGTGGTGGGCTTGGACAGCTTCTTCAGCTCTTCCACGGCAGCGCCGACAGCCTTGTCGATGCCGCGCTTCAGGTCCATCGGGTTCATGCCGGCGGCCACGAACTTCATGCCTTCGCGGACGATCGACTGGGCCAGCACGGTAGCGGTGGTGGTACCGTCACCGGCGTTGTCGCTGGTCTTGGAAGCCACTTCCTTGACCATCTGCGCGCCCATGTTCTGGAGCTTGTCCTTCAGTTCGATTTCCTTGGCCACGGACACGCCGTCCTTGGTCACGGTCGGGCCGCCGAAGCTGCGCTCCAGCACCACGTTGCGACCCTTCGGGCCCAGGGTCACCTTCACTGCGTTGGCGAGAATGTTCACGCCTTCGACCATCTTGGCACGGGCGGCGTCGCCAAACACTACGTCTTTTGCTGCCATGTTCTGTTTCTCCTGATCTGTACGAGTGACGCGTGGATTACTTGTTGACCACGGCCATGATGTCTTCTTCGCGCATGACCAGCAGTTCCTGGCCATCCACCTTCACGCCCTGGCCGGCATACTTGCCGAACAGCACGCGGTCACCCACCTTGACGTCGAGGGCAATGTTGTTGCCCTTGTCATCCTTCTTGCCGGGGCCGATGGCGAGGACTTCGCCTTGATCGGGCTTCTCGGCAGCATTGTCGGGAATCACGATGCCGGATGCGGTCTTGGTTTCATTGTCCAGACGCTTCACGATCACACGGTCGTGCAGAGGACGCAGGTTCATACGGACTCCTAGGTACAAAAAGTGAGTTTTGATTCACAAATGGCCGTCTGAAGGCGACGGCCAACGAGTTTTCGGGTACCGCGAGGGCTCTGTTAGCACTCACCCCCGGGGAGTGCTAATTATAGGGACGAGGGTTGTCGTTTTCAAGACAAGGGCTGAATACGGGGTTTCCCTAGGCAAGGGTTTACCCTATAGCTTATGATCCGCCGCAACCGTGGAGTCTATATCTTGGCGAATCCCTTTCCGATGCCGATGCCGATGCCGAACGACCCGGACCTCGTGCCGGGCATGCCCTACCGCCACTACAAGGGCGGCGCCTACCGTGTGACCGGCCTGGGCCGCTTCGAGGCCGACCTGGCGCCCGTGGTGGTCTACGAGTCCATGCGCGACCGCTCGATCCTGTGGGTGCGCACGGCGGAAGTCTTCACCGAGCCGGTGCGGACCGACGCGGGCGAGATGCCCCGCTTCGCGCCGGACTGGCCGGCCGCGCTGGCCTGTCTGGACTTCCTGCCGCGCCAGACCGTGCTCCAGGCGCTGGCGCTCTATGAGGCGCCCTATCGCCGCTACCACGACCGCACCCATGTGCTCGAGATGTTCGAGGTGGCGCACGCCCGGGGCCTCGCGCTGAGCCCGGCGCAGGCGCTGGCGGTGCTGTTCCATGACGCGGTGTACGTGCCCGGCTGCGAGCACAACGAAGCCGCTTCGGCGGCGTTGATCGAAACGATGGTGGGGGATGTGGATGCCGACGTGCTCCGCCAGGCCATGCAGATCGTCCTGGACACCCGCACGCACACGCCGACCGCGCCCGACGCGGCCACGGTGCTCGATCTGGACCTGTACCGGCTGGCGGCCCCCGCCGAGGCGTTCGATGCCTACACGGCCGCCGTGTTCGAGGAGAACCGCGCGCTGCTGGCCCGCCGCACCGGGCTGGCGGGCGCGGCGCTGCACGCCGCCTTCATGGCGCGCCGCGTGGAATTCCTCACCACGCTGGCGCAGCGCGAGCGGCTGTTCCTGACGCCCGCGTTTGCCGATGCCGAGCAACCCGCGCGCGACAATATCGCCCGGATCATCGCCCGGATTGCGGCCGCCCTGCCCCAGGCTTAGTCGAGTCCGCTGCTGTCGAGGTAGCTCAGCGCCTCGCGCACCTCGCGGCGCGCCTTGAGCACATAGCCGACCCGGCGGTCACGAATCACGAGGACGAGTACTTCGGCCTGCACCATCTCGCCGAAGTGATGGGCCGCGCGATGGAGGGTGAGCCCGGCAAGCTGGGCGAGCTGGTCGGCCGGCAGGCCGTCATCGCCGGCCTCGAGCAAGGCGCGGCAGATGGCCGCGCGCGCGGGCACGGCGAGCAGCGCAAACGTCAGCGCGCTTTCCTGAGTGGCCATGTCCAACCCCGTGTCGTGATGGTTGCGTTCGTTTGTACCGTGCTGACGCGGCAAACGCAAGTCTGCGGTCCGGGTGTTGCGCTGACCCCTCATCCGGCAGGCCGTGCCGGTCACCACGCGTATCGCACGCCCACACGCACCGCGTACTGGTAGTAATCCTGCTGGCCCCATGCGCCGGACACGCTGGTCCAGCCCGACCACGACTTGTTCAGCGCCAGGTTCATGCCCACCTTGGCTTCGAAGCGGTTGCGCGGGTACATCGAACCCAGTTGCACCTGGTTGAAGGCGATGTGGCTCTCGGTGTCCGAGTACCACCAGTTGAGCGTGACATAGGGTTGCAGCTTGCGACCGTCTTCGCGCACGAACGTGCGGTGCGTTCGCACGCCCAGCCGCGTCAGGATGCCGCTCGCACTGGCGCCACGCACGCGGGTGCCGTTCGGCTCGTCGATGTCGCTCTCGTTGTAGTCGACGTAGATCAACTGCGCCTGCGGTTCGACGACCCAGCCGCCGCGCAGCGGCATGGCATAGCCGACCTCGCCAGACACCGCCAGCCCGTTCGCGCTGTACTTCACCGTGGGCAACTGGTCGCCTTCCACGCGGTTGCTGAACCAGCCGTACTGGAACCATGCGTCGGCATAGGCGCCGTGCTTCTTCTCGTCGTCCTGGTACCAGGTGCCGTAGATCCCGAGGCTCCAGCCCTCGACCTTGCCTTTCGCGTGTGCACTGTTGGCTTGCGCCTCGGCATCGCTGCTGGCGTAGCCGTAGCTGCCCATCACGCCCGCATGCAGGCGGCTCGCCACGCCGCCCGCCTGCCACGTCGCCAACTCCGCGCCGCCTTGCAGCAGGAACGAATCGGTGCTGGTCTTGAACACGCCATCCTTGCTACGCCCGCCTTCCCACTTGCCCACCATGCGCAGCCAGCCCGCACCCGGCTTGCCTTGCCCCACGAGGCCCACCCCCTCCGCATACTGCGGCTCGCCGCGGCGATCATGCAGGCTATGCACGAACATCTGGCCCGACAGGCGTTGATTGGCAAGATACGCGCCCACCTCTGGCCGATACAGCGGACGTACCGGCCTGGGCACATCGGGCACAGGGTCCGGCGCAGGGCTCGGAGCGGGGCCCGGCGCGGGGTCGGGCGGCGGCGGAGGCGGGTCCTGCTCGGAGCGCAGGTACCAGGCTTGCGGCGCGGTGCCGTCGATGCTGCCCCGGAACAACCGGTATTCATAAGGGCCAGCCACCGCGCGGCCGTCGATCGAGAACGCACCGGCCTGCGTCGTGCCGCCGTTGATCGTATCGACGAGCTGGATGCCGCTCGCGCTCGTGACCAGCCCCGGCCCCCCCGCATTCGTCACCCGTAGCCTGGACGTGCCGGAGGCGGTCCCGCCGTCGATCACCAGCTTGTCCGATGGCGAGCCATCGCCACCCAGATAGGTGTTGAGCCCGATGACGCCGTCGCCGCTGTACTGGCCGACGGTCAGCGTCTTGAACACCCCGCCCACCGGTGCGGAGAACAGGATCTGGCTTGGGTCGTTGTTGAGCGTCGTGAGCCGCGAGTCGCCGGTGAGGTTCCACGTGCTGTCCCGCAGGACGAGATTCGACGTACTGCCTGCCTCGGTCAGCGCCGCACCGGTCAGCGTGGAGCCGGCGTCAGCATTCAGGTTCAGCGTGCCGCCACCCGTGACGTTGAACAACGCCGCGCTGCCATGCAATGATGACGTTGTCATCGACACGTTCATCGTCCCCCCGTTCATGGCAATGCCAGCGCCCTGCTGGGAGACGAGGGTCGAACCCGCAGCGGTCAGCGTGCCCGCGCCGCCGGCCGCTTCGTATTGCACCGCGTTGGCGCCGGCGCCGCTGGCCGTGACCGTGCTGTCGACCAACGACAGCACACTGTCGCCACGCACACGAACGCCATGCGACCCCGTACCGCTTGTGTTGACGGTGACCCCGGTCGCCGCGAGTGAGGCGCCGCCCACGGACGCGCCTGGAATGATCGCCGCATCCGGATCATTCACGGCACCCACCTGGTCAGGTTCGCCCGAGCCCACCGTGCTGAGGCCCACGGCGTCATTGCCCGTCGTTGTCACGGAACCACCGTTCATGACAAGTCGCGCGGCGTTCCTCGCCGTAGCGCCTTCGCTGCCCACGCCACGCGTGGTCACGGCGACGTTGCCCGCGGTCAGCGTGGTCTGCGTGATGGCAACCAGCCCGATGGCGCCATCACCCGACGTCTCCACCGAACCGCCCGTCATCGTTACGGATGCCGGCGTGCCCGTTCCCGCGCCCGCAGCACGTGCTCCATAGGCGGTGGCGCCAGACGTGCTGATCCGCACGCCATCGGCCACGACCACGCCACCTGCCCCGCCCGCACTGTCGCCGTAGGCCACCAGACCGTCACCGTCAGCGCCCGTCGTCGTCACCGTGCCGCCGCTTACCTGGACACGCCCTGCGGTCAACGCCACGACACCCGCACTGCCAGGGCCCCGCGCTGTCATGCTCGTATTGGTCACTGTGGTCACGCCGCCGGCAATCGCGTTGGCGGCCCGCGCCTGGTTTCCATCGGCTTCAATCGACAGGTCGCGGGCGTTGATCGTCGATTGCACGTCTTGCGCGACAAGCCCCCGCGAAAACCCGCCGGCCGCCAGGACGAAGCCGCCCACCAAGTCGAGCTTCGCGCCAGTATCAGCCACCACCGCGGTGCGCAGCCCGCCCGTGGCAATGACCTCGATGGTCCCTCCCGTGTTGTCGAACGTTCCGGCTGCGCCGCCGCGCACCCATAACCCGGTACCTGCCACGCGTATCAACCCTGCGTTGGTGCCTGCCAGCGTATTGGCGCTGAAGACGACCCCATTCAGGCCAGAAACCTGGCCCGTGGCGCCCTGCGTGAACGTCCCGCCCTGCACGAAGATGACCGTGTCCTGCCCCCCTTGCAACAGTCCGTTGTTGGTCACCGTGCCGGGCGCGCCCATGTGGATGGCACGGTCTCCGCTGGAGATCGTGGCGCCGGCGTGATTGATCACCGTCGCCCCGCTATTCGCGTACAAGCCGCCGAATGGTCCGACCCCCGTCGTTGCCGAGGTGCTCACCGTGCCGTAATTCTCGAAGCGTGAGCCACCCGGAGTGAGAGCGCCAAGGGAGATCCCGTCATTGGTTCCCGTGATCGTGCCGCGATTGACGAGATTCCAGTTCCGCGTGTTATTCGCATTCAGGCCATCATCCGTGGCTACCGCGATAACGGTACCGGCGGGCGCCTCAAAGTTCGTCGCCGCAGGATCGAGCGTCTGCAAACGGACCGTGGAGGTCGAGGATGGAACGGTGACGACTTGCGCATGAAGCAGTGAATATGGCGCCACCAGCGTTGCCGCAGCGAGCTTCGCTTTGAAGGTTTTCATATGCGCCCTCTCTAGAAACATCCTTGTCAGAGTCTGCGTGGACTGCGCCATCACGCGGCATCGGCGTGAAAGTACAACCATCCTAGGCGCTGAAAGAGGTACGTCAAATGATGATGTTTTACATCGCCACAACACATCCTCGGGGGATGTGCGAGTGACTGCGCGCGACAATTCAGGCCCGTCAGATTCGGGGCGGAACACTACTGTCAGAGGAGGATGGAGGCGCGGCGTCGCCGCTGGCACGTAACAGCGGTGTCGCTGTCGGTGATGGCCCCTCTCCCACTTGCAGGATGCATGGCAGGAGAGGGGCGGGAGGTGAGGAACGATATCTGGCCGACGCGGCCAGCGCGCCTCAGACCACGAACGGCAACTGGCGCTGGCGCTTGCCGGTGAGGCGGAACAGCGCGTTGGCCACCGCCGGCGCGATGGCCGGCACGCCCGGTTCGCCAAGGCCGGTCGGGTTGTCCTGCGAGGGGACGAAGAACACGTCCACCTGCGGGGCATCCGGCATGCGCGGCGGCGGGTAGTCGGGGAAGTTGCTGTTCTTCACCGCGCCGTTCTCGATCTCGATGGCAAACCCGGGCCGGGTCATCGACAGCCCGAACACGCAGCCGCCCTGGATCTGCGCCTCGGCCGAGAGCGGATTGACCACGCGGTTGGCATGCACGCCGGCGGTCACGCGGTGCACGCGCGGCTCACCTTTGACCACCGACACGTCCACCACATAGGCCACCACCGAGCCGAACGACTCGTGCACGGCCACGCCCCAGGCATGCCCCTTCGGCAGCTTCTTCTTGCCGTAGCCGGACTTGTCCACCGCCAGCTGCAGCGCGGCGCGGTGCCGGGCGTGCTTCTGCGGGTCCAGCCGGGCCAGGCGCCACGCCACCGGGTCCTGCTTGGCGGCGGTGGCCATCTCGTCGGCCAGCGTCTCCTTGACGAAACCCGTGTGCGTGTTGCCCACCGAGCGCCACCAGAGCACCGGCACGTCCACCTTCGGATGGTGCACGGCCAGTTGCAGCGGCAGGTCGTAGTCGTTCTCGACGATGCCCTCGGTCATCGTCGCGTCCACGCCGTTCTTGACCATCATCGGCTCGAACGGCGTGCCGGCGATGATCGACTGGCCGACGATGGTGTGCTGCCAGCCCACCACGCCGCCCTTGGCGTCCACGCCAATGCGCGCGCGGTGCACGTGCAGCGGCCGGTAGTAGCCGCCCTTGATGTCGTCCTCACGGCTCCACATCACCTTGAGCGGCTCGGTGTGGCCGTTGCCGATCCACGTGCGCAGCACGTTGGCGGCCTCGACCAGATAGTCCGAGGTCGGCACCGCGCGCCGGCCGAAGCCGCCGCCAGCCATCATCGTGTTCAGCGTGACCTTCTCCGGCGCCAGCCCCAGCGTGCGGGCGATGGCGGCCTGGTCGATGGTCTGGAACTGCGAGCCCACCCACACCTTCACCGCCGTGGCCTTGTTGCCGGCCACCTCGGCCTGCATGGTGCAGTTGAGCGGCTCCATCGGCGCGTGGGCCAGGTACGGCAGGCGGTATTCGGCGTCGATCACCTTCGCCGCGCCCTTGAGCGAGGCGTCGATGCCCTCCAGCGGCTTCGCCACCGTGCCCGGCTGCGTGGCCAGCTTGCTGTACTGGTCGAACAGCGCGGCGGTGCTCACCGTCGAGCCGCTGTCTTCCCAGACGATCTCCAGCGCCTCGCGCGCGGTCTTGGCCGGCCAGTAGCCGTCGGCCACCACGGCCACGCCGGTGCCGCCGCGGTCCACGGGCACCAGCATCACATCGACCACGCCCTTGATCTTGCGTGCGCGGTCGGCGTTGAACGACTTGACCTTGCCGCCAAAGCGCGGCGGGCGGGCCACCACGGCCACGACCATGTCCTTGAGCCGGGTGTCGATGCCGAACACGGCGTCGCCGTGCAGCTTGGCGGCCGAATCCAGGCGCGGCGTGGGCTTGCCGACGATGCGGAACTGCGCCGGGTCCTTGAGCGTGACCTGCGCCGGCACGGGCAGGCCCATGGCGGCGTTGGCCAGCTCGCCATAGGTGGCGCGATGGCTGCCGGAGGTGACCACGCCGAGCGACGTGCTGCAGCTCGCCGGGTCCACCTTCCACTGCTGCGCCGCCGCCGAGATCAGCATCGCCCGGGCGCGCGCGCCCAGTTCGCGGTACTGCTGGAACGAGTGGTTCAGGGCCGTGGAGCCGCCTGTCATCTGGATGCCGAAGGCCGGGTCCTTGTACGCGTCGCCGGCCGGGGCCAGCACCGCGCGCACGTTCTTCCAGTCCACGTCCAGTTCCTCGGCCAGCGCCATCGGCAGGGCCGTCTGCACGCCCTGGCCGAACTCGAGCCGGTTCACGGCCACCGTCACGGTGTTGTCCGGGGCGATGATCAGGAACGCCTGCGGCGCGGACGGCGCCTTGGGCGCGCCCTCCTCAGCCTGGGCGACCGTGCTGAGGCCGGCCATCCCGCCAATTCCGATCGCCAGCCCGCCGCCGGCCATCCCGCCCAGCTTCAGGAAGCTGCGCCGCGAGAGCGGCGCAATGCCTTCGGCCGGCGCGGACGCCTCGGTCACCGGCGCGCCGCTGCCGCCGGCCAATGCTTCAATGCCACGAATTCGCATGATGATTCCCCGCTCAGGCGATGGCCCGGGCGGCATCCTTGATGGCCGCGCGAATCCGTTGATAGGTGCCACAGCGGCAGACGTTGCCGGCCATGGCCTGGTCGATGTCGGCGTCGGTGGGGCGCGGCTTGCTGCGCAGCAGGCCCACGGCGCTCATCACCTGCCCGTTCTGGCAGTAGCCGCACTGGGCCACATCGTGGCGCAGCCAGGCGTCGAGCACGGCGCGGCCGATCTTGTCGTCCGGCATCGATTCGATGGTGCCGACCTTGCTGCCGGCCACGGCCGAGATCGGCATCACGCAGCTACGCGTGGCCTGACCGTTGATGTGGACCGTGCAGGCGCCGCAGGCGGCCATGCCGCAGCCGAACTTGGTGCCGGTCATGCCGAGGTTGTCGCGCAGGGCCCAGAGCAGTGGCGTGGACGGATCGGCGTCCACGTCCACGGTCTTGCCGTTGAGGGTGAGGGTAGTCATTGCGGGGAACTCCTTGGGTGCGTTGCCCTTAGTCTTCTTGCATCGCACCGCCGGGCTCGTTGGCATGCAACGTGGCACGGGATCCCTGGCCACCCGGCGGCGCCCACGGAGGATAGAACAAATTCGAGAAACGTGCGTCGGCCCCCGCACATGGGTTGGCGTGCACCGGGATGGGGCGAAACCGAGGTTTGCTGGCCCTGCTATTTAATAGCGTGCCCCTTCTATTTAGTCGCGGACAAATAGAGATGCAGCGCGTTGAGATCGGTGTCGTTCATCTTGGCGAACGACGAGAACGGCATGACCCGGCTCACGTCGGTGCCGTCGGGGCGCTTGCCGGTGCGCATCATGGCGACGAACTGGTCCGGCTGGGGGTAGCGCTTCATCACGCCGTTCGGGCGCAGGTCGGCGGCCGGCGGCCAGTCGGGCGGGGCACCGGGGATATGGCCGCCGCGCAGGTCGCCGCCATGGCAGCCCATGCAGGCGTTGGCCATGTACTGGCCATAGGCCGGCGTCACCGCGGCGGCAATCGCGGGCGCGGGCGGCAGGTCATGGTTGATCTTCTCGGCGGCGTCCCGGATCACGCCTGCGCCGTACAGCCCCTGCGCGAACCACGGGAAGCGCACTTCGGCCGGCTGCCCGTTGGCCGGCGGCAGGCTGCGCACGTAGGCCACCAGCGCGCCGAAGTCCTCATTTGAAAGCCGGTTGTAATCCTCGCTCGGCATGATCAGCAGCGGCCGGCCCGACTGCGCCACGCCGTGGCGGATGGCGCGGTCCCAGTCCTCGGGGCGGTATCGGGCGACGTCGGGGTTGGCCTGGGTGATGTCGGGCGCCCGCACGCGCAGGCCGTTGGGCTCGTCGAAGACCTGCTTGCCGGCGCCCTTGGCGCCGTGGCAGTCCATGCAGCCGCGCGATTCGTAAAGATATTTGCCATGGGCAATGGCGGCGGCGTCGGTGGGAATCGTCACCGGGGCCACGCTGACGTCCACCGTCCGCGCGAGCTTGCGTCCGCCCCACCAATAGGTACTGCCCACGGCCACCGCCACCACGACAACGAAGGCAATCGACGCCGAACTGGCGATGCGGAAGAATCGCGCAATATCCATGGGTTCCCCTCTCCGTGGCGGAGGCACGGCCGCCGCGCGGCCCGCCCCGGCCTGATTGCAGCCGGAACGGGGCGCGGATTCTGTGCGCGATGATACAGACGCCGACCGCCCGCGGCATCGGGTCTTCCCCACCCCCTACCAAAAAATGCGCCCGAGCGCCAGCCCCAACAACGCCCCGCCATGCCCCGTATCTCGGGTCTGGTCCGCCCCGCAGAACGACTACATTGCGCCATACGCTGGGCAGGGGTGCGACCATTGCGCCGGCGCCCGCCGTATCCCGGACCGCCTCCTGATGCACAGGGGCAGCCATCGACAACACAAGACATGACGCCAGAGACGGCCGCGAACCCCCTCCAACCCCCGCCACCGGCGGCTGCCCCGTGGCGGCGGCCGCTGCAGGGCGGGCTGCTGGCACTGTGCACGCTCGGCGGGGTGGCAGCCATCTGGGCCGGCCACGAGCTGCTGGTCTCGGCCGCGCTGGTGACGGTCTTCCCGGCCTGCATCGCCTTCATGAGCGCGCAGAATCGCAAGAGCCGCGCCAACCTGCGCAGCAGCGAGCAACGCTTCCGCCAGGCGCTGGAGCATTCCGCCATCGGCATGGCGCTGGTTGGGCTGGATGGGCGCTGGCAGCTGGTGAACCGCGCCATGTGCGAGCTGCTCGGGTACACGCCCGAAGAGTTCCGCGAGACCCCGTTCCAGCTGATCACCCACCCGGACGACCTGGGCGCCGACCTGCGCCAGCTGGAGCGCCTGACCGCCGGCGAGATCGACGCCTACCGCATGGAAAAGCGCTACCGCCACAAGGACGGCCGCTACCGCTGGGCGCTGCTGGCCGTGTCGATGGTGCGCAACGAGCAGACCGGCCACCCGGACCACTACATCGCCCAGGTGGAGGACATCCACCGCCGCAAGCTGGACCACGAACGCATGGAACAACTGGCGCGCCGCATGGAACTGGCCGTGGAAGCCGGCGGCGTGGGCATCTGGGAATGGGATTTCACCAACGCCACCATCACCTGGGATGCCCGCATGCACACGCTGCACGGCACCCCGGTGGAGCTGGGCGCGCCCACGCTGGCGCAGTGGATTGCCATGCTGCACCCCGAGGACGTGAGCCGCGTCAGCACCGAGATGCGCCAGGCGATTCGCGGCGTGCATCGCTTCGATACCGAATACCGCGTGGTATGCCCCACCGGCGAGGTGCGCCACGTGCGCGCCATGGCCATGGTCTCGCACCACGAGGATGAGGACGAAGGTAACCACGGCGGCGGCGCCAGCACAGGCACCCCCACGCGCCGCGGCATGACGCGCGCGCTGGTCGGCACGAACTGGGACATCACCGAGCAGCGCCGCCTGAACCGCGCGCTGTTCGAGGAGAAGGAGCGGCTGCACATCACCCTGCGCTCGATTGGCGACGCGGTGATCTGCACGGACCGCGTGATGCGCGTGACCTTCATGAACCCCATCGCCGAGCAGCTCACCGGCTGGAGCCTGGACGCCGCGATGGGCCAGCCGCTCGAGCAGGTCTTCCGCATCGTCGATGAAATCACCGGCGTGACCATCCCCAGCCCGGTGGAGCAGTGTCTGCAGACCCTGCGCCCGGCCTACCTCCAGGAAGGCGCGGTGCTGCAAAGCCTGACCGGCGAGCGCCATGACGTGCAGGACTCCGCCGCACCGGTGCTGACCAATGACGGCGGCGTGCTGGGCGCCGTGCTGGTGTTCCAGGACATCACCACCTCCCGGGCGCTCCAGCGCGAACTGGCCCACTCGGCCACCCACGACGCCCTGACCGGCCTGCCCAACCGCGCCTGGTTCGAAAAGCGCCTGCGCGAGTCCTGCGAGGCCGCCCGGCTGCACGGCCACCGCGCCGCGCTGTGCTTTATCGACCTGGACCGCTTCAAGATCGTCAACGACACCGCCGGCCACGGCGCCGGGGACGTGCTGCTGCGCGAACTGGGCTATGTGATCCGCCACCACGTACGCCCCGACGACCTGCTCGCCCGGCTGGGCGGCGACGAATTCGCGCTGCTGCTCAAGGACTGCTCGGTGGACCACGCCGAGCACGTGTGCCAGAAGGTCATCGACGCCGTGCACGAACGCCGCTTCCCGTGGGAAGGCCGTGTCTACGATGTGGGCGCCAGCATCGGCATCGCCGCCATCGACGCCGACGCCCCGCCGGTGGGCGAGCTGATGAGCCGCGCCGACGTGGCCTGCTACGCCGCCAAGGCTGCCGGCCGCAACCGGGTCTCGGTCTACCGGCGCGATGAAAGCGACGCGCGCCGCCATCACCGTGAGCTGGAGGTGGCCGCCGGCATCCATTCGGCCCTCGACGCCAACCGCTTCCGCCTCTACGCCCAGGAGATCCGCTCCCTGCGCGAGGGCGAGCAGGGCCGGCACGTCGAGATCCTGGTCCGCATGGTCGACGAGCAAGGCGCGCTGATCATGCCCGGCGCCTTCATTCCGGCGGCCGAGCGCTATGACCTGATGGGCCACATCGACCGCTGGGTGATCCGCAACGTGCTGCACCAGTACGGGCGGCGGCTGGCGGCGGTGCCGGGGCTGTCGGTGTCGATCAACCTGTCGGCCAACTCGCTGGGCGAGCCTTTCCTGCTGCCCTTCCTGCACGACGCCCTGCGCGACTCCGTGCTGCCCGCCAGCCGCATCCGGCTGGAGATCACAGAGACCGCGCTGATCAACAACATGACCGCCGCCAGCCGGCTGGTGGCGGAGATGCGCAGCACCGGCTGCACCGTGGCGCTGGACGACTTCGGCGCCGGCCTTTCGTCGTTTTCCTATCTGAAGCAGTTCCCGGTGGACTACCTCAAGATCGACGGCAGCTTCATCCGCAACCTCACCGGCAGCGTGGTGGACCGGGAGATCGTCAGCTCGATCAACGACATCGGCCACCGGCTGGGCGTGCAGACCGTGGCCGAGTCCGTGGAGGACGAGGAAACGCTGGGCACGCTGCGCGCGATTGGCGTGGACTACGCGCAGGGCTATGTGATCGGCCGGCCGGTGCCGGTGGAGCAACTGCTCGAGGCGTGGGAGCGCGAGGCGGACACGGCCTGACACCCTTGGGGTGCCGGCATCACACCGGCCCGCCGCGCCGTTCGGATTTCCGAATGGGCTTCCCGCCCGGTTGTCCGGATTTCCGAACGCCGCGCCGCCATCACATCGAAATTCCCTTTTTATTCATCGACTTACACCCTCCCTCGGGGGCCGCCGCGCTGGCACGCCTCGTGCACGCCTAGGCGCCGCTGTCAGGGCGCGATGCCTACGTGCCCGACCCCAAGGAGGATGTACTGACGATGACAATGAAGCGACTGCCCACACTGATCTTCATCGCGATGCTGCTCGGCGTTCTGGCCGGCACCGCTGCCCACCACCTGGCGCCCGACGCCGCCACCGCGAAATCGATCGCGGATCACTTCTCCATCCTCACCGACATCTTCATGCGGATGATCAAGATGATCATCGGCCCGCTGGTGTTCGCCACGCTGGTCTCCGGCATCGCCGGCATGGGCGACGGCAAGGCGGTCGGCCGCATCGGCCTGAAGGCGATGGCGTGGTTCCTGGGCGCCTCGATCACCTCGCTGCTGCTGGGCCTGGTGATGGCCAACCTGCTGGCGCCGGGCCACGGCATGAACCTGCCGCTGCCGGCCGCGGACGCCGCCTCGAACCTGAAGACCGGGGCGCTGAACCTGCGCGAGTTCATCGCGCACATGTTCCCCAAGAGCTTCGTGGAGGCCATGGCCACCAACGAGATCCTGCAGATCGTGGTGTTCTCGCTGTTCTTTGGCTTCGCGCTCGGCACCCTCAAGGACGGCATCGGCAAGCCGGTGCTGCAAGGTGTGGACGGCCTCGGCCACGTGATGCTGAAGGTGACCAACTACGTGATGGCGTTCGCGCCCATCGGCGTGTTCGGCGCGGTGTCCGCCGTGATCACGGCGCAGGGGCTGGGCGTGCTGACGATCTACGCCAAGCTGCTGGGCAGCCTGTACCTGGCGCTGGCGCTGCTGTGGGTGGCGCTGATCGCCGGCGGCTACTACTTCCTGGGCCGCGACATCTTCCGCCTGATCCGCCAGCTGCGCGCGCCGCTGATGATCGGCTTCGCCACGGCCAGCAGCGAATCGGCCTACCCGAAGGTGATCGAGCAGCTCACGCGCTTCGGCGTGAAGCCGCGCATCACCGGCTTCGTGCTGCCGCTCGGCTACTCGTTCAACCTGGACGGCTCCATCATGTACACCTCGTTCGCCGCGCTGTTCGTGGCGCAGGTGTACGGCATCCAGCTCTCGCTCACGCAGCAGATCACCATGCTGCTGGTGCTGCTGGTGACCAGCAAGGGCATCGCCGGCGTGCCGCGTGCCTCGCTGGTGGTGGTGGCCGCCGTGCTGCCGATGTTCGGCCTGCCGGAGGCCGGCATCCTGCTCGTGTTGGGGATCGATCACATCCTGGACATGGGCCGTACCGTCACCAATGTGCTGGGCAATGCCATTGCCACGACCGTCGTCGCCAAAAGCGAAGGCGCGATCGGCGCGCCGGATCTTTCCGACGAGGACGACACCTCGGCGGACAGCAACACCGGCCTGACACCCGCTCAGGCGCTGGCCAGCAAGTAAGCCGGCCAAGGCGTGCCAGGGCCCGGTTGCCCATCAGGCGGCCGGGCCTTTTTGCGTTTACCGGGGCGTCTGACCTGTCCGATTTGGCCGGCATTTGGGCGGGGGGTGGGCGGGGTGTGGTAAAACGTGGGCCTCGCCGCCGATCCGGCCCGATCCGCGCACGCGGAATGCGGTGTCGGCGTCACCTGGCGGCTGTGCATCCGCCTCACAGAATTCCTCATGACCGGCCCCCTGTCTTCCGCCGATACCGGCCTCGCTCCTGGCGGGGGCGGCGGCATCTCGCCCTGGCGCCGCGCCGCGCCGATCGTCGCCCTGCTGGCCCTGGCCGCGCTGGTGACGGCCGCGGGCTGGCTCGGCTATCGCCTGACCTATGACACCGCGCTGGACCGCCAGGCCGAGCGCGGCCAGGTGCAGATGCGCCTGTACGCCCAGACGCTGGAGAGCGAACTGGCCCGCTTCGACTACGTGCCGAGCCTGCTCTCGCTCGATGCCCGCGTCGAGGGATTGCTGCGCCAGCCGGGCAACCCCGAGCGCGTGGCCGCCGCCAACGCCTACCTCGCCGCGCTGAACGGCCGGGCCGGCACCCGCGTGGTCTATATCCTCGATGCGCGCGGCAAGGTCCTCGCCACCAGCAATTTCCAGCGTCCGGACAGCTACCTCGGCGAAGACCTGAGCTTCCGCCCCTACTTCCGCAGCGCCATCGAAGGCCAGCTGGGCCGCTTCTACGGCGTGGGCACCACGCGCAGCGAGTCTGGCTACTACCTCTCCGCGCCGCTGGGCGACCGCGACAAGCCGGCGGGCGTGGCGGTGGTCAAGATCGGCCTGGAGCCGCTCGAGAACCGCTGGCAGGGCAATGACAGCCAGATGCTGCTGACCGACGAGAACGGCGTGGTGATCCTGGCCTCGGACCCGTCCTGGAAGCTGGCCGCGCTGCGCCCGCTGGCACCGGCCCAGCGCGAGAAGCTGGACCGCTCGCTCCAGTACAACCGCGCCCCGCTGCCCCCGCTGGCGCTGACCACGGTGCGCGAACTCGGCCCCGGCCCGAGCGAAGGCGGCGACGCGCTGGTGCGGCTGCGCCAGGGCCCGCCGATGCTGGCCCAGCACCTGGCCCTGCCCGGCACCGACTGGAACCTGACGCTGCTGACCAATATCTCGCAGGCCCGCGTGGCCGCGCTCAACAGCGCGGCGCTGAGCGGCGTGCTGGCGGCCTTCGTGCTGCTGCTCGGAGCGGCCTGGAACGTGCGGCGGCGCATTGTCAGCGAGCGGCTGGCGGCGCGCGCGGCGCTGGAGGCGGCCAACAGCGAACTCGAACGCAAGGTGGCCGAGCGCACCGCCGACCTCTCCGCCGCCAACCAGCAACTGCATGCCGAAGTGGCCGAACGCACCCGCACCGAGACCTTCCTGCGCCAGGCGCAGGATGGGCTGATGCAGGCCGGCAAGCTCGCCGCGGTGGGCCAGATGTCGGCCGGCATCGCCCATGAACTGAACCAGCCGCTCGCGGCGCTGCGCACGCTCTCGGGCAACACCAGCAAGTTCCTCGAACGCGGCGACCACGCCACGGCGCAGGAAAACCTCGGCAAGATCATTGGGCTGGTGGACCGCATGGGGCGCATCACGGGCGCGCTGAAGTCTTTCGCGCGCAACCCCTCGGTGGGCCAGCGCGGCACGGCCCGGCTGGCCGAGGCGGTGGACAACGCGCTGTTCCTGCTGGAGACGCGCATCGCGGCGGTGGCACCGGCCATCGAGCGCGACATCGACCCCCACCTGATGGTGGCCTGCGACCCGAACCGGCTTGAGCAGGTGCTTGTCAACCTCGTCGGCAATGCGCTCGATGCCATGGCCGCGATGGCCGGCCGCGGGGCGCCCCGCCTCTCGCTGCACGCCTACCAGAGCGGCGGGCTGGTGCACCTGACCGTGCGCGACAGCGGCCCGGGGCTGTCCGAGGCGGCCTTCGCGCGGCTGTTCGAGCCGTTCTTCACGACCAAGCCGGCTGGCGAGGGGCTGGGCCTCGGCCTGACGCTGTCCGCCGGCATCCTGAACGAGAACGGCGGCACGCTGACCGCGATCAACCATCCCGAGGGCGGCGCCTGCTTTACGCTCGCCCTGCCAGAGGCCGGGCCGGAGGCGCGCCATGTCGGCTGAGGTGCAGCAGCCGGACGCCATGACGGCTGGCATGACCGCCATGACCGCCATGACCGTGATGATCGTCGAGGACGACCCGGACGTGCGGCTGGGCTGCGAGCAGGCGCTGCGGCTCGAGGGCATGGCCACGCGCGCCGTGCCCAGCGCCGAGGCCGCGCTGCGCGAGGTGCAGGCCGGCTACGCCGGCATCGTCGTCAGCGACATCCACCTGCCCGGCGCCGACGGCATGGCGCTGCTGCGCGAGCTGATGGCCCGCGACGCCGCGCTGCCGGTCATCATGATCACCGGCCACGGCGATGTGTCGCTGGCCGTGCAAGCCATGAAACAAGGCGCGTACGACTTCCTCGAGAAGCCGTTCTCGCCCGAGCGGCTGGTAGCCACGTGCCGCCGCGCTCTCGACAAGCGCCGGCTGGCGCTGGAAGTGGCCGAACTGCGTGCGCGGCTGGCCGGGCGCGAGGCGCTGTCCGCCCGGCTGATCGGCGACTCGCCGGCCATCGGCCGGCTGCGCCAGATGATTGCCGACCTGGCCGACACCGCCGCCAACGTGCTGATCCACGGCGAGACCGGCACCGGCAAGGAACTGGTGGCGCGCTGCCTGCACGAAGCCAGCGGCCGGCGCGCGCGCCATTTCGTGCCGATCAACTGCGGTGGCCTGCCCGAACAGCTGTTCGAATCGGAAATCTTCGGTCACGAGGCCGGCTCGTTCACGGGCGCCGCGCGGCGCCGCATCGGCAAGATCGAGCATGCGGAGGGCGGCACGCTGTTCCTCGACGAGATCGAGAGCATGCCCATGCCGATGCAGATCAAGCTGCTGCGCGTGCTGCAGGAGCGCGTGGTGGAGCGGCTGGGCTCCAACCTGCCGGTGCCGGTGAACGCACGCGTGGTGGCGGCGACCAAGGCGGACCTGCGCGCACTGGCCGACGCCGGCCAGTTCCGCGCCGACCTGTACTACCGGCTGAACGTGGTGACGCTGGCGCTGCCGCCGCTGCGCGAGCGGCGCGAGGACGTGCCGCAGCTGTTCGAGCATTTCGTCGCCCAGGCAGCGCTGCGCTTCGAGCGCGAGGCCGTGCCGGCCACGGCGGCCGAACTGGCGCGGCTGGTGGCCTATCCCTGGCCCGGCAATGTGCGCGAGCTGCGCAACCTGGCTGAACGCCATGTGCTGGGCCTGGGCTGCGACCCGGCCCAGGGTGGCGCCGCGCCGCACGCACTGCCGCTGCCCCAGGCCGTGGAGCAGTTCGAGCGCGCGCTGATTGCCGATGCGCTGCGCCGCCACGACGGCAATCTGACCCGCGCCAGCGAGGCGCTGGGCGTGGCCAAGACCACGCTGTTCGACAAGGTAAGGAAGTACGGATTGAACTGAAAAGTAACGCCATCGACGGCAATGTATCGAATGTACCAAACGGGGGAACTGCGGCGCCTGGCACCTGTCACTTCAGAGGTGCGCTAGGACCGGCACGCGGGCAGAAATGCCGGCGTGAATGCGAACCGACAGCGTTGTGCCGTCCACCGAAGCTGCCCGATGTACGTTAAACAACAAAAGTGTGATGCCAATCGCGGGTTTCCCCGTGGCGGCACAGCGCGTTGAAGCCATACTATTGGCATGGCGGAACGCCAACAGGCGGCACAGACTGCCAGGTTCCTACACCGTGCACGGGCACCTGAGCCCGGGCGAGGGAAAAAGCAACAAAGACCGGCCGGGGAGCGGGTCGCAAATGTCAGGGTCAGTAAATCCGGCAGCCCGGATCAAAACGGCGTGGCGCGTCCGAGGGTGCCACGCGGCGAGCAACTGGCGCCGTGCTGCCGATCGACACTACGGGTGATTGGATGAAACTGGATCCGGAACTGGCTGAAAAGCCCTACTACAGCACGCGGACTGCGGCAAAACTTCTCAACGTCTCGTTGGGCACCGTCCAGAAAATGGTCGAACGCGGCGAATTGGGCGCGTGGAAGACCAACGGCGGCCATCGGCGCATTCACAAGGAAACTGTCCACCGCCTGCTGGCGAGCCGCGCCGCGCCCGACATGGCCGCCGAGCACGACCTCGACCTCGTGGTGTTTCACCCGAACCACCAGGAAGCGCAGCGCATCAGCGCCCAGCTGGGCAAGTGGTCGCTGCCGCTCAAGAGCCAGGTGCTCGAGGACGTGGTCGACACGGTCATCACCTCGGTCGATGCCCGGCCGCGCGTGGTGCTCTACTACGTGGAAGAGCTGAACGACGCCGAGTCGGCGATCATCGAGAAGCTCCAGAACTTCTTCGCCCGGCAACGCGTGATCTTCGCCGTCATCACCAACCGCCAGGCCTATGACGGCGTGGCCGATGCGCTCCAGCAATGGGGCATCATGGTGTTCCTGAAGACGCCGTCGCTGGAAGAGATCAAGGGCTTCCTGCGCGCGCAGCTGATGATGGGGCGCGTGGGCGCCTGAGCGCCCGGGCTGACTCCCCTGCTCCTTCGGGAGCGGGGAGCCCATCGACCCGTCCGGTATTAAGTAAGAGCCCCGTACACTCCCCCGCCCGCACCCCTCACGCACCCCTCACGCTGCCACGGCTTCCTGGCAGGAAGCCATCATCCAGCCGTACAGGTCGCGCGGGTCTGGCGGCAGCGCCACCAGCGCGATCGGCCGCCCCACGCCATGCGCGCGCGCGGCGGCATGGAGCCAGCGCAGCACGGCATAGTCCTCCAGCGCGAATCCCACCGAATCGAAGATCGTCACGTCGTCCGCCGACACCCGGCCTGGTGCGGCGCCGGACAGCACTTCCCACAACTCCTGCACCGGCGCCTCGGGCCATTGCTGGATCTCGCCCTCGATGCGCGACTGCGGGGCGTACTCCACCACGATCCGCGCGGCGTGCAGGATGTCTGCGTGCAGCTCGGTCTTGCCCGGGCAATCGCCGCCCACGGCGTTCAGGTGCATGCCGGGACGGATCATGTCCGGCGTGAGGATGGTGGCGTGGGTCTTGTCGGCCGTGACCGTGGTCACGATGTCGGCCCCTGCCAGCGCGGCGGAGATCGACCCCACCGGCACGATCGACAGGCCCGCCACGCCGGCGAGGTTGTGCACCAGCCGCGCGGTGGCGGCCGGGTCGATGTCGTAGGCGCGGATCTCGCGCACGCCAAGCAGCGCGTGGAAGGCCAGAGACTGGAACTCGGCCTGCGCGCCATTGCCGACCAGCGCCATCGTGCGCGCGCCGGGCCGGGCCATGGCGCGCGCCGCCAGCGCCGAGGTGGCAGCCGTGCGCAGCGCCGTGGCCAGTGTCAGGTCGGCCAGCAGCAGCGGGAAACCCGTGCGCACATCGGCCAGCATGCCGCAGGCCATCACCGTCGGCAGTGCCTGCTGTGCATTGCCGGGATGCCCGTTGACGTACTTGAAGGCGAACTGGGTGCCGTCGCTGACCGGCATCAGCTCGATCACGCCTACCGGCGAATGGCTGGCCAGCCGGGCCGATTTCTCGAAGGCAGGCCAGCGCAGGAAGTCATGCCGGACGTGCTCGGCCACCTCGCCGATGGCCCGGGCGACGCCGAGGCGGCGCACCAGCGTGGCGGCATCGGCGGCGTCGAGGAAGGTTGTCATTCTGGGCGTCATGGCGGTCTCCTGGTCATGCGGCCACGGCGCGGCGCGCGGGCGTGCTGGTGCGATCCAGGCGCAGCGTCATGCAGTAGGCCCCGCCGCCGGAGAGCATGTACGGCGACAGGTCCACCTCGTGCAGCCGGTAGCCGCGCCGGCCCAGTTCGCCGCGCAGATGCGCCGTGGTGCGGGTCATCACCACCTGGTCGTCCAGATTCACGGCGTTGACGCTGAAGTGGCGCAGGTCTTCCTCGGTGGCCTCGATGCGCAGCGCCGCCGGCACACGCGCGTGCAGCAGCCGCAGCGCCGCCGCTGAGAACGCGGGCGGGTAATAGAGCACCTCGCCGCCGGCCAGCGGGCAGAAGCAGACGTCGAGGTGATAGCTTTGCTCGGTGGCCAACTCCAGCGCCACCACCTCCTGGCCGAACTGCGCGGCCATGGCATCGGCGGCCTCCCGGGAGGAGCGCGGGCCGAAACCGGCCCAGAAATGGCCGCGCTGCGCGTCCCAGATGCAGTCGCCCGCCCCTTCCTGATAACAGCCCTCGCGCAGCGTGGTCACGCTGTCGAGCAGGCCGCGCGCGCGCAGCGCCTCGAAGATGGCCGCGAACGGCGCTTCCTCGCCCCGGCGCTGCGGGTAGCGGAAGCGTGCCAGCACGGCCTTGCCGTCGAGCACGACCGCCGCGTTGGCCGGGAACACCATGTCGGGCTGACCCGGCGCCCCTTCGGCCACCTCGACCGCAAACCCGGCGGCGGTCAGCGCGGCGTGGAGCGCGTCGAACGACGCCCGGGCCTGGCGATGCATGCCGCGCGGGTCGCGCGCCCAGGCCGCGGGGTCCATCCACGGATTGATGCTGTAGGACACGTCATAGAACGTGGGGGCGATGAGGAGGATGGTCGGGCGGTCGGTCACGGGGGCTCCTTTGTCTGATGTGGCTGCCGTGGGTGCATTCTGATGCCCGCCCACGCCAACAAATAGCCAGCAAAGTGGACAAATTGCGCGCACGATTCGACAATCCGCCAACATAAGGCGACAAATCGCCAGAGGAGCCCCCAATGGACGCCACCGACCAGCAACTGTTGAGCCTGTTGCGCGACAACGCCCGCACGCCCGTGACGGCGCTGGCCAAGGCGCTGCGCGTCTCGCGCGCCACGGTGCAGAACCGGATCGACAAACTGGAGAAGGAAGGACTGATCGTCGGCTACACGGTGCGGCTGAAGGCCGAGGCCGAGCCGCACCGCATTCGGGCCTGGATGACGGTGGCCGTGGAGGGCAACCGCGCCCGGCAGGTGCTGCAGGCCCTGCGCGGCGAGCCCAATGTGCAGACCCTGCATACGACTAACGGCCGCTGGGACATCATCGCCGAACTGCGCGCGGATACGCTGGAGCAGTTCGACCGCACGCTGGACCGGATCCGGCTGATCGAGGGGATCTCGGCCACCGAGACCAGCATCCTGCTGACGAGCTACAAGCTCTGACCGACGCCGCGCACCGCGCGCACCGCCCCGCGCAGCCGCTCGCGGCGGGTTTCCTCGTGCATCACATGGCCGCTCGGCGCCAGCAGGTCGCGTAGCGAGACGATGCCGACGATGCGCATCGTCGCCAGGCTCTCCACCACCGGCAGGCGCGCCACGCTCAGTTCTGCCATGCGGCCGGCGGCGGCGCGGCCGGTCAGTGCGGGCAAGAGTACGGCGGCAGGAGCATCGCCCTGCCCCGCCACCAGATCCCCGCAACGCAGCCCCGCATTGTCCCCGGCATGGGCCGCGACGATGGCCGTGCGATTGAGCATGCCGACCAGCCGGCCCGCGCGCACCACCGGGTAGGCGCGATGGGCGGCGCGCTGGGCCGTGTGATCGCCAAAGTAGCGCGGCAGCGCGTCGGCCACCGGCAGGTCGGCGTCGATGGTCACCACCTCGCGCGTCATCAGCTCGTCCACGTGCGCGCGTTCGAGCGGGTCCACGCCGTACTCCCGATAGATATGAAGCCCGCGCCGGGCGATCTTCTCGGTCATGATCGACCGCTTCATGGTCAGCACCGAGAAGCCGTAGGCCACCGCCGTGGTCAGCAGCAGCGGCAGCAGCGCCTCGCTGTCATGCGTGAGGCCGAAGGCGAACACGATGGCGGTCAGCGGCGCGCCCAGCACGCTGCCGAGCACGCCAGCCATGCAGACCAGCGCCCAGAGCGCCGGCGAGCCGCCCGGCAGCACCGGCGCCAGCACCACGCCCAGGCCGGCGCCCAGCATCAGCAGGGGCGCCAGCACCCCACCCGAGGTGCCCGAGCCCAGCGCGGCAATCCAGATCACGGCCTTGACGGCCAGCAGCGCCACGGCCACCTCCAGCGCGAGGCGGTTGTTGAGCAGGTCGCCGATCACGTCGTAGCCCACGCCCAGCGCGCGCGGCTCGAAATAGCCGCCAATGCCCACCACCAGGCCGCCGATGGCCGGCCACCACATCCAGTGCAGGCGCAGCTTGCCGAACGCGTCCTCGGTGCGATAGAGCGCCAGCGTCAGCCCGGCGCCAAGCACGCCGCACAGCAGCCCGGCCAGCACGCACGAGCCCAGCGCCAGTGTGCTGGCCGGCGCGGTCTGGAGCGGGAACAGCGGGCCAGCCTCGAACACGAGCGGCCGCAGGAAACCGGCCACGGCGCAGGCCAGCGCCACCGGCAGCAGGCTGCGCGGGCGCAGCTCGAACAACAGCAGCTCGATGGCCAGCAGCACGGCCGCCACCGGCGTGCCGAATATCGCCGTCATGCCGGCGCAGGCGCCCGCCACCAGCAGCGTCTTGCGCTCGGCGGCGGTCAGGTGCAGGTACTGGGCCAGCAGCGAGGCGATGGAGCCGCCGGTCATGATGATCGGCCCCTCGGCCCCGAACGGCCCGCCGCTGCCAATCACGATGCCGGACGACAGCGGCTTGAGCACGGCCACCTTCGGCGACATGCGGCTCTTGCCGAACAGCACCGCCTCGATGGCCTCGGGGATGCCGTGGCCCCGGATCTTGTCGCTGCCGTAGCGCGCCATCAGGCCGACGATGAGCCCGCCGATGACCGGCACGACGATCACCCAGGCGCCCAGCGCGTGGCTGGCCGGCGAGCGCTCCGCGAAGGAGATCGTCTGGAAGAAGAACAGGTTGGTGAAGAAGCGGATCAGGTTCACCAGCACGAAGGCGGCGCCGGTGCTGACCGCGCCGATCGCCAGCGCGATGCCGGCCAGCATGGGCAGGCGGCCGTTGGCGGCGTAGTCGCGCTTCTCGAACGGGGCAGGGCCGGAATGTGATGAGAGAGGCATAATCGGGTTCGGGGCAGGGGTGGGCAGTCCGGAGGCCGGCGCAATATATCACGCCATGATATATTTGCGGACCCCCGCATCCTGAGCGCCCCCGCCCCCCGATTTCGATGCCCGCCGAATTCGACTCTTCCCAACCCTCCCATCCCCATCCTGTTACCGAGGCACGTGCCTGGCTGCGCACTTTCGTGCCGATGCCGATCGCCGCGAGCCTTGGCGAGCGCCTGAAAAGCTGCCTTGGCGCGCTAATCGGCCTGTTCCTGACCGAGTGGATCTGCCGCCGCTTCCTGCAGGGCTTCAACCCGTGGTTCATCGCGCCGATGGGCGCGTCGGCCGTGCTGCTGTTCGCCGTGCCGTCCAGCCCTTTGGCCCAGCCGTGGTCGATCATCGGCGGCAATCTGGTCGCCGCCACCGTAGGCGTGGCCTGCGCGCGCTGGATTCCGGACCCCGGGCTGGCGGCCGGCGTGGCCGTGGCGGTCGCCGTCGCCCTGATGTTCCCGCTGCGCTGCGTACACCCGCCCAGCGGTGCCGTAGCCGTCACAGCGGTACTGGGCGGCCCAGCCGTGCAGGCGCTGGGCTTCGGCTTCGTGGTGATGCCGGTGGCCATCAATTCGATGCTGCTGCTGCTGACCGCGCTCGCCTTCAATAACTTCGCCCGGCGGCGCTATCCGCACCGGCCGCCCGAGGCCGCCACGCAGCACCACACCCGCGACGTGCCGCCAAGCCAGCGCGTGGGCGTGACGCGCGCCGACCTGGACGCCGTGCTGGCCGCGCGCGGCGAGTTCCTGGACATCGAGGAAGACGATCTCGAGGCGATCATCGTGGAGGCGGAGCTGCGCGCCTACCGGCGCCGCTTTGGCGATGTGTCGTGCGGGGACATCATGTCGCGCGACGTGGTGGCGGTGCGCCCCGGCCAGGCCGCCGCGGACGCCGCCGCGCTGCTGGCGCGCCATCACATCAAGGCGCTGCCCGTGGTGGACGGCCGGCGCCGCCTGCTCGGCATCCTCACCCAGACCGACTTCTTCCGCGCCCAGCGCATGCACTCGCGCCGCGTGAACGGCACCGTGCGCGACCTGATGACCCGCGCGGTGGTCACCGCGCGCCCCGACCAGCCCATCGTGGAGCTGGGCCGGGCGTTCTCGGACGGCGGGCTGCATCACGTGCCCGTGATCGACGACAACCGCTGCGTGGTCGGCATGGTCACGCAGACGGACCTCGTGGCGGCCCTGCTGCGCCGGGGGGTCACGGAGCCATAAGGCAACCATGATGGCGCGCTGACGCCCGATTACACTCATCCAGGCCAGCGCCCCCGGCGGCGCTGTCATCGATTTCCGCTATGCTTACGGCGTTTCCGTCACACGGCGCCCCTGGAGATCTGCCCGATGAGTTCCGGACAATTGATTGAAAAGCTCGCCGCCGTCTTTGCACTGATCGTGCTGATCGGCGGCTCGCTGCTGGTGCTGGCCCCGTTTGCCACTGCGCTGCTGTGGGGCGCGATCCTCGCGTACGCCTCCTGGTACCCCTATACCGTGCTCACGCGCTGGCTGGGCAACCGGCGCAGCATCGCCGCCCTGATCTGCGTGCTGATTTCCACGGTCATTGTGCTCGGCCCGTTCGTCTATGCCGGCGCCAGCTTCTCCGCCCATCTGGACGAACTGCAGGCGCTGTTCCAGCGCTATACCGAGCATGGCATTCCGCAACTGCCCGAATGGCTCAGCAGCCTGCCGTTCGTCGGCAGCCAGCTCTCCAGTGCGTGGAACCAGGTCATCACGGCCGACTCCGAGATGGTGGCCAACCTGCGCAAGCTGATCGCGCCGGTCGGCCATGTGCTGCTGGGCGCGGGCTTGTCGATTGGCGCCGGGCTGGGCCAGCTGGCGCTCTCCATCGTCCTGGCATTCTTCTTCTATACCGGCGGCGAACTGGCCGTGGAGTGGCTGCGCGGCGGCATGCGCCGCGTGGCAGGCGAGCGTGCCGACCACCTGCTGGCGCTGGCCGGCAGCACGGTCAAGGGCGTGGTCTACGGGGTGCTCGGCACCGCCTTCATCCAGGCCGTGCTGGCCGCCATCGGCTTCTGGATTGCCGGCGTGCCCGGCGCCGCCATCCTCGGCTTCATCACCTTCTTCCTTTCCGTGGTGCCGATGGGCCCGCCGCTGATCTGGATTCCGGCCGCGCTGTGGCTCTACCATTCGGGCCACACCGGCTGGGCGGTCTTCATGGTGATATGGGGCGGCGCCGTGGTCGGCATGGCGGACAACGTGGTCAAGCCGCTGCTGATCAGCAAGGGCACCGGCCTGCCGCTGATCTGGATCATGATGGGCGTGCTGGGCGGGGCGCTGGCCTTCGGCTTCCTCGGCGTGTTCATCGGCCCGACCGTGCTGGCCGTGGCCTACGCGCTGCTGCGTGACTGGACCATCGGCACGCACGAAGGGCCGCCTGTGCCCGCCGTCACGACTGCGCCGCCCAAGACGCTCACCCCGGACGCATGACGCCGGCGCCGCACGCCCCTTCCGAGACCCCGCAGGACCTGCCTGCGGACCTGCACCCGGACCTGCACCGGCTGGTGGCCTGCGAATACTGCGACGCGCTCTACGAACGCACCGCGCTGGCCCCCGGCGAGCGCGCCGCCTGCCTGCGCTGCGGCGGCCCGCTCTACCGCGAAAGCTCGCGCGCCTACCGCCGCCTGCTGCCGCTGGTGGTGACGGCGCTGATCCTGTTCCTGATCTCCAACGCCTTCCCCATCGTGGAGATGGACCTCAAGGGCGTGCGCACCCAGACCACGCTGATCGGCGCCGTGCAGGCGCTGTTCGCGGACCAGATGGCGCCGGTGGCGCTGCTCGTCTTCGCCACCACCATCCTGTTCCCGCTCTCCGAGATGCTGATGATGGGCTACCTGCTGGTGCCGATGGCGCGCCGGCAGATGCCGCCCGGGTTCGACCGCATCGTGCGCGGCATCCGCCAGACCCGGCCCTGGGGCATGATCGAGGTGTTCATGATCGGCGTGCTGGTCACGCTGGTGAAGCTCTCCACCATGGCGCAGGTGCTGCCGGGCGTGGCGCTGTGGTCGTTCGGCGCGCTGGTGGTGGTGCTGGCGGCAATGCTGTCGTTCGATCCGCGCGACCTGTGGCACTACCTCGAGCCGCCCGGCGCGGACGAGGTGCCGCCCCGTGACGAGGCCCATCGCCCATGAGCCCCGCCGCGCCCCCCCAGCCCCCGCGCCCCACCCACGCCTCGCGCACCGCCGCCGCGCGCGAGCGGCTGGCGCGCTCGCGCCGCATGGCCGCCGACGTGGTGGCCGAACTGACCGATGACGACGAGCGCACGCCGCTGGCCCAGGTGCCCACGGCCGCCTCGCGCGGGCTGGTGTCCTGCCACGCCTGCGACCTGGTCAGCCCGCGCACGCTGGAAGGCGAGCCCTGCCCGCGCTGCGGCGCCACGCTGCACCATCGCAAGCCGGCCAGCCTGGCGCGCACCTGGGCGTTTCTGCTGGCCGCCTATATTCTCTATATTCCCGCCAACCTGCTGCCGGTGATGGTCACGCAGTCGATCCTCGGCACCCAGCGCGACACGATCCTCTCGGGCGTGATCTACCTCTGGGTGTCCGGCTCGCACCTGCTGGCCGGCGTGGTACTGATCGCCAGCATCGTCGTGCCGCTGCTGAAGATGATGATCCTGACGCTGCTGCTGGTCTCGGTGCACCTGCGCACGTCGTGGCGCATCCGCCAGCAGACCCGGCTGTACTGGCTGGTGGAAATCATCGGCCGCTGGTCGATGCTCGATATCTTCGTGGTGGCGCTGCTCGCCTCGCTGGTGCGCGCCGGCGCGCTCGCCACGATCATCCCCGGCGGCGGCGCGATGGCCTTCGGCGCCGTGGTCGTCCTGACCATGATGGCGTCGCTGAGCTTCGATCCGCGCCTGCTGTGGGACTCACTCGAATTGCCGGAATCCAACGATGCCCGACACTGACAACGCCGCTCCACCCCTTCCGCCCCCGCCGCCCCCCGGCGGCCTGCCCCAGCCCGCGCGGCGCAAGCCCGCGCGCTGGCTGCCCTCGCTGGTCTGGCTGATCCCGATCGTCGCCGCCGTGGTGGGCATTTCGCTGCTGATCAACACGCTGGCCTCACGCGGCCCAGACATCACGGTGACCTTCCGCACCGCCGAGGGCCTGACGCCGGGCAAGACCGCCGTGCGCTACAAGGACGTCGACATCGGGCTGGTGAAGTCCGTGCGGCTGGCGCCGGACCGCTCGCATGTGGTGGCCATTATCGAGCTGACCAAGGATGCCGAGAACTTCGCCGTGGCCGACACGCGCTTCTGGGTGGTGCGGCCGCGCTTTGCCATCAGCGGGGTGTCCGGGCTGGAGACGCTGCTGTCCGGCGCCTATATCGGCGTGGATGCCGGCAAGTCGCAGGCCAGCACGCGCAGCTTCACCGGGCTGGAGGTGCCGCCCGTGGTCACCACCGATGCCTCCGGGCGGCAGTTCGTGCTGCGCGCGCAGGACCTGGGCTCGCTCGATATCGGCTCGCCGGTCTACTACCGCCGCGTGCAGGTGGGCCAGGTGGTGGCCTATCAGCTCGAGCCAAACGGGCGCGACATCACGCTGCGGGTGTTCGTCAACAAGCCGTACGACACGCTGGTCACCGCCGACACGCGCTTCTGGCACGCCAGCGGCGTGGACCTGAAACTCGATGCGGGCGGGCTCAAGCTCTCCACGCAGTCGCTGGTGACGGTGCTGCTGGGCGGCGTGGCGTTCCAGTCGCCGGACAACTCCTCGGCCCGCACCGCCGCCGCCGAGAACACGCAATACCTGCTCGCCGGCGACCAGGCCGAGGCCATGAAGGAGCCCGACGAACTGGCGCCCGCGCTGGCCGTGCTCAACTTCGACCAGTCCGTGCGCGGGCTGACCCCCGGCGCGCCGGTGGACTTCCGCGGCGTGGTGGTGGGCACGGTGCGCTCCATCGGCATCGAGTACGTGCGCGACAAGAAGGCGTTCCGCATGCCGGTGGTGGTGGAGTTCTATCCGTCGCGCATGGGCTTCCGCGAGCGCGACGTGGCCGACGAGGAGCGCAAGCGCGCCATCGTGCAGGGGCTGGTCAAGCGCGGCATGCGCGCGCAACTGCGCACCGGCAACCTGCTGACCGGCCAGCTCTACGTGGCGCTCGACTTCTTCCCGAAGGCGCCGCCGCCGACCGACATCGACCTCAATGCGGCGATGCCGGAACTGCCGACCACACCGGGCACCTTCGACGCGCTGCAGGCCAAGCTGGGCGATATCGTCAACCGGATCGACAAGGTGCCGTTCGACCAGATCGGACAGGACCTGCGCACGGCCATGGCGTCGATGAACGCGATGATGGCCTCCGCCGACAAGCTCGTGGCCCAGCTCAACGGCGACGTGGCCCCGCAGGTGCTGGCCGCGCTGCAGGACGCGCGCCGCACGCTGACGGCGGCCAACGGCACGCTGGCGTCAGACGCGCCGCTGCAGCAGGACACGCGGCGCATGCTGCAGGAACTGACGCGCACGGCTGTGTCCCTGCGCGCGCTGACTGACTACCTGGAACGCCACCCCGAGGCGCTGCTGCGCGGCAAGGCGGAGAAACCATGATGAAGCGATCTGCTGAGAAGACAAGGATGGCGGCTGCCGTGCTGGCGACGCTGGCGGTGCTGGCAGTGCTGGCCGGCTGCGCCTCGCCCGAGCCGCGCTACTACACGTTGGCGAGCGGCGAGGCCACGGCGCCGGCAGTGACACCGGCGACTACCCCGCTCTGGATCGAAGTGGCCCCGGTACGGGTGCCCGAGCGGCTGAACCGGGCCCAGCTGGTGGTGGCAGACGGCAGCGCGGGCGGGCTGAAGCTGCTTGACCTGTCGCGCTGGTCGTCGCCGCTGCCGGACGAGCTGCGCGACGCGCTGTCGCAGCAGTTGCAGGCGCGGCTCGGCGCTGTGGATACCTACCAGCAGGGCCTGTCGGAAGTAACGCCGGTGTACCGCGTGACCACGGAGGTAGTACGGCTCGATGGCGATCTCGGCCAGCGCGCCGCCGCGACCATCGCCTGGACCGTGCGCAAGCTGCCCGACGGCAAGGTCCTGAGCGGCCGCACGCAGACCGAGCTGCCCGCGCCGGGACAGGTGGACGGCATGGTCAGCGCCTACCGCCAGATCGTGGCGACCACCGCCGCCGACATCGCCGCCGGCGTGCAGTCTCTGCGGCCCTGATTCTTATCTATTAGTCAGTCTTCCGGGAGTCAGTCTTCCGGGCCGCCGGCTTCCAGCGCCTGCGCCCGGCGCGCGGCGCGGCGCCGGTCCGCCTCGGCCATCGCGGCCAGACAGGCTTCGGCGTCGCCAGCCACCAGCCGCACGCTGCAGGCCAGCATCAGGTTCCTGGGCAGGCCGAAGTCCTCCACCACGTAGCCGCGCGCATCGAGCGCGTCGCCATCGGCATCGGTGCCCACGCGCACGCGGTCCAGCAGCGTGCCGGCATCGGCCGAATAGGCCCACACCGGCTTCTGGAGCGCCACCGCGAAACCCACTTCGAACGCCGTGCCACTGTCCGGCTCGCCCGGGCCGCGAAAATCGTCGAGATTGGCCATGACGAGGTCCGCGCGCCGGATCAGCGCGAGATTGGCCTCGTAGATCCACTGCGCGGTGTCGGGGCCCGAGAGGCCGGCCGGCGCGGCTTTGTCGAGCGGATACAGCCCTTCGTAGCCGTGCTGGGCGCACAGCGCCTTGAGATGCGCACCGTGGGCGAGCGCGTCCTTGCGGAAAACGTCGAATCCGGCGAGATAGATCGATTTCATGGGGCGTGAGGTGTGGGCATCCGTCGTGGGATGCCAGCTTACCGGATGCCAGCCACCTCAGGGGGTCAGCGCCGGGTGCCGCAGCGCGTGCGCCGCCTCGGCCATGTGCTGGCGGTACGCCTTGTCGTCGCGCGCGAGGCCCAGTTCGCCGTTGAGGTAGGCCATGGCCAGGGCCTGGAGCGCCGCCGGATGCTCGCGCCCGGCGGCGGCTTCGTACCAGTCGACGGCGCGGGCGTCGTCGCGCGGCACGCCCTCCCCTTCGCGGTAGGCGTTGGCCAGCAGGAACATAGCCTGCGCCACGCCGCCCTCGGCTGCCACGGTGAGCCAGCGCACGGCTGCCGGGGCGTCCGGCGCGCGGCCGTAGCCGCCCCGGCACAGCAGGCCCAGGTAGTAGGCGGCGCCTGCATCGCCGGCGCGGGCGGCGGCTTCGAGGTGGGTCCAGGCGCGCGGGAGGTCCGGCTGGCGCACCGACAGTTGCCCCAGCAGTTGCCCCAGCATCGACGCCTTGCCGAGCACGAAGTGGGCGCGCACGCTGCCGCTATCGGCGGCCAGGCGCAGCCAGCGCTCGCCATCGGCGCGCGAGAGCGCGTCGGGCCGGGCCAGCAGCGTCTCGCCCAGCGCGGCGCGGGCAGCGGTCTCGCCGGCATCCGCCGCCCGCGCCAGCCGCGACAGCGCGTCGGCATCAGCCGCCGTGCTGGCCATCCGCTGCCATTGGGCCAGCTCGGCCTGACGCGCTTCGGCATGGTGGCGCCACGCGGCGGCACCGCCCACGCCGGCTGCGGCCACCGTCACCGCCACCAGCGCGGCGGCGAACAGCGGATGGGCCCGGCGGCGGCGGACGGACGGGGGAAACGGGGCGGCGACAGTAGCGGCGGTCATCAGAGGCTCAGGTCGATTTTGTACTGCGACAGGTTCTTGTTCGAGCCATCGTCGGCTTTGTCGAGCGTGATGTTGGTCAGGCCCGCATCGACCGCCTGCTGGAGCATGCCCACACCCGAGCTGAACACCACCTTGCCGGCCGTCGCCACTGGCGTGAAGCGCCAGCTACGCGCGCCGCCGTGCGCCGCACGCGTCACATTCGCCGCGTTCTTGATATAGGCGATCAGCACGTCGCGGTTGGCGTCCGGCGAGGCGTACACGGTCTTCGTGCCGTCCAGCCCCGGGAAGTTGCCGCCGCCGCTGGCGCGGTAGTTGTTCGTCGCGACGATGAACGACATGGCCGCCGTGACCGGCGCGCCCTGGTAGGTCAGGTTCTTGATGCGGCTGCCCACCGGCTGGGTGACGTCGATCTCGTACTGCATGTCCGCCGAGGTGAACATGTCGAAGTTGTAGCCCGGGAAGCTGCTGATGAGCTGCTGGTCCGTGGCCAGCGCCGGGTCGATCTGGTTGAAGCGCCTGGCGGCCGTCTCCAGCCACGCCTTGACCTCGTCGCCATTCACCTTCACCGCGTAGACCGTGTTCGGATACAGGTACAGGTCGGCCGCGTTGTTGATCGCCAGATTGCCGGCCGAGACGTCGGTGTAGTCGCTGCCGCCGCCGAAGCCGCTCTTGAACGGCGCGGATACCGACAGCACCGGCAGGCTGGCCAGCGCGGGCAGGTTGGCGGTGAGGTAGTCCTTCACGTACTGCGCCTGGGCCATGTTGACGATCTGGATCGCGCCGGGGTCGCCCACATCGGCAAAGTAGCTCGACATGCGGTAGTTCGTGGCGCCGATCGGCGTCTTCACGTACTGGATGGTGGCCTGGTGCTCGGTGTCGATGGCGGCGGCCACGGTGGCGTCCGCCGCCACATAGGTCTTGTCGGCGTTCTGGATCGAGCGCGCCTGGACCGTGGTGCCGGCGCGGTCCACCGACCACTTGCTGCCGTCATAGGCCAGCGCGAGGTGGATCACGCCCAGGTGCTTGCCCCAGTAGTTGGCCATCACGGTCGGCACGCCGTTGACCGTCCCCTTGACCTTGTCCACGCCGGGCAGGTTGAACTGCGGCACGGTGCTGGCGGCGTCCGGGAAGATCTGGTGCGAGTGGCCGATCAGCATGGCGTCCACGCCCGCCACCTTTGACAGGTGGTAGCTGCCGTTTTCCATGTCCGGCGAGTAGGTCGAGTTGTCCAGCCCGCCGTGGGAGATCACCACGATCAGGTCTGCGCCCTTGGCGCGCATCTCGGGGATGTACTTCTGGGCGGTTTCCACCGCGCCTTCGGTATAGACCTTGCCGTCGAGCCAGCGCTTGTCCCAGGCGAGGATGGCCGGCGGCGCGAAGCCGATGATGCCGACCTTGAGCGGCGCGGTGACCGGCTTGCCGTCCGGGCCCGTGGCGGTGACCGTCTTGGTCAGGATCGCGTAGGGCTGGAACAGCGGCGCGCGGGTCTTCACGCTGTAGACGTTGGCCAGCACCTGCGGAAACTTCGGCCCGGCGCAGACCGTCTGCGTGCCCGGCTCGGGCAGGCCATCGACATTGAAGCGGCTGCCCGTGACCTGGCTCAGGTACGGCAGGCCGTAGTTGAACTCGTGGTTGCCGATGCCGCCGCCGTCGTAGCCGGCGTCGTTCATCACCTTGTACATCGCCAGCGTCTCGCTGCAGGCCACGGGCTTCACCAGCGCCTGGTAGTCGGACAGCGCGGTGCCCTGGATGGTGTCGCCGTTGTCCAGCAGCAGGCTGTTCGGGAATTCCTGGCGGGCCGCCTTGATCAGCGTGGCCACGCGCTCGAAGCCGAGCGATGGGTCATCGGCCAGCTTGAAGTAGTCGTAGCTGCGGACGTTGGTGTGGAGGTCGGTGGTTTCCAGCAGCGCCAGCGTGGCCTTGGTGCCGGCCGGCACCGTGGCCGCCGGGGTGCCGCCATTGCCGCCATTGCCGCCGCCGGAGGCCGGGGTATCGTCATCGGCGCCGCACGCGGCCACCAAGGCCACCGTGCCGGCCAGGAGCGCCGCGAGGGTAGCGGACTGCAGAGGGGAGATGCGGTGTGACATGGTCTCGGATTCCCTTTTCGCGTTGTTTTTTGTTGTTTGCTGCTGCGCTGGGAATTTTGGTGAGCCAAGGCGTCAACGCTGTGACAGCCACCGGCTGCATCGAAATGTGTTTTTTACGACACATATAGCCCGACTGGACTATTCGATCCGGATGAAGTTGGCTATACGACCGGCGGATTGACGTAGCGCTATATAGCAACTTATATTGCGCCTGTGCCGTCCAGGCGACCTGTCCACCTCTTATGACACCCTTCCTCCGCCGCACCGTCTTTGCCGCAGCCCTGACCTTTGGCGCGCCTTCCGCATTTGCCGCCGACCTCGTGGTGTCGGCCGCCGCCAGCCTGACCAACGCGTTCAAGACGCTGGCCGAGCAGTACGAGAAGGGGCACCCGGACACCAAGGTCGTCCTGAACTTCGGCGCCTCGGACGTGCTGATGCAGCAGATCGTGCGCGGCGCGCCGGCGGACGTGTTTGCCTCCGCCGACCAGGACGCGATGAACCGCGCCGAGGCCGAGAAGGTGATCCAGCCGGCCTCGCGCAAGGATTTCGCCGCCAACCAGGTGGTGCTGATCGTGCCGGCCGACAGCAAGCTCGGCATTGGCGCACTGCGCGACCTGACCCGTGCGGACGTGAAGCGCGTGGCCTATGGCAATCCGTCGTCGGTGCCGGTAGGCCGCTACACCAAGGGCGCGCTGGAGGCCGAAAACCTCTGGGAAGCCGTCTCCGCCAAGGGCGTGCCGGCGCAGAACGTGCGCCAGAGCCTGGACTACGTGGCGCGCGGCGAGGTGGATGCCGGCTTCGTGTTCGCCACGGACGCCGCCATCATGCCGGACAAGGTGAAAGTGGCCGTACGCGTGCCGAACCGCACGCCGGTGACCTACCCCATCGCCATCACCGCGCAGACCCGGCAGCCGACGCAGGCCGCCAGCTTCGTGCAGTACGTGCTGTCGCCGGATGGCCAGGCCGTGCTGGCGAAGTACGGCTTCCAGAAGCCGTAAGCCCCCTGCCCCACATCCCACATCCCACATCCCACATCGACATGGACGGCATCTGGACTCCGCTGCTGCTCTCGCTGAAGGTAGCGGGCTGGGCCACGCTGCTCAACGCCGTGCTGGGCGTGGCGGCGGCGTATGGCATCGCGCGCTGGCGCTCGTCGGCGCGGGATATCGTCGACGCGATCCTGACCCTGCCGCTGGTGCTGCCGCCCACCGTGCTCGGCTATTACCTGCTGGTGCTGGTGGGCCGGCGCGGCGTGTTCGGCGCCTGGCTCGAATCCATCGGCATCACGCTGGTCTTCACGTGGCAGGGCGCGGTGCTGGCCTCCACGGTGGTGGCGTTCCCGCTGGTGCTGAAGTCCGCGCGGGCTGCTTTCGAGGGGGTGGATCACCAGCTTGAGAACGCCGCGCGGGTGCTGGGCGTGTCCGAGACCGGGATCTTCTTCCGTGTCACGCTGCCGCTGGCATTGCGCGGCATCGTGGCCGGTGTGCTGCTGGCCTTCGCGCGCGCGCTGGGCGAGTTCGGCGCCACGCTGATGATCGCCGGCAACCTGCCGGGCCGCACCCAGACGCTGTCCGTGGCCATCTACGAGGCGGTGCAGGCCGGCGACGACAACACCGCCAACCTGCTGGTGCTGGTGACGTCGGTCACCTGCGTGCTGCTGCTGGTGATTGCCGGCCGGCTCGTGCCGCCGGCCGCGCGCGGCATTGGCGACAGTTACGAGCGGCGCCGTTTCCGGCGCGGCCCGGCCACGCGCTGACGGTGAGATCGCCATGAGCATGCACGTCACCATCCGCAAGCGCATTGTCACGGCCGACCGCCAGTTCGCGCTCGACATCGACTTCGATTCCGACAGCCGGCGCATCGCCATGTTCGGCCCGTCCGGCGCCGGCAAGAGCCTGACGCTGCGCGCGATTGCCGGGCTGCTGGCGCCCGACAGCGGCCGCATCGTCCTGAACGGCCGCATCCTGTTCGACAGCGAGACCGGCGTGGATGTGCGCCCGCAGGAGCGCCGCGTGGCCTACCTGTTCCAGGACTACGCGCTGTTTCCGCACCTGACCGTGGCCCAGAACATTGCGTTCGGCCTCAGCAAGGGCTGGCGCAACCCGGCGCGCCGCGCGCTGCCGCCCGAGGCCGCGCGCTGGGTCGATGCATTCGGGCTGCGCGAGATCGTCAACCAGTATCCGATCCAGATTTCGGGGGGACAGAAGCAGCGCGTGGCGCTGGCGCGCGCGCTGGTGGCGCAGCCGGACATCGTGCTGCTGGACGAGCCGTTCTCGGCCCTGGACCCCGCGCTACGCACGCGCATGCGCGCCGAGCTGCGCGCGCTGCAGGAGAGCCTGGACGTGCCGATGGTCGTCATCTCGCACGACCCGAAGGACGTGGAGGTGCTGGGCGACCACGTACTGGAGATCCGCGACGGCCACATTCACGGCGGCGGGCGCGGCCGCCAGCATCCGCCGGTCTACGCCCCGCAGCAGCCGGCGCACGCCATCTAGTCAGGCCATCGTCCCGAGGATCACGCTGGAGGCCTTGAAAATCGCCAGGGCGCGGGTGCCCTCCTTCAGCCCCAGGTCGGCCAGCGAGCCATTGGTGATGATGGCCGCCACGGTGCCGCCGCCATCGAGGTCGAGCACGATCTCGGCATTCACCGCACCCGGCACCACGCGCGCCACCATGCCCGGCAGCTGGTTGCGCGCGGACAGTCGCATGCCCGGATCGGGCAGCCCGATCAGCACCGACGAAGCCTTGACCAGCGCAAACGCCTCGGCGCCGGGCGCCAGGCCCAGCGTCTCCACGCTCTCGTGCGTGATCGTCGCCACCACCTGCTGGCCGCCGGCGAGCGTCAGCGTCACCTCGTCATTGACCGCCCCGCCGCGCACGGCGGCCACGCGGCCGAACAGCTTGTTGCGGGCACTGGTCTGGATCATGAGGCGTCTCATCAGGTGGATGTCATCGGGATTGGCTTCGGAAAGCGCCCCGCCCAGCTTGTCGAGATAGGCGACGAAGCGCGCGTGCTCGGTCTCCATCGCCCGATAGGTGCGGATCAGCCGCTCGGCGCGTTCGGTCAGCCGCGTGCCGCCGCCGCCCTTGCCGCCGGCGGCGCGCGAGACCAGCGGCTCGCCGGCGCTGTTGTTCATGGCGTCGATGGCGTCCCACGCGGCCTTGTAGCTGAGGCCCACGGCACGCGCGGCGGCAGTGATCGAGCCATGCTCGCCAATCGCGGCCAGCAGCGCGATGCGGTCGCGTCCGCCCCAGTCCTGCGTGCCGGCGCGAAACCAGATGGCGCCTTGGAGTTCTAGCATGTGGAGGTGTACGTTTGCCGAGGTGCGGCTATGGTACTGCGAAGCGGTTCCCCCGGCGACCTCCCCCGCCCCCCCGCCATCCCCGCCATCCTCCTCAGCTCTGGTGCGCCGGGATGTACCAGCGCATCACGCTGCCGGCGAAGTATTGCCTGTCGAACTGGCGCAGCAGGCGCCATGCGGTGAACGGATCCACCGCCAGATCCACCCAGGCCCACGGGTGGTTGGGATCGCCATCGCGCACCAGTTCCACCGAGTTCACGGACGCGTAGCCCTTGAGCTTGTCCCGCAGCATGTCCTCGGTCACATCCCGATGCAGCCCACGGATCAATACCTGCATTGCAGCCTCTCCTGATTGCCGATAAGTCTTGCGCCGCCGGCGCTACGCCATGATGTGCACGCCACCGTCCACGTAGACCGTGTTGCCGGACAGCCGGCGCGCGTATGGCGTGGCCAGGAAGGCCGTGGCGAAGCCCACGTCCATGATGTCGACCAGCTCGCCGAGCGGCGCGCGGCCGGCGGCCTCCGCGAGCAGCAGGTCGAAGTCCTTGAGCCCGGACGCCGCGCGCGTCTTCAGCGGCCCGGGCGAGATCGCGTGCACGCGGATCCCCTGTGGCCCCAGTTCGTGCGCGAGGTAGCGGCAACTGGCCTCGAGCGCGGCCTTCACCGGGCCCATCAGGTTGTAGTTCGGCACCACGCGGTTGGCGCCGTCGTAGCTCATCGCGAACATCGTGCCGCCTGCGGTCATCAACGGCACCGCGCGGCGGGCCATGCGGATGAAGGAGTGGCACGACACGTCCATCGCCCGGGCGAAGCCCTCGGCCGACGAGTTGAGCAGCCCGCCCTGGAGGTCGGCCTTCGGCGCGAAGGCCACCGAATGCACCATGGCGTCGAGCCGGCCCCATTGCTCGGTGATGCGGGCGAACAGCGCGGCCATCTGCGCGTCGTCCTCCACGTTCAGCGGCATGAAGATGGAGGCGTCGACCTGCGCCGCCAGCGGCGCGACGTGCGGATGCGCCTTGTCGTTGAGATAGGTCATGGCGATCTCGGCGCCCAGCTCGCGGAATGCGCGCGCGCAGCCCCAGGCAATCGAGTCTTCATTGGCCACGCCCACCACCAGCACGCGGGCGCCGGCCAGCGGCGGATTGGGTACCTGCACCATGGCGCGGCCCTCCTCAGGTAGCGGAATCGGCAGCTGCACCGGCCTCGGCGTCGCGCGTGGCCGGGCTGCTGTGGTCCGCGCCGAGCACCGCCGCCACCTGGCGGTAGCGCGCCAGCCAGTCGTCATCGAGCGGCCCGCCCACGGTCAGTACGCGATGCGCGAGCACCATCACGCGGCGGCGCTCCTTCATGTCCGGCACCAGGGCCGGCAGCGCCTGGAGCGCCGCGTCCGCATCGAGGCTCACCACGTAGTTCTGGCGCCAGACCGCGTCCTTGAACTGCGCCAGCGTGACGCGCTTCTCCGGCGGGTGCTCGCGCGCAAGCTTGCGCAGCAGGTTGAACGGCCGCTCCTCGATGGCGGACTTGCCTTGCGTCACGTAGGCCAGGATGCGCGTGAAAGCGTCCAGGGAGGTGCCGTCGCCCATGTGCGCCAGCGCCTCGCGCTTGCGCAGTTCGGCCACCTCCGCGCGCAGCGCCAGGATGGCCGGCGACTCCGCGCGCCGCACCGTGGTCTCCATGCCGAGCATCGCCGGCAGCCACGGCGTGGCGTAGAGCGATTCAAACCACTGCTCCTGCCAGGCGTCGCGCACGTCGCGGTACTGGTTCAGCATCGAGACGATCTGGTCGGACATCGCCGTCTGCATCGCCAGGAACGGATTGTCGGCCGATACCGGCTGGCGGTGCTCGCGCACCATCGGCGCCAGCGCGCCCACCCAGGCCATCAGCGGATTGGTATCGCTGGCGAGCTTGCGCTCCATGCGCGCGGGATGGGTCTCGCGGATCGCCTCGGCGGTGACTTCGGTGGCGGCGGCGCGGACGAACGGCGACGCGTAGGTGTCGTACAGATGCTGGTTGATCTCTGCCACGCGGCGCACCACTTCGAACGGGCGCTCGTCCTCGCGGCCATCGTCGAGCGCGAGGATATCGTCGATGGTGCGGCGCTCGAAGCGGACCAGATAGCGGCCCTCGATCAGGTCGCGGTGCGAGGTACCGGGCGCCACGTCCTCGATCTTCGCTTCATAGAGCCCGGGCGGCAGCACGTCGATCAGGTCGAGCGCACAGAACAGCTCGGTGTGCTCGCGGTTGGCCACGCTGGCCGAGACGAAGATGCCGAGGTGGCCAATCGACGGATGCAGGCAATAGACGATGGTCTGCTGGTTGGCCACGATCTCGTCCACGTTCGCGTAGAGATCGGGAATCCAGTTCAGCGCCTGCTGGGGCGGCGTGATGTTGTCGCCCCAGGACGCGAACACGATCACCGGCGAGCGCACGTTGCGCAGGTCGATCAGGGTCTGGCCGTCGGTGCTGTGGATCTCGCCGGCGGTCAGGTGGTTGCCGACGAAGAGGTTCTGGACGATCCAGTCGATCTCCTCGCGGTTCATCAGGAAGTGACCGCCCCACCAGCGTTCGAACTCAAGGAAGCGCGGGCCTTCCGTGTCGGCCTTGGCGTAGACGTTGTAAAGCTTTTCCCAAAGTGCGTTGGCCGGGTTGAGCTTCTCGAAGTTCTGCACCAGCCACGCGCCGTCGAAACGGCCGTTACCCATGTCGGCGGCCAGCGAGGAGAGCCATGAGCCGCCGAGCAGGCCGCCGCTGTAGCGCATCGGATTCTTGCCGCGCACCCCGGACCAGTACGCCACCGGCGCGCCGGCCAGCAGGATCGGGCCGGTCACGTCGGGCGCGGCAGCGGCCAGGATCAGCAGCGCCCAGCCGGCCTGGCAGTTACCGACCACGAACGGCTTGCCCGGCGCGTTCGGATGGCGCTCGGCCACCGCGCTCAGGAAGCTGGCCTCGAGCCGCGCCACGTCCTCGATGGTCTGCCCCGGGCAGGGATCGCGGAAGAAAGTGATGAAGTAGCACGGATGGCCGCCACGGATGGCGTTGCCGATCTCGCTGTCCTCCTTGAAGCCGCCGATGCCGGGGCCGTGGCCCGCGCGCGGGTCCATCACCACGAAGGGGCGCTTGTCGGGATCGGTCGGATTCGCGTCCGGCGGCACGATGCGCAGCAGCGCGTAGTTGACGGGCTTGGGCATGTCGCGCCCGTCCATCAGCACTTCATGCTCGAACACCAGCACGGGCGGCATGCCGCCGCGCTCATGCTCGGCAGTCTCGTTGCCGCGCCGGCGCAGGATATCGAGGAACAGGATGCTGCGCTGCCAGGCGTCGACGCCATACTCCCAGGCGGCCTGGGCCAGGGGATGGGCAGCGTAAGCGGAGATTGCCGAGAGATCAGGAAACGGCGAAGGCGATGCGGGAGCATCTTGCGCAGGAGCGAGACCGCTCCCGGCGGGTTGGCGTGCATTCATTCCGATTCTCCCCTCTGGGAAGGTGTAGAGGTGGTCAGACGGGTCGCAGCGGCGTACAAGGCGCCTGCTGCGATGCAGCAAGTAAAAATCTACCAGCCTCGGCGGGCGAAGACAACCGACGTCGCAGATTCGTGCAATTTCCGCGCCGGATATGACGCTGGCGTGTCATCGTCGTCCGGCCTATACTCGCAGATACCGTTTGCGCAATGCAGCATCCTTGACCCCCGGGGGATGCCTGCCCGATTCCAGAATATTGGTTCCAGGGAACGCTGCCCATGCTCACACCTACGTTGGCCCCGTCCGCGTTGCCCCCCACCGGCGACAAATACGCCCAGTTGCTCGCGCGCTGCGCGGGCCTGCCCCCCATTCCCACCGCCGTGGCCCATCCGTGCGACTACAGTTCGCTCGATGGCGCGCTCGAGGCCGCGCGGCTTGGCCTGATCGTGCCGCTGCTGATCGGCCCCGAAGTCCGCATCCGCCATGTGGCCGTGGAACACGGCCTGTCGCTGGAAGGCATCCGGATCATCGACGTCCCGCACAGCCACGCCGCCGCCGCGCGTGCCGTGGAAGCGGTGCGCGCGGGCGAGGCCGAATTGCTGATGAAAGGCAGCCTGCACAGCGATGAACTGATGCATGCGGTGGCCAGCTCGACGAACGGCCTGCGCACGGGCCGGCGCCTCTCGCACGTGTTTGCGATGGACGTGCCCAACTATCACAAGCCGCTGTTCATCACCGACGCGGCGGTCAACATCTTCCCCACGCTGAACGAGAAGGCCGACATCGTGCGCAACGCCATCGACCTGGTACGCGTGCTCGGCATCGAGACGCCCAAGGTAGCGATCCTCTCCGCCGTGGAAACCGTAACCGACAAGATCCCGTCGACCATCGACGCGGCGGCGCTGTGCATGATGAGCCTGCGCGGACAGATCGAAGGCGGCATCCTCGACGGCCCGCTGGCCTTCGACAACGCCATCAGCAAGGCGGCAGCGGACACCAAAGGCATCCACTCCGAGGTGGCCGGCGACCCCGACATCCTGCTGGTGCCCGACCTCGAGGCCGGCAACATGCTGGCCAAGCAGCTCACCTTCCTGGCCGGCGCCGAGGCCGCCGGCATCGTGCTGGGCGCGCGCGTGCCGATCATCCTGACCAGCCGCGCCGACAGCGTACGCGCGCGCATCGGCAGCTGCGCCATCGCCGTGCTGCTTGCGCACGCGCGCCGCACCGCCGCCGCCGTGCCCGCCTGAGCGCGATGCGAGCGCGAAGACTGTCGCCAGGAGAATCATCTTGAGTACCGTCCATCCCGTGATCCTCGTCGTCAACGCCGGGTCGTCGAGCGTGAAGGTTTCCATCTACGTGGTGCCCGAGTCGGCGCACCACAACGTCGATATCCAGCCCGAACTGGCCGCGCACGGGCAGATCGAGGGCATCGGCGTGGCGCCGCGCCTGACCGCACGCATGGCTGACGGCCGCGTCGTGGCCGACGAGCAGTTTCCCGTGGAGCAGGTGGCCGACCACGACGCCGCCTTCCGCCTGATTCGGCTGACGCTGAGCGTGGGCCTGCGCGATACGCCGCCGGTGGCGGTGGGCCATCGCGTGGTGCATGGCGGCGCGGACTTCGCCGATGCGGTGGCGATCGACGACCCCGTGATCGCGCGGCTCGAAGCCCTCGTGCCGCTCGCCCCGCTGCACCAGCCGCACAACCTGACGGCGATCCGCGCGGTGCGCGCCGCCGTGCCGGAACTGTTGCAGGTGGCGTGCTTCGACACCGCCTTCCACGCCGGCCACGACCCGCTCGCGCAACTGATGGCGCTGCCGTACGAGTACTACGAGCGCGGTATCCGCCGTTACGGCTTTCACGGATTGTCGTATGCGTATATCGCGCGCCGGCTGCGGCAGGTGGCGCCGGATCTCGCGGCGGGCCGCGTCATCGTGGCGCATCTCGGCAACGGCGCCAGCCTCTGCGCGATGCGCGAAGGCCAGAGCGTGGAATCGACGATGGGGCTGACCGCGCTGGACGGCATGCCGATGGGCACGCGCTGCGGCAACATCGACCCGGGCGCGGTACTGTGGCTCGCCGCGCAGGGCATGGAAGCCGACGCGATCCAGGCCATGCTGTACGGCCAGTCGGGTCTCAAGGGGATTTCCGGCATCAGCAGCGACATGCGCGTCCTGCTGGCCAGCAACGACCCGCGCGCGGTGCTGGCGGTGAACTTCTACGCCTACCGCGCCGCGCAGGAGATCGGCAAGCTGGCCGTCACGCTGGGCGGGCTCGATGCGCTGGTGTTCACGGCGGGCATCGGGGCGAACTCCGCCGAGGTGCGCACGCGCATCTGCGCCTACCTTGACGGGCTGTTCGGCGTCCGGCTGGACGCGCAGGCCAATGCCGCGAACACCCAGCGCGTGAGCCGCGACGACAGCCGCGTGCCCGTGCTGGTCCTGCCGACCGACGAGGAAGGCATGATCGCGCTGTCCACCGCGCGCATCCTGCGCGAGCGCGGCGGACTATAGCGGCGGTAGTGGCGGTAGCGGCGGCGCTCAGGCTTCCAGATAGTGGCTGCGCAGGCGGTCGATGTCCACGCCTAGCCCATCGGCAATGTAAGCCTCCAGGCCGCCGTGCGCCTGCTCGATGGCGGCAATCGATGCCTCCAGGTATTCCGGCCGCACGTCGAGCAGCGGCATGATGACGTCGGGCGGCACGCCCAGCGCGTCGGTGCGCGCGAGGATCGCCTCGTTGAAGCGGCGGTTCCAGTGATTCGACTCAAGGTAATTGGCGACGATGTCGTCACGCGCCACGCCGAGCGCGGACAGCAGCAGCAGCGACGCAAAGCCGGTGCGGTCCTTGCCGGCCGTGCAGTGGTAGTACAGCGTGCCGCCCGCCTCCGCGTTGCGCAGGAAGCCGGCGAACGCGTCGCGGTAGCGCACCGGGAAATCGCGGTAGACATCGACCATGAAGGCGTGGACCTGGCCCGGCGTGCTGTCACGCAGGCGCGGCATCAGCACGTCCATCGCCATGCTGCCCTCCAGCACCGGCACGGGAATCCAGCGGAAGCGCTCACCGAAGGCGGCCTCCTGCGGGGACTTCTCGCCGGCCGAGCGGAAGTCGATGACCATGTCGAGGCCCAGCGCATGGAGGCGGTCCAGGTCCGCCACGCTGGCCAGCGCCGGATTGCCGCTGCGGAACAGCTTGCCGTGGCGCACGCGGCGCCCAAGCGCGCCGACGAGGCCACCGAGGTCACGTGCATTGCTGATTGTTTCCAGCGGCAGGCACGGACGGATGTGTGTTGGGTGAGTCACCATGTCGGTGTCCGGTTAGCGTTGGTTAAGGCGGTTAAGGCGGTTCGAAAAGATTTCAACATCGCCCCCAATTATTTCAGATCGAGGCCGCGCAGCGCCATCGGAAATCGCCCGATGTCAGCAACCCGTTGCGCCACCGTGACGCGCGGTGTGTCGTCCGCAGTCCCTGACCTCGCAGAGACTTGATCCTGGACAATTCACGCTGACGCAATCCCTTGGCACAGGCGGGCACGCTTCTCATAATGCATGAGTCGACCGCGGCGATCCTGCGTGACGACCGCGTCGACAGGCTCATCCACTTTGGAAGTAAAAGATGCCTGACTCGCATATCTCTGCTGCTCCCGCCGCCGCCATCTCGGCGCCCGTCACCCCAAAGGCGACCCTCCACTGGGGCTTGTACCTCGCCCTCGCCGTGCTCGTCGCGGTACTCCTGATACCCACGCCAGAAGGGCTTCCCGTCGCCGGGCAGCGCATGCTCGCCATCCTTGCCTTCGCGGTGGTCGTGTGGATCACCGAGGCGGTGACCTACGAGACCAGCGCGATCATGATCACCTCGCTGATGGCGGGCCTGATCGGCTTCGCGCCAACGGTGGCCGATCCATCGGTCAACTACGGCACCTCGCGCGCGCTGGGCATGGCGCTGGCCGGCTTCTCAAACACGGCGCTTGCGCTGGTGGCGGCCGCGCTGTTCATCTCGGCCGCCATGACCGTGACGGGGCTCGACCGGCGCATCGCGCTGGTCACGCTCTCCGCCATCGGCACCAGCACGCGCCGCATCCTCATCGGCACCATCGCCGTCACGATCATCCTGAGCCTGGTCGTGCCCAGCGCCACGGCGCGCAGCGCCTGTACGGTGCCGATCATGATGGGCGTGATTGCCGCGTTCGGCGTGGACAAGAAGTCCAATACCGCTGCCGGCATCATGATCATGGTGGCGATGGCCACCAGCGTGTGGAACGTCGGCATCCAGACTGCCGCCGCGCAGAACCTGCTGACCGCCGGCTTCATGGACAAGCTGCTCGGGGAGCGCGTGACCTGGCTGCAATGGCTGATCGCCGGCGCGCCGTGGGCGCTTGTCATGTCGGTGGTGCTCTATTTCCTCGTGCGCTGGCTGCTGCCGCCCGAAACCAACGCGATTGCCGGCGGCAAGGAAGCCGTGCAGCGTGAACTGGCCGCGCTCGGGCCCATGACCGGGCCGCAGAAGCGCCTCGCCGCCGTCGCCATCGGCCTGCTGATGTTCTGGGCGACCGAGGGCAAGCTGCACCGCTTCGATACCGCGACCATCACCTTCGTCGGCCTGGTGATCCTGATGCTGCCGCGCTTTGGCGTGATGGACTGGAAGACCATGCAGCAGCGCACCCCCTGGGGCACGCTGATCGTGTTCGGCGTCGGCATCAGCCTTGGCACCGCGCTGCTGACCACGCAGGCCGGCCAGTGGCTCGGCAAGTTCGTGGTCACGCATTCCGGCCTCGCCGACCATGGCGTGCTGATGGTCTTCGCGGTGCTGTCCGCGTTCCTGATCCTGATCCACCTGGGGTTCGCCAGTGCCACGGCGCTCACCGCCGCGCTGCTGCCCATCCTGATCTCGGTACTCCAGACCCTGCCCGGCGACATCAACAAGGTCGGCATGACCATGCTGCTCGGCTTCACGGTCAGCTTCGGCTTCATCCTGCCGATCAACGCGCCGCAGAACATGGTCTGCCTCGGCACGGACACCTTCAACGGCCGGCAGTTCGCGCGCGTGGGCATTCCGCTGACGATCATCGGCTATGGGCTGATGCTGGTCTTCGCGGCCACGTACTGGCGCTGGCTCGGCTGGGTCTGATCGCCATCGCCATGCCATAACAAGAGCGCCCTCATCATGAAACTCAAGCTCGAATCGGCGCGTCGGCTGGCGCGTGACATCCTCGTTGCCCAGGCCGTGCCGGAAGACATCGCGGAAGACGTGGCGGAACACCTCGTCGAATCGGACCGCTGCGGCTATATCAGCCACGGGATCTCCATCCTGCCGAACTACCGGCGTGCGCTGGAAGGCGGCAGCGTCAATGCCGAAGGCCGCGCCGAGTGCGTGCTCGACCGCGATTCGCTGATGGTCTTCGATGGCCATGGCGGCTTCGGCCAGCACGTGGGCAAGGTTGTGATGGTGCAAGCCATCGAGCGGGTGCGCCAGCACGGGCACTGCATCGTCACGCTGCGGCGCTCCCACCACCTGGGGCGCATGGGCCACTATGGCGAGATGGTCGCCGCGGCGGGGCTGGTGCTGCTGAGCTTCACCAACGTCATCAACCGCCCGCCGGTGGTGGCGCCCTATGGCGGCCGCGTGGCGCGCCTGACCACCAATCCCCTCTGCTTCGCCGGACCGATGCCGAACGGCCGGCCGCCGCTCGTGGTGGATATCGCCACGAGCGCCATCGCCATCAACAAGGCGCGCGTGCTGGCCGAGAAGGGCGAGCCGGCGCCCGAGCACAGCATCATCGATGCAGACGGCAACCCGACCGACGACGCCTCGGTCATGTTCGGTGAGCGGCCGGGCGCGCTGCTGCCGTTCGGGGCACACAAGGGCTACGCGCTGGGCGTTGTGGCGGAACTGCTGGCCGGCGTGCTGTCCGGCGGCGGGACGATCCAGCCCGAGAACCCGCGCGGTGGCGTGGCGACCAACAACCTGTTCGCGGTGCTGGTCAATCCTGAATTCGATCTCGGCCTGAACTGGGAGCGCGGCGAGGTGGAGGCATTCGTCAACTACCTGCACGACACGCCACCGGCGCCCGGCTTCGATGCCGTCCAGTACCCGGGCGAGTACGAAGCGGCCAACCGCGCGGCGGCGGCCACGCACCTGGAGATCAATCCCAATATCTGGCGCAATCTGGAGGGACTGGCGCGGTCGCTTGGGGTGACCGTACCCACGGAATAAGCCCGGCGGTCGGCAATTTCCGAATCGTCATCGGACCCATGGCAAAATATGCGCCATGCAACGCCTCTGGTCCGCCTTCGTCAAACTCGCCCTGCTCGCCGTGCTCGGCGGTGCGTTGCTCATCGCCTTCGCGGTGCTGGTTGCCGACCGCCAGCTGCCATCCCTCGACTCCCTGACCGCGTTCCGCAAGACGCCGGATTATGTCGAACTGCGCCAGTTCCCGCCCGCATTGCGCGAGGCGGTGGTGGCCATCGAGGATGACCGCTTCTATCTCCATGACGGCGTGGACTACGTTGGCGTGATGCGGGCCGGCATCGCCAATCTCTCCGACGACCTCTCCCAGGGCGCGTCCACCATCACCATGCAGGTGGCGCGCAACTTCTTCCTGTCGCGCCAGAAGACCTACACGCGCAAGCTCTACGAAGTGCTGATGGCCTACCGGATCGAGCGCGCGCTGACCAAGGACGAAATCCTTGAGATCTATCTGAACAAGATCTACCTGGGCCAGGGCGCCTATGGCTTCGACGAGGCCGCCCAGACCTACTTCGGCAAGCCCGTGGCCCAACTCACGCTGGCCGAATGCGCGATGCTGGCCGGCCTGCCCAAGGCGCCATCGGCCAACAATCCCGTGGTCAATCCGCGCCGGGCGCGCCAGCGGCAGACCTATATCCTGCTGCGGATGATGGAACTGGGCCGTATCTCGCGCGCCCAGTACGACGCCGCGCTGCTCGAGCCGCTGCGCCTGCGCTGAATTTGGGCTGACCTCGGCACTTCCCCTGTCAGCCAGCGCCCGACTGCGCGCGCCGCGCCCTGCGTGCTAGCCTCCCCGCATCACGACCACGGAGAGCCCGCCATGGATGGAATCTGGGGAGAGGTCTACAGCACGCTGCGTTCGGAATTTGCCGATATCCCCGATGTCGCGGAACTGACCCGCATTCTCACGCGGCTCACGCTCGCCATCGTGCTGGGCGGGCTGATCGGGTTCGAGCGGGAAGCGGCCGGCAAGGCCGCCGGCTTGCGCACCCACATGCTCGTGGCGCTGGGTTCGGCGCTGTTCGTGCTCGTGCCGCTGATGGCGGGCATGGAGGTCGCGGACATGAGCCGGGTGCTTCAGGGCGTGGCGTCCGGCATCGGCTTCCTGGGCGCGGGCGCCATCATCAAGCTCAACAGCGAGGAAAACATCCAGGGCCTGACCACGGCCGCCAGCATCTGGACCGTGGCCGCCATCGGCGTGGCTTGCGGCCTCGGCCGCGAGAGCACGGCCGTTGTCGGCACGCTGTTTGGCCTGGTGATTCTTCAGGTGCTGTATCGGCTCAAGAAGTAGGTCACGCGGTGGCCCGCAGCGTGATCTCCAGCTTCTCCCGATGCCGCGCCACAGCCGCCTGCACGATGGGGTCAAGCCCTTCCCCGCCATCCGTCGCGTCCACGTGTGCCAGCAGTGCGCGCCGCATGCGCGGCTCCCAGAAGCGCTTCAGGTGGCTGGCGATGTCGGCCAGCGCCTCGTCGCGGTCCGGCATGGCTTCGAAGAAGCCGCCGATCTGGTTAGCCATCTTGATCAGGTTGTCGATGTGCATGACAGGTCTAAGCCATCCGTAGTCGATGTGGATGCGCGTAGGCGACCAGGCCGCCCGCGCGCACGAATCCCGCCAGCGTGACGCCGGCCGTCCCGGCCAGGCGCACCGCCAGCGCGGTGGGGCCGGACACCGCTGCCAGCACCCCCGCCCCGATGGCGGCCGTCTTCAGCACCATCTCATAGCTCGCGCGGCTGGTCACGATGACCGCGCCGCGCCCGATATCCTCGTCCGAACGGGCCAGGGCGCCCGCCAGCTTGTCCAGCGCGTTGTGCCGGCCCACGTCCTCGCGCACCAGCGATACCTCGCCATCGGCGCGCAGCCAGCCCGCCGCGTGCGTGGCGCCGGTGTCGCGCAGCAGGGCCTGACGGCGCTGCAACTGGGCGAAGGCGGCGTGCAGCACGGCCGGGTCGAAGGACGCCTCGCTCTGCACCGCGTGCGGCGCCCGCATGACCTCGTCGAGCGATTCGGTGCCGCACAGCCCGCAGCCCGTACGGCCGGCCAGCGCGCGGCGCCGCGCCTTCAACGCCACGAAGGCCTCGCTGGCGATCTCGATCTCCACGGCCACGCCGTTCGGGCGCGTGACCACCTCGATGCCGTAGATGTCGCGCGGCGCCGCCACGATGCCCTCGCTCAGGCTGAAGCCCAGCGCGAAGTCCTCCAGATCGGCCGGCGTGGCCAGCATCACCGCGTGCGAGACGCCGTTGTACTCCAGCGCCACGGGCACTTCCTCGGCGATATGGTCGATCTCGGCTGTCGCCGCCATCGCTTCCCCGCCGCGCCAGCGCGTCACCGCCATCGACTGCTGGGTCGCTGGGAATTCCCCCGCCTCATCCGGCGCGGTCTCGTGTGGCGGCATGCAGCGCTTCATCGCCCTACTCCGCCGACGCCTGCACCGGCTCGCTGGCCGCGCGCAGGTGCGCCAGCTGCTCGCGGTTGAACGCCTCGTACTCGCGCTGCCAGGACGACGGCTGCGCCACCGGCATCACCTGCACCGCCGTTACCTTGTACTCCGGGCAGTTGGTGGCCCAGTCCGAGTTGTCCGTGGTGATCACGTTGGCGCCGGACTCGGGGAAGTGGAACGTGGTGTAGACCACGCCCGGCTGCATCCGCTCGCTGACGATGGCGCGCAGCACCGTCTCGCCCGCGCGGCTCTGCACGCCCACCCAGTCGCCGTCCTTGATGCCACGCTCCTCGGCATCGTGCGGATGGATCTCCAGCCGGTCCTCGTCGTGCCAGTGCACATTGTGGGTGCGCCGCGTCTGGGCGCCCACGTTGTACTGCGACAGGATGCGCCCCGTGGTCAGGATCAGCGGGTACTTGCGGTTGACCTTCTCATCGGTCGCCACGTACTTGGTGATGATGAACTTGCCCTTGCCGCGTACGAAGGCATCGACGTGCATGGTCGGCGTGCCGCTCGGCGCGTCGGCATTGCACGGCCACTGGATGCTGCCGAGCGCGTCGAGCTTCTGGTAGCTCACGCCCGAGAAGGTCGGCGTCAGCCGCGCGATCTCGTCCATGATCTCGGACGGATGGTTGTAGTGCATCGGGTAGCCCAGCGCGTTGGCCAGCAGGATGGTGGCCTCCCAGTCGGCATAGCCGCCCTTCGGGGGCATGACCTTGCGCACGCGCGAGATGCGGCGCTCCGCGTTGGTGAACGTGCCGTCCTTCTCCAGGAACGACGAACCCGGCAGGAACACGTGGGCGTACTTGGCGGTCTCGTTCAGGAAGATGTCCTGCACGACGATGCATTCCATCGACGACAGCGCCTCGGCCACGTGCTGCGTGTTCGGGTCCGACTGCACGATGTCCTCGCCCTGGCAGTACAGCCCCTTGAACGAGCCGGTCAGCGCCGCCTCGAACATGTTGGGGATGCGCAGGCCTGGCTCCGGGTTGATCTCGACATTCCAGGCGGCCTCGAAGGCGCCGCGCACCGTCGAATCGGACACATGGCGGTAGCCCGGCAGCTCGTGCGGGAAGGAGCCGATATCGCACGAGCCCTGCACGTTGTTCTGCCCGCGCAGCGGATTCACGCCCACGCCTTCGCGGCCGATGTTGCCGGTGGCCATGGCGAGATTGGCGATGCCCATCACCGTGGTCGAGCCCTGCGCGTGCTCGGTCACGCCCAGCCCGTAGTAGATCGCCGCGTTGCCGCCGGTGGCGTAGAGCCGGGCGGCGCCGCGCAGCTGGTCGGCCGGCACGCCGGTCACGGCTTCCATCGCCTCGGGCGAGTTCTCGGGCAGCGCCACGAAGTCGCGCCACTGCTGGAACGCGCGGTCCTCGCAGCGCTCGGCGATGAACGCCTCGGCCAGCAGCCCTTCAGTGACGATCACGTGCGCCATCGACGTGACCAGCGCCACGTTGGTGCCGGGGCGCAGCTGCAGGTGGAAGTCGGCGCGGATGTGCGGCGAATCGACCAGGTCGATGCGGCGCGGATCGGCCACGATCAGCCTGGCGCCAGCGCGCAGGCGCTTCTTCATGCGCGAGGCGAACACCGGGTGGCCGTCGGTCGGATTGGCGCCGATGACCATGATCACATCGGCCTTGGCCACCGAGCGGAAGGTCTGCGTGCCAGCGGACTCGCCCAGCGTGGTCTTCAGGCCATAGCCGGTGGGCGAGTGGCAAACCCGGGCGCAGGTATCGACATTGTTGTTGCCGAAGGCGGCGCGCACCAGCTTCTGCACCAGATAGCCTTCCTCGTTGGTGCAGCGCGACGAGACGATGCCGCCGATCGAGTCCTTGCCGTGCTCGGCCTGGATGCGCTTGAACTGCGCGGCCGCGTAGCCGATGGCCTCCTCCCACGACACCTCGCGCCACGGGTCGGTGATTTTCGCGCGGATCATCGGCTTGAGGATGCGGTCCTTGTGCGTGGCGTAGCCCCAGGCGAAGCGGCCCTTCACGCAGGCGTGGCCCTCGTTGGCCTGGCCGTCCTTGTAGGGCACCATGCGCACCACCTCGTTGCCCTTCATCTCGGCCTTGAACGAGCAGCCCACGCCGCAGTAGGCGCAGGTGGTCACGGTGCTGTGCGATGCCTGACCCAGCTTGATGACCGACGTCTCGGTCAGCGTGGCGGTCGGGCAGGCCTGCACGCAGGCGCCGCAGGACACGCAGTCAGACTCCATGAACGACTGGCTCGTGCCGGCCGCCACGCGGGACTCGAAGCCGCGCCCGCTGATGGTCAGCGCGAAGGTGCCCTGGGTTTCCTCGCAGGCGCGCACGCAGCGGTTGCAGACGATGCACTTGGAGGCATCGTAGGTGAAGTACGGGTTCGATTCGTCCTTGGCCAGCGCCGTGTGCGTGGCCACCGGCACCGCGCTGGCGCCGTCGTTGTAGCGCACCTCGCGCAGGCCGACCACGCCGGCCATGTCCTGCAGTTCGCAGTTGCCGTTGGTCGGGCAGGTCAGGCAGTCGAGCGGATGGTCGGAAATATAGAGTTCCATCACGCCGCGCCGCAGGTCGCCGAGCTTGTCGCTCTGGGTGCGGACCTTCATGCCCGCCTCCACCGGCGTGGTGCACGAGGCCGGGTAGCCGCGCCGCCCCTCGATCTCCACCAGGCAGAGCCGGCACGAGCCGAAGGACTTCAGCGAATCGGTGGCGCACAGCTTGGGCACGCCCACGCCGGCCTCGGCCGCCGCCCGCATGACCGAGGTGCCGGCCGGCACCGTGACGGCCACACCGTCAATCTCCAGCGTCACCTGCGTCTCGGACAGGCTGGCGGGGGTTCCAAAATCGAAATCGTCGCGTGCGTTCAAGGGATGTCTCCCGTCAAACTTCGTAGGGCTGCGCGCCCCTGAGGGGCGCGTCGTTCTTTGATCTGGCTCGGTGATCCGGCTCGGTGATCGGGCTCAGGCGGCCTTGGCGGGCTTCGGCGCGAGGCCGAAATCCTCCGGAAACTCGTTCAGCGCGGACAGCACCGGGTACGGCGTCATGCCGCCCATCGCGCAGAGCGAGCCGTTGAGCATGGTGTCGCAGAGGTCGCGCACCAGCGCCACCTGCTTCACCGGCTGCTCGCCGGCAATGATCCGGTCGATGACCTCCACGCCGCGCGTGGAGCCGATGCGGCACGGCGTGCACTTGCCGCAGGACTCGATCGCGCAGAACTCCATGGCGTAACGGGCCATTTTGGCCATGTCCACGGTCTCGTCGAACACGACGATGCCACCGTGGCCGACCACCGCGCCGAAGGCCGCGAAGGCCTCGTAGTCCATCGGCGTGTCGAAGCGCGACTCGGGCAGGTAGGCGCCCAGCGGCCCGCCGACCTGCACCGCGCGGATGGCCCGGCCGCTGCGCGTGCCGCCGCCGTAGTCCACCAGCAGCTCGCGCAGCGTGATGCCGAACGCCTTCTCCACCAGCCCGCCCTGCAGAACGTTGCCGGCCAGCTGGAACGGCAGCGTGCCGCGCGAGCGGCCCATGCCGAAGTCCCGGTAGAAGGTGGCGCCGCGCGCCAGGATCACCGGCACCGTGGCCAGCGAAATCACGTTGTTGATGACGGTCGGTTTGCCGAACAGCCCTTCGATGGCCGGCAGCGGCGGCTTGGCGCGCACCACGCCGCGCTTGCCTTCCAGGCTCTCCAGCAGGGCCGTTTCCTCGCCGCAGACATAGGCGCCGGCGCCCTTGCGCACTTCCAGGTGGAAGCGCCGGCCGCTGCCGCGAATGTCGTCGCCCAGCCAGCCGGCCTGCGTGGCCAGGGCGATGGCCGCCTCGGTCACGGCAATCGCGTGCGGGTATTCGGAGCGCGTGTAGATATAGCCGTGCTCGGCGCCCACGGCGAGGCCGGCAATCGTCATGCCCTCGATCAGCATGAACGGGTCGTCCTCCATGACCATGCGGTCGGAGAAGGTGCCGGAGTCGCCCTCGTCGGCATTGCAGACGATGTACTTGATGTCCGACGCGGCGCCCAGCACGGTCTTCCACTTGATGCCGGTGGGGAACGCCGCGCCGCCCCGGCCACGCAGGCCCGAGTCGGTGACTTCCTGGACGATCTGGGCCGGCGCCATGGCCAGCGCGCGGGTCAGCCCCGCGTAGCCCTCATGGGCGATGTAGTCGTCGAGCGAGAGCGGATCGGTAATGCCCACCCGCGCGAAGGTCATCCGCTCCTGCTTCTTCAGGAACGGGATCTCGTCGGTCAGGCCATGGGCCAGCGCGTGCGCGCCGCCGGTCAGGAAGCCGGCCTCGAACAACCCGGGCACATCGCTGGCGGACACCGGGCCGTAGGCCACGCGGCCTGCGGCGGTCTGCACCTCGACCAGCGGCTCGAGCCAGAACAGGCCGCGCGAGCCATTGCGCACGATGCGCACGTCTGCACCACGGCTGGCGGCTTCCTGTTCGATGGCGCGCGCCACGTCGTCGGCGCCGAGGGCCAGCGCGGTGGAGTCGCGCGGGACGAAGATCGTCGTGCTCATGCCTGGGCCTCCGCCTCGGTGGCTTTGATGGCTTCACTGGCTTCGGTGGATGCAGGCAGGGCCGCCACCAGCGCGTCGAAGCGCTTCGCATCCACGCGCGCGTGGAGCTGTTCGCCGATCATCACCGCCGGGCCGCATGCGCACTGGCCCAGGCAGTAGACCGGCTCCAGCGTAACGCGGCCATCGGCCGTGGTCTCGTGGAAGCCGCAACCCAGCGCCCGGCTGGCGTGCGCGGCCAGCGCGTCGGCGCCCACGGACTGGCACGCCTCGGCGCGGCAGACCTGCACCACGTGCCGGCCTGCCGGCTGCTCGCGGAAATGGTGATAGAACGTGATCACGCCGTGCACCTCGGCGCGCGAGAGATTCAACGCCTTGGCGATGACCGGCACCGCATCGGCGGGAATAAAGCCGTGGCTGTCCTGAATCTCGTGCAGGATGGGCAGCAGCGCGCCCGGCATGTCGCGCCGGGCATCGACGATGCGGGTAATGGGATTGGGGATGTCCGGCATGGTTGTCTCCGTGCTTGTCATCGTTCTGGCCCCGGCGGCCATATAGGCTATTTATTTCATATTCCGGGGTTTCACAGCTGGCTCTTTGGGCCTTTTTGCGACTATAAGCCCGTGATTTCTGGCGTTCAATATGCTATTTTCTGCATATGCTACGTATCTCGATCGAGCCCCACCTCCAGATCCGCGACGACGCCGCTCCCGATGCCGCGCGGGCCGCGCCCAGCCTTGATGTGTCACGGCTGGTGGCCCTGCTTGGCCATATCGAGGCCACCGGCAACATCGCCCAGTCGGCCGAGGCCGTGTCGTTGTCTTACCGCTACGCCTGGGGCATCCTGCGCGACGCCGAAACGCTGTTCGGCGGCGCCCTGATCGCCAAGACACGTGGACGGGGATCCACCCTGACGCCGATGGCCCAGCAGTTGGTGTGGGCCAGCAAGCGCATCGCGGCGCGGCTCTCGCCCACGCTGGACAGCCTGGCGTCCGAACTGGAAATCGAACTGAAGAAGCTGATGGATGCCACCGACCCGGCCGTGCGGCTCTACGCCAGCCACGGTTTCGCGGTGGCGGCGCTGCGCGACTATCTCGACGAACAGAAGGTCCGGCACGACCTGAAGTACTGCGGCAGCCTGGAAGCCGCGGCGGCCCTGGCCGAGGGCGCGTGCGACGTGGCCGGCTTTCATGTGCCGATTGGTGCACTCGAACAAGACACCCTGCACCGCTTCGCCGCCTGGCTGCGGCCCGAGACGCATTGCCTGATCCACCTCGCCGTGCGCTCCCAGGGTCTCTTCGTAGGGCCCGGCAACCCGCTCGGGGTGGAAGCACTGGAAGACCTGGTCCGGCCGGATGTGCGCTTCGTGAACCGGCAGGTGGGCTCAGGCACGCGGCTGCTGCTGGAATTGATGCTGGCGCGGCGCGGCATCGACCCGAACCGGATCGAGGGCTTCAGCAACGGGGAATTCACGCACGCGGCGGTGGCGGCCTATATCGGCAGCGGCATGGCCGATGTGGGCTTCGGCGTGGAGACGGCGGCGCGCCGCTTCGGGCTCGAATTCGTGCCCGTGCTCAAGGAGCGCTATTTCTTTGCGATCGAGAAGACGGCGCTGCACAGTCCGGCGCTGTCCGGCGCGGTGTCGGCCATGCGCAGCGCGGCCTACCGCGAGCGCGTCAACGCGCTGCCGGGCTACGACGGCGCGCTGACGGGAACCGTGCTGACCTTCGAAGAGGCGTTCCCGGGCATCCCGCTATAAGTAACAGAAAGCAGGATGCCGGGAGAGGTCGGCCCGGCCCGGTCAGTAGGCGACGACGGACAGCGTCACGCCGGCCGGCAGGCGCACCTTGTCGCTGTACACGCCATCGGTGGTGGCCGTGCGCTTCAGCGGCAGCGTGCCGAGGCCCTGCAGGAAGCTCGGCACCGACGCCGGCAGCTTGCGCAGCGCGGCATTGGCGGTGGAGGCCGGGTCGATCTCCGGCAGCTCGAAGGTGCCGTCGGTCCATCGCGGATAGCCGTAGCCGGTCGGCGCCTTGGCGGCCGGCATGCCGCTGCCGTTGGTCGCCGCCCAGCGCGTCAGCGCCAGGTTGAACGTCAGGCCCGGCTGGGTGGCCTGGATCGCCTGGTCGAGCACCGTCTTCGAGCCCACCACCTGGCGCGTCAGCAGATCCTTATAGAAGGGCAGGCCGAGCTGGCGGTCCAGGAAGCCGCCGAAGCTGCCGGACACCGAGTAGCTCTCGCACGTGCCGCCGCCCGTGAAGGTCAGCAGCGGGCAGTTGAAGCCGCTGTAGCGGTAGAAGTCCGGGAAGCGCACATCGCGGATCGCGTTGTAGGTCGGGTCGATGCTGAAGCTGAGGAAATCCTCCATCTGCATCGCCGTCATTTCCTCGAGCCAGTCGTCGTAGGCATAGGCGGTGCCCATCGTCACGGCGCGGCGGTAGAAGTTCTGCATGTGCGTCCCTTCGTGCGCCATGGTCATCTTCATCGCCTTCATGCCGGTGGCGCCGCCCAGGGCCAGCGTCTCGCTGTCCAGATACAGCGAAATCGACTCGTTGCTGCGCGAATCGGCGGTCTTCAGCAGGTTGTGCAGGCCCCAGAAGTAGCCCACGGTGCCGCCCGGAGCGCCGTTGCCGTCGAAGTTCAGGATGACGATGTCGATCGGCTGGCCCGCGGGCAGCACGGTGTCCGGATGGGCGTTCGCGCCCCAGACCGCGCCGCCGATGCCGGTCAGCAGGTCATAGATCTTGCCCGAGCCGGCAAAGGCGGCGCCCAGGTCGTCGACGATGGTCGAGTCGATACCGTTGACGATGTTGTACTGGGAGTCTTCCACCCAGACATTGACGATGGTGCCGTCGGTGGCGGTCATCTGCTTGCGCAGCGTGGCGGGGCGCGTGGAACCGTCCGTGTGGTACCAGGACTTGGTCGCCCCCACGCCCGGGATCGCGACGGGCCGCGGCGCCGGCACGCCCAGGGTCTGGCGCAGCGGTTGCGCGGCGGCCACCTTCTCGGCCCAGCCGGTGCGGTTGAATTCGGCGATCTCGCGGCGGCGGGCTTCGGCCTCCGCGTCCGCGCTCAGCGCCTGCGGCGACAGGCGGGTCACCGTGGTGGCGTCAAGCATGCTGGCGGAGAGCCCGCTGGGCAGCAGCGCCAGGGTGTTGTTCAGGTTGGTCAGCAGCAGGGAGATCGAGGTGCCGGCCAGGCCCGAGATCGAGAACTGCACATCCTCCGACGCGCCGCCGGCGGTGTGGCCCCAGATGCCGGTGCCCGCGCCCGAGAAGGCGGCGCTGGTGGCGGCGCTGCATTGGGCGCCGCTGCACGCCTGGTCGAGGCCGGTCACCAGCACCGGCTGCGCCGGGGTCACGGGCGTGTTGGTGTCGCCAGCCTGCTGCTGTGTCGTGGTGGAGCCGGCATTGTCGCCGCCGCCGCCGCCGCAGGCGGTCAGCGCAAGCGCCGCCAGGACGGTCAGCGCGGGCAGGCCGCGCGAAAACAGGGACAGATCAGAACCACGCACTGCGAGGCGACGCATCAGGACACTCCCGAGAAAAAGGTGAGCCCCCGGCAGGGTGCCGGGGTGCGTCCTGTCTTAACGGCGGGTGTCGCCCGTGCTTTAGGGAATTGTCAGGATTTGTCGCGTTCTGTCGTTTTTGCCGCTTTGGCATCAGATCTGGCGGATCGGGGGTGCCGATCCTGCCGATCCGGTCAGTAGACTTCCGGCACGATCATCGCGTCCGGCACCGGCTGGCGCGTGTAGTCGGCGTGGCGCTCGCGCTCGGGCAGCACGATCACCGGCTGCGACGGCTCCACGTACGGCATCTGCCCCAGCAGGTGGCGAATGCAGTTCAGGCGCGCGCGCTTCTTGTCCACGGCCTGCACGATCCACCACGGCGCCTCCGGAATATGGGTGCGCTCGAGCATGATCTCCTTCGCCCGGGTGTAGTCCTCCCAGCGGCGGCGAGACTCCAGGTCCATCGGGCTCAGCTTCCACTGCTTGAGCGGATCGTGGATGCGGCTCAGGAAGCGCAGGTGCTGCTCCTCGTCCGAGATCGAGAACCAGTACTTGACGACCTGGATGCCCGAGCGCACGAGCATGCGCTCGAACTCCGGCACCGAGCGGAAGAACTCCTCGTACTGGTCGTCGGTACAGAAACCCATCACGCGCTCCACCCCGGCGCGGTTGTACCAGCTGCGGTCGAACAGCACCATCTCGCCCGCGGCCGGCAGGTGCGACACATAGCGCTGGAAGTACCACTGCGTGCGCTCGCGGTCGTTGGGCGCCGGCAGTGCGGCCACCCGGCACACGCGCGGGTTCAGCCGCTGCGTGATGCGCTTGATCACCCCACCCTTGCCGGCGGCGTCGCGCCCCTCGAACAGGATCACCACCTTGTGGCCGGTGGCCACCACCCAGCTCTGCAGCTTCACCAGTTCGCCCTGCAGGCGGAACAGTTCGCGGAAATACATGTGACGTTCAGCGCGCTCGTCCTCGCTGTCGGTCACGCCCGAGTTATCGCCGGGACCACCCGATTCGCGCGCCAGCAGGCTCTGGATCAGCGCGGGGTCCCGGTCTTCGAGCTCCAGTTCCAGTTCCTCGTCGTAGTAGTCCGCCACCTCGCGGTGGATGCGCCGGATCAGCGCTTCGTCGTTGTAATCCATGGCATTTCTCCGTCACGTCGCTGCATCGGCTATCGGCAAATATCGTACGCCTGACCCATGGCAATTGCATGAATTTGCGTGGTGCGGGTCACTCTGCCTGCTTGCGAAACGCCCACCGCCCGGCCAGCACCGAAAAGCTGCCCACTACCGCCACCAGCACCCAGAAGCCGTGCGGATGGTCGGCCAGCGGAATGCCGCCCACGTTCATGCCGAAGAAGCCGGCGACGATATTGATTGGCAGCGCCAGCACGGTCACCAGCGTCAGCGTGAACAGCGTGCGGTTGGTCTGCTCGTTGAGCTTGGCGGCGATTTCTTCCTGCAGCAGCTTGATCCGCTCCACCAATGCGGCCAGGTCATCAAGCACGAGCGAGAATTCCTCGGTGGATTCGCGCAGCGCCTGCAGATCAGCCTCGCGCAGCCAGGCCGGCGGGCGGTTCAGCAGGCGGAACAGCGCGCCGGGCTCGGGCGCCAGCAGGCGCTGCAGCCGCACCAGGCCGCGCCGCATGGCGCCCAGGTCGGCCCGGTTGCCCTGCAGCCGCTGGGCGAGCAGCCGATCTTCGATCTGGTCCACACTGACCCCGGTTTCACGCACGATCTGTACCAGCACGTCGGCCTGATCGCGCAGCAGATGCACGACGAGATCCAGCGGGGAGCGAAAGTCCTCACCCCGGCGCACGGCGGCGCGCAGCTTGTCCACCGAGCGCAGCGGGCGCATGCGGGCGGTCACCAGCAGGCGGTGATCGGCATTGGCCCAGAGGGTGGAGATGTCCGTCGAGGTCACGCCGAAGTTGTAGATCACGTCGTTGACCACGGCCAGCAGCGCGTCTTCCTGGCGCTCGATGCGCGTGGAGTGCGAGCCCTGGCGCAGCGCCTCGAAGAAATCGTCGGGCAGGCCGAGGTGGGTCTTCATCCAGCGCTCGCAGGCGCTGTGCGACAGGTTGAAATGCAGCCACAGGAACGGCCCGTCGTGGGGGCGGGCATGGGGCACCCCGGCATCCTGGCGCTGCAGCCAGGCCACCGCCTCGGTGGACGGAATCTCGCGCGGCGGCTGCCCCGGCTCGAACAGGAACCCGCTGACGAGCCCCACCGGATCGGAACCATAGCCGGATTCGACAATGCCGGATTGCATAAACCCCCTGTCCCTTCGTCGACGATCGACACGATGTGCGCCAGCGCGCGACGCTAGCACACCGGCGCGAAAAGTCGGTGACAGACCCCCCATCCCGCGCGAATCCGAATGCGCCGTATGCACTATAACTATCCCATCACCACAAAACCGGGCGCCCGATGCCCACCAGGAGGGGACATGTCGAGACAGATCAAGAACAAGGCCGAAGTCCGCGCGATGATCCGCGCCGAACAGGAGAAGCTGCCGGCGTGCAAGGGATGCTGCTTCGGCGATGTCTGTTGGCACGCGCCGGATGGGGACGGCTGCAACTGGAGCGTCTCGAAGATGGAGGGCGAGAGCGGCGCGGCCTGCCTCGAGGCGCTGGCGCCGAAGATCCGCGCGCTGCAGGAGCAGTTCAACATCGCCGAGGAATCGCCGCGCGGGTAAGGCGCGGCGCGGCCTGGCGGCCGTAAAGCGCGCCCGGGGCATCTTTCGGAAAGCCACGCGAAATAATCCCGGGCCGCGCCTGTTTTGGCGCGGAATTGCGCGTAAAGTGGGCCCATCCACTTTCCCGGAGGCGGCCATGGACACTTCACCGAGCGCCAGCTACAAAGGGTACGACATCTACCCGCTGGTCTACACACATGCCGCGACGCACGAATGGTACGAACGCCGCCCGGACCGCACCTACAGTGCCTCCGTGGTGATCTGCCGCGAAGGGACCGATCCGGTATCGGCCCTGGTGCGGGTCTTTCCGATGCTGGCCCGCCAGTGGGACAGCCTGGGCGGCGCACGCCGCGCGGCGGTACAGGCCGGCACCGAAATCATCGACGGGCACGTGCCCGGACAGTCGATCGTGGGGCTGTAGCCCCGCCCGTCCCTCCGTGACCTAATACCCGCCGCCTGCAAGGGGCGGCGAATCGGGCTACCCTGTCGGCCATCGCCTCTTTCGCGCGCCGCACAGGATTGCCATGACCCAAGCCCAACCCCTCCGTATCGACTTCGTTTCCGACATCGCCTGCCCCTGGTGCGCGATCGGCCTGTCCTCGCTCCAGGTCGCGCTCTCCCGCCTGGGCGACGCCGTGGATGCCGAGATCGTCGTCCACCCGTTCGAACTGAACCCGCAGATGGGGCCCGAGGGCGAGGACATCGTCGGCTACATCAGCAAGAAGTACGGCCGCACGCCGGCGCAGATCGCCGAGACCCAGGCGATGATCCGCGCGCGCGGCGCCGAGGTGGGCTTCACGTTCGGCCCGCGCGAGTGGGTCTACAACACCTTCGATGCCCATCGCCTGCTCCAGTGGGCGGGCCAGCAGGAGCCAGGCAAGCAACTGGCGCTGAAGGCGGCCCTGCTGCGCGCCTATCACGGCGAGGGCAAGGACCCAAGCGGCCACGCCGTGCTGGTGGAAGCCGCCCAGTCGGCCGGGCTCGACGCCGCCGCGGCGCGCGCCGTGCTGGACAGCGACGACTTTGCCGAGGAAGTCCGCGCCGAGGAGCAGCAGTCCCAGGCCATGGGCATCACGTCCGTGCCGTCGATCATTTTCGACAACCGCTACCTCGTCACCGGCGGCCAGGCGCCCGAGGCGTTCGAGCAGGCCATCCGGCAGATCCTGGCCGAGCGCGGCGGTGAAGCGCCCTCCGCCTGATCGCCCTGCCCCTCATTTGTCTCGCGTGGACTCGCATTGACGCTTTTGAGTACACGCTTCTTGCGTTGGCGGTGTGACGCCAACGCGACACCCCTCTACGTCGCCCACACTTTCCCGTTCACATTTGCTAACTTTCACCCCCATTAAGTAGGGGCAGCCCTGCGCATCGACGATGCGGCCAGGGCGCCGGCCCATGTCAATACATGACGTTTGTCATGTACTTGTCATCGTTCCGGCGATAAACACGAGCGGCACCGAAGAGTGACCGCCGGCAGCAACGGGAAGATGTTCAACAAAAACGAAGGGGTCAACACCATGCAGGTCCTTACACCACGCCCTCAACCGGGGGGCGACGGGCATCGCGCCACGTCTCGCCGATCGCGTCTATCGCGCCTATCGCGTCTATCCGCCCTGTCCGTCTGCGTTTCCGCCGCCCTGCTGCTGGCCGCCTGTGGCGGCGGCGGTGACGGCGCGCCCTCGGGCACGCCGGCCGGCGATACCCTGGGCTACACGCCGCTGTTCTCGGCAGATACGCCGATGAACGAGCAGATCCAGTACCGCCAGCCTGACGGCACGCTGGTCACGATGATGGGCTCGCGCCCGACCGAGCGCCACGCGCGCGAGCGCGGCGAGGCGTGGGACGCCCCCGACGCAGGCCCGGGCCGCTACCTGACCTTCCCGACGTTCTACTTCCAGAACCGCACCTTCGGCCTCGAGATCCACGATCACGTGCCGGCCGGCATCTCGCGCGTGGACGTGTACCTGCGCGTGAACCAGGGCATCTTCGACGGCACCACGTTCAGCCTGTTCCGCAACATCCTGAACCCCGAGGTGCGCGACTACGGCTGGTCCCTGAACTACGGCTTCAACAATCCGAAGGAAGGCGGCCTGCCGATCTGCCGCGAAGCCCAGCCGAAGGAGGACTGCATGATGTCCTTCGACTCGAACTGGCGTACCGATCCGCACAGCCCGCTCAAGATCGGCGACAAGGTCGAGCTGGCGCCGGCGCCGCGCCTCAAGCGCGACCCGGTGGTGGACGGCGGCGGCAGCCGCTACTACTCGTTCGAGCAACTCTACGTGGTGGGCGTGGGCATGCGCCCGTGGTACGGCATCGCCCCGAACCTCGACTCGGAGCCACTGCCCGAAGAGACGCTGCTCGGCGGCCAGGCCAGCATCTCGTACAACTACTCCGAGGAGCCGATGCGCGTGTTCCAGCAGATGGCGAACAACATCGGCATCGTCAACACGCAGCGTTTCGTGGAGGGCCGCCGGCTGTTCCACACCTCGTTCCTGGACGGCAAGCACTCGGAGCACGACGCCGACAACCCGGTCTTCACGGCCCACATCGGCCAGCTCGGCCCGCGCTACAACCAGCCGCGCTGTATCGAGTGCCATACGAACAACGGCCGCAGCGTGGCCGCCAGCATCGGGGCGAAGCTCGACACCATGTCGATGCTGACCAACGGCGCCGATGGCAAGGCGGATCCGACCTACGGCTACAACGTGCAGCAGCACGCCCAGGACCCGACGGCGACGCCGTTCGACGTCACGCTCCAGGCGCTCGACAAGACCGTGCGCACGCTGCCTGACGGCGAGCGCGTGGAACTGGTGAAGCCGGTGTTCGCCTTCAAGGGCCCCACGCCCGCGCAGTTCTCCGCGCGGCAGGCGCCGCAGGTGATCGGCATGGGCCTGATCGAGGCGCTGGCCGAGACCACCATCCTGGCCCAGGCCGACCCGAACGACGCCAACGGCGACGGCGTGCGCGGCATCCCGAACTGGATCGTCGATCCGGAAACCGGCAAGACGCACCTGGGCCGCTTTGGCTGGAAGGCGTCGAAGGCCAGCCTGCGCCATCAGGTGGGCGATGCGCTGATCAAGGACATGGGCGTGACCTCGCCGACGTTCCCGACGCGCGGCTGCCAGCGCGGCGCGCCGGACTGCCGGAGCGCCTCGGCCACCTCGGTGACGGAGGGCGAACTGCAACGGCTCACGCACTACCTGTCGCTGATCGGCGTGCCGGCCCAGCGCAGCCTGCGCAGCGGCTTCCCGGACGGCATCCGCGTGTCGCCCGAGCATGACGTGGACCCGCCCCTGATCGCACGCGGCGCGGCCCTGTTCAACCAGGTCCGCTGCGTGGCCTGCCACACGGCGACGATGCAGACCGGCAATACGCACCCGTTTGCCGAGCTGCGCAACCAGACCATCCACCCGTACTCGGACCTGCTGCTGCACGACATGGGCCCGAACCTGGCCGACTCGCTGCGCGAAGCCAACGCCGCGCCGAACCTGTGGCGTACCGCGCCGCTGTGGGGCGTCGGCTCGCTGCGCTTCGTGCAGGGCGGCGACCAGAACGTGCGTCTGCTGCACGACGGCCGCGCACGCTCGATGCTGGAAGCCATCCTCTGGCACGGCGGCGAGGCCGACAGCAGCCGCACCCAGTTCGAGGCGCTGCCCAAGGCCGACCGCGACGCGGTGGTCGCGTTCCTGCAGTCGCTGTGATGTCGCAGTAATCTACCGTCGACAAAAAACCGGGGCCTCGTGCCCCGGTTTTTGTTTTCCCCCTGCCCAGCCAGGCTAGGCCGCCTGCCGCGCGGGCACCGTGAACTGGACCACGGCGCCGCGCGGGGTGTTGGGGCTGGCCCACAGCCGGCCGCCGTGGCCGTCGATGATCGAGCGGCAGATCGACAGCCCCATCCCCAGCCCGGTGGCCTTGGTGGTGTAGAACGGGGCGAACACGCGCTCGGCGCTGTCGGCGCCGAAGCCCGGCCCCGAATCGCACACGGCGACGCTCACGCAGCCGTTCTCGGCGGACGCGGTGCGGATCACCAGATGCCGGCCGCCGTCGCTGACGCCGCCCATCGCCTCCAGCGCGTTGACGATCAGGTTGAGCAGCACTTGTTGCAGTTCGACACGATCGCCCTCGATGTGCGGCAGGCCGTCCGCCAGCGCCGTCTCCACCGTGGCCAGGCCCTTGGCGGCTTCGCCACGGGTCAGTTCCACCACCTCGCGGATTGCCGCGTTCATGTCCACCGGCTCCTTGCGGGGCGGCGACTTCTTGATCAGTTGGCGGATGCGCCCGAGCACATCGCCCGCCCGGTTGGCGTCCTTGACGATGCGGGTCAGCGCCTCCCCCACCTCGTTGACATTGGGCGGCTGCGCGCCCAGCCAGCGCAGCCCGGCCTGGGCGTTGGTCACCGTCGCCGCAATCGGCTGGTTGACCTCGTGCGCGATCGACGCCGCCAGCTGTCCCATGGTCGCCACCCGGTTGGCGTGCGCCAGCTCGGTCTGCACCTCGCGGTAGCGCCGCTCGCCCTCGCGCACGCGCTCTTCGGCCTGCTTGCGCTCGGTCAGGTCAAGCACGAACGCCACGCCCTCCTGCCGGCCGGCGCCGAAGGAAGCCAGGCCGACGATGACCGGCACCCGCGTGCCATTCTTGCGGATGTACTCCTTCTCGAATGGCGCGGCGTGCCCGGACTGCTCGCACTGGGCCAGCGCACGTTCGCTGTCCGCGCGCATCTCCGGCGGGGTCAGGTCGCGCCAGCGCACCCGGCCGGAGACCAGATCCTCGCGCGCGTAGCCCACCATGCGCAGGAAGGCGTCGTTGGCTTCCAGCACGTCGCCGGCCACGTTCCAGACAATGATGCCGATGATATTGGCCTCCACCAGCCGCCGGATCTTCGCCTCCCGCTCGGCCACGTCGCGGTACAGCCGCGCGTTTTCGAGCGAGATGGCGGCCTGCGAGGCCACCAGCTTCAGCACCGCGATCCGTGCCGGACTGAACGCGCGCGCCGTGAGATTGTTCTCCAGATAGAGCGCACCAGTCAGCCGCGCCTGGTTCATCAGCGGCAGGCACAGGATCGAGCGGGCGCGATGCTGGCGCACATAGGGGTCGGTGGCGAACGGCGAATCGGCCGCCGCATCGTCCAGCACCACGCTTTCCCGGGTGCGCAGCACATGGAACAGCAGTGACTCCGGCAGCATCTCCGCGCTGGCCGGCACGTCGCGCAACTGAAGCTGGGTGGCATCCGTGCCGGTGGTGGCTTCCGCCGCCACCCGGTGCTCCCCCGCGCCCGACAGCACCAGCAAGCCGCGTTCGGCGCCGGCCTGCTCGATGGCCGTGCGCATGATCATGTCGATCAGGTTCTCCAGCACGATGTCGCCCGAGGCAGCCTTAGACACCTTGAGCACGGTCGCCAGGTCGAGGTGCTCCACCGGCGTGGCGATGGTGGTGGTCGGGCCGGGCACGGGGTCTTCGGTGCGCAGGTACGGATACTGGGCCTCCAGATGCCGCACCTTGCCATCGGCGCCCCAGCGCAGGTAAGCGTAGCGCGCATCCTGCAGGTAGATCCGGGCGATTTTCCCCAGCCCGCGCGCCGCGTAGAAGCGCGACGCCAGTTCGTTGGCCAGCGCCTCGATGTGGACGAAGCCGCTCGCCTGCGCCGCGTCGAGGGTTTGCTCGTAGCTATGCTCGGCATCCAACAGACGGCCTTCCACACGGGCGATCTCGGCGCCGACCAGCATGGCGCGGTCCGCGAAGTTCTCCGGGCAGTGCTCGGCCCAGTGCGCGAGTTGCCGGTGATGCGCGGCCAGCGCGTCCAGATGGGGCTGGCGCTCGTCCGCCGGGGCGCTGTCGCAGGCGGCGGCCTGGGCCAGCGCGGCGTAGCAGTGATATTCCGCCTCCTCGAAAAACGAGGACGAAGTCCAGAGCAGCGCCCGCGCCCGCGCGGCGGCGGCCATGGCGGTGACGTAATCACCACACAGGTAGCGCGCCTGGAGCTTGCGGGTCCAGTACCAGCACTCGGCCAGCGCGAGGTCCGGGCTGGCCGCCAGATGCTGTTCGACGCGCGCCTCCTCGAATGGCTCGCCATCCAGCCTGCCGAAGACCGGCGTCAGGCCGCGCAGCATGCGCACCAGCGCCAGCTGCGTGGCGATAAAGTCGATCACCAGCCCGAAGCGCACCTTTTCGGCGTAGGCCAGCCCGCGCTCGGCCTCCACCTGCACCTCGGCCAGCGGCTCGCCGGCAAAGATCATGTCCGAGTTGCGGCTGTTGCCCGCGTAGGCGCCGTACGGCAGGTCGCCGATGCGGTTCGCCGCCGCGAACGCGCGGCGCAGCAGCGGCTGGCACTCGCGCACCGGCCGCAGCCAGCGCATGACGAAGATCGAGAAACAGAGGTAGGTCTTGGCCTCGAAGCGCGTGAGGCCGCGCCGGTCCACCAGTTCGCAGCCCAGCTGGCCAAAGCGGAAGCCGGCCTGATAGTCGCCAAATCGCCGCCCGGCCACCCGGCCGACATTGGCGTAGAGCACGCAGGACGCATCGCAATTACCGCGCTCCATGCTGAGGCTGACCGCCTTGCAGATGGTCAGGCAAGCCAGGTTGGCATCGGTCTGCAGGGCGGGCGCGAACAGCTTGCTCAGCGCCTCCACGGTGCCGAGGGACGCCGCGTCGTCCATCAGCGGCAGGTCGATCAATGCCTCGATGGGGCGGTCGCCGAGGCGGGTCCAGATCTCGTCGTATTCGCGCCGGACGGCGTTGTCGTCCGGGTGAGGCGTCCATTCGATGCCGACATGCCGCAGGTAGTCCAGGCACACGGCCACCGCGCGGTCACTCTGGTCGAGCACGAGGCAGATGTCCATCTGGAGGCAGGCGACCCGGCCCTTCTCGACTGTGGTGGTGGCGCGCGGGGTCAGCGCGCCCAGGCGCGCGTCCGCGATATCCAGCTGGCCGGTCAGGAACTCGCATTCCACCCGGTGCTGCTCCAGCGCAAAGCGCAGCGCGTGGCGGTGCGCCCACCCTTCGTCGCCCAGCAGCTCCGCCCCCGTGCTCAGGTAGGCCAGCGCCGAGGCGTAGGCCGTGGAGGCTTTGGCGCGCTGCCCGGCCATCAGGTTCAGCGCCGCCAGCCGCTCGCGCTCGTCCGGCTCGGTCATCAGCGCCGCCCCGCGATTGAGCTGGCCGGCGATCTCGAAGATGGCCTCGTCGAGCGTCTCCGGCGGCGTCTGGGCGGCGAGCAACCGGCCCACGCGCAGATGGGCGGCGGCGCGCGAGGCTTCCGGAATCCGCAGGTAGGCCGCCTCATGGACCCGGTCATGCGCGAAGGCATAGGCGCCATCGGCCCGCTCGACCAGCTCCTGGCGGACGGCCTCCCACAGCGCCGCGTGGACCTGCGCGTCCGGCACGCCCAGCACGGTGCTCAGGGTCGCCATCTCGGCTACGTTGCCGAGGCAGGCCAGCTGCTGCAACGCCTGCTGGGTCTCGGCCGGCAGGCGGGCCAGCTTGCCGACCATCAGGTCCACCACGTTGTCGGTGTAGCCCTTGGCGTGGATGCGGTCGGGGTCCCAGGTCCACTGCCGCGCGTCGTGGTCGAAGGCCAGCAGGTCCTCCTCCACCAGCGCCTGCAGGAACTGGATCACGAAGAACGGGTTGCCGGCGGTCTTGTCCTCCACCAGCTGTGCCAGCGGCGCGATGCGCGCCCGTTCGCAATGGAGCGACTCGGCAAACAGCTGCTCGATGTGGGCGCGGCTCAGCGGCGCCAGCTTGATGTCATCGATCTTGACCCCGGCGTTGCGGATGGCCAGCAGCTTGCCGGTCAGCGGATGGGTGGCATCGACCTCGTTGTCCCGGTAGGCGCCCACCAGCATCAGGTGGCGCAGGTCGGAACGGACCAGCACATCCTCGATCAGGTCGAGCGTGGCGGCGTCCAGCCACTGGAGGTCATCGAGGAACAGCGCCAGCGGGTGCTCCGGCTGGGCAAACACGCCGATAAAGCGCCGGAACACCAGCAGAAAGCGCTGCTGGGCCTGCTGCGGCTCCAGGTCCGGCACCGGTTCCGGCTCGCCGATGATCAGCTTCAGCTCGGGAATCAGGTCCGTCACCAGCCGGGCGTTGGGCTCCAGCGCCTCCAGCAGCGCACCGCGCCAGCGCGCCAGCTCCGTGTCGGGCTTGCCGAGCAGCGTGCGCACCAGGCTCTGGAACGCCTGCACCAGTGTCGAGTACGGGATATCGCGCTTGTACTGGTCGAACTTGCCGGAGGCGAACAACCCGCGCGGCGGCACCAGCACCCGGTGCAGCTCGTTGACCACCGAGGACTTGCCGATGCCCGAGTAGCCGGACACCAGCACCAGTTCCGGCGTGCTGGTGCGGATGATGCGGGCGAAGGCCGAGAGCATGGTGTCGACCTCCTGCTCGCGCCCGTACAGCTTCTCGGGGATCATCAGGCGGTCGCGCGTGCCGTGCTCGTCGAGCGGAAAGTCCTCGATGCGGCGCTGGCGCTCCCAGTCTTCCAGGCAGCGCCGCAGGTCGTGCTCGACCCCGGCGGCGGTCTGGTAGCGCTCCTCGGCGGTCTTGGCCAGCAGTTTCATGACGATGCGCGACAGCGCGGCCGGCACGGTCTCCACCCGCATGCGGGGCGACGGCGGCATCCGGGCGATATGGCAGTGCACCCACTCCATGGCGTCCGTCGCCGTGAAGGGTAGCGCGCCGGTCAGCATTTCGTAGAGGGTGATGCCGAAGGCGTAGAGGTCGCTGCGCGAGTCGATCGACCGGTTCATCCGCCCGGTCTGCTCGGGCGCCATATAGGCCAGCGTGCCGGCGATGGTCTCGGGCGGTTCCGGGGCCTGGCGCTCGCGCGGCAGGCGCGAGGCGAGGCCGAAGCCGGTCAGCCGGGACTGGCCGTCGGCGCAGTTCACGAGGATATGGGTGGGCTTGAGGTCCTTGTGGACCAGACCGCGCTGGTGCAGCTTGCAGAGCGCCAGGGCGATGCCGGTGGCGTGGCGCAGGAAGGTGCCGGCATCCATCGGCGTGCCCAGCATCGCCGCGAGCGGCTCGCCGCCCGGATCGTCGAGCATCAGCACGGTCCGCCCGCCGTCGCGCAACAGCTCCAGCGGGCGCAGCGCCCAGGCGCCGTCCAGTTCGTCCCGGAGCGCGAACTCGTGCGCGAGGCGGTCCAGCGTGGCGGGCAAAGGGTGTTCCGCCGCCGGGCGTGCCAGCAGCACCGCGTGGCCGCCGCCCTCGCCCGGAAGCTGGTCTCGACAGAACACGCGTTCGCCGTCGTCCCACAGGACGTGCAGTCTGTTACCCATTGGCGCCGACAAACGTTATGGATCTGCGTCAGCATATACCAAGGTGAACCGGACGCCATGGGGTGTGCGCTGGCCGGTACAGCGGAACGCGCAGGCCAGCGGGGAGGCCGGGCCCGGCGTGATGGCGCATGCGCAATCGATCACATTTTGCGTCAGGCCGCCAGCCGCTCCGGGGCGGCGTCGCCTCCGGCCAGCTGGAGCAGGTCGAGCGCGCGGATCTGCTCGGTCATGAAATCGACGAACACCCGGATGCGCGTGGGCAGGTGCTGGCGGCACAGGTAGCTGATGTAGTGGCCGCGGTCGCTCGGCACATGCTGGTGCAGGGCCATGACCAGTTCCCCGCGCGCGAGGTAGTCGGACACCTGGTGCGCCGGCATCTGGGCGATGCCCCGGCCATCGCGCACGGCCTGGAGCACGAGGTCGGCATCGTTGAAGGTCAGCCGGGCGGTCGGCAGCACCTTGCGCAACTGGCCGTCCACCTTGAATTCCCACTCGGCCACCCGCCCGCCGGTAAAGCGCTGGTTGATGCAGTCGTGCTGGCCGAGTTCGTCCAGCGTGGCCGGCAGGCCGCGCTTCTGGACATAGGCCGGCGCCGCGCAGACCACCATCTGCATCGGAATCAGCTGCTTGGCGATGATGCTGGAGTCCTCGATATAGCCGTCGCGGAACGCCACGTCGACCTGGTCGGCAGCGAAGTTGGCGGGCCGGTCATCGAGCAGCAGATCCACCGAGATCTCGGGGTAGGCCTCGGAGAACTTGAGCAGCAGCGGCGCCACCACCTTGCGGCCGAAGCCCACGGTGGAGCAGACACGCAGCATGCCGCGCGGCGGGCCGTTGCGCAGGTCGAGCATGTCGTTCATGGCGCCGACGATCTGGGTCACGCCGAGGTTGCAGTTCTCGAAGAAGCGCTCGCCCTCGCGGGTCAGGTTCGTGGTGCGCGTGGTGCGCAGGAACAGGCGGGTGCTTAGCTGCTCTTCCAGTTTCTGCACGCTGCGGGAAACCGCCGAACGGCCGATGCCCAGCCGCTCGCCGGCGCGGACAAAGCTGCCCTCCGTGGCCACCGCCATGAACGCGATGATGCCGGCGTAGCTGGTGGCGAAGCAGCTGGACAGCGCGTCGGCGCGATTGGCCGTTCCCACGCGAAAACCACACTGAGATGTCACCGTCTGATGCATTTGATGGCCCCCCTATCAAGCGTGCCGGCAGTCTGCGGGTGCACTGCGCACTCGCACCGGCCATGACACAAGGTTACGTGCCGGAGGGGCGTAAAACTATTCTGCGGACGGGTAGCGGCACGTCCTACCTAGGATGCGCAACGTCATACTCGGGTATTACCCGAGGCCATCGGGCGAGGCGTAATACGTTTGTATAATGCTCCGCCGCAGGCATGAGCGCTACGCTGGAAACGTCAACACATTCATGCGCAGGTGCACGCCTGCCGCGTGCCATTTCCATCCCCAAGGGTCGAGGTCGATCTTTTGTCTTCTGATCAGATTGTGTCGATTGTCGACGATGAAGAGGCGGTCCGCCTCGCGACGGAGAGCCTGGTGCGCTCGTTCGGCAGGCAGACCCGCCTGTTCGCATCGGCGGAGGAGTTCCTGCAATCGGACCTGCTTGCCGTCACCGCCTGCCTGATCTCCGACGTGATGATGCCCGGCATGTCCGGCGTGGCGATGCATGAGCGCATCCTGTCGCTCGGCCATGCGCCGCCGACCATCTTCATCACCGCCTTCCCCACGGCAGACCTCAAGGCCCGCGCGGCCGAAAACGGCGCGCTGGCCGTGCTCGACAAGCCGGTGGACCCGGACGCCATCGCCCACTGGCTCAGCGTGGCGCTGGACCTGCCATCGTAAATCGACGAATTCTGGAGCGTTGCGCCCGCTCAGGCCGGCTTGCGCGGCTGCGGCTGGACGCCCAGTGACTCGGCCTTGCGGACCAGATCGGCCACCGAGCGCGCGCCCATCTTCTTCATGACCCGGCCACGGTGGATCTTCACGGTGACTTCCGTGAGATCCATCTCATAGGCAATCTGCTTGTTCATCAGGCCGGCCACCACGAACACCAGCACCTCACGCTCGCGCGGGGTCAGCGATTCGTAGGCCGTGCGCAGGCCCGCCACCGACTGCTCGGCGGCCAGCCGCTCGCCGTCACGGGCCAGGGCGTTGGCCACCGCGTCCAGCATGTCCTGGTCGCGGAACGGCTTGGCGAAGAAATCGACCGCGCCAGCCTTCATGGCCTTCACCGTCATCGCAATATCGCCATAACCGGTCATGAACACGATCGGCATGCGCACGCCGCTCTTGGCGATCTGCTCCTGGAAGGCGAGGCCGCTTTCGCCGCGCAGCCGGACATCGAGAATCAGGCAGCTTGGCGCGTCATGCTTGGTAAAGGCCAGGAATTCCTGCGACGATTCGAAGGTCTCCACGCGCAGGCCGGTGGAGCGCAGCAGCCCGCTCAGGGCGAGCCGGACCGCCTCGTCGTCATCGACCACGTAGACCACGCGCTCCTTGCTGTCCCGCGGGCTTTGGGCCAACGTCGATTGCGACCACGCACTCATCTTGCCTCCTGGGATTACTACCGCCTGTCACCTTCGCTCTTCTCGCTATTGTAGGAGATTTACTATGTGCAGGCGTTGCCGCACGGGTGTTCCCGGGCGGGGGCCGCAGACGCAAAAAAGGCCCCGTGACGGGGCCTTTTCCTACCGCCTTCGTGACGAATTTGTCACGCTTGCGGAACCTGGATTCAGGCGAAGTTCTGCGACGCGAAGTCCCAGTTCACCACGTTCCAGAATGCCTCCACGTACTTCGGACGGGCATTGCGGTAGTCGATGTAGTAGGCGTGTTCCCACACGTCGCAGGTCAGCAGCGGCTTGGCGTCAGTGGTCAGCGGCGTGGCGGCGTTGGAGGTGGAGACCAGGTCCAGCGAACCGTCGGTCTTCTTCACCAGCCAGGCCCAGCCGGAGCCGAAGGTGCCCACGGCGGTCTTGGTGAACTCTTCCTTGAACTTGTCGAACGAACCCCACTTGGCGTTGATGGCATCTGCCAGCGCACCGGTCGGCTGGCCACCGCCGTTGGGCTTCATCGATTCCCAGTAGAACGTGTGGTTCCACACCTGGGCAGCGTTGTTGAAGATGCCGCCCGACGACTTCTTCACGATGGCTTCCAGCGTGTCGTTCTCGAACTCGGTGCCCTTGATCAGGTTGTTCAGGTTCGTGACGTAGGTCTGGTGGTGCTTGTCATGATGGAACTCCAGGGTCTCCTTGGAGATGTGCGGAGCCAGGGCATCATGCGCGTACGGGAGCGGGGGGAGCTTGTGTTCCATTGTTCTGTCTCTAGGTTTGGGGTGGGGAGTTGCCGATTGTAGGTGACTTGCCAGACCCGCGCAAACGCGGGCGGAATGCCCCCTGGACTCATGTTAGTTTGCGCGGAAGACAATGGCGGGTCGATTGAGAATCAGTCCCATCCCGGCCCGGCAGGACTCAAAATGCCGCCAGCTTGGCCTGCACGCCGGCGATCTCCAGATCCGCCACGCCGTCGGCCAGATGCGCCTCCACCACGCTGCCGGCGCGCAGTTCGGCCGGCGAGCGCAGCGCCCGGCCACGCTGGTCCAGCAGCACCGCGTAGCCTCGCTCCAGCGTGCGCTGCGGCGCCAGCAACTCCAGCGCGCCGGCCACGCGGCCCAGCCGCTGGCTCTCGCGCTCGTGGCGGCGCACGGCGGCGGCTTCCAGCCGCGCGGCCAGCCGGCCCAGGTCGGCCTGCGCAGCCGCCACGTCGGGGCGGCACGCGCGCCAGCGCATCGCCAGCACGTCCTGCCGATGGCGCTGCGCGGAGACCGTGTCGCGCAGGGCTGCACGCAAGTGCCGGGCCAGATTGTCGACCCGGGCGCGCCGCTCCTGCAACTGCGCCTGCGGGCTGCGCAGCCGCCGCGCCAGCCATTCCAGGTGCTGCGCGCGGCGTTCCATCTGCCGGTCGAGGGATTGCGCCAGCGCATCGCGCGCGCGGCGCACCGCCTGCAGCAGGTGCGCGCGGTCCGGGCTGACCAGTTCCGCCGCGCCCGTGGGCGTGGGGGCGCGCACATCGGCCACGAAGTCGGCAATCGTGAAATCGGTCTCGTGGCCCACGCCGGACACCACCGGCACCGCACTGCGCGCAATCGCGTGCGCCACCACTTCCTCGTTGAACGACCAGAGATCCTCGATGCTGCCACCGCCCCGGCACAGGATCAGCACGTCGCATTCGCGCCGCGCACTGGCAATATCGAGCATGGCGGCGATCTTCTCCGCCGCGCCGGCGCCCTGCACCGGCACCGGATAGACGATGACCGGCACATGGGGCGCGCGGCGCTGGAGCGTGGTCAGCACGTCGCGCATGGCCGCGGCCTGGAGCGAGGTGATCACGCCAATCGTGCGCGCGTGGCTCGGAATGGGTCGTTTGCGTTCGGTATCGAACAGACCGGCCTGGGCAAGTTTTTCCTTGAGACGCAGGAAAGCCTCGTAAAGATTGCCCATGCCGGCGCGGCGCATCGCCTCCACGCCCAGTTGCAGCTCGCCGCGCGCCTCGTACATCGACACCAGCGCGCGCACTTCCACCGCCTCCCCTTCGCGCGGGGCGAAATCCACGTGCTGGTTGCGCCCCCGGAACATCACGCAGCGGATCTGCGCGCGGGCGTCCTTGAGCGAGAAATACCAGTGGCCGCTCGCCGCACGCGTGAAGTTTGAGATTTCTCCCCGCACCCAGGCCAGCGGAAAGCTGCGCTCGAGCACGCCGGCAATCGCATGGTTCAGTTCGCTGACCGGGATCACCTCTCGGGTCCGCGCGGGCATGGCGGGCGGCAGGTTGCGCGGAACGTTCTCAAAGTCGGGCATGGCGCACGGCCGCACAGGCGGCGTGGAATGGACATGTCCACAGCATACCCGCTGTGTCAAGTGGTTCACCCCGCGCCGTGGTGATCGCTCGGATTGCCGCATCCATCCGTACAAGCCTTTGATTCTTATGAGGAATCGGGTCGGACCAAAAAACAGGCAATGTAAGAGAAAACCTTACGCGTCAACGACTTACGGCCAGCGACCGCATCTTGTTCACAAAGTTATCCACAGAAGTTCTGGATAATCGATTTGTCAAGCGTTTTGCCTGTGGAGAACTTCTGCCGCTGCGCGCGGCTTGCGCTACAGCAACAGGTGGCGGGAATGGTGTCGCCCCACCCTCACCGCAATGCCGCAGCGCACCAAAACTGCCTGATTTTTCAGCAATCGCACGAAAACCTATATTGATCAATGACTTAGACCGCTTGTCCGGCGCTTATCCACAGCCGATCCACAGTACTGTCCCGCATCCATGTGGAAAGCGGTCGACTTTCGTCGCGCGGTCGGTGCGAGGGGCCGCTTCGGCCACCTTCCTCCCCCCAATCACGCGTTTGCCCGGTTTTTAGGCAGGACCTCGATCCCCGTTATGGATCAACGGCTTAGGCCGCTTCTCAGAACGCTGTCCACAGCGGGTCCACAGTCCTGTCCCGCCCGGCTGTGGACAGTGGCGCCGCGCCGGCATCCGCGCTCCCGCGCCGCCGGGGTGCATCGCGCACCCGCGGCGTTTGCCTGCTTTTTATGCAACACTCCGGACACCCTTTCCAATCAAGGGCTTAGCCCGCTTTTCAGGCAGCTTTCCACAACCCGTCCACAGCACTGTCCCGCGCCAATGTGGAAAGCCGCACAGACAGCCGCACAGACAGCCGCACAAGCCGCCTGGGGCGGGCCGATGCGCGCCTGAGACAGCACGCGCGCGAGTGTCTTGCCGCGCGCCGAGGGGCGGGTTAGAGTGGCGCCTGCATTTTTCGAGCATTGCCGCGGCGCGCCGGTCCATCGGTGCGCAACAAAGGCTGCCGCGCATTGGCGGTACCGCACCGGTACCTCGCTGTCCGTTTCGGGTCTGTTGGTTCTGTAGATTTCGGGGGTCCACGTGTTTTCCATCATTCAAGCGGCCGGCTGGCCGATCTGGCCACTGCTGCTCGCCTCGATCATTGCCCTCGCGCTGATCGTCGAACGTTTCCTCACCCTCAAGCGCAGCAAGGTGCTGCCGGCCCGCCTGTACGAGGAGGCCCTGTCGGCCGCCCAGCAGCGCAAGGCCACGCCCGAGGTGGTGAACAATCTCGAAAAGAATTCCCCGCTGGGCCGCGTGCTGGCCGCCGGCCTGCGCCATGTGGTGCTGCAGCCGCATACCTCGCGCGATGCCGCCAAGGATGTCGTCGAGGAAGCCGGCCGCGCCGTGGCGCACGAGCTGGAGCGCTACCTGAACGCGCTCGGCACGATTGCCTCGGTGGCCCCGCTGATGGGCCTGCTCGGCACCGTGATCGGCATGATCGAGATCTTCGGCAGCCAGGGCGGCACCGGCGCCAACCCCGAGCAACTGGCACACGGCATCTCGGTGGCGCTGTACAACACCGCTTTCGGCCTGATCGTGGCCATTCCGGCGCTGATCTTCTGGCGCTACTTCCGCCGCCGCGTGGACGACTACGTGGCCGAACTGGAATTCCGCGCCACCACGTTCCTCGACGCGATCCTGCCCCAGCGGCGGGCCTGAGCCGCGGGGGGCCGCCATGCATTTCCGTTCCCGCCAGCGGCGCGAGGAGCCCGAGATCAACCTGATCCCGCTCATCGACGTCCTGCTCGTGATCCTGATCTTCCTGATGATCACGACCACCTATTCGCGCTACACCGAGCTGCAGATCCAGCTGCCGACCGCCGACGCCGAGCGGGCCCAGCAACGGCCGAGCGAGATCGTCGTGTCGGTCTCGGCCCGTGGCGTCTACTCGGTCAACAAGCAGGTGCTCGAACAGAAGGACGTGACGAGCCTGGCCGACCAGCTGCGCAACGCGGCCGGTCCCATCGGCAATGGCCCGCCGCCCGTGGTCATCGTCAATGCCGATGCCCAGGCGAGCCATCAGGCCGTTATCAATGTGATGGAAGCCGCACGTGTGGCCGGTCTGTCGCGCCTGACCTTTGCCACGCAGAGCACCCAGCCGCGCTGACCTGAGGTTGCATCCCCAGCGGCCCACGCCGGCGGCGCCGGGCCGCTGGTGTACCTGGTGTACCATCCGCACCGGGCTTGCGGCGTGCGCCGCGCAATGCCCATAATGTCTGCATACTGATCGATGGGGCGCCAGCCGGCGCGCCGTTGCCGAATTCCGTCCGCCCTATCGTCGCCTCCGCCGCCCGCATGCCCGCTCCCCGACACGCCGTAGCCGACTTCGTCACCGCCCAGTGGCAGCGCCGCGGCTGGTTCGCGTGGCTGCTGTGGCCGGCCTCGCTGCTGTTCGGCCTGATTGCCCGGGTGCGCCGCCACGGCTACCTCAACGGCTGGTTCCAATCCACGCGGATGCCGATGCCGGTGATCGTGGTGGGCAATGTCACGGTGGGCGGCACCGGCAAGACGCCGGCCGTGATTGCGCTGGCGCGCGCGCTGACCGAGGCGGGGCTGCGGCCCGGCGTGGTCTCGCGCGGCTATGGCGTGTCGCTGAAGCATCCGCGCCGCGTGAAACCCACCTCGCAGGCCAGCCAGGTGGGCGACGAACCGCTGCTGATCGCGCGGGCCACCGACGTACCGGTCTGGGTCTATCCGGACCGCGCGCTGTGCGCGCAGACCATGCTGGTGTCCCACCCCGGCGTGAACGTGCTGCTGCTCGACGATGGCCTGCAGCACTACAAGCTCCAGCGCGACTTCGAGATCGTGATGTTCGACACCCGCATGGGCGGCAACGGCATGCTGCTGCCGGCCGGCCCGCTGCGCGAGCCGCTGACCCGCCCGCGCGACGCCACGCTGATCAACGACCCCCACTTCCGCGCCACGCCGGACAAACCCGATGTCTACGGCATGCGCCTGGAACTCGACGATGCCTGGCAGCTGAGCGACCCGGCCATGGTGCGCCCGCTCTCCGCCTTCGCGGGGCGGCGCGTGCTGGCCGCGGCCGGCATCGGCAATCCGGAACGGTTCTTCGCCAGCCTGCGCGGCGCCGGGCTCCAGCCTGCCACGCTGCCGCTGCCGGACCACTACGACTTTGCCGAGGACCCGTTCGCGGACCACCCGGCGGCGCTCGATGCCGACGTCATCCTGATTACCGAAAAGGATGCCGTAAAATGCGACCGCTTCGACGACCCGCGCATCTGGGTCGTCCCCACCACGCCCGTGATCGACGCGGGCCTGATCGACAAAATCCGCCGCGCCGTGCAGGCGCGCAACCCGGCTCTCGCCACGCCCGTCACCGTGGGGCAAGCCGCCCCCGCAGCAAACGGGGCGACGACCGGGCTCGACAAGGAATCCCACGATGGACAACCGGCTGCTTGAAATCCTCGTCTGCCCGCTCTGCAAGGCCAAGCTCGAATACGACCGCGCCGCGCAGGAACTGATCTGCCACGCGGACAAGCTGGCCTACCCCATCCGCGACGGCATTCCGGTCATGCTGGCCGATGAAGCCCGCCAGACCGTGCCGGGCCGCGTGGTGCCCGTGGAGCCGTCCGCCCCGGCCGCTGGCAACTGAGTTTTCCCGCGATGAGCATTCCCGCCTTTACCGTCGTGATTCCGGCCCGGCTCGCCTCGACGCGCCTGCCGAACAAGCCGCTTGCCGATATTGGCGGGCACCCGATGATCGTGCGCGTGGCCGAACGCGCCCACGCCTCGTCCGCGCGCCGTACCGTGGTGGCCACCGATGCCGCCGCCGTGGCCGAAGCCTGCGCCGCGCACGGTGTGGAGGCGGTGATCACGCGCGCCGACCATCCGTCCGGCACCGACCGCCTCGCCGAAGTGGCCACCCTGCTGGGCCTGGCCGACGACGACATCGTGGTCAATGTGCAGGGCGACGAACCGCTGATCGACCCGAACCTGATCGACGAGGTGGCGCTGTATCTGGCCGCCCATCCCGATTGCGCGATCGCCACGGCGGCGCATCCGCTCGATGACGTGGCGGAGGTGTTCAATCCGAACGTGGTGAAGGTGGTGTGCGACAACCTCGGCCGGGCGCTGTATTTCTCGCGCGCGCCGATTCCGTGGGCGCGCGACGCCTGGACCGCCGTGCCCACGCAGCCGGCGGCCAGCGCCACCGTGCCGCTGCCGGCCATGCCGGTGCTGCGCCATATCGGCCTCTATGCCTACCGGGCTGGCTTCCTGCGCCGGTTTCCGACGCTGGCCGTCGCCCCGATCGAGCAGACCGAGGCCCTGGAGCAGCTACGCGCGATGTGGCACGGTGAGCGGATCGGTGTGCTGGTGACGGCGGCGGCACCCGCCCCCGGCGTGGACACCCAGGCCGACCTCGAACGGGTGCGCGCCCTGTGGGCCGGCAGCGTGGCGCAGGAAGGTCCGTGACAGTATTCCTGCACGGAAGTTCATACTGCTGCAACCTGAACGGAATCCGAACCGTACTGCCCGTGGCATAATGCTTGCCGATACAGAGCCCGTGGGCGCGTGTGCAACGCGTCCGCACAAGGCTCGGTGGGGAGATAGAGAAAGCGAGCCAGACCGTGAGCCCCGCTGCCATTCGGCAGCCGAGTGCGCCCGGGCGCCAACCAAGACGTGACGCCGGCATTACCCGCCGGCGTAAGTCCTGCGTCAAGTTGCGGCGTTACCCTCCTTCGATACCCCCGCAAGACCGAATTCAAATTGTTCTGAGGACCCGTAAATGCGTTTGATCCTGTTGGGCGCACCTGGCGCCGGCAAAGGCACGCAAGCCAAGTTCATCTGCGAAAAGTTCGGCATTCCGCAAATCTCCACGGGCGACATGCTGCGCGCCGCGGTGAAGGCCGGTACGCCGCTGGGCATCGAAGCCAAGAAGGTGATGGACGCGGGCGGGCTGGTGTCCGATGACATCATTATCGGCCTGGTGAAGGACCGTCTTAAGGACTGCGACTGCGAAAAGGGCTATCTGTTCGATGGCTTCCCGCGCACCATTCCGCAGGCCGAGGCGATGAAGGAAGCCGGCGTGGCCATCGACTACGTGCTGGAGATCGACGTGCCGTTCGACGCCATCATCGAGCGCATGAGCGGCCGCCGCGTGCACGTGGCCTCGGGCCGCACCTATCACGTCAAGTTCAACCCGCCCAAGCAGGACATGCTGGACGACGTGACCGGCGAAGCGCTGATCCAGCGCGACGACGACAAGGAAGAGACCGTGCGCAAGCGCCTGGACGTGTACTCGCAGCAGACCCGTCCGCTGGTCGACTACTACTCGAACTGGGCCGCCAACGGTGATGCGTCGGCCAAGGTGTCGCCGCCCAAGTACCGCAAGATCGTGGGCGTGGGCGATGTGGACAAGATCACGGCCTCCGTGTTCGAAGCGCTGAAGTAAGCGCGCCACACCGCTGCACCCGAAAAGAAAAGGCGACCTCCGGGTCGCCTTTTTTCGTTCGTGCCTTCGTTTTTTCTCCCCCGGCTTTCCCATAACGCTCAATTTACGTTAACGTAAACGGCAATCTGACCACAGCAAACCAAGGAGACAGGCGGATGGACATCCAGAACAACGTATTCATTGTCACCGGCGGCGCATCGGGGCTGGGCGCGGGCACCGCGCGGATGCTGGCGCAAGCCGGTGGCAAGGTCGTCATCGCCGACCTGAACGAGGCGGCTGGCACCGCGCTGGCCGAGGAACTGGGCGGCCAGTTCGTGAAGTGCGATGTGGCGTCCGAAACGGATGGCCAGGCGGCTGTCGATGCGGCGCTGAAGCTGGGCCGGCTGGCCGGGCTGGTCAACTGCGCGGGGATCGCCGTGGCGGCCAAGACGGTCGGCAAGGATGGCCCGCACCCGCTCGCCTCGTTCGAGAAGACCGTGCGTGTGAACCTGATCGGCACGTTCAACATGATCCGGCTGGCCGCCGCCGCCATGGTGCGCAACACGCCGGACGCCGATGGCGAGCGCGGGGTGGTCATCAACACCGCCTCCGTGGCGGCGTTCGACGGGCAGATTGGCCAGGCGGCCTACGCGGCGTCCAAGGGCGGCGTGGTCGGCATGACGCTGGCCATCGCCCGCGACCTGGCGCGCGACGGCGTGCGCTGCATGACCATCGCCCCGGGCCTGTTCGAGACCCCGATGCTGATGGGCATGCCGCAGGAAGTGCAGGACGCGCTCGGCCGGATGGTGCCGTTCCCCCCGCGTCTGGGCCGCCCGGCGGAATACGCGAAGCTGGTGCACGCCATCGTCGTCAATACGATGATGAACGGCGAGGTGATCCGCCTCGACGGCGCGATCCGGATGCAGCCGAAGTAAGTAACAGCGCTGCTACGCCGCCGGCAGCAGCATGCCGAGCATCAGGCCCGGCGCGGCCGGCGGCACCATCGTCAGTTGTTCGAAGGTAAGCAGGCCGCGCGTCGGGTGATGAAACCCGCGCCGGCCGCCCTGGCGCTCCTCCACATCCTGCGAGGCCCAGGCCGTGCGAAACGCCGCGCTCTCCGCCCGCAATCCCTCCACCAACGCCCGCGTCGGCGGGTCTTCGGCATGGCGCAGGCTGTGCACGCGGAACTCCGCCACCAGCCGCGCCGCCCGGTGCGGCCAGTCCTCGACCAGCGCCTGCAAGGCCGGCGACAGGAACATCGCGCGCATCAGGTTGCGCTCCGTACTGGCCGGATCGAGCCAGCCGACAAACAGGTTGGCCGCCGCCGCGTTCCACGCCAGCGCATTCCATTGCCGATCGAGCAGATAGGCCGGCCCGGCGATGGCGTGCACGCTGGCCAGCAGCGCGGGCGGCACGGCCGGCTCGGCGTCATCGCGCGGCGCGGGACGCCCCGCCAGCGCGAACAGGTAGGCGTGCTCGGCGCGCGAGAGCCGCAGCGCCAGGGCCAGGCTGGTCAGCGCGCGGGCGGACATCGACACCGGCCGGCCCTGCTCCAGCCACGTCACCCAGGTGGCGCTGAGACCGGCCAGTTGCGCCACTTCCTCGCGGCGCAGGCCCGGCGTGCGGCGCCGACGTCCGGGCGGCAGGCCCACATCGGCAGGGGTGAGGCGCTCCCGGTGGGCGCGCAGGAAGGCGCCGAGTTCGGCTTCGCGCGATGAGGGTGTCGATGGCTCGGACATAGTGGTGCTTCTTATACCAGGATAAATTGGTCACTTGTACCGGGAAAACGTGCCGTCTACAGTACGTGAACCCTTGGGCCCAAGGCAAGTTTTCTCCCGTCCAAATAGAACAATGAGGCACCCCATGCAGCAGCAGGAACTCGTCGCGGCGCAGTTTGGCGCCACCGCGCAGGCTTATCTCACCAGCGCGGTCCACGCCCAGGGCGCGGATCTCGACCAACTCAAGGCCGCCCTCGCCCACCTGAAGCCGGTGGGCCACAGCCGCGTGCTCGACCTGGGCTGCGGCGCCGGCCATGCCAGCTTCGCGGCGGCGACGCAGGCCAATACGGTGGTGGCGTACGACCTGTCGCAGTCCATGCTCGACGTGGTGGCAGGCGCGGCACGTGAGCGAGGACTGACAAACATCACCACGCAGCAGGGCGCGGCCGAGACGCTGCCGTTCGCCGATGCCAGCTTCTGCGCCGTGGTCTCCCGCATGAGCGCCCATCACTGGCGTGACGTGCCCGCCGCGCTGCGCGAGATCCGCCGCGTGGTGAAGCCGCAGGGCAAGCTGGTGATGATCGATATTGCCGGCGCCGACGATCCGCTCTGCGATACGTGGCTCCAGTCGGTGGAGTTGCTGCGCGATCCGTCACACATCCGCGACTTTTCGCCCACGCAGTGGGCGGCGCTGTGCGAGGCGGCGGGATTCGACGTGACGGTGTCGCCGGTCTGGCGCATCGAACTTGATTTCGATACCTGGGTGGCGCGCATGCGCACGCCCGAGGTGGCGGTGGCCGCCATCCGCCATCTCTGGCAGCAGGCGCCCGCCGAGGTGCGCGAGCACTACCGGGTACAGCCGGACGGCGGCTTCTCGCTGGAGGCGGTCATGGTGACCGCCACGCCGCGCATCGGATAAGGCTGTTAACTAATTAGTCAGTACCGCTTCGGCTGGAATCGGCAGCGTCTGGACCATCTGCCAGACCGCTGCCGCCGCCGGCGAGAGCGAGCGATCCTCGCGCCGGACCATGACGATGCTGCGCTCCTCACGCGGCGTGAGCGGGCGCGACACCAGCGGCGACGCCTCCGGCAGCGGCAGCGAGAACGACGGCAGCACCGACGCCCCAATCCCCGCCTCCACCATCCCGAACACGCTGGCCGAATGGCCCAGCTCCTGCACCACATGCGGCGCCACGCCATGGCGCGCGAAGATCCGGTCGATCAGCGGCCGGCTGCCGGACGCGAAATCGAGCAGCACCAGCCGCTGGCCATGCAAGGCGGTCCACGAGACCGATTCGACGCCCGCCAATGGGTGATCCCGGCGACACACGAAGCAGAACGGATCGGTGGCCAGCGGGGCGATAGTCAGCCCTTCCCGCGCCATCGGATCGATCAGCACGCCGAAGTCCACCGCGCCGGCGCGGATCTGTTCGAGGCCATCGGCCTGCACGTTGTCGCGCACGAACAGGCGGATTTCCGGGTATTGGCGTGCGCATTCCGCCACATACATCGGCATCAGGCGGGCGGAGATGGTGGGTGCACTGGCGATCACCACGCGGCCCCGGTAGCGCTCGCCCAGTTGGCGGGTTTCTTCGAGGGTGTCGTCCAGCTGGCCGAGCAGCCGCTCCAGCGCCGGCACCAGCGCCGTGCCGGCATCGGTCAGCACCACCTCGCGCGTGGTGCGATCCAGCAGCCGCACGCCAAGTGCTTCCTCAAGCTCAGCCACGCCCCGGCTTACCGCCGGCTGCGTGAGGCCGACGGCATCCGCCGCCCGGCTGAAACTGCCGTGCGCCGCCACCGCCAGAAAGACCCGCAACTGCCGCAATGTGTAATTCATGCAACGATCAGATGAATCAATACGATAAATGAATTTGCATTCTAGACGCCGTTCGCGTCCAATACCAAGCGGAAACCCTTAGGCACTATCCCCAATGTCCGCCATCCTCACTCCCTTCAAAAAGCTCTACGACCTGATCGACGGCTTCGTCCTGATCATGCTGACCGCGATTGCGGTGGCGCTGATCGCCCCCGAGGTCGGCACCGGCGACGGTCCGCTGCACCTTGGCATTGTCACCAACCTTGGCGTCGCGCTGGTGTTTTTCCTGCACGGCGCAGCGCTCTCGCGCGACAAGCTCGTGGCCGGCGCGCGTCACTGGCGCCTGCACGTGTTCGTCCAGGCGTTCACCTACGTGGTGTTCCCGGTGGTGGGCGTGGTGCTGATGTTCGCGCTGCGCGACAAGCTGCCGGCAGACCTGCTGCTCGGCGTGTTCTTCCTGTGCGTGCTGCCGTCCACGGTGTCCTCGTCGGTGGCCATGACGTCGATGGCGCGCGGCAACGTGCCGGGCGCCATCTTCAACGCCACCATCTCGGGCCTGATCGGCATGGCGCTCACGCCACTGCTGATGGGCCTGGTGATCAGCGCCTCGGGCACCGGCAACATGCCGCTGGGCCGCGCGCTGACCGGCGTGGCGCTGCAACTGCTGCTGCCGTTCGCGCTGGGCCAGCTGGCCCGTCCGCTGATCGGCAACTGGCTGGCCAGGAAGAAGCAGATCACCAGCAAGATCGACCGTGGCGTGATCGTGCTGATCGTTTATTCGTCGTTCTGCGATGCCACGGCCGCCGGCCTGTGGCACCAGTACCACTGGCAGACCATCGGCGCGGTGATGGGTATCGCGGCGATCCTGCTGATCGTGGTGCTCGGCGCCACCACCTTCGTTGCGCGTCGCCTGGGTTTCTCGGTGGAAGACGAGATCACCGCGGTGTTCTGCGGCTCGAAGAAGAGCCTGGCGAACGGCATCCCGATGGCCAAGATCCTGTTCGCGGGCCATCCCGCGCTGGGCCTGCTGGTGCTGCCGCTGATGGTCTACCACCAGCTGCAACTGATCGTCTGCTCGGTGATCGCCGGCCGCTACGCCAGCCGCAACGACGCCCCGGAGGCGCGCGGCACGGCTCGCGCGTAAGCCTCTTCCGCATGACAAAAGCGGCGCCCTCGGGCGCCGCTTTTTGTTTTCGGACCAGTACGAAAAGGCTTACACCGACGGATTCTTCGCCAACGGCGGGTTCTTCGCGAAGTACGCCTTGATGCCGCGCAGGATGGCGTTGGCCAGCTGCTCCTGGTGCGCGTCGTCGTTGAGCTTGCGCTCCTCTTCCGGGTTGCTGATGAAAGCGGTTTCGATCAGGATCGACGGAATGTCCGGGGCCTTGAGCACGGCAAACCCGGCCTGCTCCACGCTGCCCTTGTGCAGCTTGTTGATGCCGCCGATCTCGCCCAGCACGGCCTTGCCGACCTGCATGCTGTCGTTGATCTGCGCCGTGGTGGAGAGGTCCAGCAGCACGCGCGCCACCTGGGCATCCTTGTTGCCCATATTGGTCCCGCCGATCAGGTCGGCGTTGTTTTCCTTGTTGGCGAGCCAACGGGCGGCCGAACTGGACGCACCCCGCTCGGACAGCGCGAACACGGACGCCCCGCGCGCCTCGGGCGACAGGAAGGCATCGGCGTGGATCGACACGAACAGGTCGGCCTGCACGCGCCGCGCCTTCTGCACGCGCACGTTCAGCGGCACGAAGAAGTCCGAGTCGCGCGTCATCATCGCGCGCATATTGGGCTGGGCGTCGATCTTGGCGCGCAGCCGGTGCGCGATCTGGAGCACCACGTCCTTCTCGCGCGAGCCGGCCGCGCCAATGGCGCCGGGGTCCTCGCCGCCGTGGCCGGGGTCCAGGGCCACGGTCAGCAGGCGGCGCATCTTGAACTGGCTGGGCGGCGGCACATTGGTCTGGGCCATCGGCGGCGGCACCGGCGGCGCCGAGGGGGCGGAAGGGGACGAAGGCTTGGGCCTCACCTGCGCGACAGCGGGCGGCGGCGCCGTGGTGGCGGGCGGCAGCTGGTCCTTGTCATCGAACTTGCGCACCAGCGCGCCAATCGCATCTTCCTCGGCCCCGGGCGGCGCGCCGGCCACGCCCTCGCTGCCTGCCGGCGGCGGGTTCTGGGCGAAGCGGCGCTGCTTGTCCTCGGTATCGCGCACCAGCTTCCAGAGCGGATCGGGCGGATTCACCGGGTAGAGATCGAACACGAGCCGGTTGCGGTAGCTGCCGATCGGGGCCAGCGTGAACACCTGCGGCGAGACGTCTTCCTTGAGGTCGAACACCATCCGCACCACGCGCGGCCGGTTCTGGCCCACGCGCACGGTCTGGATATAGGGGTCGTTGGTGCTGATCTTGGCCACCAGCTCGCGCAGCGTGGGCGAGAGGTCGAGGCCGTCGATATCCACCACCAGACGGTCCGGGCTGCGGATCATCTGGTGCTGCGCGGCCAGCGGCGCATCGGACTCGATGGTCACGCGCGTGTAATCCTCGGCGGGCCAGACGCGCACGGCCACGATGCCGGCGCCGCGCGCGATCTGCGGGCCGACGAGGGTCAGCACCACCGTGCCGGCGCCCAGCCGCGCAGCCTGCGCCATCCACTTGCGCCGGGCCTGCAGCAGTCCGTCGGGTCCATCGGGTCGGTCGGTGGCGAGTCGCTTGATCAGCATGCGTTCAGCAGGATAAGTCCAGTGGGAGTATAGGCCCGCAGCGTGGCCATGCGGGGATCGGCGCCTTCCGGATCGGCGCCCGCGGCGGATTCCAGCGCGCGGATGTCCGATTGGAGCAACACGTGGAGGTCCGGTTCCCCAAGCAGGCGGCCCGCCTTTTCCGGCCATTCGACGAGATTGAACGCCGGCTCGGCGAAACAGTCGCGGAATCCGGCGTCGATCCACTCCTCGGGGTCCGCGAAGCGGTACAGGTCGAAGTGGTAGACGGTGAGCGGCGAGCCATCGGCGCGGGTCACCTCGTAGGGCTCGCACAGCGTGTAGGTGGGGCTGCGGACCTTGCCGGCGTGGCCCAGCGCGCGCAGCACCGCGCGCGAGAGCGTGGTCTTGCCCGCGCCCAGGTCGCCCGAGAGCTGCACATGCACCGTGCGCGGCGGCATGGCCTGCACCGCGACAGCCAGCGCGGCGCCGAACCGTGCGGTGGCGGCCTCGTCCGGCAGCGTCAGGATGCGTTCTTCGAGCAGGGGCATTGCGTACAATTCAGGAATGATCGATGTCGCAGCACCCGCCCCCACTGAAATCTCGCCACAGGCGCCACCGGATCTGGCCGCCCTGGCGCAGTCCATGCGTGCCTGGGGCGCGGCGCTTGGCTTCGATGCAATCCGCATCGCCGACGTCGATCTGCGCCACGCGGAGGCGGGCCTGTTGGCGTGGTTGCAGGCGGGCTACCACGGCGACATGGATTATATGGCCAACCACGGCACCCGGCGCGCCCGGCCGGCCGAACTGGTGCCGGGCACGGTGCGGGCCATCGTCGCCCGCATGCCCTATCTGCCTGCTGGCGGGGCCGACAAGGGCCCCGACGACTGGCGCGGGCACGAACTCGCGCGGCTCGACGATCCTTCCACGGCCGTGCTCTCGCTCTACGCCCGCGGCCGCGACTATCACAAGGTGCTGCGCAACCGGCTCCAGCAGCTGGCGGCGCGCATCGAACAGGCCATTGGCCCGTTCGGCTACCGCGTGTTCACCGATTCCGCGCCGGTGATGGAGGTGGCGCTGGCCAGCCAGGGCGGGCTGGGCTGGCGCGGCAAGCACACGCTGCTGCTGGACCGCGACGGCGGCTCGATGTTCTTCCTCGGCGAAATCCTGGTCGACCTGCCCCTGCCCGCCGATGCCCCCGAGACCCCCCACTGCGGCAACTGCCGCCGCTGCATCGATATCTGCCCCACGGCCGCCATTCTGGAGCCGTACCGGCTCGACGCCCGGCGTTGTATTTCTTACCTGACCATCGAGCACAAGGGGCCGATTCCCGAGGAATTCCGCGCGCCGATGGGCAACCGCGTCTATGGCTGTGACGACTGCCAGCTGGCCTGCCCGTGGAACAAGTTCGCGCACCGGGCCACGCTGCCCGACTTCGACGTGCGCAACGGCTTCGACGCGCCCGACATGGTCGACCTGTTCGACTGGACCGAGGCCGAGTTCAACCAGCGGCTGGAAGGCAGCCCGATCCGCCGCATCGGCCATGAACGCTGGCTGCGCAACCTCGCCGTGGGGCTGGGCAACAGCCTGCGCGCGGCGTCCGGCACCGATCCGGCGCTGGCCGGGCGCATCCGCGCCGCGCTGCGGGGCCGGCAGGACACCGCCACGCCACTGGTGCGCGAGCATATCGACTGGGCACTGGCCCAGGACCCCTCCCCGACTTCCGCTAGCTGACCAGCGCCAGCCAGAACGGCGTGGTGACGATGGCAGCAATGGTCATCAGCGAGATCGTCGCCGCCACCATCGGCCCGTTGCCGCCCATGCGCACGGCGAGGATGTACGCGCTCGACGCCGTGGGCAGCGAGGCGAACAGCACCACGATCTGGTACTGGAGCACCGTCAGCGGCAGGTAGCGTCCGGCCAGCCACGCGAAGGCCGGCATCGCCAGCAGCTTCACGCCGCACCACCACACCACCGGGCCGACGGTGCCCGTGGCGACGCGCATCTGCAGCCCCGCGCCCACCGTCATCAGCCCCAGTGCCGTGGAGGCCGAGCCGAGCCGGTTGAGCGTCATCGCCACCACTTCGGGCGGATGCAGGCCGAGCAGGTTGGTGATCAACCCGCCCGCCGTGGCCAGGATCAGCGGATTGCGCGCCAGTTCGCGCAGCAGCCGCGACTCCCCGTGCCGCGCCAGCGCCCACACCGCCACCACGTTGCACAGCGGCACGGTCACGCCGACGACCAGCGCCATCAGCGCCAGCCCCTCGCTGCCGCCCAGCCGCGACGCCAGGGCCAGCCCGATATAGGAATTGAAGCGGAACGCGGTCTGGAGCCCCGAGGCGAAGTCCAGCGGGGCCGGCCGCAGCACGTACTTGACGAGGTAACCCGTGACCACGCCGAACGCCGTGGTGGCCAGCGCCAGCCCGAGCATGGCCGAGGTGGAGGAGAAATCGAACCTGGCACTGTTGGTGGATTGCAACAGCAACGCCGGGAACAGGACGAAGTAGACCAGGCGTTCCACGCCGGACCAGAACGCGCGGTCGAACGGCGTGTAGCGGACCAGCAGCCAGCCGATCAGGATCAGGCTGAAGTCCGGCACCAGCAGCAGTGCTGAAGACATGTCTCTTTAGTTTTTTTATGCACAACAGACCACCCTTGTGACGCATGCGGCAGCCGGGAACGCGGGCGGGGGACCCTCACGGCAGGCACGGTCAAATGTGCAGACTAGGGCAGATACGGATGGGTATTGTTCCAGAACTCCGGCAAGATGGCATGCCAAATCTCGTCTTGCCCGCCGCACCCATGAAGGTCCCCGCCCGCCGATCCACCGCTCTGCGCAGACATGCCGCCGCACTGGCCGTGGCCGTGGGGCTGTTGTCGCCGCTGTCGGCCATCTCCACGCATGCCATGGCGATGGAGATCGAGGGGGTGCGCTTCGATGACGCCACACGCGTCGGCGGCAAGGAGTTGCAGCTGAACGGCGCCGGGCTGCGCGCGGTGTTCGTCATCAAGGGCTACGCGGCCGGGCTGTACCTGCCCGAGCGCGCGCGCAACGCCGCCGTGGCGCTGGGCACGCACGGGCCCAAGCGGCTGCAGATCCGCCCGCTGCGCGAGGTGGAGTCCGATGCCTTCGTCAGGGCGCTGAACTCGGGCCTGCGCGAGAACCACTCTGAGCCGCAGCTGAAGCTGCTGGCCGACCGCCTCACCCAGCTCGAACAGAACATGACCCTGGTCGGCACGGCACGCCGGGGCGATGTCATCAACTTCGACTACGCTCCCGACAGCGGCACCGTGGTGGCCGTCAACGGCATCCCGCGCGGGCGGCCGATCCCGGGCGAGGACTTCTACCAGGCGGTGCTGCGCATCTTCCTGGGCGAGCATCCGGTGGACCGCGAGCTCAAGCGCGGCCTGCTGGGCGGCTGAATCCGCAACGCCGCCGGCGCACCGCTCGCCGGCGTTTTATGACCTTGCCGGGCGCGATCCGTCCGGCTTTCAGAACGGGAGACTCTCTTCTCATGCACGCTCGTAAAACCGCACTGACCCTGGCCGTTGCCGCCATCGCCTCGGTCGCCTCCGTGGCCCACGCGCAAAGCTTTCCCACCAAGCCGATCCGCCTGATCATTCCGTTCGCGCCGGGCGGCACCACCGATATCGTGGGCCGTGGCGTGGCCGACCAGATGAGCCGCATCCTCGGCCAGCCCGTGGTGGTGGAAAACCGCGCTGGCGGGGGTGGTTCGATCGGCGCCGACGCCATCGCCAAGGCCCCGCCCGATGGCTACACCATCGGCATCTCCACGGTCTCGACCATGGCCGTGAACCCGGCCTGCAACCCGAAGCTGTCGTACGACCCGATCAAGGACTTCAAGCCCATCACGAACGTGGCCAACGTGGCCAACGTGATCGCCGTGAACCCGAACTTCCCGGCCAAGGACTACAAGGAGTTCCTGGCCGTGCTGAAGGCCAACCCGGGCAAGTACTCGTACGCGTCGTCGGGCACCTGCGGCTTCGGCCACATGCTGGGCGAGCAGTTCAAGGTCTCGACCAAGACGTTCATGGTGCACATTCCGTACCGTGGCGCGGGCCCGGCGCTGAACGACGTGCTGGCCGGCCAGGTGCCGATCATGGTGGACAACCTGCCGTCGTCGATGCCCTACATCAAGGCCGGCAAGCTGCGCGCGCTGGTGGTGGCGTGGGACAAGCGCGTGGACGGCCTGCCCAACGTGCCGACCTTCGCCGAAATGGGCCTGAAGGAGCCGAATGACCCGGCCTGGTACGGCCTGGTGGCGCCCGCCGGCACGCCGGACGACGTGATCGCCAAGCTGAACGCGGCCGCCGTCAAGGCGCTGCAGGACAAGGACTTCGTCCAGCGCCTGCGCACGGCCGGCGCCGAGCCGTCGGGCAACACCCCGGCCCAGCACGCCGCCGAGATCAAGAAGGAATTCGACAAGATGAAGACGCTTGTGAAGGTGCAGAACATCAAGCTGGAGCAGTAAGCCGCTTGAGGCTGGCTCCCCTCGCCCCAAGGGGGAGGGGAGCCAGTGGTTGGAAATCGGCATAAAATCCGGGGTCATCACCCCAGCCGTCCGCCAGCCATGTCCCACCGCTTCGATGCCGTCCTGCCCGCGCCTTTCGGCAAGATCGGCGTGCGTGCCGATGGCGAGCACGTCCACGAAATCGTCTACCTGCCCGACAGCTTCGACCTGATCGCCCCGGCCAGCGCCCTCGCGCGCCGCGTGGCCGCGCAGCTGGACGCCTACTACGCCGACCCCGACACCGTGTTCGACCTGCCGCTGGCCCACCGCGGCACCGCGTTCCAGCGCAAGGTCTGGGACGCCATCTCGGCCGTGCCGCGTGGCGGCCTGACCACCTACGGCACCATCGCCAAAAGCCTGCAGAGCATGCCGCGCGCCGTGGGGCAGGCGTGCGGGCAGAACTGGTTTCCGGTGGTCATTCCCTGCCACCGCGTGGTGGCCGCCAACGGGCTCGGGGGCTTCGCCCATCATGGCGAGGAAGGCTTCCACCTCGGCGTGAAACGCTGGCTGCTGCGCCACGAGGGCGCGATGCTGCTATGAGCGAGGTTGTGCACGCCGAGGCGCCGGCCGGCACCGATCCCAGCGCCGATCTCGCGCTGGTGGACCGATTCTGCGACGCGCTGTGGCTGGAAGACGGCCTGTCGCGCAACACCATCGACGCCTATCGCCGCGACCTGGCCCTGCTGGCGCGCTGGCTCCACGGCGCCGCCCACGGCAAGCTGCTGGGAGTGGATGACACCCTGCTGTCCGCCTACTTCGCCGCGCGCCACCTGGAGACGCGTGCCTCGTCGGCCAACCGGCGGCTCACGGTATTCCGCCGCTTCTACCAGTGGGCGCTGCGCGAGCACATGATCCAGGCCGATCCGTGCCTGCTGCTGCGCCCCGCCAAGCAGCCGCCACGCTTTCCGAAGACGCTCACCGAAGCCCAGGTCGAGGCGCTGCTCGAAACCCCCGATACCGCCACGCCGCTGGGCCTGCGGGACCGCACCATGCTCGAACTGATGTATGCGAGCGGGCTGCGGGTGTCCGAGCTGACCAGCATGAAGACCGTGGAAATCGGCCTGAACGAGGGCGTGGCGCGCATCGTGGGCGGCAAGGGCAACAAGGAGCGGCTGGTGCCGTTCGGCGCGCAGGCCGGGGACTGGCTGCGCCGCTACCTGGCCGAGTCGCGCCCCGCGCTGCTGGCCGGCCGCGCCTGCGACGCGCTGTTCGTCACCCAGCGCGGCGAGGGCATGACGCGCCAGACCTTCTGGCACCTGATCAAGAAACACGCGCGCGAGGGCGGTATCCATGCGCCGCTTTCGCCACATACGCTGCGGCACGCGTTCGCCACGCACCTGCTGAACCATGGCGCCGACCTGCGCGTGGTGCAGCTGCTGCTGGGCCATGCCGATATCTCCACCACGCAGATCTACACGCACGTGGCGCGCGAGCGCCTGCGCGAGCTGCATCTCCACCACCATCCGCGCGGCTAGCCCCCAGCCGCGCCGCGCCTCATGAGCAAAGCGAAACATATCTCCGAGACCCCCGCCACGCAGATGCTGCGCCGGCATGGCGTGGATTTCGGCGAGCATCCCTATGAATATGTCGACCACGGCGGCACCGGCGAGTCTGCCCGCCAGCTCGGCGTGCCCGAGCACGACGTGGTCAAGACCCTGGTCATGGAGGACGAACGCGCGCAGCCGCTGATCGTGCTGATGCACGGCGACTGCTCGGTCTCGACCAAGAACCTCGCGCGACAGATTGGCTGCAAGAGCGTGCAGCCGTGCAAGCCCGAGGTGGCGCAGCGCCACAGCGGCTTCATGGTCGGCGGCACGTCGCCGTTCGGCACCAAAAAGCGGATGCCGGTCTATGTGGAGGCGGGCGTGCTGGCGCTGGAGCGGATCTATATCAACGGTGGGCGGCGCGGCTATCTGGTCAGCATCGCGCCGGAGGTGCTGACCCGGCTGCTGGATGCCAGGCCGGTCGAGTGCGCGCTGCCGGACTGAAATCGGACTGAGTCGGGACTGAGCCGGGACTGAATGCTGCCTCACTGACTGAGGCGAGCGGGCGCGCTACAATCGCGCCAGCCTGAAACCCCCAAAAAGATTCCCCTGCAATGGTCAACCTGCTATTCGCCGTCGTCGCCTACCTGATCGGGTCGGTGTCCTTTGCCGTCGTGGTCAGCAAGCTCATGGGTCTGCCGGACCCGCACAGCTACGGCTCGGGCAACCCCGGCGCCACCAACGTGCTGCGCACGGGCAACAAGAAGGCGGCCATCCTGACGCTGATTGGCGATGGCCTGAAGGGCTGGTTCGCGGTCTGGCTGGCCCGGCACTTCGGCCCGGGCTACGGGCTGGAGGACTCGGGCGTGGCGCTGGCGGCGCTGGGCGTGTTCCTGGGCCACCTGTTCCCGGTGTTCCACCGCTTCGCGGGTGGCAAGGGCGTGGCCACGGCCGCCGGCATCCTGTTCGCGATCCATCCGCTGCTGGGCGCCGGCACGCTGGCCACATGGCTGATCATCGCGTTCTTCTTCCGCTATTCGTCGCTGGCCGCGCTGATATCGGCCATCTTCGCCCCGTTCTTCTACGTGCTGATGTTCGGCGTGGACATCATCACCGGCGCGGTCTTCGTGATCAGCGTACTGCTGGTGGTGCGCCATCGCCAGAACATCGCCAAGCTGCTGGCCGGCAAGGAAAGCCGGATCGGCGAGAAGAAGAAGGTCTAGGTCTGCCTACGCGGCCTGTGCCAGCGCCGCGAACGGGAACACCATCTCCACGCGCAGGCCGCCGTCGGGCCGGTTGAGCAGCGTCAGCCGCCCGCCGGCCTGCCGCACCAGGCGGTCCACAATGGCCAGCCCGAGCCCCGAGTGGGCATTGCCGCCGCGCGCCGGGTCCAGCCGCACGAACGGCAGCGTCACGCGCTCCATGGCCTCTTCCGGAATCCCGGGTCCCTGGTCTTCCACCGTCAGCCGCCAGCCATCCGGCGCCCGCGCCGTCGCCACGCAGACGGGCGGCGCGCCATAGGCATAGGCGTTATCGACGAGGTTGCCGATGATGCGGTCGAGCTGGGTGGCGATCATCCGGAAGCCCTCGCCGGCGGCCAACTCCAGCACCACGGTACGGTCCTGCTCCTGCAGCGACAACGCCAGTTCGCCGATGCGCTTGTCCACCGGCACCGGGCGGGCAGTCGGCTCGCTGCTCTGGGCGAAGCTGAGGAACTGCTCGACGATCGCCGCCATGGAGTCCACGTCGCGGGTCACGCCGGCGGCCGCCTTGGGGTCGGACAGCATCTCGGCGCGCAACCGCAGCCGCGCCAGCGGCGTCTTCAGGTCATGGGCGATGCCGGCCAGCATGGTGTTGCGCTCCTGGTCGATGCGCGCGAGGTCCGCCACCATCCGATTGAAACGCACGATCAACTGGCGCAGCTCATGCGGCCCGCGCTCGCGCAGCGGCTTGACCGCGTGCTGGCGGGAAAGCTGCTCGGCGGCTTCGGCCATGTCGCGCACCGGGCGCTGGATCTGCCACGCAATCAGCAGCGCGAAGACGATCGCCACCCCCACCACCAGCACCACGCCGGGCAGCATGCGGTTGTCGGGCGGCGGATTGTGCACGAACAGGATCGGCATGGCGATCCACTGCGCGCGCGTGGGCAGCTTGATCCAGAGGCGTGGCGTGGTCTCGTCCTCAAGCCGGATCTGCGTGCCGGCGGGCAACTGGCGCACGAACTGCTCCACCAGCCGGCGCGGGCGGCCCGGCGCCGGCTCGGCCGAATGCTCGTCAGCCGCGGCGGTGTCGGCCACCTCGATCAGGCTCGGCAGCGCCACCGGCGGCTTCGCGTCGAGCGCGCGCTCGATGCTCTGCAGCTGGAACATCATCTGCTCGACCGAATAGTCAATCTGCTGCTGCCGGCGGTCCATGCGCAGGATGGCCAGCCACGAGAAATGGCTGATGAACAGCACGGCCGCGATCAGCAGCGCCATGCGGCCGAACAGGGTGTCGATCCTCAGCTTCATTGCGGAATGCTGTCCTCGGCTTCGTCAGGCACGAAGGTGTAGCCCCGGCCCCGTACGGTCTGGATATAGCGCGGACGCTGCGCGTCTTCGTCGAGCAGGCGGCGCAGGCGCCAGATCTGCACGTCGATGCCGCGGTCGCTGATGCCGCTGGAACTGCCATACATCAGCTCGACGATGCGTTCGCGCGAGAGCACTTCCAGCGGGTGCGACAGCAGCAGCTTGAGCAGCGCGAACTCGGTATCGCTGATCTGCACCGCCTGGTCGCTGCGCAGCAGCGTGCGCAGCCGGAAATTGACCCGGAACGGCCCGAACGCCACCGACTCGCGGTCCTCGGGCGCGGCGGCCGGGCGCGCCAGCTTGCGCCGCAGCACCGCGTTGATGCGCGCCAGCAGCTCGCGCGGCGAGAACGGCTTGCCGAGGTAGTCGTCCGCGCCGATTTCGAGCCCGACGATGCGGTCGATCTCGTCGCTGCGCGCAGTGAGCAGGATCACCGGGATGTCGTCGTTCTTGGCGCGCAGGTTGCGCAGCGCGGTCAGGCCGTCCACCTTCGGCATCATCAGGTCGAGCACGATCAGCGCCGGCCGCTCGCGCTCGAGGCGGGCGTGGAGGCCGTCGCCATCGTGCAGGACCGAGACGGCAAAGCCCTGGCTGGTCAGGTATTCGCGCAGGAGGTCGCGCAGTTCGGGATCGTCGTCGACGACGAGGATCTGGGTAGGCTGGTTCGTTCGCATAGCCACATGATAGTCAGACCGGCGGCGCCACATGGCGATTTGCCCCGACCGTTTTGTTTCCGGAGGTTACACCCAGCGCCATCGTAATCCGATGTAATAAAAGCGGGCAGCCACGAAATAGGTGGGATGGCGGCGGCACATTATCCTTCAGGCCATCGCACCGCAGCGGTGCCCGCCTGATGCGGCATACTGCTGCAACTTCGCCGCCATAGGGGGCCGAATGCCCCCTATGCCGAGCAAGCCCGTAGGTACGCCCATCGTCGTGCCGTCCCCAGGATTCCCGGTCTATGTCCAGCCCCGAACAAGGTCAATCTCTTCCACCCGCCCCGCCGCCCGCCCCGCCGCGCCCGCCTCGCCCTCCCCGCCCGGCCCGCCGCCGCACCTGGATCGCCGTGGCTGTCATCGTCGTGCTGGCCGGCATCGGCTGGTACTGGCACAGCCACCGGCAGGCCGCGCAGGAGGCCGGCGCGGCCACCGGCGGCGCCAGCGGCCCCGGCGCGGGCCGCCGGATGGGCCCGGGGGGCCCGGGAGGTCCGGGGGGCCCCGGCGCGCAGCCGCGCTCTCCGGTGGTGGTCAATACGGTAATCCGGCGCGATATGGACGTGGTGCTCAACGGCCTGGGCAACGTGACGCCAGTGACCAACGTCACCGTGCGCGCCCAGGTCTCGGGCCCGCTGCTGAAGGTGCTGTTCAAGGAAGGCCAGATGGTCAAGGCCGGCGACGTGCTGGCGGAGATCGACCCGCGTCCGTTCCAGGCCGCGCTCGACCAGGCCGCGGGACAGCTCGCGCGGGACCAGGCGCTGCTCCAGAACGCCCGGCTGGACCAGCAGCGCTACAAGACGCTGCTGGCGCAGGACTCCATCTCCAGGCAGCAGGTGGATACCCAGGACGCGCTGGTGCGCCAGTTCGAGGGCACCGTGAAGACCGACCAGGGCAATGTGGATAACGCGCGCATCCAGCTCGGCTATACCCGGATCGTGGCGCCCACCTCGGGCCGCATCGGCCTGCGCCAGGTGGACCCGGGCAACATCGTCAACACCAGCGACACCAACGGCATCGCGCTGATCACCCAGATCCAGCCGATTGCCGTGCTCTACACGATTCCCGAGGACAACCTGCCGGCCGTGCTGAAGAAGCTCAACGCCGGCGAAAAGCTGCCGGTGCAGGCGTGGGACCGCCAGGTGCGCAACCAGCTGGGCGAAGGCACGCTGCTGACCACCGACAACCAGATCGACACCACCACGGGCACCGTCAAGCTCAAGGCGATCTTCCCCAATGCGGACGGCATGCTGTTCCCGAACCAGTTCGTGAACGTGCGCACGCGCGTGGACACGCTGGTGGACGCCACCGTGATCCCCGTGGCCGCCATCCAGCGGGGCCAGCAGGGCACCTTCGTCTACGTGGTGGGCGATGACAGCCAGGTGAAGGTGCAGGTGGTCACGCTGGGGCCGACCGACGGCGCCCAGACCGCCGTCTTGAAAGGGCTGGAGCCGGGCCAGCGCGTAGTCGTGGACGGCGCCGACCGCCTCAAGGAGGGCATGATCGTGGAAGCCGTGGACCCGGCCGCGCGTGCCGCCGCCACCACGCCGGCCAGTTCGCCACGCGGTCGTGGCCGGCGCCATGGCGGGGCCAGCGGGGCACACGCCGGGGCCAGCGATGCCGCCGGCGCCGGTGGGGCAATGGGCGCCTCCGGCGCTGCCGCCCGCCGTCCTCGTGACACCGACACCAACCCGAACCCGACCACCAACACGCCGGCCAACCCCACCGGCACCGTCGGCCAACGGCCGCAGCAGTAAGCACGGCGACGCACCCGAGACGGCATGAATCCCTCACGCATCTTTATCGAACGGCCGGTGGCCACGGCACTGCTGATGCTGGCCATCCTGCTGTCCGGGCTGGTGGCGTACCGGCTGCTGCCGCTGTCCGCGCTGCCGGAGGTGGATTACCCGACCATCCAGGTCACCACGCTCTACCCCGGCGCCAGCCCGGACGTGATGACCTCCTCGGTCACCGCGCCGCTGGAGCGCCAGTTCGGCCAGATGCCGGGGCTCAAGCAGATGTCGTCGTCGTCCTCGGGCGGTGCGTCGGTCATCACGCTCCAGTTCGAGCTGTCGCTGTCGCTGGACGTGGCCGAGCAGCAGGTGCAGGCCGCCATCAACGCGGGCGGCAACCTGCTGCCGTCTGACCTGCCCATGCCGCCGGTCTACAGCAAGGTCAACCCGGCCGATGCGCCGATCATGACGCTGGCGATGACCTCGGACACCCTGCCCCTGCCCAAGCTGCAGGACATGGTGGACACCCGCGTGGGCGCCAAGATCTCGCAGATCCAGGGCGTGGGGCTGGTCACCATCAGCGGCGGGCAGCGTCCCGCGGTGCGCATCCAGGCCAACCCTACCGCGCTGGCCGCGCTCGGCATGTCGATCGACGACCTGCGCACCGCCATCGGCAGCGCCAACGTGAACGGCGCCAAGGGCAGCTTCGACGGCCCCGCGCGCGCCTCCACCATCGACGCCAACGACCAGCTCCGCTCCGCCGACGAATACCGCCAGATCATCATCGGCTACCAGAACGGCGCGCCGATCCGCATCACCGACGTGGCCGACATCGTCGACGGCCCCGAGAACAGCCGGCTGGCCGCCTGGGCCAACAGCAAGCCCGCCATCGTGCTGAACATCCAGCGCCAGCCCGGCGCCAATGTGATCGAGGTGGTGGACCGCATCAAGACGCTGCTGCCGCAGTTGCAGGCGTCGCTGCCGGCCTCGGTGCACGTGCAGCTTCTGACCGACCGCACCACCACCATCCGCGCCTCGGTCAAGGATGTGCAGTTCGAGCTGCTGCTGGCCATCGCGCTGGTGGTGATGGTGATCTTCGTCTTCCTGCGCAACATCCCGGCCACCATCATCCCGGGCGTGGCGGTGCCGCTCTCGCTGGTGGGCACCTTCGGCGTGATGTACATGGCCGGTTTCTCGATCAACAACCTGACGCTGATGGCGCTGACCATCGCCACCGGCTTCGTGGTGGATGACGCCATCGTGATGATCGAGAACATCATGCGCTACATCGAGGAAGGCGATTCCCCGATGGCGGCGGCCCTCAAGGGGTCGAAGCAGATCGGCTTCACCATCATCTCGCTGACCTTCTCGCTGGTGGCCGTGCTGATCCCGCTGCTGTTCATGGGCGATGTGGTGGGCCGGCTGTTCCGCGAGTTCGCCATCACGCTGGCGGTGTCGATCCTGATCTCGGCCGTGGTGTCGCTGACGCTGACGCCGATGATGTGCGCGCGCCTGCTGCGCCACGTGCCCGAGGAGGAACTGCCGCGCTTCCACCGCGCCACGGGCCGCTTCTTCGACAACGTGATCCACCGTTACGGCCAGGCGCTGGAGTGGGTGCTGAACCGCCAGACCGCCACGCTGGTGGTGGCCGTGGCCACGCTGGTGCTGACCGGCCTGCTCTATATGCTGGTGCCGAAGGGCTTCTTCCCGGTGCAGGACACCGGGGTGATCCAGGCCATCACCGAAGCCTCGCAGACCACCTCGTTCGCGGCGATGGGCCGCAAGCAGGAGGCCGTGCAGAAGGTGATCATGCAGGACCCGGCCGTGGCCAGCGTCTCGTCGTTCATCGGCGTGGATGGCACCAACACCACGCTCAACGCCGGGCGCATGCTGATCAACCTCAAGCCCAAGGCCGACCGGGACAGCATGACGGTGGTCACCCAGCGGCTCCAGGACGCCGTGCAGCAGCTGGGCGGCGTCTCGCTCTACACCCAGCCGGTGCAGGACCTGACCATCGAGGACCGCGTCTCGCGCACGCAGTACCAGTTCACCGTGGAAGACCCGGACCCGGCCACGCTGGCCGAATGGGTGCCCAGGCTGGTGGAGCGGCTGCGCCAGGAACCCGAGCTGCGCGACGTGGCGAGCGACCAGCAGAACAACGGCCTGCGCGCCTATGTGGACATCGACCGCGATGCCGCCGCGCGTTTCGGCATCACCACCGCCGTGATCGACAGCGCACTCTATAGCGCGTTCGGCCAGCGGCTGGTATCGACCATCTTCACGCAGTCCAGCCAGTACCGCGTGGTGCTGGAGACCATGCCGCAGTTCCGCACCAGCCCGCAGTCGCTGGCCGAGCTGCGCCTGCCGTCGTCGTCGGGCGGGCAGGTGCCGCTGGGCGCCATCGCCCGCATCAGCGAGCGCACCGGCCAGCTGGTGGTCAACCACCAGGGCCAGTTCCCGGCCGCGACGGTCTCGTTCAACCTGGCCCCGGGCGAGTCCCTGGGCGCCGCGGTGGACAAGATCACGCAGATCGAAAAAGAGCTGAACCTGCCGATCTCGATGGTGACCGAGTTCCAGGGCGCCGCGCTGGCCTTCCGCGCCTCCCTCTCCAACACGCTGTGGCTGATCCTGGCCGCCGTCATCACGATGTACATCGTGCTGGGCGTGCTCTACGAGAGCACGATCCACCCGGTGACCATCCTCTCCACCCTGCCCTCGGCCGGCGTGGGGGCGCTACTGGCGCTGCTGGTCTCGGGGCAGGACATCGGCATCATTGCCATCATCGGCATCATCCTGCTGATCGGCATCGTCAAGAAGAACGCCATCATGATGATCGACTTCGCGCTCGAGGCCGAGCGCGAGGGCGGCATGACGCCGCGCGACGCCATCTTCCAGGCCTGCCTGCTGCGCTTCCGCCCGATCCTGATGACGACCATGGCCGCCCTGCTGGCCGCGCTGCCGATGATGCTGGGCACGGGCATCGGCTCCGAGCTGCGCCGGCCGCTTGGCGTGACGATGGTCGGCGGCCTGCTGGTCAGCCAGGTGCTCACGCTGTTCACCACGCCGGTGATCTACCTGGCGTTCGACCGCGTGGCGACGCGGCTCAAGGGGTGGCGCAAGCGCCGCTTTGGCGACCCTGACGAGGGTGGCGACGACGAGGACGGCGTGCATCGCCCGCATCCGCATCCGAACCCGAACCCGAACCCGAACGCAACCCCGCAGGAGCCGCACGCCTGATGAACCTGTCGGCCGCCTTCATCCAACGCCCGGTTGCCACCGCGCTGCTGACCATCGGCATCCTGCTGGCGGGCCTCGCGGCGTTCCGGCTGCTGCCGGTCTCGCCGCTGCCGCAGGTGGACTTTCCGACCATCTCGGTCTCGGCGTCGCTGCCCGGCGCCAGCCCCGAGACCATGGCGGCCACCGTGGCCACGCCGCTGGAACGCGCGCTGGGCACCATCGCCGGCGTGACGGAGATCACCTCCAGCAGCTCGCTGGGCTCCACGCGCGTGACGCTCCAGTTCGACCTCTCGCGCGACATCGACGGCGCCGCGCGGGACGTGCAGGCGGCCATCAACGCCTCGCGCGGCACGCTGCCGACCAGCCTGCCGAACAATCCGACCTATCGCAAGGTCAACCCGGCCGACGCGCCGATCATGATCATCGGGCTGACCTCGCCCACCATGACGCGCGGCCAGCTCTACGACGCCGCCTCCACCATCCTCTCCCAGAAGCTGTCGCAGGTGGAGGGCGTGGGCCAGGTGACGATTGGCGGCGCCTCGCTGCCGGCGGTGCGGGTGGAGCTGAACCCCACGGCGCTGAACAAGTACGGCATCTCGCTCGAGGACGTGCGCAACACGATCTCGGCCACCAACGCCAACCGCCCGCTCGGCGTGCTCGAGAACAACGTCAACAACTGGCAGGTCTACGCCAACGACCAGGCGATGACGGCCAAGGACTACATGCCGCTGATCGTGCGCTACGCCACGCCGGGCACGTTTTCGTCCGCCTCGGCCGGCGCGCTGATCGCCAGCACGGCCAACGCCACGGCCGGCGGCGGGGTGAGCACCAAGACCGTCAACGGGATCACCACCACCACCATCACCACCAGCAGCGGCACCACCACCGTCAGCTCGGGCGCCACGGGCGGCAACAGCGCTGCCGCCGGCCCCAACGCCTTCGCGGTGCCGATCCGCCTCCAGGACGTGGCCAGCGTGGTGGATTCCGTGCAAGACATCCGCAATGCCGGTTCGGCCAACGGCAAGCCGTCGGTGCTGCTGGTGCTGAACCGCTCGCCCGGCGCCAACATCATCGAGACCGTGGACCGCGTCAACGAGATGCTGCCGCAGCTGCGCAAGATGATCCCGGCCAGCATCTCGATGGACGTGATGATGGACCGCACGCCCACCATCCGCGCCTCCCTGCGCGAGGTGGAGCACACGCTGATGATCTCGGTGGCGCTGGTGATCATGGTGGTGTTCCTGTTCCTGCGCAACGTGCGCGCCACGCTGATCCCGAGCGTGGCCGTGCCGGTGTCGCTGGTCGGCACGTTCGCGGTGATGTACCTGTGCGGGTTCTCGCTCAACAACCTGTCGCTGATGGCGCTGACGATTGCCACCGGCTTCGTGGTCGATGACGCCATCGTGGTGCTGGAGAACATCTCGCGCCATATCGAGAACGGCATGAAGCCGCGTGCGGCCGCCCTGCGCGGTGCGCGCGAGGTGGGCTTCACGGTGCTGTCGATGAGCCTGTCGCTGATCGCCGTGTTCATCCCGCTGCTGATGATGGGCGGCATCGTGGGCCGGCTGTTCCAGGAGTTCGCCATCACGCTGTCGGTGGCCATCCTGGTCTCGCTGGTGGTGTCGCTGACCACTACCCCCATGATGTGCGCGCGGCTGCTGCGCCCCGTGGACGAGCAGAAGGCCAGCCAGGGCCGCTTCTACCAGGCCAGCGAGCGCGTGTTCAACTGGCTGCACGACCGCTACGCGCGCTCGCTGGACCTGGCGCTGCGGCACGGCAAGCTGGTCTGGGTGATCCTGCTGGCCACCATGGCGCTGAACGTCTGGCTCTACGTGATCGTGCCAAAGGGCTTCTTCCCGCAGCAGGACACCGGCCGGCTGATCGGCTTCATCCGCGCGGATCAGGCCACCTCGTTCCAGGCCATGCGCGGCAAGCTCGACAACTTCATCAAGATCGTCCAGTCCGACCCGGCGGTGGTCAACGTCACCGGCTTCACCGGGGGCTCGCAGCGCAACACCGGCCAGATGTTCGTGACGCTGAAGCCGCTGAACGAGCGCAAGGAGTCCGCCGACGCCATCATCGCCCGGCTGCGCCTGAAGCTGGCCAAGGAGCCCGGCGCCAACCTCTACCTGCAATCGGTGCAGGACATCCGCGTGGGCGGCCGCCAGAGCAGTTCGCAGTACCAGTTCACCTTGCAGTCCGACGACCTGGAGACGCTGCGCACCTGGGAGCCCAAGGTGCGCGCGGCGATCTCGAACATCAAGGGGATCGAGGATGTGGATACCGATACCAACGACAAGGGCCTGCAGACCTCGGTGATCATCGACCGGGACACCGCCTCCAAGCTCGGCGTCACCGCCCAGCAGGTGGATGCCGTGCTCAACGACGCCTTCGGCCAGCGGCTGGTCTCGACGATCTACCACCCGCTGAACCAGTACCGCGTGGTGATGGAGCTGAGCCCGGAGTACCTCCAGGGGCCGCATGCGCTGCAGGACATCTACGTGGTCACCGGCAACGGCCGGCAGGTACCGCTCTCGGCCTTCGCGCGCGTCACGCCGACCAGCACGCCGCTCGGCGTGAACCACCAGGGCCAGTTCGCCGCCTCCACCATCTCGTTCAATCTGGCCGAGGGGTTCTCGCTGTCGGAGGCCACCGACGCCATCCGCGACGCGCTGGCCAGGATCGGCGCCCCCGAGACGCTCCAGGCCAACTTCCAGGGCGGCGCCAAGGCGTTCCAGGACTCGCTCAAGAGCCAGCCGTACCTGATCCTGGCCGCGCTGATCACCATCTACATCGTGCTCGGCATCCTGTACGAGAGCTACGTGCACCCGCTGACCATCCTGTCCACGCTGCCGTCGGCCGGGGTGGGCGCGCTGCTGGCGTTGCTGCTGTTCAAGACGGAGTTCAGCATCATCGCGCTGATCGGCGTGATCCTGCTGATCGGCATCGTCAAGAAGAACGCGATCATGATGATCGACTTCGCCATCGACGCCGAGCGCAATGAGGGCATGAGCCCGCGCGAGGCGATCTATCGCGCCTGCCTGCTGCGCTTCCGGCCGATCCTGATGACGACCATGGCCGCGCTGCTGGGCGCGGTGCCGCTGGCCATCGGCCGGGGCGACGGCGCCGAGCTGCGCGCGCCGCTGGGCATCTCGATTGTCGGCGGCCTGGTGGTGAGCCAGTTGCTGACGCTCTACACCACGCCCGTGGTCTACCTCACGCTCGACCGCTGGCGCCTGCGCGTGCAGGCCTGGCGCACCCGCCGCCAGCGCCACGGCCAACGCCCGGACGCCGCGCCGCGGCTGGAATCCTGACATCCATGATGAAGATGAACCGCCCTCTTTCGCTGCGAGGCGCCTCCGCCATCGCCCTCGCTTGCTTGGTCCTGGCCGGCTGCGCCGTCGGCCCCGACTACCAGCGCCCCGATGCGCCCGTCCCCAAGGCGTTCAAGGAGGCCAGCGAGGCCATGCCGGCCTGGACCGGCGACTGGAAGACTGCCGAGCCGCAGGACGCCACGGCGCGCGCCGACTGGTGGCGCGTGTTCGGCGACCCGGCGCTGGACGACCTGATGGCGCAGGTGCAGATCTCGAACCAGAACATCAAGGCGGCCGAGGCGCAGTACCGGCAGGCCACCGCCTCGCTGCAGGCCGCGCGCGCGGGCTTCTTCCCGGTGATCGGTGCGTCCGCCGGCCTCTCGCGCGGCGCCAGCAGCACCGGCGGCCGTATCACCAATGGCCAGAACGCCACGCTGTCCGCCAGTTGGGAGATCGACGTCTGGGGCCGCATCCGCCGTCAGGTGGAAAGCGCCCAGGCCGGCGCGCAGGCCAGCCAGGCCGACCTGGCCGCCACGCTGCTCTCCACGCAGGCCACGCTGGCGCAGAGCTACTTCCTGCTGCGCATTGCCGATTCGCAGCGCGCGCTGCTCGACCGCACCGTGGCCGACTACGAGAAGTCGCTGCTGCTGGTGCGCAACCAGTACCAGGCCGGCACGGCGCAGCGCTCAGACGTGCTGCAGTCGGAAACCCAGCTGAAGAGCGCGCAGGCGCAGCAGATCGACATCCAGATCACGCGCGCGCAGCTGGAACACGCCATCGCGGTGCTGGTTGGCAAGCCGCCGGCGGACCTGACCATGGCCGTGGTGGAAGTGGACGATGCGATTCCCAACGTGCCGGTGGCCGTGCCCTCCACGCTGCTGGAGCGCCGGCCCGATATCGCGGCGGCAGAGCGGCGCATGGCCTCGGCCAATGCCGATATCGGCGTGGCGCAGGCGGCGTACTACCCCACGCTGTCGCTGTCGGCCACGGGTGGGCTGACGGCGGGCACGCTGGCGCGCTGGCTGTCCTTGCCGGACCGCGTGTGGTCGGTGGGCGCCGGGCTGGCCGGCACCGTGTTCGACGGCGGCCTGCGCGGCGCGGCCAAGGCCCAGGCCGTGGCGGCCTACGACCAGACCGTGGCCAACTACCGCCAGACCGTGCTGGGCGCATTCCAGGAGGTGGAAGACAACCTCGCCGCCGCGCGGCTGCTGGGGCAGGAAGCCACCGTGCAGAACGATGCCCTGCGCTCCGCGCGCGAGGCGCTGGCGCTGGTCAACAACCGCTACAAGGCCGGTACGGCCGGGCTGCTCGATGTGCTGACCGCGCAGACCGCCGCCTATACGGCGGAACGCACGGCGCTGTCGATCACGGGCCGCCAGTACACGGCGGCCGTCACGCTGATCGCGGCGCTGGGCGGCGGCTGGCATGACCCGAGTGCCGAGGCGGCGCAGCCGCCGGTGTCCGCCCTCTCATCGACCCAATCGGCCCAATCGACCCGATCGACCGGATCGGCCCAATCGACTGACTAGCATTCCTGGTAGCCGGGCAGACGCGTCCATTCCTCTGCGTGAGAGATCCACCCCGGGTAAAACTGGCCGTAGGTGGTCTTGTTCAGCCTGAAGTACTCGCGCGCGCCGGTGCTGGGATTGTCGTAGGCATAGATGTCGCCAATGACGCCCCGGTTGTCAGGGGGTGCCCTCCAGGTGTTCGGCACCGGCTTGCGGCAGACGCGGATACTGGAAATGGTCGAGTTCATGCCAATACGATTCAGATCGACAGTGTCTGCGCGTCCGATAAGGAAACTGCAGCGTCCCTTGAATTCGAAGTGCTCGCACACTTGATATCGCTGACCGGCTGGCGCGTCGATCGAGGATGTCGCGTCATTCGCCGCGCCTTGCATGGTCGGCCATTCGCCCCCGGCCGGTACACAGTCCAGACGATCCTGAAAACCGTTACCGCGATACAGGCAGATTGGCACGGGATTCTTCGGCAGCCTGGGGTACACGGGCATCACGGTCACCTCGGACCACCAGCTCTTGTCGAAGCCGCTGAATACGGTGGAAGTGGAATAGCCATAGCTGCCCAGCGTGCGGGTCGTGTTCGATACCGGAATCTGCCCGCTCGTGCGCGCCCACCCCGTCAACACATCGCCGCCGCTGAACGATGTGTCAACCCACGTGTTCGCGCTTCCCCCCGCACGCAGGGCAACCGAGAACTTGTCGGCATGGCGAAAGCGGCTGCAATCCACCGTCAATGGGGATCCCGGCGTGATCACGCACGCCGCCGGCCCCGTGGTCGTTGCCGCATTGCGCTTGGTGTTCCTGGTCGTCCAGGGCACGAAGCGCTGGGTCCTGTCGCCGACAATCGGGTCGATCACCGTGACCTTCTTGTCGTTGATCGGCACCGAGAAGAACTCGCACTGCGCCGTACTGGCCCCGTCGACGGACCGCGCGCTGCGTTGCTGGGGAAAGCAGCCAAAGCACGCGGACACGTGCGAATAACGGAAGGAGGGCCGGAGAACGCGAATATTTCCCCGGGGTGGCCGGGCCACAAAGATCGCCTCGTTGCCCCGGGTGTTGGCGGCAATGTAGTTGGGATTCCTGCGCGATTCGACCTGCTCGATCTGGAGCGTCTGTGCGTTGCGCCGGTAGGCCACGACAGACTCGACCTGATTGGCTTGCACGCCATGAAAGGCCAGCCATTCTTCCTGATGCTGGAAGTGATTCGCGGTGGAGAGATAGCGCTGGTCGCCCGTGGCGCGGTACGCGGCGCGCAGCGACGCATCCGCGCTATAGAAGTTGCCGGCCGCGCGGATGCGGTACACATAGAACGTCGCCGCGGGATTCGTGATCAGCGCATACATCGCACGTTCGTAGGCAAAGGTCTCCGATGCCGAGGTGGGGACGAAGGCGGTATCCCCACGCGAGCAGGATCCGCCGTTCACGTGATCATAGAGATCGTCATTGGTGCCGGCGTTGGGAATGCCGTGGGCAAATACCTCGTCCGGACTCAGGGTAGCGGTGCCGCGATAGACAAAGCTGGGCGGCACCGCACCCGCCGGGCCCGCCATGCCCATCAGTAACACCATGGCCGCAAGCATGGCGGCGCGCGCATACGACAACACAGCGACTCGCATCGAAACCTCCCGACGTGGAAATGCTGTCGGTTATATACGGGCGGATGCCGTGCCGTATTTGCGATTTCACTCAATTGCGATATTTCTTGCGGACGGTCAGATCCATCCGATTTCGGCGTTTGCATTCGCGTGCAAATGTCCTATCGCGCCGGCGCCGCCGGCAACGGCTGCCGCCTCACGCGTTCGCGCAGCCACGTCGCGGCCTTGCCGAGCGACCGCTGCTTGTGCCAGACCAGTTCCATCGCCACGGGCCAGTCCTGGTCCTGGAAGGCCAGCCGGGGCGATACCAGCGTGGCCGCCGCCGGCGAACTCGCGGCGATGTGCCACGGCACGAAGGCCCAGCCCAGCCGCCGCTTGACCAGTTCGACAATCACCCACTGGCTCTCCACCCACCAGACCTCGGCCGCCACGCGCAGCCGCTTCTTCTCCTCGCTGTCGCTGCGCGTGGCCACCATCAGCTGGCGATGGCGCTTCAACTCCTCGAAATCGACCTGCGCATGGGCGGCCAGTGGATGGTCGGGCGCGCAGATCACCGGCATCGGTACCCAGCCCAGCGCGTGGAAGGCCAGCTCGGGCGGCAGCACCTCCTGCCGCCACATGATGCCGAGGTCCGCGCACTGGCTCATCACCAGCCGGCTGACGTCCTCCATCAGCGGGAACAGCAGCTCCAGCTCCACGGCGGGAAAGCGTTGCGAGAACTCGTCCAGCAGCACGCCGAGCACTTCTTCGGGGTACAGCTCGTCCACGGCCAGCGTCAGGCGCGACTCCACGCCCTCGCCCAGGCTCATCGCCACGCCCCGGAAATGCTCGCAGCGCTCCAGGATCACGCGTGCCTCCACCAGCAGGCGCTCGCCGGCCGGGGTCAGTACCGGGTAGCGCGCGGTGCGGTCGAACAGCGCGTTGCCGAGGTCGATCTCCAGGTTGGCCACCGCCGCGCTGATTACCGACTGCGCCTTGCCGAGCTTGCGCGCCGCGCCCGAGAACGAACCGCTCTCGGCGGCGGCCACGAAGGCTTGCAGCTGGTCCAGGGACAGGCTCATGGGGTACTCCTTCCGTCACATCGAAGCTGGATCGGCGCCCGATTGGCATCAATCCATCTGTTTTGCCGATGGTATCCAACTTGTCCTAAGTTGTCCTGCCGATAGAATGGCCTCCATCGATCCCAAGGAGATCCCCTCATGCGCACCACCGCAGACCGCATCCGCCATACCGTCGGCTTCGAGCTGATCGGCCTGCTGGCCTTCGCGCCGCTGGCCAGCTGGGTGTTCGGCTTCGCCCTGCACCAGATGGGCCTGATTGGCGCGGTGGCATCGCTGATCGCCGCGGTCTGGAACTACGTCTACAACCTGATGTTCGACAAGGCGATGCTGCGCTTCCGGGGGCAGCTGCGGAAGACGCCGGCCATCCGCGTGCTTCACGCCATCCTGTTCGAAGGCGGGCTGCTGCTGGTCTTCCTGCCGTCCGTGGCGTGGTATCTCGACATCAGCCTGATCGATGCCTTCATCATGGACATCGCCGTGGCCGGCTTCTACATGGTCTACGCGCTGATCTACAACTGGGCCTACGATGCGATCTTTCCGATCCCGAACGCCACGCCGCGCGACTGCGCCGCCGACTGCCCCTGACCGAACCGAGCGTCGCTGAGACGCCAAGCCGACTTCACGGGTGAACTGGCACGTGAAGCGGCTGTTTTACGTCATCCAGCCGATGGCGGGCATGCGTTAACATGCTCGCCATGCCAAATCGTCCTGCCCTGCTTCGCCTTCCGCTGACGGCCGCCATCGCCGCCGCCGTGCTGCTCACCACCGGCATCGCCGGTGCCCAGGCCAAACCCGCCAAGCCCGCCAAGGCGGCGCAGGCCGTCAAAGCCACCGCCTCGAAATCCGCCTCGGTCCGCCGCGCGAGCGCCGACACCGTCGACCTGGCCGCCGCCCGCACCGGGCTACCGGCATCGGTCACGGCCGCGCTGCGCCGGGCCAACGTGCCGCTCTCTGCCGCCAGCTTCTACGTGGTCAAGGTCGGCGCACCGCAGGCCCGCGTGAGCTGGAACGCCGAGACGCCGATGAACCCGGCCTCGACCATGAAGGTGGTGACCACCTTCGCCGGCCTGCAGCTGCTGGGGCCGGACTACCGCTGGCTGACCTCGCTCTACGCCGATAGCGAGCCCACCGCCGACGGCACCGTCCGCGGCAACGTCTACCTGCGCGGGCGCGGCGATCCCAAGCTGGTGCCGGAGGAAATGGCCAAGCTGGTGGCCACGGCGCGCAACGCGGGCGCCACCACCATCGACGGCGACGTGGTGCTCGACCGCAGCTTCTTCGCGGATGCTGCCGAAGGCACTTATACGATCGACGGCGAGTCCCAGCGCGCCTACAACGTCAATCCGGACGCGCTGCTGTACGCCTTCAAGACCCTGTCGTTCACGATCACCCCGGACGCCGCCGGCCGCACCGTGGACGTGGCGGTCACGCCCGCGCTGGCGCAGCTGCGCGTGGAGAACCGCCTGACCCTGACCAACGGCCGCTGCGGCGACTGGCGCTCGCGCGCCACGCCCAACATCGCCCCGCAGCCGGACGGCACCGTGGTGGCCACCTTCGAAGGCACCTATTCGGGCGACTGCGGCGAGCGTGTGGTCAATCTCGCCACGCTGTCGCACAGTGATTTCATCTGGGGTGGGTTCGTGGCCGAGTGGCAGGCGGCCGGCGGCCGCTTCGCGCACATGCCGGGCCTGCGTAGCGGCGCGGTGCCGCGTGGCGCGTTCCTGCTGTCGCGCCACTACGGCCAGCCGCTTGGCGACGTGGTGCGCGACATCAACAAGTTCTCGAACAACGTGATGGCGCGCCAGCTGTTCCTGACGATTGGCGCGGAGATGGACCGCAGCGGCCCGGCCAGCACGGCGCGTTCCGCGCAGGTGATCCGCCGCTGGCTGACGCGCCAGGGGCTGGACATGCCGGGGCTGGTGCTCGACAACGGCTCGGGACTCTCGCGCGAGGAGCGCATCAGCGCCTATGACATGGCCCGGCTGCTCCAGCAGGCACTGGCCAGCGACGTCGGCTATACCCTGGTCGATTCCCTGCCCATCCTCGGCGTGGACGGCACGCTGCGCAACCGGCTCACGCGCGCCCACGCGGCGGGCAACGCCTACCTGAAGACCGGCACGCTGGCCGATGTGCGCGCGCTGGCCGGCTATGTCGATGCGACGAACGGGAGCCGCTATGTGGTGGTGGCGTACATCAACCACCCCAACGCCTCCGCCGCGCAGGAAGCGCACGATGCGCTGATGGAATGGGTGTTTCGCGGAGCGCCTTGAGCGCCTTGAGCGCCTTGAGCGCCTGGTAGCGCCGGTAGGGCCAGGGCGGCCCTGGCGCAATCAGGCTTCGAATGCCGCCGCCGCGCGGCCCAGGCGGTCGCGTACCCCGTCCCAGTCGTGGGCGTCGGGGACTGGCTCGAACACGAGCCGGCTGAAACCTTCCTTGTCGAGCTTGCGCAGCAGGCCGTAGAGCGCCTGGGCATAGGCGTCCGGTGTGGCCGGGGCTGGCACGAATACGCAGCGCGGGTCGTCGCTGACCTGCGCCCCGCCGACCCAGGCGAGCCGGCCATCGGCCGGCAGCGTCGCCAGAAAACGCGGTAGTTGATCCGGCGAGGCCAGCGTCAGCGGCGTGCGCGGTGCGTAGTGGGCGCGCAGCGTGCCCGAGGCGCGCGGCGCGGCGGCGTCGGGGGCCAGCGGCATCGTGCCGAGCACGTCGGCCATCATCGCCGCCGTGATCGCGCCGGGGCGCAGCAGCACCGGCCCCACCTCGTCGATGCGCGACAGATCGACGATCGACGATTCAATGCCGATATCCACCCCATCGCCCTCCAGCACGTAGACCGTGCCCGCGAATTCGTCCCGCACATGCTCGGCCGTGGTCGGGCTGACCTGCCCGAACTTGTTGGCCGAAGGCGCGGCGATGCCGCCCCGGCCACGCCGGAAGCGCGACAGCAGCGCCTGCGCCACCGGGTGCGAGGGGCAGCGCAGCCCGAGGCTGTCCTGCCCGCCCGCCACCGCCGCCGGAATATGGGCGGCGCGCTTGAGAATGATCGTCAGCGGACCGGGCCAGAAGGCGTCGATCAGCTTCTGTGCCGCCTCCGGCACTTCCGCAGCCCAGTAGCCTACATCGGCGCCATCCACCACGTGGACGATCACCGGATGGTTCGACGGCCGGCCCTTGGCGGCGAAGATGCGCGCCACGGCCTCGGGGTTCTCGGCATCGGCGCCAAGCCCGTAGACCGTTTCCGTCGGAAAGGCGACGAGTTGGCCGGCCTCGAGCAGGCGGACGGCCTCATCCAGTTCGGCCGCCGTGGGCATGCGTGAAGACATCGACGACCCTCAGACCGGGATATGAAGCGCCTGCGCGGCGGCGTTGAACGCCGCATCGGCGGCAGCAGCCTGCTCGCCCACGCAGTTCACATGGCCCATCTTGCGCGACGGCCGCGCGTCGTTCTTGCCGTACAGATGCAGCTTGGCGCCCGGCTGGGCCACCACCGCGTCCCAGGCCGGCGTGCGCTCCAGGCCGAATTCGAACCAGACATCGCCCAGCAGGTTCAGCATCTTGCCGGCCGAATGCTGGCGCGTGCTGCCCAGCGGCAGGCGGGCCATGGCGCGCACCTGCTGCTCGAACTGGCTGGTCTCGCAGGCGTCCATGGTGATGTGGCCCGAGTTGTGCGGGCGCGGCGCCATTTCGTTGGCGACCAGCGTGCCATCGGTCAGCACGAAGAATTCGATGCAGAGCACGCCGACGTAGCCCATCTCCGTCGCCACGGTGGCGGCGGCGGCGCGGGCACGGTTGGCGATGTCGTCAGACACGCTCGACGAAGGCATGGTGGTCGAGAACAGGATGCCGTCCCGATGGACGTTCTCGGCCAGCGGCCAGGTGGCGGTACTGCCGTCGGCGGCGCGGGCGGCCAGCACGGACACCTCGTAGGCCAGCGGCAGCATCTGCTCCAGCACGCACGGCACGTGCTGCATGGCGCGCCACGCGGCGCGCACGTCCTCGCGCGTCTTCACGCGGGCCTGGCCCTTGCCGTCGTAGCCCATGCGCGCGGTCTTGAGGATGCCCGGCAGCACGTTGTCCGGAATCTGGTCGACATCGGCATCGTGCTGGATCACCCAGTGCGGGGCCGGCGGCACGCCGGTGCGCTCGGCGCACGAGGCAAAGAACTTCTTCTCGCCGATGCGGTTCTGGGCGATCGACACGCAATAGCCGCGCGGCGCCACGAACGCGCCCAGCTGCTCCAGGCGGTCCAGCGACAGCGACGGCACGTTCTCGAACTCGGTGCTCACGGCCTCGCAAAGCTGGCCCATCTCGGCCAGCGCGGCCTCATCGGTATAGACCGCGCAGATATGCCGGTCCGCCACGGCGCCGGCCGGGCTGTCCTGATCCGGGTCCAGCACGCAGACGCGGTAGCCCATGGCCTGCGCCGCATGGGTGAACATGCGGCCGAGCTGGCCGCCGCCGAGCATGCCGAGCCAGGCACCGGGCAGGATCGGCGCGGTCGGGTTGTCCACGCCGAACTCGGCGCGCGACTCCGGCGTGTGGGCTTCGGACAGGTGGGGATGGATATCGGTCGGCATGCGGATCGGTTCCGGCGGCTTGCTTATATATAGAGAGAGAGGGACTGAGACTCAGGCCGGCAACGTCATGGCGCGCGCGGCCTCGGTCTGCTTCGCGCGGAACGCCTCGAGCGCGCTGGCCAGCGCGTCGTCCGTGGTGGCCAGCGTGGCGATGGCGTGCAGCGCCGCGTTGGCCGCGCCGGCTTCGCCAATCGCGAACGTGGCCACCGGCACGCCCTTGGGCATCTGCACGATGGAGAGCAGCGAATCCTCGCCGCGCAGGTACTTCGACGGCACAGGCACGCCGAACACCGGGACGATGGTCTTGGCGGCGATCATGCCCGGCAGGTGGGCGGCACCGCCGGCGCCGGCGATGATCGCCCGGATGCCCCGGCCGCGCGCCGACTCGGCGTAGCGGAACATGTCGTCGGCCATGCGGTGGGCGGAGACCACCTGTGCCTCGAACGCCACACCGAAATCCTTGAGCATGGCCACCGCGTGCTGCATCACGTCCCAGTCGGAACTGCTGCCCATCACCACGCCGACCACCGGCTTTGCTGCGTTGCTCACGATCTGTCCTTCCTAGTGCGGTTAGGCGAGTGCTTCGCCGGTCAGGCGGGTCAGCGCCTCACGGTACTTGTCGGCGGTCTTCTGCACCACGTCCTCGGGCAGCTTGGGCGCCGGGGCGGTCTTGGGCCACGGCTTGCCGTCGATGCGCACGGCCTCGAGCCAGTCGCGCACGAACTGCTTGTCGAACGACGGCGGGTTGGTGCCCACCTGGTACGAATCGGCCGGCCAGAAGCGCGACGAATCGGCGGTCAGCACCTCGTCCATCAGGGTCAGCGTGCCGTTCTCGTCCAGGCCGAACTCGAACTTGGTATCGGCGATGATGATGCCGCGCGTGGCGGCGAAGTCGGCCGCTTCCTTGTACAGGCGGATCGAGATGTCGCGCATCTGGGCAGCCAGTTCCTTGCCGATCCGCGCCTCGACCTCGGCGAACGAGATGTTCTCGTCATGCTCGCCCATTTCGGCCTTGGCGGCCGGCGTGAAGATCGGCTCGGGCAGCTTCTGCGCGTTCTGCAGGCCGGCCGGCAGCTCGATGCCGCACACCTTGCCCGTCGCCTGGTAGTCCTTCCAGCCGCTGCCGGCCAGGTAGCCGCGCACCACGGCTTCCACCAGGATCGGCTTCAGCCGCTTGACCACCACGGCCCGGCCCTGCACCTGCGCCACTTCCTCGGGCGCCACCACGCTCTCGGCGCTGATACCGGTCTCATGGTTCGGCACGATGTGCGCCAGCTTGCGGAACCAGAAGTTGGCCATCTGGTTCAGCACGCGGCCCTTGGCCGGGATCGGCTCGCCCAGGATAACGTCGAACGCCGAGAGGCGGTCGGTGGTGACGATCAGCAGCTTGTCGTCGCCAACGGCGTAGTTGTCGCGGACCTTGCCATGGCCGAGCAGCGGCAGGGACTGGATGGAGGACTGATAGAGAGCTTGGGACATGGTGGGGTCTGGGCCGGCGGGAGAGCCAAACGGGAAAACGAAACAAAAAAGCGTCGCCCCCGTATGCTGGGGACGACGCCGTCACGACAGTGATTACTGCACAACCTGGGCGAGCTTGCCCGACTTGTATGCCGAGGCGATGTCGGTCAGGCCGACCGGCTTGATCTTGCTGGCCTGGCCTTCGCAGCCAAACGCCACGTAGCGGGCCTTGCAGACCAGCTTGGCGGCCTCGCGGGCCGGCTTCAGGTACTCGCGCGGGTCGAACTTGCTCGGGTTTTCGGCAAAGAAGCGGCGGATCGCGCCGGTCATGGCCAGGCGGATGTCGGTGTCGATGTTGATCTTGCGCACGCCGAACTTGATCGCTTCCTGGATTTCCTCGACGGGCACGCCGTAGGTTTCCTTCATGTCGCCACCGAACTTGCGGATCTCTTCCAGCAGTTCCTGCGGCACCGACGACGAACCGTGCATCACCAGGTGGGTGTTGGGGATGCGCGCGTGGATTTCCTTGATACGGCTGATGGCCAGGATGTCGCCCGTGGGCTTGCGCGTGAACTTGTAGGCGCCGTGCGAGGTGCCGATGGCGATGGCCAGCGCGTCCAGCTGGGTGGCCTTGACGAAGTCGGCGGCCTGCTCCGGGTCGGTCAGCAGCATCGAGTGGTCCAGCACGCCTTCGGCGCCGATGCCGTCTTCCTCGCCCGCTTCGCCGGTTTCCAGCGAGCCCAGGCAGCCCAGTTCGCCTTCCACGGTCACGCCCACGGCGTGGGCCAGCGCCACCACCTTGCGGGTCACGTCGACGTTGTACTCGTATTCGGCCGGGGTCTTGCCGTCTTCACGCAGCGAGCCGTCCATCATCACCGACGAGAAACCAAGGTCGATGGCGCCCTGGCAGATTGCCGGCGACTGGCCGTGATCCTGGTGCATCACCACGGGGATGTGCGGGTAGGCTTCCACGGCCGCTTCGATCAGGTGACGCAGGAAGTGCTCGCCGGCGTATTTACGCGCGCCGGCCGACGCCTGCATGATTACCGGGGCGTTGACCTCGTCGGCGGCCTGCATGATGGCCTGCACCTGTTCGAGGTTGTTCACGTTGAAGGCCGGCAGGCCGTAGCTGTTCTCGGCGGCATGGTCCAGCAGCTGGCGCATGGAAACGAGTGGCATGTCTAACTCCTGAATGAAAAATTTGGGGGGTTCTTATCGGGGATGTCCGGGCCGGCAGGTTCGCACCACCAGGGTGCCGCGTCTGTCCGGCGCGCCACATCGCGCGCTTATTCCTAAACCTTAACTGCCCACCCTCACGATCTTGAGGGTATTCGTGCCGCCCGGCTGCCCCATGGGCTCGCCGATGGTCAGCACGATGAAATCGCCGCGCTGCACCACGCCCTGGGCCAGCAGCAGCTCCTCGGCCTGCTCCAGCGCCACATCGCGGTCCGTGCTCGACTGCAGCGGCAACGGCACCACGTTGCGGTACAGCTGCATCTTGCGCTGGGAGGCCAGGTTCGGCGTCATGGCGTAGATCGGCACGTGAATCCGGTGGCGGCTCATCCACAGCGCGGTGGCGCCGGAGTCGGTCAGCGCCGCGATGGCCTTCACTCCCAAATGATAGGCGGTGAACAGCGCACCCATGGCAATCGACTGGTCGATGCGCGAGAAGGTCTGGTTCAGGAAGTCGGTGTCCAGCTGCACCACCTCGGACTTCTCGGCCTCCAGGCAGATGGCGGCCATGGCCTCGACGGTCTCCACCGGGAAGCGCCCGGCGGCGGTCTCGGCCGAGGTCATCACCGCGTCGGTGCCGTCCAGCACCGCGTTGGCCACGTCGGACACCTCGGCGCGGGTCGGCACCGGGTTCACGATCATGCTTTCCATCATCTGCGTGGCGGTGATGGTCAGCTTGTTGGCCTCCCGCGCGAGGCGGATCATGCGCTTCTGCAGCGCCGGCACCGCCGCGTTGCCCACTTCCACGGCCAGGTCGCCCCGGGCCACCATGATGCCGTCGGACGCCTGGAGGATTTCCTCCAGCACGCCCGGGCGGATGGCCTCGGCCCGCTCGATCTTGGCGATCATGCGCGCCTTGTGGCCATGCGGCTGGCCGGCCACGGCGGCCAGCTGGCGCGCCATTTCCATGTCGGTGGCGTTCTTGGGGAAGCTCACGGCCACGTAGTCCGCGCCGAGGGCCATGGCGGTCTTGATGTCCTCCATGTCCTTGGCGGTCAGCGCGGGCGCCGAGAGCCCGCCGCCCTGGCGGTTGATGCCCTTGTTGTTCGAGAGTTCGCCGCCCACGCGCACCGTGGTGAAGATCTCGCTGCCGATGACACGTTCCACCACCAGCACGATCAGGCCGTCGTTGAGCAGCAGCACGTCGCCGGGGCCCACGTCGCGCGGCAGGTCCTGGTAGTCCAGCCCCACGCGCTCCTGGTTGCCGAGCGGGCAGGTGGCATCCAGCACGAACGGATCGCCCGGCGCCAGGGTGATCTTGCCGTTCTCGAACTTGCCCACGCGGATCTTCGGGCCCTGCAGGTCCGCCATGATGGCCACCTCGCGGCCACAGGCCGCCGCTGCCTCGCGCACCATTGCGGCACGGTCGATATGGTCCTGCGCGGTGCCGTGGGAGAAGTTCAGGCGCACCACGTCGACACCGGCGGCAATCATGCGGGTCAGCATGTCCAGCGTGCTCGACGCCGGGCCGATGGTGGCAACGATCTTGGTGGAACGAGTCATGCGGGCGGTTTCCTCAGTGGCAACTGGTACGAACAGGGGCGGCTCGGGAACAATCGGGGGAAATCAGGCGAATCAGGCAGCGGCGCGCTGCTGGAGCACTTCCAGCGCGGGCAGCGTCTTGCCTTCCAGGAACTCCAGGAAGGCACCGCCGCCGGTGGAGATATAGCCCACGCGGTCGGCGATGTGGTACTTGGCGATGGCGGCCAGCGTGTCACCGCCGCCCGCGATCGAGAAACCCTTGGAGTTGGCGATGGCCTCGGCCAGCACCTTGGTGCCGTTGCCGAACTGGTCGAACTCGAACACGCCCACCGGGCCGTTCCAGACGATGGTGCCGGCGGCCTGGAGCTGGTTGGCCAGCTGGGCGGCGGTCTTGGGGCCGATGTCGAGGATCATGTCGTCGTCGGCCACGTCCTTGACGTCCTTGACCGTGGCGGCGGCCGTGGCGCTGAATTCCTTGGCGCAGACCACGTCCACCGGAATCGGCACCGAGGCGCCGCGGCGGGCCATGATGTCGATGATGGCCTGGGCGTCGCCAACCAGGTCGTGCTCGGCCAGCGACTTGCCGATCTTCAGGCCGGCGGCCAGCATGAAGGTGTTGGCGATGCCGCCGCCGACGATCAGCTGGTCCACCTTGTCCGCCAGGGACTTGAGGATGGTCAGCTTGGTGGAAACCTTGGAACCGGCCACGATGGCGACCAGCGGGCGGGCCGGCTGGCCCAGCGCGCGGCCCAGCGCGTCGATCTCGGCGGCCAGCAGCGGGCCGGCGCAGGCCACGGGCGCGTACTTGGCGATGCCGTGGGTGGTGGCCTCGGCGCGGTGCGCGGTACCGAAGGCGTCGTTGACGTAGACATCGCACAGCCGGGCCATCTTCTGGGCCAGTTCGTCGCTGTTCTTCTTCTCGCCCTTGTTCACGCGGCAGTTCTCGAGCAACACCACCTGGCCGGGCGCCACGTCCACGCCATCGATCCAGTTCTGCACCAGCCGCACGGGCTTGCCGAGCAGTTCGGACAGGCGTTCGGCGATCGGGGCCAGCGAGTCCTCGGGCTTGAATTCACCCTCGGTCGGGCGGCCCAGGTGGGACGTCACCATGACGGCCGCGCCCGCCTTCAGGCAGGCTTCGATGGCCGGTACCGACGCACGGATGCGGGTGTCTTCCGTGATCTTGCCGGCATCGTCCTGCGGCACGTTCAGATCGGCGCGGATAAACACGCGCTTGCCGGAGAGATTGCCTTGGGAGATGAGATCGGTGAGACGCAGGACAGAGGTCATGGCGAGTAGAAACGGGACTGGGCGGTACGCCAACAGCACGCGGCCGCGTTGGAAATCGGGGAAACCGGCATTTTACCTGATCGCCGTCACGGTTTTATGCGATTGGCCCTAGAAATGCCGCATGAATCACTAATACTCACCCTGTGGGCGAAAGTGCCAGGAGCGCATCGGACTTCACTACAAACCCCCTCGAAGGGAGGGTACAGGTATCTCTGGCGGGTCGCCCCTATTGGGTTAATGTACGCCCTAATGTACTAAACGTATGCACCGCCAGACACGCATAGCAAACCTCGCATATTTGGTACATCGCATCATCAGTTGCAGCCAGCGAGCCGGCAACGACCGGCAATAACGAAAAAGCCATCCCCCTGACCAGCTCCGTTTCGAGGCGCCGGCGACCGGATGGTCCATTGTCGTGAATGCAGGGGTAATCCGATGGACCAAACAAGCATGCACGGGGCAATCCGTGGGCTTTACGAAGGCATTCTGGACCCCGGGGCATGGCACAAGAGCCTGTGCGCCCTGACCGATATGGCGAGTAGCGCACATGCCTCGATGATGGTGTGGGACACCGTGCGCGACCAGGTCACCGTCAACGAGATCGTCAATCCGGTGCCGGAGCTGTTCACCGCGTACGAGAAGGAATACCAGGCCATCGACCCGGCCAAGATCTTTGCCCCCCGGCTGGTGCCCGGCGCCTGGTATATCGATGCGCGCGATCTCGGCCCGCAGGGCATGGCGCGCCACCCCTTCTACTGCGACTTCTTCAACCGCTTCGACCTGCGCTCCTACGTGGCCTGCCTGGTGGAACGGCAGCCGCACTACGAAGTCTATTTTTCGATGCAGCGCGCGCTGAGCCAGGACGCCTTCTCGGGCGAGGACACCCGCGCGCTCGACTGGGTGGTGCCGCATATGCGCAGCGCCATCGCCCTGCGCGAACGCACCCTGGGGCTGTCCGCGCTGGCGTCTGTCTCCGCGCGGCTGCTGGAGCGGCTCGCCTTCGCCGTGGCCGTCTACACACCCGAGCGCCACCTACTGCTGGCCAATACGGCCGGCGAGCGCTGGGCGCGCCGGCTCGACCCCACTGGCAAGACCGGCGACTGGCGCCTCTCGCGCGGCTTTGCCGAGATGGTCCAGGCCGCCTGCCATCCCAACCAGCCGCAGGCCGCGCAGGCCGCGCGCGCCACCGACAAGACCGGCGCCACGGCCGAGGTGCTGGTCCTGCCCCTGCCGCCCACCCACATCCTCGCCGCCTCCTGGCAGCAACCCGCCGCGCTGGTGGTGGTGCACGAGGCCGGCGCCCCATCCGTGCTGCTCGATACCGTGCTGCGCGAGCTGTACGGGCTCACGCCGGCCGAAACCCGGCTGGCCACGCGGCTGGCTTGCGGCGAAGGACTGCCCGAGGCGAGCCGACAGATGCGCATTCGCCACGAGACCGCGCGCACGCAACTCAAATCCATCTTCCTGAAGACGGGCTGCGGCAGCCAGGCCCGCCTCACGCAGATGCTGACGCGGCTCGCCGCCACACTAGAGGGAGGCTAGCACCCTGCATCGCCCCTTTCCCCTGCCGCGATCCCCGTGGCAGGCACGCGAAGTCTTGACGCGCCGCCCGCCTCACCGGAACCGGGCGCACGCCCCGCGCACCTCGCCGGACTCAAGCATGAACGACGGACAAATGCACGAGACCATCCGAGGTCTCTACCAAGGTGTTTTCGAAACGGGCGCCTGGCAGCGGAGCCTGGTCGCCCTGTGTGACGCAAGCGGCAGTTCGCAGGCGTCGCTGGTCGTGCGCAACCGGGCGCTGGACCGCGTGGTGGTCACTCACGCGGTGGACTACAAGCCCGACGCCATGGAGGCCTACACCTCGCACTACTACCAGTTCGACCCGAGCCGGCCGTTCGCCGAGCGCCTGGGCGTGGGGGACTGGTATATCGACCATCGCGACGTAGGCGAGCAGGTCATGCGCACCAGCCCGTTCTATGGCGAGTTCCTGCGCGGCCTGAATGTCGCGTCGGTCATGTCGTGCCTGATCGAGCGGCATCCCACCTACGAGATTTACCTGTCGCTGCAACGGCCGCTCGATGCCAATGTCTATGCCGAGGCGGACGCCCTCGCGCTGGACTGGGTGATTCCGCACCTGCGCGATGCCATCGGCCTGCGCGAGCGCATGCAGGAGCTGGTCGCGCGGGGCCGATTGTCGGAAGACATGCTGAACCGGCTGCCCTTCGGCGTGGTGGTGTTCGATCTGGCCGGCAAGCCGCTGTTCGCCAACCAGTCCGGCGAGCCGTGGGTGCGGCGCCTGATGCCGGCCGCCTTCCTGGGGCCGCGCGCCAGCCCGTGGACGGACAGCGCCTTCTGGCAGTTATCACGGCCGTTCGCCGAGGTGCTCAGCGCCATGGCCGCGCCAGACACGCTGCAGGCCGCGCAGGCCATCCAGGCCGCCGGCCCGGATGGCCGCACCGCGCAGATCGTGTCCCTGGCGCTGGCGCCGATGGCGCAGAGCCTGCCGGGCATGGAGACCCATACCGTGCTGGCCGCCATCCACGAACGCTACGGCACGCCGCGCGCCATGCCGGCCATCCTGCGCGACCTGTTCGGCCTCACGCCGGCGGAAACGCGGCTGGCCGCGCTGCTGACGCAGGGCGTTGGCCTGCCGGACGCCTGCGTCCAGCTCGGCATCAAGCGCGAGACCAGCCGCACCCAGGTCAAGTCGATCTTCAACAAGACCCACACCAGCACGCAGGCGCAACTGGCGCACCTGCTGACCCGGCTCAGCACGATGCTGACCGAGCCATCGCGCTATTAGTTAACAGTGGGGATCAGAAGGCTCAGGTCAGCAGCCGCAGCGCGGTGTACACCGCCATGCCAACCACGATCATCCCGACCATGCGGCGCGTGAACAGGTAGAACACCGTGGCCGCGATGCCGGCCATCAGCTTGGCGTTCATCGGCGAGATGGTGAAGTGGCCCTGCCAGGTCATGAATTCCGGCACGATGATGGCCGCCAGCGCTGCCGCCGGGGCATAGCGCAGCGCGCGCTGGAGGCGGTCCGGCACGCTCACGCGCTCGCCGGCCATCAGGAACAGCGCCCGCGTGAACACGGTCACCACGGCCATGCCGACGATGGCGATCCAGGTTTCCAGATGGCTCATGCGCGGTCTCCGGTCTGGGGCGCCGGCTGCGGCTCGGATATCGCGCGGGCCTCGGCCTTGGCCTTGTCCTTCCGCGCGCGGATGCCGCGCAGCGTGGCGCGCGCCGCCAGTTCGTCGCTGGCCATGCCCGCCGCCAGCGCGCCCACCACGGCCACCACCAGTGCCAGCCGGTACGGGAGGTCGAAGCACAGCAGCGCCAGCACGGCGGACACCACCACGGCCATCAGCGTGGAGCGCGAGTTGATCGTGGCGATCATCACCGGAATCAGCGCCATCACGCCGGCCAGCCCGAGACCCCAGGCGTCCGGGAACACGCTGGCCAGCAGGATGCCGAGCAGCGACGAGACCTGCCAGGTGGCGCAGTTGACCAGCGCCATCCCCCAGAAATAGCCCTCCTTGCCCGGCGCGTAGCCCGGCTCGACGTATTTCTGCATGAAATAGACGAAGTGGAGGTCGCCGTTGAAGAAGCCCAGCACGGTGCGCCGGCCCATCGGCAGATAGCTGAAGTGCGGCTGGAGCGCCGCGCTGAAGATGACGAAGCGCAGGTTGACCACGGCGGCGGTCAGCCAGATGGTCCAGATCGGCAGGCCGGCGGCGAACAGCGGCAGCACGGCCAGCTGGGCGGAGCCGGCATAGACCAGCAGCGACATGCCGATGGCCTCCGGCACGGTCAGCGCCGACTTGCTCATGGCCACCCCGGTGACCAGCCCCCACGAGAACACGGCGGGCAGGGATGGCGCGAAATAGCGTGCGCCGTCGAGAAAACCGTTGCGCTCCACCTCGGCAAAGCGATGCCAGAGGCGCAACCACACCGGGGACGACTGTCGGGGTGTCATAGCAGAGGGCGAGAAGGGTACGGCCAGCGCGTGGAGCGGGGCCGTCGGGGGCACCGCCGGCATCGCGCCGACGGCAAAGCAGACATTATAGGCTGGCGACCGCCGCTGGTAAGCGGCGGCTTAAAAGTGCACGCACCGAGTGTTGTTTCACGGAGAATCGGCCCCCCCGCCTCTCCTCCGCCCTCACCCAGCCGCTATGCCGGGCGGCCCGTGGGCGCCAGCGGCGCCGCTTCCGTCGCCGGCGCCTGCGCCGGGTCCGTCTCGTCATCCCCGCCGCCGGCCTGGCCCAGGTCGATGCCCGAGGTTTCCGGCAGCAGCGCCGCCGACACCATCACCAGCGCGTAGCCCACCCCGGCCACCATGGCGATGGCCAGTGCCAGCGAGGTCCGCCCGCTGTTGAGCCAGCCCACCGCGAGCGGGAAGAACGAGCCGATCACCCGGCCGAGGTTGTACGACACGCCATACCCCGTGGCGCGCACGGCACTCGGGTACGACTCCGAGATCGTCGCGCCAATCCCCGAGAACACGCCCTGCATCAGCACCCCGAGTGGGAAGCCGAGGAACAGCATCGACGTATTGCTGACCGGAATCACCATATAGATCATCGCCATGACGAAGGCGCCGGCGGCGAACGCCATATAGGTCACCCGGCGGCCCCAGCGGTCCGTGGCGTAGGCGCCGGCCACGTAGCCCACCAGCGAGCCGAGGATGGTCACGGCCAGATAGGAGCTGGTGCCGAATACCGACAGCCCCCGCTCGGTCTTCAGGAAGGTGGGCAGCCAGGTGGCGATGGCGTAGTAGGCGCCCAGCATGCCGCCCGACAGCAGGCTGCACAGCAAGGTCTTGCGCAGCAGCGGGGCGCGGAACACGCGCGCCAGGTCCGCCCCCGGCGAGACCTTGCCGCGCGCGGCCCGGCTCTTGAGGAAGACTTCCGGCTCCTGGAGGTTGCGGCGCAGGTAGATCACCACCAGCGCCGGCAGGATGCCGAGAAAGAAGCAGACCCGCCACGCCGTTTCCGGCTCGAACAGGTTGAACGTGATGGCGTAGGCGATGGCCGCGCCGCCCCAGCCGAACGAATAGCTGCTGGCGGTGAAGCCCGAGTACTTGCCGCGATGGGCCGGATTGCGGATCAGCTCGGTCACCAGCACCATGCACAGCGACGATTCGCCGCCGAAGCCCAGCCCCTGCAGCATGCGGAATACCAGCAGCTGCTCGGGCGAATTCGCCATGCCGCACAGGAAGCACGACACCGCGAACACGATGATGGTCCAGCGCAGCACGCGCACGCGGCCGAAGCGGTCCGCCAGCAGCCCGGCGCCCACCGCGCCCACCAGCGACGAGACCAGCGTCCAGGTGACGATGGCGCCCGCCATCGACTTGCTCATGCCCCACTGCGCCAGCAGCGTGGAGATGAGGAAGGAATAGATCATGAAGTCGAACACATCGACCGCATGACCAAGAAACGCGCCGTAGAACCCCTTGCGCTCGGCGCGCGACAGCTCCCTGAACCAGTCCATCATGATGGTTTCCTCCCAGCTTTCAGTTGTGTTGTTATCGATCGATGCCGGCCGCTGCCAGCCCGCGCGGCGGTTGGCAGGCGTAGCCGGCGGCCTCGAGCAGTTGGGCGAAGCGCAGCGACGTGAGATCGCCCCAGCGCCGCGCCACGATCTGCACGCCGCACGGCAGGCCGTCCCGCGCGGGACCGATCGGCGCCACCGTGGACGGCAGCCCGCACAGCCCCGAATGGCCGGCCCAGAACAGTTGCGTGGTCAGCGGCATCGGCTGGCCGTTCACCGGCAGCGTGCGCTGCCACGGCTCGCCGGCTTCGTCGAGCGGGAACGCGGTGGTGGCGGCGGCCGGACACAGCAGCACGTCGTAGTCGGCGAAGAAGCGGCGCCAGCTCTCGGCAAAGCGGTCGCGGGCGGCTTGCAGGCGCAGCCAGTCGCGGTGCGTCAGCGTGGCGCCAGCGAATTGCAGCGTGGCGTAATCGTCACCCGAATCCGGGCGGGTGCGCGCCAGCGCGTCGGCGAAGGCGGCGTCATCCATATAGACGGAGGTGGTGGCGCGCAGCAGCAGCACGTAGCTGCGCCACAGCGCGGCGGCGTCGAAGTCCGGGCGCACGTGCCAGTCCACCCGGGCGCCCTGCCCGGCCAGCCAGTGGCCGAGCGCCTCGATGGGCTGGCTGACCATGACATCGACATCGGCCAGCGGATGGGTCGGCAGCACCGCCACGCGGAAGTCGGCCAGACGCTGGTGCGGGCAGGCGGGCAAGTCCAGCCGCCAGGCGGGCGCGAGGTCCACGTCCGGGCCGGCGATGGCACGCAGCACCAGTTCGAGGTCGCGCGCGCTGCGGGCGACCGGGCCCGCCACGTTGATGTCCTGCTCGGCAAACCCGGCCGGCGCGTTGCCGTGGCCGCGCAGCGGCACCAGCCCGTGACTGCTCTTGTGCGAGAACACGCCGCAGTAGTGCGCCGGGTTGCGCAGCGACGAGCCGATGTCGGAGCCCACATCGAAAAAGCTCATGCCGGCGCAAACCGCCGCCGCGCTGCCGCCCGAGGAACCGCCCGGCGTGCGCGATGGATCGTGCGGATTGCGTGTGGTGCCGTAGATCGCGTTGTAGCTTTGCCAGTCGCGCAGGCCCAGCGGCACATTGGTCTTGCCGAGCAGGATGGCGCCCTGGGCGCGCAGGCGCTGCACCACCACGGCATCGCGCTCGGCACGATGATCGGCGCGCGCCGGGCTGCCGCAGGTGGTGGGCCAGCCGGCCACGTCGAACGATTCCTTGATCGAGAACGGCACACCGTCCAGCGGCCCAAGTGCGGCGCCGGCCTGTCGGCGGCGGTCACTCTCGCGGGCCGCCGCGCAGGCGGCATCGAAGTCCGGCAGGATAAGTGCGTTGATCGTCGCATGATGGGCGACCCACGCGGCGTGGCAGGACGCAACCAGCGCCTGCGCGGTGGTCTCGCCGCTGGCGAGTTGTTCGGCGGCTCGCCAGATCGGCAAAAAGCAGTCGTCCAGCCGGCCAGGGTCGGCCGGCGGCAGGTCAGGCAGGGTCACGTTCGCTCCGTGTGTTGTCTTGGGCCGGCGCATGGGTGCGGCGGCCTGAGGGGGCGCTATCGATACGGCGGCGGTTACAGCGTTCGGTATACTATATTCACCAATCCGAAAATCACAAGGCAGTATTTGTGCCAAGGTGATTTGCACCGCAACAAGGCAGGTAGCGGCTTTTCATGGGATTGGCGCGTGCGGGTGCGTGTGCGCTGCACCATCATCGGGAGCGCTTTGGTATACCGTTTGGTGCGTAGGAGGGATCAGCGCCGCAGCAGGCCGACCAGTTCGTCGATGTCCGGCAAGGCGGCGGCGCGGCCCGTGGCTTCGCCGTCGGTGGCGTCGAGCACGCCGTCCGCCAGCGCGCGCTTGCCCTGATGGAGGTCTACGATGCGTTCCTCGATGGTGCCGGCGGTGATCAGCCGGTAGACCGTGACCGGCCGCTGCTGGCCGATGCGGTGCGCGCGGCCCATCGCCTGATCCTCGGCGGCGGGGTTCCACCACGGGTCGGCTATCACGATGTAGTCGGCCGCCGTCAGGTTCAGGCCGAAGCCGCCGGCCTTCAGGCTGATCAGGAAGACATCGCCCGCCCCGCCCTGGAACGCGGCCACGCGGCGCGTGCGTTCACCGGCCGGCGTGGCACCGTCCAGATACTGGTAGGCCAGTCCGGCCTCATCCAGCGCGCGCCGCATCAGCTGCAGGAAATCGACGAACTGGCTGAACACCAGCGTCTTGTGCCCGTTGGCGGCCAGCGTGGCGGCCAGTTCGGCGAAGGCGCGCACCTTGGCGCCCGGCGCGGCCACCTCGGGCGTGGCCAGACGCGGGTCGCACGCGGCCCGGCGCATGCGCATCAGCTGCGCCAGCACGTGGATGCGGGCGTCGGGTTCGGCCGGCGCTGCCGGCTGTGCCTTGCGCCCCTTCCTGGCGGGCGGACGCAGCAGCGCGCGCTCGGCCTCGGACAGCGCCTGGCGGCGCAGCGCCTCGTAGTGGGCGGCCTCGGCCGGCTCGGGCTCCACGCGGATCACGAGTTCCGTGCGCGGCGGCAGTTCGTCCAGCACCTGCGCCTTGGTCCGCCGCAGCACGAACGGCGCGATCATGCGCCGCAGCCGCACGCGCGGCTCCCGTGCGCCATTGCGCTCGATCGGATTGGCAAAGTGTTCGTTGAAGCGGACCAGCGACCCGAGCAGCCCCGGGTTGCAGAACCGCATCACGGACCAGAGTTCGGAGAGCCGGTTCTCGATCGGCGTGCCGGAAAGCGCCACGCGGCAGTCAGCGGCCAGCGCGAACATGGCCTGCGCGCGGCGCGAAGACGGATTCTTGATCGATTGCGCCTCGTCGGCGACCACCGTGTGCCAGCGCCGCGCGCCGAAATCCTTGCGCGCCTGCTGGAGCAGCTGGTACGAGACGATCACGAGATCATGGGCGCCGGCCTGCTCGACCATGGCCGCGCGATCCCCTTCGGCATAGAGATGGACGTTGAGTGTGGGGGCAAAGCGGCGCGCCTCGGCGGCCCAGTTGCCGCACACCGAGGTCGGCGCCACGACCAGCGCCGCACCGCCGGCGGCGCGGGCCAGCAGCAGCGCAAGCGACTGGAGCGTCTTGCCCAGCCCCATGTCATCGGCCAGACAGGCGCCGAAACCGGCCTCGGCCAGCGCCATCATCCAGCGGTAGCCTTCTTCCTGATACGGACGCAGTTCGGTGGCCAGCGTGGCCGGCACGGCGGCGTCCGTCTCGCGTGCGGCGCGCAGCCGGCGCACACGCGTGCGGAAGTGCGCGTCCGGGTCCACCCCGGCGCCGGCCAGCACATCGTCCAGCCAGGGCGCGGCCACCAGCGGCACGCGGATGCCATCGCGCACCCCATCCCCCACCCCGGCGAGGTCGCGCAGGCGGGCGCGCAGCTGGCCGGTCAGCGCCACGTAGACGCCCTGCCCCATCGGCATGAAGCGCCCGGCGTGGCCGTGCGCCCAGGCCACCAGCTTCTCGAGCGACATCACCAGCCCCTCGGCCACGCGCAGATGGCCCACCAGCTTGAACCACTCGCTGCCGGTTTCCACGCTGACGGCCAGTTGCGGGAGGTCGGCGGGCAGCAGCCGGATCTCGCGGCCGCGCGGCCATTCGAGGTCGATCACGCCGGCAAGGCCGGGCAGCATCTCCACGGCGGTGAGGGCGTCTTCGGGGTCGTCCAGCGTCCAGGTGTATTCGCCGCCGGGTGGCGCGGTCTCGACCAGGAACGGCAGGGCGGCGAAGACTTCGGCCACGTGGGCCAGCTCGGCGTCCAGGTCGCGCTCGGTGGCCATCGCTTCGCCGGCAACGGTCGCCATCAGCTGCGCGCGGCCCGCGCCCGGCGCCAGCCGGGGCCCCATCGGGCCCAGCGGCGTGACCACCAGCCGCAGGCCGATGCCGCGCCCTACCGGCGCCACTTCGGCACGCAGGCGGGTTTCCGGCTCGCGCAGGCGCGCTTCGCCCGAACTGTCGGCATGGATCTGGAAATGGCCGGCCAGCGCGCGCAGCGTGGTGTCCAGCCGGGCGTGGGCGTCCGCGGGCACGGCCAGCCCATCGGCAATCAGGCGGGCGGCCTGCTGCTGCGCGGCGGAGAAGCGAATCACGCGGAGGCGGCGCGGGCCGTCCTGGAGCACCGTGATCTGGCGCAGCGCCTCGGCTTCCTCGCGCGCGGCGGGGGGCAGCAGGTCTTCCATGGCGGGCGCGGGGCGCAGCGGGGGGGCGATGCGGAGCACGTAGCGCTCGCCGCCGTTGGCAATCTCCCGGACGGCTTCCAGCGTGGGGGCGGCCTCGGTGACCTCCATCGGCACGGTCGGCGCGTGGGACAGCACCACCCCCGGGTGCCCGACCAGCGCCATCACGGCGGCGGCGCGGTCCAGCACGTGGCGGCGGTTGCGCGAGCGGTCGCGGCGGATGGCCCGGGCCACGCGGGCGTCCCACGGCGCCAGGGTGTCGTCCTCGGCCACCCGGGCCAGCGGGATCGGGCGGGGCTTGCCCCAGCCGCGCGGGCCGTGGGCCTGCTCCAGCGGTTCCACCGTGCCCAGGACCCCATCGGCATCCACAGTCAGCGCCCACAACAGGCGCCGCCGCCCGCCCTCGGCGGGGGCATCCGCGCCGGCCAGGGCTGCCAGTTCGCCCAGGGCGTCCTGCCAGCGGTCATCGTCATTGGGGGTGGAAGGGAGCGCGGACAAGGGCAAAGACGGGCAATGGGGGCTGGGCGGGATCGGAACGGCGATTGTAGTCCCCCCGCCCGGCCCCGGCCGCGTTGGCACATCAGGGCGCGCGGCTTACAATGGCGGCCTTGTGACATTTCTGGTGCAGAGGGAGACAACCATGTCGATGGCGGATCGCGACGGCAAGATCTGGATGGACGGCAAGCTGATTGAGTGGCGCGATGCCAAGATTCACGTGCTGACGCACACCCTGCACTACGGCATGGGCGTTTTCGAGGGCGTGCGCGCCTACAAGACGCCGGACGGCACCGCGATTTTCCGCCTCAAGGAGCACACGCGCCGCCTGTTCAACTCGGCCAAGATCTTCCAGATGGCCATGCCGTTCGACGAAGCGACGCTCGAGGCCGCCCAGCGCGAGGTGGTGCGGGCCAACAACCTTGAGTCGTGCTACATCCGCCCGCTGGTCTGGATCGGCTCCGAGAAGCTCGGCGTGTCCGCCAAGGGCAACACCATCCACGTGGCCATCGCCGCCTGGCCGTGGGGCGCCTACCTGGGCGAAGAGGGGCTGGAGCGCGGCATCCGCGTCAAGACCTCGTCGTTCACGCGCCACCATGTGAATGTGTCGCTGGTGCGCGCCAAGGCGAGCGGCTACTACATCAACTCGATCCTGGCCAACCAGGAGGCCACCGGCCTCGGCTACGACGAGGCGCTGCTGCTCGACACCGACGGCTACGTGAGCGAGGGCTCGGGCGAGAACGTGTTCATCGTGCGCAATGGCGTGATCTACACCCCGGACCTGGCCTCGTGCCTGGACGGCATCACCCGTGACGCCACGCTGACGATTGCCCGCGACCTCGGCATCGAGGTGCGCGAGAAGCGCATCACGCGCGACGAAATGTACTGCGCCGACGAAGCGTTCTTCACCGGCACCGCCGCCGAAGTCACGCCGATCCGCGAACTGGACGACCGCGTCATCGGCGAAGGCCGCCGCGGCCCGGTTACCCAGCGCATCCAGGAAGCGTTCTTTGCCGCCGTGGGCGGCACGGACGAGAAGTACAAGAAGTGGCTGACGCTGGTCTGAGCGCCGTCATCCGCATCATCAAAAACAAGCACCCTGCAAGCCAAACGCAACACCATGACGCAAACCGCATCCGTCGTCGAAATCGGCGCTGAAGACATGCCCCTCCACTGCCCCACGGGGAACACCCCGACGTGGAACTACCATCCCCGCGTGTTCCTGGACGTGGCCGACACCGGCGAGGTGAAGTGCCCGTACTGCGGCACCGTGTACAAGCTCAAGCCGGGCACCGTTCTGAAGGGCCACCACTGAGATCGCGTCCGAGGCACGCGGCCTGCGCCGCGCGCCGCCGCACTCCCCTCCCGCCCCGGGCCGCGTTGCGCCCCGGGGCGTTGGCATGTCCGGGCCACGCATCACCCACAATATGAAAAAAGCCCTCGTCATCGCCCCGAACTGGATCGGCGACGCGCTGATGGCGCAGCCGCTGTTCGCGCTGCTCAAGGCGCGCCATCCCCGCATGGTCATCGACGCCCTCGCCCCGAAATGGGTGGCGCCGGTGCTCGCACGCATGCCCGAGATCGGCACCGTGTTCCCGAGCGACCTCGCGCACGGCAAGCTGCAGCTCTCGGCCCGGCTGATGTTCGCGCAGCAACTCAAGCACGAAGGCTACGACGTGGCCTATGTGCTGCCGAATTCACTCAAATCGTCGCTGATTCCGTTCCTGGCGGGCATTCCGCTGCGCATCGGCTATCGCGGCGAGGCGCGCTTCGGCATGCTCAACGTGCGCCACGCCAACCCGCCGCGCGACAAGCGCCCGCCGATGGTGGAGCACTACGCACGGCTGGCCCTCAAGCCCGGCGGGCGCCTGCCCGAGCACATTCCCGACCCGCAACTGCGCGTGAAGCCCGAGCGCATGGCCGCCACGGCCGAGCGCTTCGGCATCGCGCCGCAGACCCGGGTGATTGCGTTCTGCCCGGGCGCGGAGTTCGGCCCGGCCAAGCGCTGGCCCGCCGCCCACTTCGCCGAACTGGCGCAGATGCTGCGCCGCTCGTTCCCGTACGCGCAGATCATCACGCTCGGTTCGGCCAAGGATGCGGAGATTGCGGCGGAGATCGTCGCCGGGGCGCCGTTCGTGCGCAACCTGTGCGGCCAGACCTCGCTCGACGACGCGGTGGACCTGCTCGCGCTGTCCGAGGCGGCCGTCTGCAACGACTCCGGCCTGATGCACGTGACCGCCGCGCTGAACCGCCCCCAGGTGGCCGTCTTCGGCTCCAGCGACCCGCGCCATACCCCCCCGCTGTCACAGGCTGCGAGTATCATGTGGCTGCAACTCGAGTGCAGCCCCTGCTTCAAACGCGAGTGCCCGCTGGGCCACCTGCGCTGCCTGAAGGACATCGAACCCGAAATGGTGTTCGTCGAGTTGCGCAAGCTCCTGCATCGACCCTGACCACGCCAACATGCCCCGTTTCGCCCGACTGTTCGATTCCGCCGAAGACATCGTCGATGCCTTCCGCGAAGCCATGAAACTGCGCGATGCCGACGGCGCGCTGCGCCTCTGGCTCGACGAGGATTCGGTCACGTGCGTGATGCCCGACGGCCAGCGCCTGATCGGCCACGACCACCTGCGCCAGGCCTTCATGCTGCTGCTGGAGGAGCAGCCGGTGCTGATCGACGCCATCGAGACCAGCAGCCATGCCTCGCTCGGCGTGTCGATCTTCGACGTCACCGAGGCGCTGCGCTTTGGCGCGGACCGCGTGGAAGCGGACCTCTACGTGCACACCACCTACGTGCTGATGCAGAACCACGAGGGCTGGCGCCTGGCCCACATCCACTGCAGCCCGGCCAACGCGGTGCAGGTAGCCGCCGTGGCCGCCGCCCCGGGCCAGGCGCTGCACTGACCACTTCGACGTGATGGGCCTGAAGCTGGGCGCCCCCTTCGGCGAGACCTTCCACACGCCGTGGTGGCTGCGCGGTGGCCATGCCCAGACCATCCTCGCGGCCCGCTTCACGCGGCACCGGCGCGTCACGTTCCGGCGCGAACGCTGGGACACCCCCGATGGCGACTTCATCGACGTCGACTGGACCACGCACCCGGTAGCGCCGGGCGCCCCGCTGGTGGTGATGTTTCACGGGCTCGAGGGCGACTCGCACAGCCACTACGCCCAGACCCTGATGGACGCGCTGCGCGCACGCGGCTGGCAGGGCGCCATCCCGCATTTCCGGGGCTGCTCGGGCGAGCTGAACCGTGCGCCGCGCTTCTATCATTCGGGCGATTCCGCCGAGATCCGCTGGGTGCTGGAGCGGCTGCGCCAGCAGGTGCAGGCGGGGCAGGCGGAAGGACAGCGCATGCTGGCGGTCGGCATCTCGCTCGGCGGCAACGCCCTGCTCCGCTACCTCGGCGAAGAGGGCCACGGCGCCAGTTTCCTCTCGGCGGCGGCGGCCATCTCGGCCCCGCTCGACCTCGCGGCCGGCGGCGCGGCGCTCTCCCAGGGCTTCAACCTGATCTATACCCGGATGTTCCTGCAAACGCTGAAGCGCAAGTCGCTCGCCAAGCTCGACCAGTTTCCGGGCCTGTTCGACCGTGCGACGATGCTGGCGAGCCGCGACCTCTACGCGTTCGACAACGTGGTCACCGCGCCGCTGCACGGCTTCCGCGATACCGATGACTACTGGAAGCGCGCCGCCAGCAAGCCGGTGCTGGGCGAGATCCGCATTCCCACGCTGGTGCTGAACGCGCGCAACGACCCCTTCCTGCCCGGCCAGCACCTGCCGAGCCAGGCCGAGGTCAGCCCCGACGTGCTGCTGGAGCAGCCCGCGCACGGCGGCCACGTCGGCTTCATGACGCCGCGCGCCGGCGTGCTGGGCCACCTGCCGCTGTTCCCGGTGGCGGGCCATATCGAATGGCTGCCCACGCGCATCCTCGACTACTTCGACAGTGTGAGCGGCACGCGCCAGACGGCGTAGGAGACAACCATGGATGACATCGTCAAGCAGGCGATGGCCCGCTGGCCCAATGTACCGAATGCGTACGGATGGCTGGCGCTGGACCGGCGCGGGCAATGGCGCCTGCGCAACGAGTTCGCGCAGGAGCACGGGCTGTCCGGCGACCCGATCCGCCACGAGGCGCTGATCCACTTCATCGAACGCAACTACACCCACGACGCGCGCGGCGCCTGGTTCTTCCAGAACGGGCCGCAGCGGGTGTTCGTCGCGCTCGGCTACGCGCCGTGGATCGTGCGGATGCATGACGGCGCGCTGGCCACCACCACCGGGCGGCCGTTCAGCGTGACGGCCTGCCATGCGGACGAGCACGGCAACGTGGTGCTGGCGGGGACGGTGGAAGGTCTGGAAGCTGGCGCGCCGGTGCAGGCCGCGCTGCTGCACGACCATGATCTCGACGCCTTCAGCAGCGCCTGCACCTGGCATGGCGAGGCGTGCGGCGCGGCGCTGGGGGTGTTCCATCACGCCGGGCGCGATTTCGACATCGAACCGATTGCCGAGGACGAAGTGCCGACGCGCTTCGGCTTCGTGCGAACACCCGCGCCCGCACCGGAAGCCGAAGCTGGCTGAGGCCAAGCCTCAGTTCGGCATGCCCTTGTTGTCCTGCTTCTCCTCGCGGAAGCGAAGCTGGAGCTGGTGCAGCCGCGCATCGACCTCGGACAGCGAGTAGAAATCGCCATCATTGGCCTTGCGGGCGATCTGCAACTGCTCGATGGCCGCCTGGTAGGAGCCGTCCATCGCGTATTTCTCGGCCAGCGCCTGATGCTGCTGGAGCCGCTTGCCCTGTGCCGCGTAGGCGCGCGCGAGCAACTCCCACCATTCGGCGCGCGCGGATTCCTCGCGTGTGCGGGCGCGCAGGAAGGTCACGGCCTCGTCGAGCTTGCCGGCGGCGACCAGCGAATCGGCATAGGTCAGCGCCACGGCATGGGAGAGCGGGAACGCGCGCATCGAGGCCTGAGCCTGCGCCAGCGCCTCCTGCGGACGGCCCTCGGCCCGCGCCAGCTCGATCGCCATGACGTCGAGCATCGGACTGCCCGAGGTGGCGGATGGAATCGTGCCGTAGAGCCGGCGCGCCTCGGCCAGCGCCCGGTCGGCGTCCGCGTAGCGGCCCAGCCGCTGGTTGGCGAAGGCGATACCGTAGTAGATCGCCGGCTGCCGCACCGGCGAGGCATTCGCCGCTTGCGACTGGAACGTCTCCAGCACGTTGCGCTGGTCGTTGGGGGTGGTGGCCTGGATCACGCGCGACCGCGCCCGCGCGAACTCGTACTCGGGCGTGTTGCCGACCTTGCGCACGGACACGTGGCGCACGCGGTCCTGCATGTCGGCGATACGCTCGGAGGTCAGCGGGTGGGTACGCACATAGGCCGGGATCGAGTTGTCCGAGATACCGGTCACGCGCTGGAGCCGCGAGAAGAAATCGGGCATGCCCTGCGGGTCGAAGCCGGCGGCGGTCATGATCTGGAAGCCGACGCGGTCGGCCTCGCGCTCGGCCCCGCGCGAGAACGACAGCTGGTTGGCCACCGCCGCGCCCTGCCCGCCCATGGCCAGCGCCGCGGCCGCATCGCCGCTCTTGGTGGCGGCCAGCCCGGCCAGCACCATCGACGCCAGCGCGATCCACATCGACTCATCCTGCTTGGTGATGCCACGCGCGATATGGCGCTGCATCACGTGGCCGATTTCATGGCCAAGCACGGAAGCGAGTTCCGATTCGGTTTCCGACTGCACCAGCAGCCCGGTATGCACGCCGATATAGCCGCCCGGCAGCGCGAAGGCGTTGATCGAGCGGTCCCGCACGCCAAACAGCTCGAAGCCGGTGGCGAAGGTGCCCTCGCCATTCGAACCGGCCACGTTCTGGCGGCGCGCGGCCTGCACCAGCCGGTAGCCGAGCGCGTTGAGGTAATCGTTGAGCAGGGGGTCCGAGACGTAGTCGGTGTCGCGGCGGATATCGCGCATGATCCGGTCGCCCAGCCGCCGCTCCATGTCCGGCGACAGCGATGCCGTGGAGGGGTCGCCCAGATCCGGCAGTTGCAGGCTGCCGCCCTCCACCACCGGGTTATTGGTCCGCAATCCGAATTCGGATTTCTGACCCGCCCTGACACTGCGGTTGAGATTGTCATAGACCTGGTCGCTGGCGTCCGGCCCCGGCTCCAACGCGGACGCCGGCGGCTGCGAGGATGGCGCGAGCCGCGAGGCGGGCGCGGTCAAGCCCTGCGGCCAGGCCGGCGCGGCCATGGTCAGCACGAGGGCGGCGGCCACGGCACGGGCAAGTGACGCGCGCATGGCGGGGGCGGCCAAAGCAGCGGGAGCGGTGTCGGCGGCGCGCGCCGGAGCGGGCAGGCGGCGGCGCCAGGAGGTCTTGGGCATATTGCTATGATAGCGGCCTCCGCCGCGCGTTCCCAATCCGGCAGACCCCTTGCCTCGCGTTGCCTTCCCGGATTGCGACGAGCGCTATTTGATCCCTCGAATTCTGACACCATGAGCCAACTCACCCACTTCGACGCCGCCGGACAAGCCCATATGGTCGATGTCGGCAACAAGGCCAGCACCCATCGCGTGGCGGTGGCCACCGGCACCATCACCATGCTGCCGGACACCTTCGCGCTGGTGCGCGACGGCACCGCCAAGAAGGGCGACGTGCTCGGCATCGCCCGGGTGGCCGCGATCATGGCGACCAAGCGCACGTCCGACCTGATCCCCCTCTGCCATCCCATCGGCCTGACCAAGGTGGCCGTCGATTTCGCGCTGGACGGGCCCAGCTCCACTATCGCCTGCGTGGTGCGCACCGAAACCCACGGCCAGACCGGGGTGGAGATGGAGGCGCTGACCGGCGTGCAGGTGGCCCTGCTGACCATCTACGACATGTGCAAGGCGGTGGACCGGGGCATGGTGATCGGCAACGTGAAGCTGCTGGAGAAGCATGGCGGGAAGTCGGGGGACTGGGTGGCGGGCTGATTTGTCGCCCCGTGCCCCCCATTGTCCCCCGTTGTCCCGCCCGTAATAAAGGTAACGCCGCATTTCCAAGCCCCCCGCGCCGGCGCCACTTCCGGAAAATTGGTATTGAATTACCAGCAAGGCACGACGCCGCCCGTCCACGGATCGGGCGGGTCGAGCGTTGAGGGTTAGGTAACAGGCCGCAACGCCGGAAACGCCGCTTTCGGGATGTCGCCGGCACGCATGCAGCACATTGGGTAGGGGTACACATCATGAACGGGCGCAAGCTTTGCCAGATCGCCCTGGCTTTCGCGGCGGTGGCCACGGCCGCCGTCAGCACATCGGCCATCGCCGGCGGGCACTACCACGGGCGCTCGCGCGTGGGCGTGGGCGTCTACGTGGGACCGGGCTGGGGGGGATGGGGACCCGGCTGGGGTCCAGGCTGGGGTCCAGGGTGGGGTCCCTATGCCTACGGCCCGTACTACGCGCCGGGCTACTATCCGCCCGCCGTCGTCGCGGTGCCGGCGCCGAATCCGCCGCAGTACATCGAACAGGGCGCGGATGGCAATCCGGTGCCCGCCCCATCGGCCAGCGGCGCGCCGAATGACTCGCCGAACGCCTGGTGGTACCACTGCGACTCGCCCGAGGGCTTCTACCCGTACGTCCGCGAGTGTCCCACCGGCTGGCAGCGGGTGCCGCCAACGCCGTCTTCGTCCACCACGCCGCAGGGCCATGTTCCGGGAGCGACGTCATGAATCCGCGCATCCTTCCCCTGTTGCTGGCGGGCACGCTGGGCCTTGGCGCCTGCGCGGTCATGCCGTCCGGCCCGAGCGTGATGGCGCTGCCGGGCACCGGCAAGACCTTCGACCAATTCCGTGGGGATGACTACAACTGCCGCCAGTTCGCATTCGGTCAGGTGGGCGGCGTAAGCGCCCAGCAGGCATCGAATACGGCGGCCGTAGGCAGCGCAGCCATCGGCACGGCACTCGGCGCAGCGGCCGGGGCGGCCTTCGACGGCGGTTCGGGCGCGGCTATCGGGGCCGGCGTGGGCTTGCTCACCGGCGCCGCCGTGGGGGCCGGGAACTCGTATAACGCGGGATATGGCTCGCAACGGCAGTACGACGCCGCCTACGTCCAGTGCATGTACGCCAGCGGCAACCGCGTGCCGGTCTACGGGCAGATGGTGTCCACGCCGCGCGCCACCAGCTACGCGGCGCCGCCGTCGAACTACCAGCCCTACTATCCTCCGCCCCCGCCGCCCGGTTACGTGCGCTGACGGCTTCGGCCCTGGCTGGGTTTCGGCTCAGCCGTGGCCCTGCCGGGCGCGTACGCGCACCCAGGCGCAGAAGTCGCGCGGACGGTGCGCGTCGTCCATTTCCTCGCAAGCCTTGTCCAGCGTGTTGAACTGTGCGGCTTCGTCGCCCTGATAGTAATAGCGCAGGCGATCCATCCATAGGCGCGCGCGCTCTGGCTGGCCGGTCAGCGCCAGCAGCCACGCGGCGCGGCCGATCAGGTTCGGGGTGGGCAGCAGGTGCAGCGCATCGAGGTGCGCGGGTAGCAAGTCGACGGCATTCTCGGCCGTGATAACGGTCCGCTCGATGGCCTCCGACGCGGCGTGCTGGCGGAACCAGTGACGCGGCATCGGCAGGCCGTCGCGCCGTTCATCGCTCGCATACTCGCGCGCTTCCACGCGGCGGTAGTCCTGCCAGAGCGTGGTCAGGACGATGGCCGAGACCGCGACGAAGGCGATGCCGATGACCATCGGCACCGGCTTGGGGACTCGCCATTTGCCGAAGCCGGACGGCTCCAGCCATCCCAGCAGGAAGCAGAACGGCAGGAAGAAGTAGAGGTAATGGAGCGGGTATTCGAGCATCGAATGCGCGCCGACCATCGCCAGCCAGAGCAGGATCACCACGGTCTGCGGGCGCTCCGCCGACGCCGCGCGCCACAGCCGGCTTCGCACCACGCGCCACAGCCACGCCAGCAGCAGCATCCCCACGCCCGCCGTCCCCGTCAAACCCGTCTTCGCCAGCAGATCGAGCACGGCGTTGTGGGCGTGCAGGGACATCTCGGCCGTCACGCGCAGTTGCGACATCTGCTGGAACTGCGCCCAGCCGAACTCCCCGTAACCCACGCCGAGCAGCGGATGCGATCGGAACATGGCGATGGCATGCGCCCACAGCGCGCCGCGTGCCGAGACCTGATCGCCGGCCTTCAGTTGCGCGACGGTATCGAACAATCGCCAATCGAATGCCTGCCCGGCGCTCTTGATGACCGGCTGCAGCACCACGATGCCGACGACCAACAGCACGGCGGCGAGCACGAGGCCGGGCGGGCGCGCCATCGGATTCGGCCCGCGCCGCTCGCCGCGCGCCATCGCGGCGGCGATCAGGGCATAGATGGCGGCCAGCCCAACGTGGACAAGGCCGGTGCGCGAGCCGGTCAGCGCGATGCCCGACTCGAGCAGCAGCACGGCGGCCAGCCAAGCCGCAAACCCGAGCCGCGCCCGCCGCGCCAGCCAGATGGCGGCGACGAGGCCAAAGCCGTGGATCGTCGCCTGATGGTTGGGCTGGTTCAGGTTGCCCCACAGCCGGCGGTTGGTGTCGTAGAAATATTCCGAAACGAGGCCGAACATCTGGTCTTCCATATGGAAGACCTGGATCCACTGGGCCAACGTGCCGAGCAGCCCGGCGACGAGGAAGGTGATGGCGACGGCATCGACAATTTCGGCGCGCTCCTCGGTGGACAACCCCTGGCCAAGGCGCCATGCGGCGACCATCATGGCGGCGCCGAGGGCGAGGACGATCTGGGTGGTGAAGCGGCTGCCCGTGATATCGGCCATGCCGGCGGCAGACTGGACGAGCGTCGTGAGGATCAGCCAGAGCGGCAGCAGGACGATCCAGGGGACTTGGGGGGTGTCTGGCGAACGCCGAAAGGCCAGCAGGCAGACCAGCGCGACACCAAGCACGCCGGCCGTCCATTCGCCATAGAAAGTGGCGAGCGGAAGCGTGTGCTTCGACACCAGCAGCGGGAGGGTAAAGGCGGCGATGATCGCCGACCCCGGAAGCAAAGCCCTGGATGGCGGCATGCGGGCGCGAGGGGAATGAAAGGCGCCATGATAGCTTGGCGGCTTGGGGAAGCAGGAAAAGAAAAAGCGCCCGAAGGCGCTTTTTCAAGCTTCAGGCGAGGGAAAGGCTCGCTGTTTGCTTGAGGTTACAGCTCAAGGCGCTGAACCATCAATTACGGGCAACCAGCCGGAGCGTAGGATGCCTTCCAGCTCGTAGCAGCACCTTGTGCGGCGACGCAAGTCCATTGGCCACCAGCGAGGCGCGAAATCGTAATGGTGGCGCCGGACAGCGAGCGCTGAGCCTGCCCGCCGAGGGTGCCAACGTAGTTCATCGAGCCGTCGGCAGCAACCGGGCGCGCTGCCGCGAACGGCAAGGCGGCAGCGTCCATCAGGTTGGACGCAACGTAGCCGACTTCAGCACCGCTCACGGTGAGAGCACCTTGGTTGATGCGGTCTTCGATTGCCGTCTTGTATGCCGTCAGTTCGCTCACAGCACGTGCCATCTGCGACTTCGCCACGTAATCCTGATACTGCGGAATCGCGATAGCAGCCAGGATACCGATGATCGCAACCACGATCATCAGTTCGATCAGCGTGAAACCCTTCTGGGCTTGGCGACCCAGTTTTTTGATTTGTTGTACCCGTTGCATAAGGATTGACCCCTCGATGAGATTTTCGTTACAGAAAGAAACATCTGCTTGCATGTGATGCATTACCCCTAAAGCAGGGAGTGTGCCAGGCCAGCAAATGCCGATAATCTCATGCGGGAGTGACAAAATTTGGCCGATCTACGATTCCAAGGGACGGCCAATCAACAAAATTTGTCACATTTTGTGTCTGCGGGACTGCCAAAGTTTTGCACTTTGAGGCGGGCGGGACGGGCTATGCCTCTGGGGTGTACCCCCACCGATACCGACATGCCTTTGGACGCACATTTTCGCGCGCGTTCGAATAACAGTCCCAAGACGCCGCGCCGCCGCCAGCGTAGCCTTCAGACGGTTTGCCGGTCCCACTTAACTCAAGCTCCACGAACTTGCCCCGGAGCAGCGGCGACGCATCGTCCCGGAAGTACGCCCGGAGAAAACACCCGCCGCCGTCGGAAACCTGGCCCATGGACTGGGCCACCACGCGCTCCACGTACTTTCCGTTAATGGTTGCAGCCGGCGGCAAGGCGGCATCGTTCTCCCCGGTGTTGTCAGGACATTGAGAGGACAAGACATAGGTCTCCAGCACCGAGACCTTCAATCCGCCCAGCAAGTACAGTCCCTCGGCAAACTGGGCCCGCGCCACGTAGGCGCGGTACTGCGGCAGGGCGAGGCTGGCCAGGATGCCGATGATCGCCACCACGATCATCAGCTCGATCAGCGAAAAGCCCGCCCGCCGTGGAAGGCGCTTGCGGCGATCCATGGCGCACCGCCTCAGGCCGAGGTGGAACTCGATCCCCGCACGCTGCAGGACTTCGGCATCAGCTTGTGGTCCACGTTGGAGAAGCAATCCCAGGTGAACGAGCCCTCGGAGCCCTTCAGTTCCAACTCCACATGCTTGCCGGCCAGCGCCTGCGAGACGTCACTCCGGAACCGGGCCGTGATCACGCAACCGCCAGAGTCGCCCACCACGCCATTGGCCTTGGTTTCCACCGATGCCACATACCGGCCATTGATCGTCGAACTCAGCGGCAGGCCGGAGTTATTGGCCGTCTTGTTGTCCGGGCACGACCCGGAGCTGACGTACGCCTCCACCAGCGACGTCTTCAGGCCCGACGCCAGCGTCAGCGCCTCGGCAAACTGGGCCCGCGCCACGTAGTCGCGGTACTGCGGAATGGCAAGGCTGGCCAGGATGCCGATGATCGCCACCACGATCATCAGTTCGATCAGCGTGAAGCCGGCGCGCATGGTCCGGCGCACAAGACGGCCAGACCGCTGTGGATAAGTGTTGGTGTGTTGCATAGGACCCCCTTTCTGGTTGTCGTCATCGACGCGATGACTGGGGTCGTATGCTGTGGCGGGCTGCGCGCTACAAATTTGATCGCGCGCAAGCCGCCGGACGTTGATTCACTCTGATGGAAATGCACCATAAATGGCGCATTTCGCCCGATTTTTTCGATGCTGACCGAGGATGGGAGCGGTCTCACCCGCGGTCAGCCGCCGTCATCAGATCAGGCCGGCGCCGCCGCAGCCGCCGCCACGTGGCTGCACGCCTTGGGCAGGTACTTCCGTTCAGCGCCCGATTCGCACTGCCACGGCACCCTGGTCCGCGCCGGTCATGCGCAGCGTCAGGGACTTGCCGACCAGCCCCTTGGCGATGCCAGCGTCCTTGAAGTTGGCGACGATGGTGCAGCCACCCGCTGCCGTGGGCGTGCCGCCCGTGACCACGCTCTTGATGTACGTCCCGGCGATGCTGGTCGCCAGCGGAATCCCGTCCGCCGCCCCGCTGGCGTTGCTGGGGCAGGTGCCGCCGTACGAGAACGTTTCGATCACCGCCGGCTTCTGCCCTGACGCCAGGCTCAGTCCCTCGGCGAACTGCGAGCGCGCCACGTAGTCCTGGTACTGCGGAATGGCCACCCCGGCGAGGATGCCGATGATCGCCACCACGATCATCAGTTCGATCAGCGTGAAGCCGCGATGGCGGCGTGCGTAAGGCTTGCGTTGCATATTGACCCTTTTCATGGTGATGGTTGATGTCCGTGCCGCGCGGCGTTGCGCACCGGCACGGCACCCATGATCGGGAGGTCAGCCCCCTGCTCCGATTGATCTCCGACAATTCCCACAGGCTTGTGGGAATTGCTTGGAAATCCGCAGGAATTCGTGGCGTGGGCGCCTACAGGGCGCTGTTGCGCCGGCGCCACCAAAGAAAAACGGGCGGCCAGATCGGCCGCCCGTTTCAGGCAATACGAGACTGCGAGTCAGGGGTGTCAGGCCACCTGCGCGCTCCGGCGCTTGAGCAGCTTGCCCACCAGCACCACCAGCACGGCCCCCACCACGCCAAACACCAGATGGGCGTGCGGCACATGTACCTGGAACCACTCGGCGTCCACGGGATCGCTCACCAGCATCTCGCCGGCCAGGTAGCCCAGCAGCGCGGCGCCCAGCACGATGATGATCGGGAAGCGCTCCATCACCTTCAGCAGGATGGTGCTGCCGAACACGATCAGCGGAATCGACAGGCCCAGGCCCAGCACCAGCAGCATCAGCTGGCTGCCCTCGGGGCCCTTCTGGGCGGCGGCGGCCACGGCCACCACGTTGTCCAGCGACATCACCAGGTCGGCAATCAGGATGGTGCGGATGGCTTGCCAGATGTTGTCCTTGGCGTCGTGGCCTTCCTCGTCGTCATCGCCGGTCAGCAGTTGCACGCCGATGTAGACCAGCAGGATGGCGCCGACGATCTTCAGGTACGGCAGCGTCAGCAGCTTCACGGCCGCCACGGTCAGCACCACCCGCATGATGATGGCGGCGGCACTGCCCCAGAAAATGGCTTTCTTCTGCTGGGCCGGCGGCAGGTTGCGCGAGGCGAGCGCGATCACCACGGCGTTGTCGCCGGACAGCACGATATTGGTCAGGATGATGGATCCCAGCGCAATCCAGAATGCGCTGCTCGACAACAATTCCACGGCAAGACTCCTCGTATTTCTAGGTTTATTCCACGTTCGCCGACCGCCCGGCAGGCGGCGCCACTGCGAACTTTTGGATGTCTGAACTTACAGACATGGAGATGTATCGCACGAACCTTTCGATTCGGTTTCAACCTTCCGGCAGGCGGCTCGGGAAATACCCTAGGTCAACGTCTCGCCAGAATGACATTGCCCCCGGCAAGCGGGGGCAATGCGATGCAGTCACCACACGCCAGGCGCCAGATCCGGCACGCCATGGCGCGGGATGTGACGCATGATTTACAGCATCGCCTTCAGCAGGCGGCCCATCTCCGACGGGTTCTTGGTCACCTTGATACCGCAGGCTTCCATGATTTCCAGCTTGGCCTGGGCGGTGTCCGCACCACCCGAGATCAGCGCGCCGGCGTGGCCCATGCGCTTGCCCGGGGGCGCCGTCACGCCAGCGATGAAGCCAACCACCGGCTTCTTCATGTTGTCCTTGATCCAGTAAGCGGCGTTGGCCTCGTCCGGGCCGCCGATCTCACCGATCATGACCACGGCGTCGGTGTCGGGATCGTCGTTGAACATCTTCATCACGTCGATGTGCTTCAGGCCGTTGATGGGGTCGCCACCAATGCCCACGGCCGACGACTGGCCCAGGCCCAGCGCGGTCAGCTGGCCCACGGCTTCGTACGTCAGCGTGCCCGAGCGCGACACCACGCCGATGCGGCCCTTCTTGTGGATGTGACCCGGCATGATGCCGATCTTGATCTCGTCCGGCGTGATCAGGCCCGGGCAGTTCGGACCCAGCAGCAGGGTCTTCTTGTTCTGCTTACGCATCTTGTCCTTGACTTCCATCATGTCGCGGACGGGAATGCCTTCGGTGATGCAGACCACGAGGTCCAGATCGGCGTCGACGGCTTCCCAGATGGCGGCGGCAGCGCCGGCGGGCGGCACGTAGATCACCGACACGGTGGCGCCGGTGGCCTGCTTGGCGTCCTTCACGCTCGCGTAGATGGGAATGCCCTCGAAGTCCTCACCGGCCTTCTTCGGGTTCACGCCCGCCACGTAGGCGTTCTTGCCGTTCGCGTAGTCGCGGCAGCCACGGGTGTGGAACTGGCCGGTCTTGCCGGTAATCCCCTGGGTGATGACCTTGGTATCTTTGTTAATCAGAATCGACATGCTGTAATCCTTTGCTTGGCGTCGCGCGGCGCGGGCAGGGCCTGCGCACCGCGCGCTTGCATTTGTTGGCGTATCGGCGTCGGCTTACTTGCCAGCGGCAGCGGCCACAACCTTCTGGGCGGCTTCTTCCATCGTGTCCGCCGAGATGATCGGCAGGCCCGACTCGGCCAGCATCTTCTTGCCCAGGTCTTCGTTGGTGCCCTTCATGCGGACGACCAGCGGCACGCCCAGCTGCACGGCCTTCGAGGCCGAGATCACGCCTTCGGCGATCACGTCGCAGCGCATGATGCCGCCGAAGATGTTGACCAGGATGGCCTCCACGTTCGGGTTGCTCAGCATCAGCTTGAAGGCTTCGGTCACCTTCTCGGTGGTGGCACCGCCGCCCACGTCCAGGAAGTTGGCCGGCTCGCCGCCGAACAGCTTGATGGTGTCCATAGTGGCCATGGCCAGGCCGGCGCCGTTCACCAGGCAGCCGATGTTGCCGTCCAGCGAGATGTAGGCCAGGTCGAACTTCGAGGCTTCGATTTCGTTGGCGTCTTCTTCGTCCAGGTCACGGTAGGCCACGATTTCCGGGTGACGGAACATCGCGTTGGAGTCGAAGTTGAACTTGGCGTCGAGCGCGATCACCTTGCCGTCGCCGGTCAGGATCAGCGGGTTGATTTCGGCCAGCGAAGCGTCGGTTTCCCAGAACGCCTTGTACAGGCCTTGCAGTGCCTGGCGCGCTTGCGGCACGCTGGCGTCCGGCACGCCGATCTTGCGGGCGATGTCGTCGGCTTCGGCGTCCTGCAGGCCCGCGGCCGGGTCCACGATCAGCGTGTGGATCTTTTCCGGGCTGTGCGCGGCCACTTCCTCGATGTCCATGCCGCCTTCGCTGGAGGCCATCAGGGCCACCTTCTGCGAGACACGGTCCACCACCAGCGACACGTACAGTTCCTTCTTGATGTCAGCGCCTTCTTCGATCAGCAGGCGGTTGACCTTCTTGCCTTCCGGACCGGTCTGGTGCGTCACCAGTTGCATGCCCAGGATGTTGGTGGCGTAGGTCTTGACGTCCTCGATGCTCTTGGCCACCTTCACGCCGCCGCCCTTGCCGCGGCCGCCTGCGTGGATCTGTGCCTTGACGACCCACACCGGACCGCCGAGCTGCTCAGCCGCCTTCAGGGCTTCTTCAACCGAGAAAGCCGGGATGCCGCGCGGAACCGGCACATTGTATTTGCGCAGGATTTCCTTGCCTTGATACTCATGGATATTCATGCGTGTTTCCTTTCGGGTAGGCGTAAAGGGATGGGAAAAATGGGGGAGACGATTCGTCTCTCGCTGTTCCTGTGGGCGGACCGTGACGGTCAGCCCGAGGTTCCGTTGGGCCGGTGGGCCAGGGTGTCGCCGCCCGATGCCGGAGCATCGGCGCGTGACGCGGACTGGGACGATGACGCCGCAGCGCCGGCCTTCGGTGCCGGCTGGTAGCCATACCAGCGCGGGTAAAACTGGCGAACCACCTCGCCCTCGAAATGGAGCGCGTGGCATCCATGGAGCTGGTAAGGCGGTTCGGGATTCGGATCGTTGACGGTGGCGCCGTCGCGCACATTGAAGACATCGCCGGCGAAAGCCTGGATGGCAGTGGTCGGCAGCACGCCGGCCAGCTCGGTCAGGTGGGTGCAGCCGGCCACGCCGGACAGCCGCTCGCGCACCGCCTTGCGGAAACCCTTCGTCAGGTTCAGGCCGATCAGCTTACGGTAAGCCGGGCCGATCGTGTCGCAATGTGTCGGATAAGGCACCCAATCGGAGCAAGCCTCGGCATCCACCACGTTCATGCGGAGATCGATCGTCACGCGCAGCCAGAGGTCGTGCAGCGGCTGGCCGATGGGCCGGATGCCACCGCCGGCGAGCTCGATGTCGCGTGGCTTGGTGTCGGTGAGGCGCGCCTCGATGTCCCACAGGCCGTCTTCCCGCGCATACGCTTCCGCCGTGATGGCACGGCGATGACGCAAGGTGCGGTTGGCAGGCGGGGAAAGTGGCATGACAGCTGGGGCTGACGCGGGATGTTGAGGCTGTGACCGGGGGCAAACGTCACGGCCGGGGCGGGACGGCCGACAGCCGCACGGCCGCCAAGGCCGGAAAACCGGGAGAGTTTAACATGCCGCGCCGCTTTGCCCGGGAACATCCTGCGATATGGAATGTCGGGGGCGAATTGTTGCGCCGGTAACAACGCCGAACCACGGCGCGACAAGGGCTGGCGGGCCGCCATCGTGCCCGGCGGCACGGCCAGTGGTGCGGCGCCACAACGCCCGGCGCCGGATCACAAAATCCCTGTTGCGCACGCAGGTATACAGTGGTCTACGCGGCGCAATCGTCACCTCATTCGTCATCTTCCGCGCCGCGGATGATCTTGCCGACCACGGCGCGCGAGAAGCCGCGCGCGACCATGAAGCGGATCTGCTTGGCCCGCGCCTCCGGGGAATCCGGGGCTGTGCCGAAGCGCTTGCGCCAGACCTCCCGGGCCCGCTCGACCTCGGTTTCCCGCAGTCGGTCCTGAAGATCGTGCAGTTGTTCGTTGCCAAGCTGATGGGTCTTGGCCTCCTGCATCACCCGGGCGGCGCCATAGCGGCTGGCGCGGCGATGGACCAGGCTATCGACGAACCGGTCGTTCGACAGCCAGTTCTCGCGCTCAAGCGCGTCGAGCAGGGTGTCCACTTCCTCGGGCGTCTCGGCGTGCGGCGCCAGCTTGCGCCGCAGTTCGGCGCGGCTGTGCTCGCGGCGCGACAGGTAGCCGACGGCGCGGGCCTTCAGCGAGAGCGGGGGGCGGAAGCCAGCCATCAGGGGGTCATCGACAATGGAGTCCCAATAAAAAAAGCCGCCGCACGATCTGCGACGGCTTCCGAGGAGCGGAGAAAGACCCGCCTCAGCCTTCGATTTCGGCCGGTGCGGCCACGGCCGCGGCGTTCATTGCCACCACGCCCAGCGCCGCACGGACCTTGTTCTCGATCTCAGCGGCGATGTCAGGGTTCTCGCGCAGGTATTCGCGCGCGTTGTCCTTGCCCTGGCCGATCTTTTCGCCGTTGTAGCTGTACCACGCGCCCGACTTCTCGACGATCTTGGCATCCACGCCAAGGTCGATGATCTCGCCCTGCCGGGAAATGCCCTGGCCGTAGAGGATGTCGAAGAACGCCTCGCGGAACGGCGGCGACACCTTGTTCTTCACCACCTTGACCTTGGTCTCGTTGCCGATGACGTCGTCGCCCTTCTTGATCGAGCCGATGCGGCGGATGTCCAGGCGCACCGAGGCGTAGAACTTCAGCGCGTTGCCGCCGGTAGTCGTTTCAGGTGAACCAAACATCACACCGATCTTCATGCGGATCTGGTTGATGAAGATCACCAGGCAGTTGGTGCGCTTGATGGTGCCGGTCAGCTTGCGCAGCGCCTGGCTCATCAGGCGGGCCTGCAGGCCGGGCAGCGAATCGCCCATCTCGCCCTCGATTTCGGCCTTCGGCACCAGCGCGGCCACCGAGTCGATCACGATCAGGTCGATCGAGCCCGAGCGCACCAGCGCGTCGGTAATTTCCAGGGCCTGCTCGCCGGTGTCCGGCTGCGAGATCAGCAGGTCGCCCACGTTCACGCCCAGCTTGCCGGCGTAGTTCACGTCCAGCGCGTGTTCCGCGTCGATAAAGGCGCAGGTGCCGCCCAGCTTCTGCATCTCGGCCACTACCTGCAGCGTCAGCGTGGTCTTGCCCGACGATTCCGGACCATAGATCTCCACCACGCGGCCGCGCGGCAGGCCGCCGACGCCCAGCGCGATATCGAGCCCCAGCGAGCCGGTGGACACCACCTCGATGTCCTTTTCGATCTCGCCATCGCCCAGACGCATGATCGAGCCCTTGCCGAACTGCTTCTCGATCTGGGAGAGCGCGGCGGCAAGCGCCTTCTGCTTCTCAGCGCTCACGCCGGCGCCGGCCTTCTTGTCGTCCATGGTCGTCCTTCAGTCAATGGTGTATAAATAGGCCGCATGCGGCGCGACGCCTGATTTTTAAGCGATTTCCGACGGAAATCGGCCTGAAAGTGATCTGGCGTGCGACCCGACCCGGCTGCCCACAAGGCAGCCTGCGGAATGTCGGGTACTGTATAAAAAAACAGTATGCTTGGCAAGCCCCACCGGTTCCGCAACCGCGTGGCGTGCGATGCTGGCAACAGGGTGGAGACAACCATGCGCATTCTGATTGCGGAAGATGACGACGTGCTGGCAGACGGGCTTACGCGCTCGCTGCGGCATTCCGGCTACGCCGTTGACCACGTTGCCAACGGCGTGGAAGCCGATTCGGCCCTGTCCACCCAGCACTTCGACCTGCTGATCCTGGATCTCGGCCTGCCTCGCATGCCCGGCCTGGAGGTGCTCAAGCGCCTGCGCACGCGTGGCGCGATGCTGCCGGTGCTGATCCTGACCGCCGCCGACGGCGTGGACGAGCGGGTCAAGGGCCTGGACCTGGGCGCCGACGACTACATGGCCAAGCCCTTCGCGCTGTCCGAGCTGGAGGCACGCGTGCGCGCACTGGTGCGGCGTGGCGCGGGCGGCGGCGCCACGCTGATGCGCCACGGGCCGCTGGCCTTCGACCAGGTCGGCCGCATCGCCTATCTGAACGAGCAGATGCTGGACCTGTCCGCGCGCGAGATCGGCCTGCTGGAGATCCTGCTCACGCGCTGCGGGCGGCTGGTCTCCAAGGAACAGCTGGTGGACCACCTCTGCGAGTGGGGCGAGGAAGTCAGCAACAACGCCATCGAGGTCTACGTGCACCGGCTGCGCAAGAAGATTGAAGTGGGCGGCATCCGCATCGCCACGGTGCGCGGCCTGGGTTACTGCCTGGAGAAGTTCCTGCCGGTGGCGGCGGTGCATGGCTGATCCGGTGGCGGCATGCGCCTGCTGAAACTGCCCTGGGGCCGCCCGCCTGCCCTTCCGGACCCGCCACCGCCTCTGCCGACCCTGGCCGATGCCGCCGCCGAGGACGCCGCGCTGGCGGACGCCCTGCCGCACCTGGAGGAATCGTCCGCCCATCCCTCGCCGCGCTCGCTGTTCGGCGAAATCCTCGACTGGATGCTCGCCCCGCTGCTGCTGCTCTGGCCGATGAGCATCGCGGTCACCTACCTCGTCGCCAAGTCCATCGCCAACGGCCCGTTCGACCGCGCGCTGGAGGCCAGCGCCATCGTGCTCTCCCAGCAGGTGCGCGAAGTGAACGGGCGCGTGACGCTGCAGCTGCCGCTCTCCGCGCGCGAGATCCTGCGTGCCGACGAGACCGACAATATCTATTACCAGGTGGTGGGCAAGCGCGGCGAGTACGTGGCCGGCGACCACGACCTGCCGCTGCCGTCCGAGGACGACCAGGGCCATGCCGGGCTGGTGTCCCTGCGCGACGACCGCGTGGCCGGCAACGACGTGCGCGTGGCCTATACCTATGTGGACCTGAAGAGCGCCGGCTCCCAGCCGGTGCTGGTGCAGGTGGCCGAGACGCTGGACAAGCGCGCGCGGCTGGCCAACGAGATCATCAAGGGCGTGATCCTGCCGCAGTTCGTGATCCTGCCGCTGGCCGTGGTGCTGGTCTGGTTCGGCCTCACGCGCGGGCTGGCGCCGCTGACGGCGATCCAGCAGCGCATCCGGGCGCGCAACCCGGGCGATACCAGCCCCATCGACGAGACCGCCGCGCCGCAGGAAATCACGCCGCTGGTGGCGTCGTTCAATGACCTGCTGGCGCGGCTGGACCTGTCCGTGCAGACGCAGAAGCGCTTCATCGCCGATGCCGCGCACCAGATGAAGACGCCGCTGGCCGGGCTGCGCATGCAGGCCGAGCTGGCGCAGCGCGAGCAGTCGCCCGAGGAGCTGCGCCGTTCGCTGGCGCAGATCGCCGGCAGTTCCGAGCGCACCGCGCACCTGGTGACGCAGCTGCTCTCGCTGGCGCGCATGGAGAACCTGGCCGGCGCAGGCGGGATGGCGCCGCTGGACCTCACCGCGCTGGCGCGCGAGGTGGTCAAGGACTGGCTGCCGCAGGCCTGGGCGCGCCGCATCGACCTCGGGCTGGAAGCCGATGACCACCCGGTGACCATCACCGGCAATCGCCTGATGCTGACCGAGATGCTCAACAACCTGCTGGACAATGCCATCCGCTACACGCCGTCCGGCGGCCATGCCACGGTGCGCGTGGCGGCCGATCCGTTCGAGCCGTTCGCCTATCTCGATGTGGAGGACACCGGCCCCGGCATCGCCCCGGCCGAGCGCGAACGGGTGATGGAGCGCTTCTACCGCGTGCTGGGCACCAATACCGAGGGCAGCGGGCTGGGCCTCGCCATCGTGCGCGAGATCGTGCAGCAGCATGGCGGCGAGGTGGCCATCGACGACCACGTCTACCAGACGTCACCCCGCCTGGCCGGCACGCGGCTGCGCGTGACGCTGCGCCGCGCCGGCGCCGGCGCCGGGGAGGCGGCATGAGGCGTACCCCGCGCGACCGCATGACGCCGCAGGAGCGGCGCGCGTGGCGGCACAACCGGCGCTGGATCGCCGCGCTGCTGGTGGTCTGGTTCGTGGTGTCGTTCGTGGTGAGCTGGTACGCGCGGGAACTGCGCTTCGACTTCTTCGGCTGGCCCTTCTCGTTCTGGATGGGCGCCCAGGGCGCGCTGATCGTCTACGTGGGAATGGCCGCGCTCTACGCCTGGCGCATGAACCGCGCCGACCATGAGTTCGAGCCTGACGGCCACCCTGCCGCGACAGCCGGCGCCGATGCCGATGCCGATGCCGCTCCACGGAACGCGCCGCCCACCCCTCAACGCTCTGCAGGGGCCGATGCTGCATAGCAAGAAGCCCGCGTAACCTGCTGCGTGGCGCGCCCGGCGCTCCGCCGGGCCGCAGTGCAGCAAACGGGGTGGCGCGCAAGCCACGCCACCCGCTAGCGTATACCCCGACGATTTAGGCACCATTCCCGTCATTTCTGTCAGAACGCAGTAAGTTTCACCTCCCACAATCCTCCTCAACTTCGATGCAGAGGTCCGCACACGCGTGGCCGCTGACAACGGGGAACCTTTCGATGAGACGGAGGAGACAATAATGGCAAACGCGCAAAACGTGGCAATGCCGGGGGGCAGTGCACAAAACACGCCAATGACACGCGAGGAGCGGAAGGTCATCGTGGCCTCGTCGCTTGGCACGGTATTCGAGTGGTACGACTTCTACCTGTACGGCTCGCTGGCGGCGGTCATCGCCAAGCAGTTCTTCGCGGGCCTGGACCCCACCTCGGCGTTCATCTTCGCGCTGCTGGCCTTTGCGGCGGGCTTCCTGGTGCGCCCGTTCGGCGCGCTGGTGTTCGGTCGCCTGGGCGACATGATCGGCCGCAAGTACACGTTCCTGGTCACCATCCTGATCATGGGCTTCTCCACCTTCCTGGTGGGCCTGCTGCCCAGCTACGCCACCATCGGCTGGGCGGCCCCGATCATCCTGATCGCGCTGCGCATGCTGCAGGGCCTGGCGCTCGGCGGCGAGTACGGCGGCGCGGCCACCTACGTGGCGGAGCACGCCCCGCACGGCAAGCGTGGCGCGTACACGGCCTGGATCCAGACCACTGCGACGATGGGCCTGTTCCTGTCGCTGATCGTGATCCTGCTGACGCGCGAGCTGACCGGCCCGAACTTCGACACCTGGGGCTGGCGTATCCCGTTCCTGCTCTCGATCCTGCTGCTCGCCACGTCGGTCTACATCCGGCTGTCGATGAGCGAATCGCCGGCCTTCCAGAAGATGAAGGCCGAGGGCAAGACCTCCAAGGCCCCGCTGACCGAGGCCTTCGGCCAGTGGCGCAACCTGAAGATCGTGATCCTGGCGCTGATCGGCCTGACCGCCGGCCAGGCTGTGGTCTGGTACACGGGCCAGTTCTACGCGCTGTTCTTCCTCACGCAGGTGCTGAAGGTGGACGCCAAGACGGCCAACCTGCTGATCGCCGGCGCACTGGTGATCGGCACGCCGTTCTTCATCTTCTTCGGCGCGCTGTCGGACAAGATCGGCCGCAAGTGGATCATCATGCTCGGCTGCGCCATCGCCGTGCTGACCTACTTCCCGCTGTTCAAGGCGCTGACGCACTACGCCAACCCGGCGCTGGAGCGCGCCCAGCAGTCCGCGCAGATCGTGGTCACGGCCGACCCGAAGAGCTGCTCGTTCCAGGGCAGCCCGATCGCCCGCGAGATCGACTTCCGCAGCTCCTGCGACATCGTCAAGCGCACGCTGGCCCAGGCATCGGCCAGCTATGAGGTGGTCAACGCCCCGGCCGGCACGCCTGCCTCGGTGAAGATCGGCGACAAGGAGATCAAGGCGTTCGACGCCACGGTCGTGAAGGGCGCCTTCGACGACGAGAGCAAGGCGAAGATCGCCGCGTTCAAGAAGGAAGTGTCCGGCTCGATGGCCTCCCATGGCTACCCGACCAAGGCCGACCCGGCCCAGATGAACACGATCATGGTGCTGGTGATCCTGGTCATCCTGGTGATCTACGTGACAATGGTGTACGGCCCGATCGCGGCGATGCTGGTGGAGATGTTCCCGACGCGGATCCGCTACTCGTCGATGTCGCTGCCATATCACATCGGCAACGGCTGGTTCGGCGGCCTGCTGCCCACCATCTCGTTCGCGCTGGTGGCCCAGAACGGCAACATCTACTACGGCCTCTGGTACCCGATCATCATCGCCGCCATGACCTTCGTGATCGGCGCGCTGTTCGTCCGCGAAACCAAGGACGTGGATATCTACGCCAACGACTGAGCCAAGTTCAGGTTCAGCGCTACGCAACCGCGCTCAGGATAGACCGGCACCGCAAGGCAGTACACGGCCGGTCACTCCTTCTCAGGCAGATCCACGGATCTGCCATTTTTTTGGGCAGCCGCCCGGGGTCCTGCGGAAGCTTGCATAAAACTGTCACGAGGGTGTTGACAGGCTCCAAAGCGTGGGTATAATTGCGGTCTTCGTTGGCGAATTAGCTCAGTCGGTTAGAGCGACGGAATCATAATCCGCAGGTCCGGGGTTCGAATCCCTGATTCGCCACCATCTATTAGAAAAGCCGCAGTCCTTCACGGGATTGCGGCTTTTTGCTTTGGGCGGCCCTTCGGCCTTCCATCCTGGCCTTCCTCTCCCCGCGTGGCCCTCAGCGCGCATTTTCCGACAGATCATTAGAATGGGCCTCCGGCAACTTCCCTGCCCTATTCGCTTCCACTCCCATCCAGGAAGGATCTGTCTCCCATGAAATCCCTCGCCTTTGCCCCCCAGGCCACACGCCGGCTGGTTCGTGCCGCGCTGGCCAGCCTGATGTTCGCCAGTCTTGCCGCCACGGCCGCGCCCGCGCAGGTCAAGGAGCAGGTGCCCGGCTTCTATCGCCAGCAGGTTGGCGACGTGGTCGTGACCGCGCTCTATGACGGTTATATCGATATCGGCAGCAAGCTCCTCAAGGGCATGCAGGCCAAGGATCTCCAGTCGCTGATGGCGCGCATGTTCGTGGTCGACAAGAACGGCGTGCAGACCGCCGTCAACGGCTTCCTGGTGCATACGCAGGACAAGCTCGTGCTCGTCGATGCCGGCGCGGCGCAGTGCTTCGGCCCGACCATGGGCGGGCTGGTCAACAATATCCGCGCCGCCGGCTACAAGCCGGAGGACGTGGACGCGGTGCTGCTGACCCACCTGCACCCCGACCACGCCTGCGGCCTGACCCAGGGCACCACGGCGGTCTTCCCCAATGCCACGGTCTGGGCCTCGCAGAAGGATGCCGATTACTGGCTGAGCGAGGCCGTCGCGCAGCAGGCCCCCGCGGACAACAAGCCGTTCTTCAAGATGGCCCAGGACGCCGTGGCGCCCTACAAGGCCAAGGGCGCGCTCCACACCTACGCCGACGGCGCGCAGCCGCTGCCCGGCTTCAGCGTGCTCGGCACGCCGGGCCACACGCCGGGGCACAGCTCCTACCTGGTGACGTCGAAGGGCCAGACGCTGCTGCTCTGGGGCGACATCGTCCACAGCCATTCGGTGCAGATGGCGCACCCCGAGGTGTCGATCGAGTTCGATTCGGACCAGCAGCAGGCCATCAAGACGCGCAAGGCCGTCTTCGCGCAGGCCGCCGCCAAGGGCTGGCTGATTGCCGGCGCGCACATGCCGTTCCCGGGCCTGGGCCACATCCGCAAGGATGCGCGCGGCTACAGCTGGGTGCCGGTGGAGTACAGCCCGATCCGCGCCGACCGCTGATCGGGAGGGAGGGGGGCGAACCGGACGCGCGCGCCGCCCCCTGGTGCTGGCACGGTGCATGCTCGATCCGGGCATGCACATCCACGCCCGCGCCATCAAGTATTTCGACATGATCCGCCGCTGCGGCTCCATCCGCGAGGCCGCGCGGCGGCTGCACGTGGCCTCGTCGGCCATCAACCGCCAGCTGTTGCAGCTCGAGGAAGAGATCGGCAGCCCGCTGTTCGAGCGCATGGCTACCGGCCTGCGCCTGACCCCGGCCGGCGAGGTGTTCTCGCGCCACGTGATTACCGTGCTGCAGGACGAGCAGCGCCTGGCCACCGAGCTGGAGCTGCTGCGCGGCGTGCGGCGCGGCTCGCTCAGCGTGGCGGCCGTGGAAGGGCTCAATGCCGACCTGATGCCCGCCATGCTGACGCAGATGCACCGGCGCTACCCCACCATCCAGATCGACGTGCGCATCTGCGGCTCCGAACAGGCCGCCCAGACCGTGATCGATGGCGAGGCGGACCTTGGCATCGGCTTCTCCATCCGCCGCCACGACGGCCTGCGCCAGTGCATGGTGTCGCGTTTCGCGCTGGGCGCCATCGTGCCGCCCGGCCATCCGCTGGCCGGCCTGCCACACGTGGACTTTGCCGAATGCGCGGCCTATCCGCTGATCCTGCCCCGGCCGGAGTTGTCGATGCACGCGCTGCTCCAGCCCGTGCTCGCCCATCACAAGCGCGCCTTGCAGGTGCTGCTGGAAACCTCGTCGATCGAACTGGCGAAGGGCCTTGTCGAGCGTGGCGTGGGCATCTTCTTCCAGAGCCGGCTGGGCCTGGAGCGCGAACTGCGCGACGGGCGGCTGGTGCACGTGCCCTTGGACACCCCGGCGCCGATCTGCTCGGAACTCGGCGTCTACGTGCGCGCCGGCCGCACGCCGCCGCCAGCGCTCGACGCCTTTATCCGGATTGCCGCCGAGGCCATCGAGGCGCGCGAGCGCGAGGAAGCCCTCGCGCTGCGCAAGCCCGCCGCGCTGCACCGCGACCGTGCCCCGGCGCGCCAAAGCGAGGCATCCCCGGAGCCGTTCGCGCACGCCTTGAGTGCATGAGCGGATAGCCGCCCCGTCCCCCGCCGCGCTACCCGCCGGGGTGCTCTAACTTCGGCATCGCCCCGCGCAAAAATCGGCGCTATCCAGCGCAGGGGGGCGTCTCTAGACTGGGCTGCATCCGTCGCCCAGCCTTCGAGGCCCGCCGCTCACCGTGACTGCCACCGCCCCCGCCTCCTCCGCCTCGCTTAGCCTGCCCCTGATCGACATCGCCGGACTGCGCAGCGCGGACCCCGCCGCGCGCCGCGCCGTGGCCATGCAGCTGCACGATGCCTGCGCGCATCGCGGCTTCTTCTACCTGACGAACCACGGCATCGACCCGGTGCTGATACGCGATGTGTTCGCGGCCAGCCAGCGCTTCTTCGACCTGAGCATGGCCGACAAGCTCGCCGTGGACAAGCGCCTCTCGCCCTGCAACCGGGGCTATGAGCCGCTGCGCGCCCAGACGCTGGAAGCCGGCGCGCCGCCCGACCTGAAAGAGAGCTTCTATATCGGCGCCGAGATTGCCGCCGATGACCCGCGCGTGCTGGCCGGCCGCTTCAATACCGGCCCGAACCAGTGGCCCGCCACCCTGCCGGATTTCCGCGACGTGATGGAGGCGTATTACCAGCAGGCGTACGCGCTGGGCGCCACCGTCGTGCGCGGGCTGGCGCTGGCGCTGGACCTCCCCGAGGACCATTTCGATGGCTACCTGCACGACGCCTCCGCCACGCTGCGGCTGCTGCACTACCCGCCCCAACCCGCGCAGCCCCAGCCCGGCGAGAAGGGTTGCGGCGAACATACCGACTTCGGCGGCGTGACCCTGTTGCTCCAGGACGAGACCGGCGGCCTACAGGTCTGGGACGCCCTCCAGGCCAGCTGGATCGATGCCCCGCCCGTGCCCGGCGCCTTCGTCGTCAATATCGGTGACCTGTTCGCGCGCTGGACCAATGACCGCTACGTCTCCACGCTGCACCGGGTGATCAACCGCTCGGGCAGGGAGCGCTATTCGGTACCGTTCTTCTTCACCGGCAACCCGCTGCACGAGGTGGCCTGCCTGCCGACCTGCCGTGCCGAAGGCGAGACCGCCAAGTACCCGTCCGTGACCGTGGAGCAGCATCTGATGGACTGCTACCGGCGCACCTACGGCTGAGCCGGTCATGTCGATGCCCCGCCCCCACATCGTCCTGATCCATGGCGCCTGGCAAGGCAGCTGGGCCTTCGCCGCCTGGCAGCCGATGCTCGAAGCCGCCGGCTGGCAGGTGCACGCCGTGGACCTGCCCGGCAACGACCGCAGCCCCGAAAGGCGGGCCGATGCCACCCTCGCCGGCTACACCGCCCACGTGTGCGCACGGCTGGCCGCGCTGGACGCCCCGGCCGTCGTCCTCGGCCACAGCGGCGGCGGCCTGACCGCCTCGCAGGTGGCCGAAGCCCTGCCGGACCGCGTGCGCGCGCTGGTCTACCTCGCCGGCATGATGCTGCCCGCCGGCATCAGCTTCGGCGACGTGATCGCCCAATGCCGCGCCGCCGATGCCGGCTTCCACTACACCGGCATCGTGCCGCATCTCGCATGGGATGCCGATGGCACCACCAGCCGCGTGCCGCCCGCCGCCGCGCGCGAGATCTTCCTGCACGACTGCCCGTCCGAGGCCGCGCAAGCCGCCGCCGCGCGGCTGTGCCCCCAGCCCGACACAGGCCGCGACATGCGCAACACGCTCAGCGCCGCGCGCTTCGGCCGCGTGCCGCGTGTCTATGTCGAATGCCTGCAGGACCGCTCCGTCACGCTGCCGCTCCAGCGGCACATGCAGGCGCTCACGCCGGGCGCCCACCGGATTTCGCTCGACTGCGGCCACGTGCCGCAAGTGGCCTGCCCCCAGGCCCTGACCGACGCCTTGCTGCCCCGCCTTTCCTCAATGCCGTTCCCCGGAGTTCGACCATGACCCTGCGCCCCCTGATCGCTTCGCTGCTGCTGGCCTGTGCCGGCGCCGCCCACGCCGCCGACAAACTCACGGTCCAGCTCGACTGGCTGCCCGGCGGCGACAAGTCCTTCGTCTATGCCGGCGTACAGCAGGGCTTCTTCAAGGAGGAAGGGCTGGAGGTCAGGATCCTCCCGGGCCGTGGCTCCGCCGACGCCGTGACCAAGATCGCCTCCGGCGCCGCCGATGTCGGCTTCGGCGGCATCGCCGCGCTGATGACGGCCGCCGCCGAGGGCAAGATCCCGGTCAAGGCCGTGATGTCGCTCTACTCCAACCAGCCGGACGCGCTGTTCACGCGCGCGGACAGCAAGATCCAGTCGCTCAAGGACATGGAAGGCAAGACCGTGGCCATGCCGACGTTCTCGTCCTCCAACGCGCTGTGGCCGGTGGTGCTGCAACGCAACGGCATCGACCCGGCCAGGATCAAGGTCATCAAGGCCGACCCGGCCACGCTGGCGCCGATGCTGGCCCAGCGCCGCGTGGACGCCACCATCAACTGGGTGACCGTGGCGCCGGCCTTCGGCGCGGTGCTCAAGCAGGCCAACCAGGAACTGTCGGTGCTGCCGTGGACGCGCTTCGGCCTCGACGGCTACGGCTGGTCCGTACTGGCCAGCGACAAGACCATCGCCGAGCGCCCGGACGTGCTCAAGCGCTACCTGCGCGCGCTGAACAAGTCGCTCGATTATTCGATCCAGCACCCGCAGCAGGCGGCGGAGGCGCTCAAGGCGGCCGTGCCCGAGGCGGACGTGGCCGTGGTCAAGGCCGAGTTCGAATCGTCGATCCCGCTGCTGCGCAACGACATCAGCAAGCGCGATGGCGTCGGCAGGTTCAACCCCAAGCTGCTCGCCGCCACCTGGGGCTGGGTGGCGCAGTCGATGCAGTACGCGCCGGCCAAGGTAGACCCCGAGACCCTGGTCGACCGCCGCTTCCTGACCCAGTAAAGGCAACCGCCGAGGCCCATGCAAACTGTCATCGACCTGAACACGGTCACGCAAACCTTTGTCTCCAGCGATGGCAGTCCCGTCACGGCGCTGCAAGGGGTGGACCTGCACCTGCGCCGGCACGAGTTCGTCTCGCTGATCGGGCCGTCCGGGTGCGGCAAGTCCACCATCCTGCGGCTGATTGCGGGGCTGCTGCGGCCAAGCAGCGGCGAGGTGTCGATCTTCGGCATGCCGGTCACCGAGCCGCGCGACGAGATCGGCATCGTGTTCCAGAAGCCGACGCTGCTGCCGTGGCTCAGCGTGCTGGACAACATCACCTTCCCGATGCGCCACAAGTACGGCCGCGTGGATGCGCGCGACCAGGCCCGGGCGCGCGAGCTGCTGGCGATGATCGGCCTGGGCGACTTCGGCCACAAGCGGCCGGACGAGCTCTCCGGCGGCATGCAGCAGCGCGTGTCGATTGCGCGCTCGCTGCTGCACGACCCCGACATCCTGCTGATGGACGAGCCGTTCTCGGCGCTGGACGCCCTCACGCGCGACGAAATGAGCTTCGAGCTGCTGCGGATCTGGAACGAGCGGCCCAAGACGGTGGTCTTCGTCACCCATTCGATCCAGGAGGCACTGCTGCTCTCGGACCGCATCGTGGTCATGAGCGCGCGCCCCGGGCGCGTGGCAGACATCATCGACGTGCCGCTGCCGCGCCCGCGCAACCTCGCCACGCTGGCCGACCCGGTCTTCACGCGGATGGCCAACGACATCCGCGTGCAGGTCTTCAGCCACAAGCCCCAGTAACTGGTTTCCTAAACCCGCCCCCGCCATGACAGCGTTCCTGAACCGCCACGCCAGCCTGTGCGTCTTCGTGCTCGTGCTGATCCTCTGGGAGGCGGGCTGCCGCCTGCTGCACGTGCCCGAGTACATCCTCCCGGCGCCCAGCGTGATCGCGCGGGCCGCCACCGAACTCGGCGCGGCGCGCTGGTTCGAGCATCTGGCCGCCACGCTGGAGGCGGCGCTGGCCGGCTATGTCGTGGCGATCTGCCTGGCGCTGCCGCTGGCCGTGGCCATCACGCGCTCGCCACTGCTGTCGCGCATCGTCATGCCGTGGCTGGTGGTGATCCAGTCCACGCCGATCGTGGCCGTGGCGCCGATCATCGTGGTCACGCTCGGCGCCGGGGTGCTGCCGCGCGTGGTCATCACGACGATGATCGCCTTCTTCCCGCTGGTGGTGTCCACGGCGCTGGGGCTGGCGTCGGTGCCGGCGGAGCTGGTGGAGCTGTCGCGCTCGCTGCGCGCCACCACCGCGCGCCAGTACTGGCAGATCCGCATGCCGTTCGCGGTGCCGTATGTGTTCGCGGCGCTGAAGGTGTCGATCACGCTGGCTATCGTCGGGGCCGTGGTGGCAGAGTTCGTCGCCGCCGAGAAGGGGCTGGGCTACCTCATACTGTTCACCACCTCGTCGTTCAAGGTGCCGGTCGCCTTTGCCGCGCTGATCCTGCTGGTCATCAGCAGCCTCACGCTCTACGGGCTGGTGCAGCTGGCGTACCAGCGGCTGTTCCCCTGGAGCCAGGGCAACCGGGCCTGAGCGACGATCCATCCCCTCACGGAGACCCTGACCATGTCCGAACCCACCACCCTGCCCGCCCAGGGCCTGCCACCCACGCCGGAACAGATCCGCCGCCACCTGCGCCGCGCCCAGCAGGTGGCCGAGCGCGCCGTGACGCTGGGTCACCACCCGTTCGGCGCCATCCTGGTCGGCCCGGACCAGGAAACCGTGCTGCTCGAGCAGTGCAACATCGACACGGTGAACCACGCCGAATCCACACTCGCGCGCGTGGCCGCCACCAACTTCCCGGCCGACTACCTGTGGGGCTGCACGCTCTACACCACCGTGGAGCCGTGCTGCATGTGCGCCGGCACGGCCTACTGGGCCAATATCGGCCGGGTGGTGTTCGGCATGACCGAGCACGCGCTGCTGCAATGCACGGGCAGCCACGCCGAGAACCCGACTATGAGCGTGCCGTCGCGCTACGTGTTCGATCACTGCCAGAAGGCCGTGGACCTGATCGGCCCGGTGCCCGAGATGGAGCCCGAGATCGCCGAGGCGCAGCGCCGCTTCTGGGCGGGCCGATAGTCTGCCCATCGCCGGCCGCCAATCGTCATGGAACTCGTCACGCCCGCCTCGCCACAAGCCGCCCAGGCACTGGCCGACCAGCTTGGCCCCCGGGCGCGCTTCATCGCCGGCGGCACGCTGATCCAGCAGGAATGGGACGAGCCCCGGCTGGCGCCGCGCGACGTCTGCTATATCAATATCCAGCACTGGCCCGAGACCTGGCCGATCACGCTGGAAGCGGGCACCCTGCGCATCGGCGCCGGCGCGCGGCTCGAAGCGGTGCGGCGGCACCCGCTGGTCGGCACCCACGCGCCGCTGCTGGCGGAGGCCATCGCCCAGCTTGGCGCGCTCGGCGTGCGGCATCTCGGCACGCTCGGCGGCAATATCGGCTGGGGCATGGGCGACGCCGCCCCGGTGCTGCTCGCCCTCGATGCCGAAGCCGAACTGGCCGATGGCCGGCGCGAGCCGCTCGCGCAGACCCTGCAACGCCCGGTGCGGCCGCTGATGGTGGCCTTCCACCTGCCGCGCGCGGATCGCCACGGCGCCGTGCACGCGGTGTTCGAGAAGGTGGGCTACCGCGCGGCGTTCTCGCCGGCGCGGCTGCGCATGGCGTTGCGCTGGCACGATGCCGGCCGAGGATGCGCGCTGAGCCACGCCGCCGTGGCCGCGCCGGACCTGCCGGTGCGCCGCCTCGCTGCCGTGGAGGCGCTGCTGGCACGGACGTCGCCCAATCTCGCCACGCTGCGCGCCGCCTGCCTTGCCGACGCCCTGCCACCCCCGCTGGCCGCCATCGCCAGTCGACTGATCGCCGGCCATTGCGGCCTGCTGACGCCGCCATGAGCGCCTTGCCGCCGTTCGCCACCCCGCACCGCACGCGGCGCCTCGCCGACGATGCCACCTCGCCGCGCCCGGACGCCGCCGCCAAGCTGTCCGGCAATCCCGGCTACCTGACCGACCGCATCGCGCCGGGCCAGCTGCGCGGCGCCATCCTCGGCAGCCCGCATCCGCATGCGCGCATCGTGCGGATCGACACCCGTGCTGCCCGCGCGCTGCCCGGCGTGCATGCCGTGGTCACGCATGCCGACATCCCCGGCGTGGCCGACTACGGCCTGCGCAAGATCGACCGCCCGGTGCTGTGCCGCGACAAGGTCCGCTACGTGGGCGACCCGGTGGCCGCCGTGGCCGCCGTCGACATGGCCACCGCGCGCGCCGCGCTGGCGCTGATCGACGTGGAATACGCGCCACTGCCGCTGGTCGATGACGCCGAAGCCGCGCTGGCGCCCGAGTGCCCGGAGCCGGCCCACGTCCACCCGGGCGGCAACCTGCTGCACCGGGTCACGCATCGCCGTGGCGATCTGGCCGCCGCAGAAGCGGCGTCCGTCCATATCGTCGAGGACACCTACACCACGCCGCGCCAGATGCATGGCTTCCTGGAGACCGAGGGCGGCGTGGCCGAGCCCGATGGCCATGGCGGTCTGCGGCTCTGCTTCGGCGGCCACAACCCGGCGCGCGAGCGGCAGGTCATCGCGGACATGCTCGGCCTGCCGTACGACCGGGTCAGCGCGATCGGCACGCCCGTGGGGGGCTCCTATGGCGGCAAGGACGAACTGACCGTGCAGCCCATCGCCGCGTTGCTGGCGTGGCAGACGCAACGCGCCGTACGCCTGCACCTGACGCGGCCGCAATCGGTGGATTTCGGCGTGAAGCGGCACCCGATGCGCATCCGCATGCGCACCGGGTGCGACGCGCTGGGGCGGCTCACCTTCCAGCAGGTGGATATCCTCGCCGACACCGGCGCCTACGCCACGCACGGCCCCGAGGTGCTGGACGCCGCCGTGGAGCACGCGCCCGGCCCCTATCGCTACGCCGCCGTGGCCATCCATGGCCGGCTGGCCTACACCAACAACGGCGTGGCCGGCGCGTTCCGGGGCTTCGGCGCGGTGCAGGTGCAGTACGCGCTCGAACAACAGATCGACCGGCTGGCCGCGCGCGCGGGGCTGGACGCCGCGCGCTTCCGGGCGATCAACCTCGCCGCGCCGGACGCGCCGGGGCCACTCGGCCAGCAGGTGGTGCCGTTCGACGGCCCGCACCGCGCGCTGGACGTGGCACGCGCCCAGCCGCTCTGGCGCGGCCTGCACCGCTGGCACAGTGGCGAAGGCCGCTACGTGCATGGCGTGGGGCTGGCGCTGGTCCATCGCAGCGACGGCTTCGGCAAGGGCGGCCCGGGCGCGAGCCGGATGGAACTCGCCCTGACCGCCGATGGCGCCATCGAACTGCGTTGCGGCTTCACCGAACTGGGCCAGAACCTCGTCGGCACCATCCGCAGCCTTTGCGTGACGCATCTGGGCTGCGGAGCGGACGATGTGCGCGCGGTGCTCGGCGACACGGCCTGCGCGCCGGACTCGGGCCCCGTGGCGGCCTCGCGCGCCACCACCCTGGTCTGGCGTACGCTGACCCACGCCGCGCAGCCGTGGCGCGAAACCCTGCTGGGCGCCGCCGCCGCGCGGCTGGGCCGGCCAGCGCAGGGGCTGCGGCTTGGCGCGGGCGGCGTGCACGATGCCCACGGCCTGTGCCTGCCCTACCGGGCGCTGGCCGATGCGCTCGGCGCCGCCCGCCCCTGCATCGGCGTGGACCTGCCGCCGGAAGACCCCGAGGACAACGCCCACGACACCCACTTCGTGTTCGGCGCGTGCGCGGCGCTCGCCCAGGTCCGGGTGGATACCTGGAGCGGCGTGGTGGCGGTGGAGTCCATGGTGATGTGCACGGCGCTGGGGCCGGTGGCCTCGCCGCAGGGCTACCTCGGCCAGATGGAGGGCGGCGCGGTGATGGGCCTGGGCATGTGCGTGCAGGAGGACCTGCCGTGCGAGGGCGGGCGCTATACGGCGCGCAATCTCGACACCTACCTGATGCCGACGCTGGCCGACGCCCCGGCGATGGACGTCATCGCCATCGAGAACCTGCCCGACGGCGACCCCATCGGCCCACGCGGCGCGGGCGAGATCAGCGTGAACTTCGCGGTGCCCGCCATCGCCAATGCCATCGCCGTGGCGCTGCGGCACCCCGTCACGCGCCTGCCGGTGCAGCCGGCGCAGGTCATCGCCATCCTGGAGCAAGCGTGATCTCTCTCACCCTGAACCTGACGCTGAACGGCGCCCCGGTGCGCATCGACTGCGCCCCCGACACCCGGCTGCTCACGCTGCTGCGCGAGCATTGGGGCCTGACCGGCGCCAAGCCCGGCTGCGAGGTGGGCCGCTGCGGCGCCTGCATGGTCTGGCTGGACGACGCGCCGGCCAACGCCTGCCTGGTCATGGCGTGGCAGTTGGAAGGCCGCGCGGTGCGGACCATCGAGTCCGTCGCGGCAGACGCCGCCAGCCTGCCCGTGCGCGAGGCGCTGGCCAGTTGCGGCGGCGTGCAGTGCGGCTACTGCACCGCGGGCATGGTGATGACGATGACGCACCTGCATCTGCGCGAGCCCCGGCCCTGCCAGGCCGAAGCCTGCGCGCTGCTCAACGGCAACCTCTGCCGCTGCACCGGCTACGGCGGCATCCGGCGCGCGGCGCAGACGCTGTTCCCCGACTGATTCCGACCGATTCCGACCGATTCCGACCGATTTCGACCAATTCCGACGGCGTCCGCGCCTCACATTCGCCTCATACCGGCTTCACCCTCGCTGGCAACACTCACTCCGTCCAACTTCAGGAGCAGTGACATGACGGCAGCCGGTGCGAATTTCGATGCGGACGTGGTGATCGTGGGGGCCAGCTTCGCGGGCGCGGCCTGTGCGCTGGCGGCAGCGCGAGCCGGGCTGCGCGTGGTGGTGCTGGAGCGCAAGGTCGATCCGGGCGAGAAACTGCACACCACCGGCATCATCGTGAAGGAGGCCGCCGAGCAGACCTGGCTGCGCCACGCGCCGGCAGACTGCCTGCACCGGGTGGAACAGGTGCGGCTCTACGCGCCCAGCCTGCGCAGCCTGGCGCTGCGCGCCCCGGGCTACTACTTCCTGACGACCGATACCCCGCGCCTGATGCGCTGGCTGGCTGCCGAACTGGTGTGCCATGGCGTGGACCTGCGCCTGGGCACCGCGTTCACCGGCGCCCAGCCCTGCGGGGGTGGCTGGCGCGTGCCCGGCGTGGGCCGCACGCGCTACCTCGTGGGCGCGGACGGGGTGCGCTCGCGCGTGGCGATCACGGCCGGGCTGGGGCGCGTCCACGACTTCCTCTACGGCGTGGAGTACGAGTTTCCCGGCATGACGCTGCCCGAGCCGGGCGCGCTCCACTGCTTCGTCAGCAAGCGCTTCGCCCCGGGCTATATCGGCTGGGTGACGCAGAACCCGACCGGCGTGCAGGCCGGCCTCGCGCTGCGCCAGGCGCCGCGCCGCCCGCGTGCGCCTGACATCGACGGCTTTCTGCAGCGCGTGCGCCATCTGCTGCAAATTCCGGACGACGCCCTGCCCGGCGCCACGCGGGCTGGGCTGATTCCGTGCGGCGGGCCGGTCGCGCCCATCGCCGGACCCGGGGTAATGCTGACCGGCGATGCAGCCGGGGTGGTCTCGCCGGTGACGGCAGGCGGCATCCATTCGGCATGGCGCCACGGCGAGACCATCGGCGAGGCCATGGCCGCCCACCTGCTCCACGGCGGGCCGGCCCCGGAGCGGGTGGCGGCGGCCAGCGCACCGCGCTTCCTGACCAAGCGCGCGCTGCGCTGGGTGTTCGACCGCCTGCAGTTCGACTGGCCGTTCGAGGTGCTGCTCCATTCCGCGCCGCTGCGGCTGGCCGCCGAGCGGGTCTACTTCCATCGGCGTGGGGTGCGGGCCTGATAAGATCGCGCCAATCTCAGCATCCCGGGCCCGGAATCGATGAACCCGCCGACCGTCGTCGTGGTGGAAGACGAAGCCGCCATCGCCGACACCATCCTCTATGCACTGCGCACCGATGGCATGCAGGCCGAGCACCTCGTGCTGGGCGGCGACGCGCTGCAGCGGCTGCGCGCGGCACCGGCCGACCTTGTGATCCTGGATGTGGGCCTGCCGGACATGAGCGGTTTCGAGGTCTGCCGGACGCTGCGCACGTTCTCTGACGTGCCAGTGATCTTTCTGACGGCGCGGCACGAGGAGATCGACCGCATTGTCGGGCTGGAGATCGGCGCGGACGACTACGTGGTCAAGCCCTTCTCGCCGCGCGAACTGGCGGCCCGGGTGCGGGTGATCCTGCGCCGTGCGGGGGGCCGGGCCGGGGCGCCATCGGCTACGGCGCCACCGCCCGCGCGGTTCACCCACGACGCAGCCGGCGCCCGAATCGCCTTCCACGGCCAGTGGCTGGCCCTCACGCGCTACGAGTACCGGCTGCTGGCGCTGCTGGTGGCGCAGCCGGGGCGCATCTACTCGCGCGCCCAGCTGATGGACATGGTCTGGCACGACGCCGCCGACACCATCGACCGCACCGTCGACACCCATATCAAGACCGTGCGCGCCAAGCTGCGCGCGGTGGACGCCACGTTCGACGCCATCCGCACCCATCGTGGCATGGGCTACTCGCTCGATCCCTGAGCGCCCGGCCGGCATGCATATCGGACTCCGCATCTTCTTCGGCTTCTTCCTGATCGTCGGGCTTGCCGCGTTCCTCACGCTGCGCGTGTTCGTGCAGGAAGTGAAGCCGGGTGTGCGCCAGGCGATGGAGGACACGCTGGCCGATACCGCCCAGGTGCTGGCGCTGCTGGCTGCCGACGACATGCAGCAGGGCCATATCGCCGATGGCGCGTTCGCGCGGCGCGTGGCCACGCTGGCCAGCGTGCCGGTGGACGCGACGATCTGGGGCGTGCACAAGGACACCATCCACTACCGGGTCACCATCACCGACACCCGGGGCGTCGTGCGCTTCGACTCCGCCGGCACCGCCACGGGCGCCGACCACTCCCGCTGGAACGACGTGGCGCGCACCCTGCAGGGCAAGTACGGCGCCCGCAGCACACGCATCGACCCGGACGACGAGGACAGCACGGTGATGCACGTCGCGGCGCCGATCCGGGCCGATGATGTGGGCGGTACGCCCCATAGCGGCCCGATCATCGGCGTGCTGACCGTCTCCAAGCCGAATCGCGTGATGGCGCCCTTCATCGACCGCAGCCGGCAGAAGATCCTGCTCCACGGCCTGCTGCTGATGGGCTGCGCCTTCGTGATCGGGCTGGCGTGCACGCTGTGGCTGGTGCACGGGCTGCGCCGGCTGCAACGCTACGCCCGCGCGGTGGCCGCCGGCGAGCGCGCCGAGATGCCGCTGCGCGGCGCCGGCGAGCTGGCGGAGTTGGGACGCGCCGTGGAGACGATGCGGCTGCGGCTGGAGGACAAGCAGTACGTCGAGCACTACATCCACACGCTGACCCACGAGATGAAAAGCCCGCTGGCGGCTATCGGCGGTGCGGCGGAGCTGTTGCAGGAGGAGATGCCCGCCGCCGACCGGCGCCGCTTCGCCGCCAATATCCAGGGCCAGACCCGGCGGCTCGAACTGATGATCGGCAAGCTGCTGATGCTGGCGGCGGTGGAGCAGAAGCAGCAGCTCGATGCCAGCGAGCCGGTCGCGCTGCTGCCGCTGCTGGAGGCGCTCGCGGAGGCGTGCGAGCCGCGCGCGCGACAGCGCGGCATCACGCTGCGCCGCCAGCCGCTGCCGGCTGGCTGGGGCGCGCCCGGGGTCCGCGGCGACCCGTTCCTGCTGCATCAGGCGTTGGCCAACCTGCTCGACAACGCGCTCGACTTCTCCCCGGCGCAGGGCACGGTGGAGATCGCCGTGCTGCCCGGCTCATCCGGGATGATCGACATCCGCATTACCGACGATGGTCCGGGTATCCCCGCCTACGCGCAGGGGCGGCTGTTCGAGCGCTTCTACTCGCTGCCGCGCCCCGATGGCCGCGACAAGAGCACCGGCCTCGGGCTCTGCCTCGTGCGCGAGGTGGCGGCGCTGCACCATGGCCGCATCGCCGTGGAGAACCGCCCCGGCGGCGGCGCGGCCGCCACGCTGTCGCTACCCGCCGCTAGTACGTGATGGTGACGATGATCGTGTCGCGATAGAGCCCCGGCGCTGCCCCGGCCTGCGGCGGCACCATCCCGTACACCGTGGCTTGGTTGGTGACGCCGGTCCCCGTGCTCATCATGGTGGTCGACCCGCCCGTTCCATCTCCCCATGCGATGTTGTGCGTGGCATCGACATACAAGCCATACGTCAGCGTCTCCGTGCCGCCGTCGCGTGTCATCTTGCGCGAGGTTGGCGTAGCCCCTGCGCCCGTGCCGTTGTTGAGCGCCAGCGCATAGGCCGTGCCCGCCGAGCAGGTCACGCTGATGTTGCCGTTGGCCGACACGGGCCCGCTAATCAGGCCGATCTGCCCGAAATCGATATTGGTCGCCGTGATGTTGCAGTCCGACACCACCGTCGCGCGCACGGTGAAGGTCCATGACGTACCCTGCGGCATACTCGACGAGCAGGCTGGCGGTGTGGACACATAGCCCTGTACGTTCATCGAGGTGTCCGCGGTGGTATAGATCGCGCTATAGCTGCCGGGCCGCACGGTCGCCTGCGGCAGCAGCATGTAGCCGTAATACATCACCGTAGCGGTGGCCATGCCGAACGAATCCGCCTGCATCGTCACCGAACGGGGCTGCGCGGGCGTGAGGTACACGGAGCCCCAGGGTGTGGTGTGCGAGGCGTTCTGGTAGAGGTTGTACGCGAGCGGCGTCGCGGTCGTGCCCGTCATCGTCCGGTTCGCCACCGTGCCGCCGCCCGGCGAGCCGAAGCTCAGGCAGACGCGGGCGAACTTGGTCGTCATGTCGGTGCACTCGACCTTCACCTCGCCGTTGACACCGACAGGCGTGGTGGTCAGCACGTTGACCTCGCCAAACTCGATATCGCTCATCGTGACGGTGCAGTCGATGGCGTAGGCGCTGCCCGCCCACCACAACCAGGCGAACAGCCCGCAGGCCAGCAGGTGGCGAACCAGACGGGCGTTCATGGGCGCTCCCGCAGGACACAGGGGAAGGGGCCGATGGAGGTCATCACATCGCGCGGGGCATAGGGCACCTGCGCCGTGCAGGTCCTGTCGCCAAACGTCACCGTCACCCGGTTGTCCGGCTGCAGCGCGGGGAGGAACACGGCGCCGTCGTAGCCGACCACGGCCGTGGCATCGCTGCCTTCCAGGACGACGTGCGCCCCTACCGGCAGCGGCTGGCCTTGTGCGTCGACCAGCAGCACGGTGGCGCCCTCGTAGCGCGTGACCGGGAAGCGCACCGTCACGCCGGCGCGCGTGGGCGGCACCACGACCTGGCGGTCCGTCGTCACGCTGGCCTCGGCCGGCAGCCCGAGGGTGCTGATAGCGATCCGGTTGCCGTCGTAGGGCAGCAGGTCGGGCACGAGCAGGCGGCCGCCAGCGTTGGTTTTGCCCACCAGCCGGTTCTCGCGCAGCACCGGCACATCGGCCAGGCCGTCGGTCGACACCACGGCGAAGGCGTCGTAGATCGACCGGCCGGCCAGCACCGCGCCGTCCGCCACCACCAGCGAGCCCGCCCCGTAGAGCGAGACATGGTTCGACTCGATACTGCCCGAGTTAATGTGCTCGGCCTGCGCCGTCACGTCGCCATAGCGGCCGCGATAGTCCACCCGGCCGAGGCCGCGGCGATAGGTTTCGCTGCCGGCATCGGCCTGTACGTTCCAGCCGAAGCCGCCCTTGTCGTAGTCGACGGGCCGGTTGGCCGTCACCGAGACACTCTTGCGCCCGTCGTACGAACTGGCGTTCGTGCCGACGCTCACGCTGTTGCCGAGCGAGACGGTCACGCCGATGAAGGCGCCGACGGTCTGCCGCTGGTCGTAGTCCTTGAACACGTTGGCGAAGATGTTGAATCGCGAGCCAATGGACGCCGTATAGCCGACCGATACGATGCGCGAGCCGCCGAGGAACGACGCGTCCTGGCGCGAGTAGCTGACCGACAGCGTCTGCCGCGCCGTCAGCGGCACGCTGAGCGTGATGTACAGCTGATTCTCCGGCACGGGAACGCCCTCGAGCGTGCCGAGATCGCGATACTGGTTCGCCGCGTGGATGCCCTGCACCGTGAAGCTGAACGCGCGCGAGATGTACTGGTAGCCGCCGCTGAACTGCATGCCGCTGGCATCGCCTGTACTGCCGGAGATTGCCGCGTTCGCCACCCCGAAGTACCCGAGCTGCACCAGCCCGCCGATACCTGCGTTGCGCAGGCCGCTGGCGGCCTCCGCATGCGCTTCCACGGTTACGGCGTCGGTCACGCCGTAACGACCCGAAGCGGTGGCGGTGGGCGAGCCGGCGTAGTCGAAGGACAGGCTGCCGTAGTTGCGCCGCGCGTAGCCGGCCTGGACCGCGTACTCCGACAGTCCCCTGGCGAGCAGTCGCGCATCAACATACAGCGGCCGGTTGACGATCACCTCGCGCCCCAGCTGGTCGCGGTAGACCAGCGTGGCGGTGCCCGCGCCGGTCAGCGCCGGCGGCGTGGCGATCACGAAGGGGCCGCCCGACGACTGCGCCGAGAACTGGCGCAAGCCGTTGAGGTAGAGGTCCACCGTGGTCGGCACCACGGCACTGCCGCCCAGCGACGGCACCGGATAGGTCACGAGGTCCGGGCGGGTGTCGAAGTTGTGCGCCACGCTGACCCCGCCCATGCGCACCGCCCGCGACCACGGCAAGGCAGCGGAGACGAAGTCGCCAACCGTATAGCTCATCAGCCGGCGGGGGTCCTGGTAGGTCCAGTAGGTGTCCTGGCGCAGGTACTCGGTCTGGCCCTCGTGCAGCGTGGTAACACCCGAGTTCTGCAACACGCCGAGCGGCGAGTAGAAGCGCAGCTCGCTCGACAGGGACAGGGTCCGGTTCAGGCGGTCGTAGCTGTCGGCAAAGGCCTGCTCCCCAATCAGCGGCTGCGGACCGTGCGTACCGGCGCCCTGCAGCGGGCTGGGATTGCGCTGCACCTCGCGCTGCTCGTCCAGCGAGAGCCGCGTGGTCTGGAGATTGAACGCGTAGTTCACCACCAGGCCGGTGCCCGACTGCACCGGGGGCAGCGCGGGCGGCTCGGCGCCGAGCCGCTGGGCCCGGAGCAGCCCCTCGGGCACGCGCAGCGCGATGCGCTGGGCGGCGGCGTCGTAGTCGTAGCCGAGGCCAGGCACGGCGTCCAGGGCGATCTGCTGGTCTGGGCCGAACGGCAGTTCGTCGACGCGGACGCCGAGTTCCTCCAACTCGCCGGCGGCCATGTACAGCACACCGGCCCGCCGGTCGACGCGAACGATCAGCTCCTTTTCGACACCGTTGACAGCCGCCTGCAGGTAGAAGGCGGTGGAGGCACCGTCATCGGCCTCCGGCACCGGTTGCGACCACGCATGCGCGCCGGCCATCAGGTCCATCGCAACGCTGCAGAGCAGCGCGAGCGCCAGCTTGCGGGGTGCGCGGGCGGCGGCACCTCCACGGGGCGGTTTTGACATGGGCGGGCACGGTCGGCATCAGAGATCGACCAACATCTCGCGCCCGTTGATCAGCATCTTGACGCGCGTGGGCCGGCCCTTGGCCGCGGCGTCCGCTGGCAGCGGCAACTTCCATTCGACCGACTTGCCCGGCAGCACGTAGCCGAGCAGGCCCGGCACCACGGGGCTGGTGCCGCCGCCACGGTATTCCACCGACACGTCGGTGGCCTGCGCATGGGTTTCGCCGCGGTTCACGGCGCCGAGCTTCACCAGATTGCCGTCGGCGGAGGCCGTCACCGTGACCTGCGCGGGCTTGAGCTTCTCGCGCGGGATCACGAACACCGGCAGCGAGTAGCGCATCTGCAGCGTCACGCCGGTCGGTCGAGGCTGGCTGTTGTCCAGCACCTCGTCCACCAGCACCCGATACGCCTCGACCTGCGTGGCCAGGGTTTTTTCCGTGCGCACGAGCCGGATCGACTGCGTCTGGCGCGGCGCCAGCGTCAGCATCGGCGGGCTGGCGACGAGCCGGTTGGTGGGCGACAGTGCGTCCTCGCCCCGCACCTGGTCCCAGCCGAACAATCGCACCTGCGCGTTGAGCGGCGTGTCACCCTGGTTGGTCAGCGTGATGACGGCAGCGGACTGGCCAGGCGGAATCAGCGTCATGGTCGGCTTGACGTGAATCGTCGCCGCGTTCGCATAGGCCATCGTCAGCAGGAACGCAAAAGTCGCCAGGAGTTTTCTTGTCATGTTGTGTCTCCGACAGGGGGTCGGGTGAAGATGGCGCGGCAGGCGCGCGGCTCAATACTGGACAGTGACGGTCACCAGCGACTGATAGGTGCCCGCCGCCGGCATGGTCTGGGGCGGCATGCGGCCGTAGATCGTCCGCTCCTGGTCATTGCCGTTGCCGGTGGCGCCGACGGTGTCCGTGCCGACCGTCTGGCCCCAGACCGCCGTGCGGGCGGCGTCGCTGTACAACTGGTATTTCAGCGAATTCGTGCCGTTGCTCATGCGCCGGTCCGGCACCGTGGAACCGGTGCCGTCACCGGGGTTCAGCGCGATCGTGTAGGCGGTGCCGGTCGTGCAGGCCACGATGATGACGCTGGTCACATCCACCGGCTGGCTGATCGCGCCCACTTCGCCAAAGGCGAGGTTCGGCGTGCTGCGGATGTCGCAATCGCTGACCACCACGGCGCTTACGAGGAACGTACCGGTCTTGGTGGCCGCCCCTGCCAGCTGTGGCATCGGCAGTGACAGCACGGCCGCGATGGCCATGACACGTGAAAGACGAGCAGGCATGACATCTCCTTGTCCGGATCATCGGGTTCGCAGTGCACGCGGTCGAGCTGCGCTCGAATATCGCCGAGATTGCATCGGAATTCGCGCGCCGGATTTGCTTGAAAATCACTGAATCGGCATTCGCTGATAAATCGGTTTCCAACGCTCGCGGTGAGAAACAGCGAAAAGACATTTCCGCGCACTGCTGATATATATGCCGGAGAAATCGAAGTCAATCGTGCGCTGCGAGACTCAAGAAAGATTCATAACGGAGCGCTCCCATCACGTCCGGACTTACAGCAAATGATGTCGTCGCGCAAACTCTGCCAGTTCAATCAGCGATTTGAATTTCAGTTTGCTCATGATATTTGCCTTGTGCGAACTGACGGTCTTGTTGCTGATTTCCAGTAATTCGGAGATCGCCTTATTGGTATGGCCCGAGGCCAGCATGCGCAATACCGTCAGCTCGCGCCGGCTCAAAATGCGCGCAGGGTCGCCGGCCACGGCCGAGATGCGCCGCAGCGTGGGTAGCAGGTGTGTGGGAAACACCGCGAAGCCCTGCATGACGGCGCGCAGGGCCGGCGTGAGTGCGTGCAGGCCATCGCCCTTGTCGACATAGCCATGGGCGCCGCCATGGATGGCGCGCTCGCCGGCGCCGGTCATCGCGGACAGCACCAGCACCCGGGTGCCGGGATGGCGCGATACGAGTTCGGCCAGCAACGCCTCGCCCGGCACGCCGGGCAGGCTCAGGTCCACGACGATCAGGTCGGCGATGGCGTCGCGCAGCACGCGCAAGGCGTCCGCGCCGTTGGTCACTTCCGTGACGGTGTCGAAATCGAGGTCCTCGGTGAGGCGGCTTCTGACGGCAAGCCGGATCGCGGGGTGATCATCCACGACAAGGGCGGTGGGCATGGGCTCGGGCTCCTACAGTTGAGTGATGCCCGAGCATAGGCCGTCCGTTTCCGTGCGGGATGCGGAAAAATCGGCAATGACGCTGCGAAACTTCCGTGTATCGATGCAGAAATTTCAGCTCCTGCGGATTTGTGTCCGCCCGGGGCGCGCGGATGACATAGGCAAATCACATCGCGGCGGACATGACAATCGTGAAATCCTGAAAATTTCGTCTGAATTTGACCTAAGTTGAAAGGCGAGTCCCGCACATCTGCCAAGCTGGCGATGCTGTGTGACACCTGTCATGCCATAACCGGAGATCCCCGCCATGCCCCAAATCATCCTTGCCACCGATGGATCGAGCTTCAGCGATGCCGCCGCGCACTTCCTGGCCACAGGCCGGCTGCTGCAACCGGGCTATACCGTCCATGTGGTACACGTCTCGCCCGAGGTCACGGGCCAGGTGCGCGCCTTCGTCAACAAGGACACCATCGACGCCTGGCACCACGATGAAAGCGAGAAGGCCATGGCCTCGGTCTGCAAGATCCTGGGCGATGCCGGCGTGCCGTTCGAACGCCACCCGCTGCGCGGCTTCGCGCCGGACAAGATCCTGGCGCACGCCAGGGCGGTCCATGCCGATGCCATCGTCATGGGCACCCATGGCCGGGGCTCGTTCTTCGATGCGGTGATTGGTTCCGTGGCGGGCCGCGTGCTGGCGCAGGCCGACTGCCCGGTCATGATGGTCAAGGGCGACCGCCCCGCCTGATCGACGGGCCTACCCCCAGAGCGGGGGTTCGTCCATCAGCGCGATCTGCTCGCGCAATTCGAGGATGCGGTCCTGCCAGTAGCGCGCCGTGCCGAACCACGGGAAGGCGGCCGGGAAGGCGGGATCGCGCCAGCGCGCGGCCAGCCAGGCGCTGTAATGGAGCAGGCGCAGCGTGCGCAGCGCCTCCACCAGCCATAGCTCGCGCGTCTCGAATTCAGCAAAATCCTCGTAGCCGGCCACGATGTCGGCCAGCTGGTCCTGCATCGCCGCGCGGTCGCCTTCGAGCAGCATCCACAGGTCCTGCACCGCCGGCCCCATGCGGCTATCGTCGAAATCGACAAAATGCGGGCCCGGCGCGCCGCGTCCGCGGGCGTCTTCCGGATCGATCCACAATACATTGCCGCGATGGCAGTCGCCATGCAGCCGCAGCAGGCGGATCTCGCCGGCGCGGTCGTAGCAGCGTCGCACGGCATCGAGGGCCAGGTCCACGGCGGCGCGCCAGGGCGCGAGCAGGTCGGCGGGAATGCAGTCGTGGGCGAGCAGGTAGTCGCGCGGCGCCACGCCGAAGGTCTCCACGTCGAGCGTGGGACGCACCAGGTACGGCGCCGACGCGCCCACCGCGTGGATGCGCCCGATAAAGCGGCCCAGCCACGTGAGCGTCTCGGCGCGGTCGAGCGCCGGCTCGCGGCCGCCGCAGCGCGGGAATACGGAAAATCGGAAATCGTCGTGCGCGAGCAGCGTGGCGGGCGGCTGTCCACCTATCGAGGCAGACAGCGCCGGCACCGCCGGGATCTCGGCATCGGCCAGTTGCTGGACAAACGCGTGTTCCTCGAGGATGGCAGCGTCAGTCCAGCGGCCCGGCCGGTAGAACTTGGCGATGACCGGCGCGGCATCCTCGATGCCGACCTGCCAGACCCGGTTCTCGTAGCTGTTGAGCGCCAGCAGGCGCCCGTCCGGCTGAAAGCCGGCGGCTTCCAGCGCGTCGAGGATGCACTCCGGCGTCAGGCCGGTGTAGGGGACATCCGCATCGACGGGCGCGGTCATGAGGCGCGTGCCGCTCAGGGCTTGCGGCCGCCGAGCAGCGCCCCCTGGGGCGCCGGACGACGGTTGCGCGCGGGCGGCGCGCCAGCGGCATCCTGCGTGGGGCGCGGGGCATTGTTGCCGTTGCCACCGCGGCCATTGCCGCCGCCGTTACTACCGTTACCACTACCGTTGCCGACTGCCTGTCGGCCACCCCGGCTGCCGCCATTGGCGCCGTTGCCGTTGCCGTTGCCGTTACCGTTGGCGCCGCGCGCCGGCTGGGCCGGGCGGTTGCGCGGTGCGTCCTGGCGCTGGCCTTCCTGCCGCGGCGCGGCAGGCTTCGGGGCGCGTTCCTGACGGCGTTCGCCGCCCTCGCCCCGGGGCTTGGCCTGGGCCGGCGGGCGCTGGCCACGGCCTGCGCCCTGGCCACCGCCGCCGCCACCACGTTGCTGGCGGCCCTTCTGGATCGGCTCGGCCACGATGCTCGGGTCCACTTCGAAGCCCGGCAGGATGGTCTGTTCGATCTGGCGCTTGATCAGTCGCTCGATATCGCGCAGCAGGCCGTGTTCGTCCACGCAGACCAGCGAGATCGCCTCGCCCTCGGCGCCGGCGCGGCCCGTACGGCCGATACGGTGCACATAGTCCTCGGGCACGTTCGGCAGGTCGAAGTTGACCACGTGGGGCAGCTGGTCAATGTCGATGCCGCGCGCGGCGATATCGGTGGCCACCAGCAGCCGCAGCGTGCCGGCCTTGAACTCGGACAGCGCGCGCGTACGCGCCGACTGGCTCTTGTTGCCGTGGATCGCCAGCGCGGACAGGCCGTCCTTGGTCAACTGCTCGGCCAGCCGGTTGGCGCCGTGCTTGGTGCGCGTGAAGACCAGCACCTGGTGCCAGTCGTGCTCGCGCACCAGATGGGCCAGCAGTTCGCGCTTGCGTTCGCGGTCCACTGGGTAGGCGCGCTGCGCCACGGTTTCCGCCGTGGTGTTGCGGCGGGCCACCTCGATCGAGGCCGGGTTGTTCAGCAGCCGGTCAGCCAGCGCGCGGATATCGTCCGAGAACGTGGCCGAGAACAGCAGGTTCTGGCGCTTGGCCGGCAGGATATTCAGGATCTTGCGAATATCGTGGATGAAGCCCATGTCGAGCATGCGGTCGGCTTCGTCCAGCACCAGCAGTTCCACCTGGGAAAGGTCGATGGTGCGCTGCGACACGTGGTCGAGCAGCCGGCCCGGCGTGGCCACGACGATATCGACGCCGCGCTTGAGGGCCTCGATCTGCGGGTTGATGCCCACGCCGCCGAACATCACCATCGAGCGCAGCTTCAGGTATTTGCCATAGTTGCGGACGCTCTCCTCCACCTGGGCGGCAAGCTCACGCGTGGGGGTCAGCACCAGTGCGCGCACTGGCATGCGGGCGCCGCGCGGGGCCGGATTGCGGGCGGCGGATTCGCCCAGCAGCTGCAGCATCGGCAGCGTGAAGCCCGCGGTCTTGCCGGTGCCGGTCTGGGCGCCGGCGAGCAGGTCGCCACCTTTGAGAATGGCAGGAATGGCCTGCGCCTGAATCGGGGTCGGCGTGGTGTAGCCCTGTTCGGCCACGGCACGCACCAGCTTGTCGGACAAGCCTAGATCGGAAAAAGACATGAAATGACGCTTCAGCCGCCCGTCACGCAAGGGATTGCGCCAATCGCAGGGCGGCATGGGTAGGGAACCGAACCTGAAGCACCCCGAAGGGGGTCAGGTCCCGGTGGGACGGGCCGATTGCCCCCGCCTCCGGTGGGAGAAGGGCCGTAGTGTACCAGCCCGGCGCCCTCCCCATACGCTCCCCCATACCCCGCCGGCGACGGGGTGATGCCAGACCCACCCCAACGACCCACGGCTCCGGGGCAGCCGGGGTGTCCGGATCTCGCCACACCGGGCGCCCGATACCCTCCCAAAGGGGGTGCAAGGCGGGCGAAGCGGGTAGAATGCCGGGTTGCCCGGCCCGTGCGCATGCCGCGCGGCGGCGCCATTCCCTCACCAGTCCACCCGAAGCCGGAGTCATCATGTCCTTGCGGTTCTCCCTGACGCGTCAGTCCGTGTTCCTGGCGGTGGTTGCCGCCGCCCTGGCCTTGCCCGGCGCGGCCGCACTGGCCCAGGACGTGCCCGTGGCCGGCACTCCGGTCCGCGTGATTCCGGCCGATGCGCCGATGGCGCGGATGGTGATGGCGATGCCCACGGCCTCCACGCCGCTGACCGCCAAGCTCGACAGCAAGACGGTGGCCACGGCGCCCGGCCTGCGGGTCTTCAGCACGGAAACACAGCTGCTGAACCCGGTGGTTATCGCCGGCAAGAAGCTCCCGGTGCGCTACAAGCTGGACCTTTACGGCCAGCTCCAGACCGCCTGGGTGCTGACCGATGCCGAGGTCAAGGAATGGAAGGCCTCGCATTAAGCTGAGAAACGACCGTAAAACGTAGCAGGCGGCCGCCCCCGGCCGCGTTGTCCCCAGAAGCAGAAGCAAACCCTGATGCCCCCAGGTAAACCACTGAGACCGGCACCATGAAAAAAGTATTTGTGAAGACGTACGGCTGCCAGATGAACGAGTATGACTCGGACAAGATGGTGGACGTACTCAACGCCACGCAGGGCATGGAGCCCTGCGACAACGTCGAAGACGCCGACGTCATCCTCTTCAACACATGCTCCGTGCGCGAGAAGGCCCAGGAGAAGGTGTTCTCCGAGCTGGGCCGCATGAAGGCGCTCAAGGCCGCCAAGCCGGACCTCGTGATCGGCGTAGGCGGCTGCGTGGCCAGCCAGGAAGGCGCCACCATCGTCTCCCGCGCGCCCTACGTGGACGTGGTGTTCGGCCCGCAGACGCTGCACCGCCTGCCGGACCTGATCGATCGCCGCCGCCGCACCGGCCAGTCCCAGGTCGATATTTCCTTCCCCGAGATCGAGAAGTTCGACCACCTGCCGCCCGCCAAGGTGGACGGCCCGAGCGCGTTCGTCTCGATCATGGAAGGCTGCTCGAAGTACTGCAGCTACTGCGTGGTGCCCTACACGCGCGGTGAGGAAGTCTCCCGCCCGTTCGAGGACGTGCTGGCCGAAGTGGCCGGCCTGGCCGACCAGGGCGTGCGCGAAGTCACGCTGCTCGGCCAGAACGTCAACGCCTATCGCGGCGCCATGGGCGGCACGACGGAAATCGCCGATTTCGCCCTGCTGATCGAATACGTGGCCGAGATCCCCGGCATCGAGCGCATCCGCTACACCACCAGCCATCCGAAGGAATTCACCTCGCGGCTGGTGGAGCTGTACGCGCGCTGCGACAAGCTGGTGAACCACCTCCACCTGCCCGTGCAGCATGCCTCGGACCGCATCCTGATGGCGATGAAGCGCGGCTACAGCGCGCTCGAGTACAAGAGCATTATTCGCCGCTTGCGGGCGATCCGGCCGACCATGTCGATGTCGTCCGACTTCATCGTCGGCTTCCCCGGCGAGACCGATGCCGACTTCGAGAAGCTGATGTCGATGATCGAGGAAGTCGGCTACGACACCTCGTTCTCGTTCATCTTCAGCCCGCGCCCCGGCACGCCGGCGGCCAACCTGCACGACGACACCCCGCATGACGTGAAGCTGCGCCGCCTCCAGCGGCTGCAGGCCGCCATCGAGGAAAACGTGCAGCGCATCAGCCAGGGCATGGTCGGCACGGTGCAGCGCATCCTCGTGGAAGGACCGGCCCGCAAGGACCCCACCGAGCTGCACGGCCGCACCGAGAACAACCGCGTGGTCAACTTCGCGCTGCCCGGCGTACCGCAGGCGCGGCGCGACCAGATGATCGGCCAGATGGTCGATGTCAGCATCACGCAGGCGTTCCCGCACTCGCTGCGCGGCGAGATCGTGGTGCGCCAGTAAGGACCTCCATGAAAATCCAGACGGCGGAATTCGTTGCACCCAAGGACGACAACGCGCGGCTCCAGAACCTGTGCGGGCCGCTCGACGAGAACCTGCGCCAGATCGAGCAGGCGCTCGACGTGACGATCCAGCGCCGCGGCCATCGCATGACGGTGCGCGGCGCGCGCGCCCAGGACGCCGCGCTGGCGCTGGAGCGCTTCTATAACGACTCCCGCGTGGCGCTGTCGATCGACGACATCCAGCTCGGACTGGTGGAATCGCGCCAGATCTCCGCGCACGGCGCCTACCTGCCCGAGACCACGGCCAGCGGCTACGCCAATGGCGAGGAAGACCCGCGCGGGCTGGACGACTCCCCGGTGCTGCACACGCGCCGCACCGGCCTGCAGGGCCGCACCGCCACGCAGCGCGAGTACCTGCGCCATATCCTCGCGCACGACCTGACCCTGGGCATCGGCCCGGCCGGCACGGGCAAGACCTACCTCGCCGTGGCCTGCGCCGTGGACGCGCTCGAGCGCGATGCCGTCAAGCGCATCGTGCTGACCCGCCCCGCCGTGGAGGCCGGCGAGCGGCTCGGCTTCCTGCCGGGCGACCTCGCCCAGAAGGTGGACCCCTACCTGCGCCCGCTCTACGACGCCCTGTACGACCTGCTCGGGTTCGACCGCACGCAGAAGATGTTCGAGCGCCAGATGATCGAGGTAGCGCCGCTGGCCTACATGCGTGGCCGCACGCTGAACCACGCGTTCATCATCCTCGACGAAGCCCAGAACACCACGCCGGAACAGATGAAGATGTTCCTGACGCGGATCGGCTTCGGCGCCAAGGCCGTGATTACCGGCGACACCACCCAGATCGACCTGCCGCGCGGGCAGAAAAGCGGCCTGGTGGAAGCCCAGCACGTGCTGCGCGATGTGCGCGGCGTCGCGTTTACGCGCTTTTCCAGCGCCGACGTGGTGCGCCATCCGCTGGTGGCGCGCATCGTCGACGCTTATGACGAATTCCACGCCCAGCACAAGGACGCCTGATCTTGACCAAGAAGTCTCCCGCCGCCAGCCTCATCCTGTTCGATGCCGACGGCCGCGCGCGCAAGAGCGCCGCGCACGCGCTGCGCGTGCAACTGCCCGATGGGCGCAGCCTGACCGTGGACCTGTCCCAGGCCGCCGACGGCGTGGTGGCCCTGCTGGCCGAACACACCGACACCCGCCAGCAGGCCGGCCTGCTGGTGCGCCCGGACAACCACGACGCCGTATCGGTCGCCGTGACGGCTACGCCACTTGTGACCACCACCGGCACCCCGGCCACGCCGCCGGACGTCGAGCTCGATATCCAGTACGGCGATGGCGTGCGCAAGCGCGCCGGCATGCCGTCCGCCAAGCAGATCGGCAAATGGGTGCGCTCGGCGCTGTTCGCCGATGCCGCCCTGACCATCCGATTCGTCGACGAGGAAGAGGGCCGCACGCTGAATGGCACCTATCGCGGCAAGGACTACGCGACCAATGTGCTGACCTTCGCCTACGCGGAGCACGCCGACGACCCGGTAACCGGCGATATCGTGCTGTGCTGCCCGGTGGTGGAAGCCGAAGCCAGAGAACAGAAGAAGCCGCTCGACGCCCACTACGCGCACCTGATCGTCCATGGCGTGCTGCACGCCCAGGGCTACGAGCACGAGGATGACGGCGAGGCCGAGGAAATGGAGGCGATCGAGACGGAGACGCTCCAGGCGCTCGGCTACGCCGATCCGTACCTGCCGGTGCGCGAGGATCGCTGAAGCGGGGTATCCCCTGAAGTGCCGTGTGCGCCACCTTTGTGCGCCACGGCACCCCCTGTCACGGGGCGGGAATCCTTTTAGTGTATGCTTCAGACGATCTCCACCACGCGCTAAGCCGCGACATGAACGACCCCTATCCCAGTTCGAAACCTGCCAATCACAAGCAGGCGGATCGCCCACGGTCCCTTCTCGAACGACTTTCCGATTTCATTTCCCCTGAGCCGGACACGCGCGCCGAACTACTGGAAGTGCTCCAGGAAGCGCATGAGCGTAACCTGATCGACGCCGATTCGCTCTCGATGATCGAGGGCGTGTTCCAGGTCTCCGAGTTGACCGCCCGCGACATCATGGTGCCCCGCGCCCAGATGGACGCCGTCAACATCGCCGACGCGCCCGAGACGTTCATCCCCTTCATGCAGCAGACGGCGCACTCGCGCTTTCCGGTCTACGAAGGCAGCCGCGACAACATCATCGGCATCCTGCTGGCCAAGGACCTGCTGCGCTACTACACCGACGACACGTTCGACCTGCGCGAAACGCTGCGCCCGGCCGTGTTCATCCCCGAGTCCAAGCGGCTCAACATCCTGCTGCGCGAGTTCCGGATCAACCGCAACCACATCGCCATCGTCGTGGACGAATACGGCGGCGTGGCGGGGCTGGTGACGATCGAGGACGTGCTGGAGCAGATCGTGGGCGACATCGAGGACGAATTCGACCTCGACGAGGACCACGACAAGATCCTGCCGACCGCAGACGGCGCCTGGCGCGTGCACGGGCTGACCGAGATCGAGCAGTTCAACGAAGCCTTCGGCACCGCCTTCCCCGATGACGACGTGGACACCGTGGGTGGCTTGCTGACCAATCATCTGGGGCACGTGCCCCATCGTGGCGAAATCATCACTTTGCCACCACTCCGCTTCGAAGTGCTGCGCGCCGACGCGCGGCAGGTGCATCTGCTGCAGGTGCGCCGCGAGGCGACCGACCACCTGGCCGTGGCCGACGCATGACGCGCGAAGTCCAGGCCGGCGCCGCCAGCACGGCGAGCGCCCGGCAAACCGGCCGCCGCGCCGGGTCCGCTACCGCTGTGTTCCGGCTGCTGATGGCGGCAACGCTCGGCATCGCCCACACGCAGGCGTTCGCGCCCCATGACTGGTGGTGGCTCCAGATCCTGTCGATGGCCGGGCTGGTCGCGCTGCTGGCCGATGCCCCGCGCCCGCGCGCGGCGGCCGCCACGGGCTACGCGTTCGGGCTGGGCTGGTTCCTGTCCGGGATCTGGTGGCTCTATATCAGCATGCATGTCTACGGCGAGATGCCGGCCTGGATGGCCGCGCTGGCCGTGGTGCTGTTTGCCGGCTATCTGTCGATCTGGCCCGCGCTGGCCGGCGGCGCCTGGCACTGGCTGACCCAGCGCGGGCGCCACGGCGTGCTGCCGGCGCTGGCGTTCGGCGCCACCTGGGCGCTGAGCGAGTGGCTGCGCGGCGTGGTGTTCACGGGCTTCCCGTGGCTGGGCAGCGGCTACCCCCATACCGACGGGCCGCTCGCGGGCTTCGCCCCGCTGATCGGCGTGTACGGCGTTACCGCGCTGGCTGCGGCCGTGGCCGCGCTATTGGTCACGGCGGTACGCGCCGCCCTGCGCCGCTCCGCCACGCCAGACACCGGCACGCGTGGCCGGCTTGGCACGGCGCTGGCCCTCGCCATCGGCCTGCCCGCGCTGGGTTTCGCGCTGGCCCCCATCGCCTGGACCACGCCCATTGGCCAGCCGATCTCGGTGCGGCTGCTCCAGGGCAACGTCGCGCAGGACATCAAGTTCGAGCCGGTGGGCATCCAGCGCTCGCTGGAGCTGTACCGCGACCTGATCACGGCAGAGCCGGCGGACCTCGTGGTCACGCCCGAGACCGCGTTTCCGGTGATCCTCCAGGAACTGCCGGTGGATATCGCCCAGGCGGTGCGCCGGTACATGGAGTCCACTGGCACCACGGTGCTGTTCGGCGCGGCCGGGGCCGATTCACCGGTCGACTTCACCAACAGCGTGTTCGCCATCGGGCCCGAACAGCCCACGCTTTATCGCTATAACAAGCACCATCTGGTGCCGTTCGGCGAGTTCATCCCGCTCGGGTTCCACTGGTTCGTGGACATGATGAAGATGCCGCTCGGCGACTTCCGGCGCGGCGGGCTGGACCAGCCGGCGGCGCCAGTACGCGGCATCCATGTGGCGCCGAATATCTGCTACGAGGATCTGTTCGGCGAGGAAATCGCCGCCACCCTGCGCCAGCAGCCTTCCCCGGCCAATATGCTGGCGAATGTGACGAATCTGGCATGGTTCGGCGACACCATCGCGCTGGACCAGCATCTCCAGATCTCGCGGATGCGCGCCCTGGAGACGCGCCGCCCGATGCTGCGCGCGACCAATACCGGCATGACGGCCGTGGTAAAGCCCGATGGTTCGGTACAGGCGCGGCTGCCGACCTTCCAGCTCGGCACGCTGGCGGCCACCGTGCAGGGCACGCAGGGGCTCACCCCCTTCGTGCGCTGGGGCAATGTGCCGGCGCTGGCGGCCTGCCTGGCCGTGCTCGCGCTGGCGTTCGGCGCGCGGCGGCGGGCACGCCCATAGCGGCGGGCCGCATCGCCAATCCATCGCCAAAGAAAAAAACGGGCCAAGGGCCCGTTTTCTTTACGGCCCGGGGCGGATCAGCCCAGGACCGACGTCGCTACCGATACCGCGGCTGCGGCGGCCATCACGGCCAGGGCGACAATATATGGTTTGCGAGAAAGCAGCGTCATGACCAATCCCCAAAAGTTATCGTTGCCCGGACACCTTTTATGAGCGGTTGTCCCCCTGAGGAGGCTGCCCGGGAGCCGCGCGCTTTGAAGCGGCTGCGTAGTTCCACTGTATACAAAAATAGTATCGGCACCTATCGGCGGGTTCTGAATGGCGTGTCAGGATTTACCCGACCCGTTGCGAAAGCCCGACACCGCCGCCGGGGCCCGTTTCGTGACACAACGTACGGGATTGCCCCCTGTTCCGGTCGGCTTGTGGCCAAAACCCGATAGAATTCAGGGTTTGGCAATCCTGGCACGAGACCGCTCGTGCACTTGCCGGCGGCTTTCTTTTTCGTCTTCCTATGCTGACCTTCCAACAAATGATTCTTACCCTGCAGGCCTACTGGGACCGGCAGGGTTGCGCGTTGCTGCAACCGATCGATCTGGAGGTCGGCGCCGGGACGTCGCATGTGCACACGTTCCTGCGCGCGATCGGCCCCGAGCCCTGGCGCGCGGCCTACGTGCAGCCGTCGCGGCGCCCCAAGGATGGCCGCTATGGCGAGAACCCGAACCGCCTGCAGCACTACTACCAGTACCAGGTGGTGCTGAAGCCCGCGCCCGAGAACATCCTCGACCTGTACCTGGGCTCGCTGGAGGCGCTGGGGCTGGACCTCAAGCAGAACGACATCCGCTTCGTCGAGGACGACTGGGAGAACCCCACGCTCGGCGCCTGGGGCCTGGGCTGGGAAGTCTGGCTCAACGGCATGGAAGTGACCCAGTTCACCTACTTCCAGCAGGTGGGCGGCATCGACTGCAAGCCCATCACCGGCGAGATCACCTACGGCATCGAACGGCTGGCGATGTACCTCCAGAAGGTGGAGAACGTCTATGACCTGGTCTGGACCGAGTGGGTCGAGAACGGCGAGACGCGCCGCCTGACCTATGGCGACGTCTATCACCAGAACGAGGTGGAGCAGTCCACCTACAACTTCGAGCACAGCAACACCGAGATCCTGTTCCGCCATTTCTCCGAGCACGAGGGCGAGGCCCGCCGGCTGATGGGTGATACGGGCGAGACCACCGAAGACGGCCAGAAGAAGGATTCCGGCGTGCGTCTGGCGCTGCCGGCCTACGAACAGGTGCTCAAGGCAGCACACACCTTCAACCTGCTCGACGCCCGGGGCGCGATTTCCGTGACCGAGCGCGCGGCCTACATCGGCCGGATCCGCAATCTGTCGCGTCAGGTGGCGCAGGCCTACTACGACTCGCGCGAAGCGCTCGGCTTCCCGATGTGCGGCAACGGGGCCCGCGCATGACCTCGCGCGTGCGCGGCGCACGCATGCCCGCCGCGCCGGGCATCCTGAAGTGGCTGGCGGCGCTGGTGTCGCTGGGCGGGCTGCTGGCGTCCGGCGCCGCGCAGGCAGCCGCCCGCGCAGCCGCCACCCCGGTGCCGCAGGCGCTATACCTGCCGGCCGACCTCACCAATATCTGCGAGGCCGACCCGCAGGCGCTCCAGCAAGCCATCGCCCGGCACTGGAAGCCGTCGCTGGCGAGCATCGACCAGTGGACGCAACTGGTGCGCTCGTTCTCGTGCGACCTGTCCGGCTCGCGCGACCTCGGCTGGCACCGCGTGCCGCTGCGCACCTACGAGAGCGCCATCCGCTACCCGCTGCAGTGGGCCACGTGGGAAGAGCGCAACGGCCGCTCGCGCCGCACCGTCCGCAACTATTATTCAGCGGCGCAGTTGCCGCAGAAGATCGATTTCTGGGTGGGCGGACGGATCGACGAAATCCGCTATGACCGCCGCCAGCAGCGCATCGACGCACGCTTTCCGGCCGCCGGCGCCCGTGGCGCCTCCGGCGTGGTGGCGCAGTGCGCCTACACCACGCTGCAATTCCGCCAGCAGAACGGCCTGTGGCTGCTGTCTGGCGTGGAACCCAATCTCGCGCCGCGCTGCTGACAGCGCGCGCCTTTCATACCCGTTGGATACGATTCATGTCGCAACCCATGACCGATTCGCTGCTGATCGAACTGTTCACCGAAGAGCTGCCGCCCAAGGCGCTCGCCCGCCTGGGCGATGCCTTCGCGCAAGGCCTGACTGACGGCCTGCGCGCGCGCGACCTGCTCGAGGCCGGCGCCAGCGTGACCCCGTTCGCCACGCCGCGCCGCCTGGCCGCACTGGTGACCGGCGTGCGCCGCGGCGCCCCCGACCGCGAGCAGCGCGAGAAGGTCCTGCCCGTCTCCGTGGCGCTGGACGCCAACGGCGCCCCCACCGCCCCGCTCGGCAAGAAACTGGCCGCGCTGGCCAAATCCGTCGGCGTGGCCGAGATCGACTGGCAGACGCTGGAACGTGCCTCCGACGGCAAGGCCGAGGCGCTGTTCTACCGCTACACCGCCCGTGGGGCCACGCTGGCCGACGGCCTCCAGGCCGCGCTGGACGAGGCGCTCGGCAAGCTGCCGATTCCGAAGCTGATGAGCTACCAGCGCCCGGACGGCACCACGGTGCACTTCGTGCGCCCCGCGCACAGCCTGATCGCGCTGTTCGGCGCCGAGATCGTGCCGGTGTCCGTGCTCGGCCTGGCGGCCAGCAATGTCACGCAGGGCCACCGCTTCCTGTCGGCGGGCAGCATCGAGATCCCGCACGCGGCGGAATACGCCACGCTGCTGGAGAACAAGGGCCGCGTGGTGGCGAGCTATGCCGACCGCCGCGAGCGCATCCGCACCGCCCTGCTCAAGGCAGCCGGCGCCGACCAGGTGGTCATGCCGGACGCCCTGCTGGACGAAGTGAACTCGCTGGTCGAGTGGCCGGTGGTCTATCCCTGCCACTTCGAGGAAGCCTTCCTGGCCGTGCCGCAGGAATGCCTGATCCTGACCATGCAGACCAACCAGAAGTATTTCGCGCTGACCGACGCCGCCGGCCACCTGCGCAACCGCTTCCTGATCGTGTCGAACCTGGCCACCGAGACGCCCGAGTCGATCATCACCGGCAACGAGCGCGTGGTGCGCCCGCGCCTGGCGGACGCCAAGTTCTTCTTCGACCAGGATCGCAAGAAGACGCTGGCCTCGCGCGTGGCGCAGCTCGGCAACGTGGTCTACCACAACAAGATCGGCAGCCAGCTGGACCGCGTGCAGCGCCTGCAGCAGATCGCCGGCCATATTGCCGACGCGATGAACGCCCACGGCGTGGCCGTGGACAAGGCTGCCGCCATGCGTGGCGCCGAACTGGCCAAGGCGGACCTGCTGACCGACATGGTCGGCGAGTTCCCCGAACTCCAGGGCACGATGGGCACCTACTACGCGCGTCATGACGACGAGGCCGACGAGGTGGCGCTGGCGTGCTCGGAACACTATCGCCCGCGCTTTGCCGGTGACGCGCTGCCCGAGGGTGCCGTCAGCACCGCCGTGGCGCTGGCCGACAAGCTCGAGACGCTGGTCGGCATCTGGGGCATCGGCCTCCAGCCCACCGGCGAGAAGGACCCGTTCGCGCTGCGCCGCCACGCGCTGGGCATCCTGCGCATGCTGATCGAGCGCCCGCTGGCGGTGCCGCTGGACACCCTGCTGGCGCTGACCGAGCAGGCGTTCGCGGGCATCGCCGCCGTCAAGCCGGCGCGCGAGGCCATCACCGATTTCCTGTTCGACCGCGTGCGCGGCTACCTCAAGGACAAGGGCTACACCACCAACGAGGTGGAAGCCGTGGTGAGCCTGCGCCCGCAGCAGCTGCATGACGTGCTGGGCCGCATGGAAGCCGTGCGCACCTTCGCCGCGCTGCCCGAGGCCGAGGCGCTGGCCGCCGCCAACAAGCGCATCACCAACATCCTGCGCAAGACCGACGAAGCCATCGGCACGGTCGACACGGCGCTGTTCCAGGAAGACGCCGAGGGCGCGCTGCACGCCGCCATCGAACGCGTGCGTCCGGGTGTGGAAGCGGCCTTCGCCGGCGGCGACTTCACCGGCGCCCTGCGCGACCTGGCCCAGCTCCGCGACGCCGTGGACCGCTTCTTCAACGACGTGATGGTGATGGCCGAGGACGCGCGCCTGCGCGCGAACCGGCTTGCGCTGCTGGCCACGCTGCACACGCTGGCCAACCGCGTGGCGGACATCTCCAAGCTGGCCGCCTGACCGGAGCCCTGCGATGCCACAGTCCCAGCCCCGCTTTGTGATCCTCGACCGCGACGGCGTGGTCAACCTCGACAGCGACCACTTCATCAAGACGCCCGACGAATGGGTGCCGATCGCGGGCAGCCTGGAGGCCATCGCCGCGCTGAACCAGGCCGGCTACCGCGTGGTGATCGCGAGCAACCAGTCCGGCATCGGGCGCGGCCTGTTCGAGATGAGCGCGCTGAATGCCATGCACGAGAAGCTGTACAAGGGGCTGGCCAACCTGGGCGGGCGCGTGGAGGCGGTGTTCTTCTGCCCGCACACGGCTGCCGACAACTGCGACTGCCGCAAGCCCAAGTCGGGCCTGTTCGAGCAGATCGGCGAGCGCTTCGGCCTGGAGCTGCGCGGCGTGCCCGTGGTGGGCGACTCCCTGCGCGACCTCGAAGCCGGCGTGGCGGTTGGCTGCATCCCCCATCTGGTCCTGACCGGCAAGGGCGTCAAGACGCGCGACAAGGGCACGCTGCCCGCCGGCACGCGCATCCACGACGACCTGGCCGCGTTCGCCCGCTGGCTGATTGCCGGCGACGGCGCCCATAAGGCGTTTTCGTCACCCGCGCCCAGCGCCCCCTGAATTCCGGCCACACTGATGACCTTTATCCGTTCCCTGCTGTTCGCGCTGTACCTGATCGTGCTCACGCCGCCCTACGCGTGCGCCTGCTTCATCGCCTTCCCGTTCATGAACGCCGACCGGCGCTTCCGCTTCGTGCGCGGCTGGCCGCTGCTGGTGATCTGGGCCGCCCGCCTGATCTGCGGCATCCGCTACCGCATCGAGGGCATGGAGCGCATGCACGCCATGCTCGACAAGCCCGTGGTGCTGCTCTCCAAGCACCAGTCCGCCTGGGAAACCGTGGCCTACGTGGCGCTGATGCCCAAGCCGCTGTGCTTCGTGTTCAAGCGCGAGCTGCTGTTCGTGCCGTTCTTCGGCTGGGCGCTGGGCATGCTCAAGATGGTCCACATCAACCGCAAGGAAGGCACGCGCGCGTTCGCCTCGGCCGCGCGCCAGGGCCGCGAGCGGCTCTCCGAAGGCGCCTGGATCATCATGTTCCCCGAAGGCACGCGCACGCGCGCCGGCCAGGAGAACCCGCGCTACAAGAGCGGCGGCGCCCGGCTGGCCGTGGAGACCGGCGCCTGGGTGATCCCGATGGCGGTCAACTCCGGCCGCGTCTGGCCGCGTAACTCCTTCCTGAAGTACCCCGGCCTGATCACGATCTCGATCGGCATGCCGATCCCGTCGGCCAACAAGACCGCCGACGTGCTGAACCAGGAAGTGGAAGCGTGGATCGAGGCCGAGATGCGCCGGATCGATCCCGAGAGCTATCGCCGCACCGCCAGCGAAGCCGCCGCATGAAGCTGCTGCGTCCCACTCCCGACAACCCCGGCGCGCAGCTCGAACTGCCGCTCGCGGAGGCCGCGCCCAGCCCTGCCCCGTCATCGATCCCGGCGGATGCCGCCTTGCTGGCACCCTCGCTGGACACGCCCCCGGCCGACACCTGGCCGCCCGCCCCGCCCAACGGCCGCACGCTGCACGTGGGCGAGCGCATGCTCCATTACTCGCTCAAGCGCTCGTCGCGGCGCACCATCGGCTTTACCGTGGATGACCGCGGGCTGTCGATCACGGCGCCGCGCTGGGTCACGCTGACCGATATCGAGTCCGCCATCCTCGAAAAGCAGCGCTGGATCTTCAACAAGCTGGGCGAGTGGCGCCACCGCGAGGCCCGCCGCGTGCTGCCCACGGTGCAATGGCGCGAGGGCGCGAGCCTGCCGTTCCTGGGCAAGCCGATCACGCTCCAGCTCGATTCGCCGGCCGGCGCGCTGCTGTTCAACGCCGACACGCGCGTGCTGCACCTGGCCCTGCCCACGCATGCCGACGAGCAGCAGATCAAGGACCGCGTGCAGGGCTGGCTCCAGCACCAGGCGCGCCGCCTGCTGGTGGAGCGCCTGGAAATCTACGCCGACAAGCTCGGCGTGCGCCACACCGGCTTCGCGCTGACCTCGGCCGCCACGCGCTGGGGCAGCTGCACCGCCGACGGCAAGATCCGCCTGAACTGGCGGCTCATGCATTTCCCGCTGTCGATGATCGACTACGTGGCCGCGCACGAACTGGCGCACCTCAAGGAAATGAACCACGGCCCGCGTTTCTGGGAGACCGTGGAATCGATCTTTCCCGAGTTCCGCGACGCCCGCGCCCAGCTACGCGCGCATCCGCCCGAGCTGCTGCCGACGTTCTGACGCCCGGCGAGGCGGGGAGCCGCCGGCGAGGCCGCGCCATCCGGACTAAAATACGGCCTCGCAATCCTACGAATTCCAGAAAAAGGCTCCCCATGCGACTCCTCCACACCATGCTCCGCGTTGGCGACTACCAGCGCTCCATCGACTTCTACACGCGCGTGCTCGGCATGCAGCTGCTGCGCGAGAGCGACAACCCCGAATACAAGTACCGCCTGGCGTTCGTCGGCTACGGCCCCGAGAGCGAGACGGCCGTGCTGGAGTTGACCTACAACTACGGCGTGGACCAGTACGACCTGGGCACCGCCTACGGCCACATCGCGCTGGAAACCCCAGACGCGGCGGCGGCCTGCGAGCGCATTCGCGCGGCGGGCGGCAAGGTCACGCGCGAGGCCGGTCCGGTCAAGGGCGGCACCACGGTGATCGCCTTCGTCGAGGACCCGGACGGCTACAAGATCGAGCTGATCGAGCGGCATTCGACGCGCGACGCGTCGCGCCCGTAAGCCGGCGCGATGAGCACGCAAGCCCTGCGGCGCCCGCTGGACGGCACGGCCATCGGCCTGATGGTGTTGCTGTGCGCCGCCTGGGGCCTGCAACAGGTGGTGATCAAGGTGACGGCGCCGCTAATGGGCGCCGTGCTCCAGGCCGGCGTGCGCTCGGCTATCGCCGCACTACTGGTGTTCGCCTTCGCGTCCTGGCGCGGCACGCCGCTGTGGCAGCGCGACGGCACGCTGCGCCCGGGGCTGGTGGCCGGGCTGCTGTTCGGCGCCGAATTCTTCTGCATCTTCGTCGGGCTGGGCCACACCACGGCCTCGCGCATGGCCGTGTTTCTCTACACCGCGCCGATCTTCACCGCGCTGGGCCTGCACCTCTTCGTGCCCGGCGAGCACCTGCGGCGCGGCCAGTGGCTGGGCGTGGTGCTGGCGTTCTGCGGCATGGCGCTGGCCTTTGTCGATGGCATCGCGGCCACCTCGGCCCACGCCAGCACCCTGCTCGGCGACGCGCTGGGCGTGGTAGCCGGCGCGCTCTGGGCGGCCACGACCATCGTCGTGCGCGCCAGTTCGCTCTCCAGCGCCCCGGCCAGCAAGACGCTGCTGTACCAGTTGGCGGTCTCGGCGGTGCTGCTGCTGGCGATGGCGCTGGCGGCGGGTCAGGCCGGGCGGGTGGAAGTCAACGGGATGGTGGTGGCAAGCCTGTTCTACCAGTCGGTGCTGATCGCGTTTGCGAGCTACCTGACCTGGTTCTGGCTGCTCAGGCAGTACCTGGCGTCGCGGCTGTCGGTGTTCTCGTTCCTGACACCGCTGTTCGGCGTGGCCTTCGGGGTGCTGCTGATGCACGACGCCGTGGGCCTGCGCTTCGGCGCGGCGGCGGTGCTGGTGCTGCTGGGGATCGTGCTGGTGAACCGGAAGAGCTGAGGCACCAGCAGGCACCTGGCCTGATGCCAGGTGCCTGCTGTCGAACGACTTAGCGCGGGAACGAGAACATGCCCAGCGCGTCGCGCACCTCTTCCAGCGTCTGCTGGGTCAGTTCGCGCGCTTCGGCCGTGCCCTTGCGCAGGATCTCGAACACATAGCCCGGGTCCTTGGCCAGTTCCTCGCGGCGCTCGCGGATCGGGCGCAGCATCTCCTGCAGGATGCCTTCCACACGCCGCTTGAGCACCATGTCGCCCAGGCCGCCACGGCGGTAGTGGTCCTTCAGCTCGGTCACTTCCTCCACGTTCGGGTCGAACGCATCGAGGTAGGTGAACACGACATTGCCCTCCACCTGGCCCGGATCGGACACCTTCAGGTGGTTCGGGTCGGTGTACATGCGGTGCACCGCTTCCTTGATCTGCTCGGGCGAAGCGCCCAGCGGAATCGCGTTGCCCAGCGACTTGCTCATCTTGGCCTTGCCATCGACACCCGGCAGGCGGCCATGCTTGGGGATCAGCGCGGCGGCCTCGGGCAGCACGTCACGGCCCACCTGATGGTTGATCCGGCGCACGATTTCGTTGGTCTGCTCGATCAACGGCGCCTGGTCCTCGCCCACCGGCACCAGCACGGCCTTGAAGCCGGTGATGTCCGCGGCCTGCGAGGCCGGATAGCACAGGAAGCCCGCCGGGATGTCGCGGCCAAACCCGCGCGCCTGGATCTCTTCCTTGATCGTCGGGTTGCGCTCGAGCCGCGCCACCGTGACGAAATTCAGGTACATCAGCGTCAGTTCGGCCAGCGCGGGCAGGTGGGACTGCACCGTGATCGTGGTCTTGGCCGGGTCGATGCCGACGGCCAGGTAGTCCAGCGCCACCTCCAGCACGTTGCGGCGCACCTTGTCCGGATCGTGCGCGTTGTCGGTCATGGCCTGCGTGTCCGCCAGCAGCACGTACTGCTTGTGCGAGTCCTGCAGGGCGACGCGGCTCTTGAGGGAGCCGACGAAGTGGCCCAGGTGCAGCGGGCCGGTGGGACGGTCACCGGTCAGGATGACGGGACGCGGGTCGGTTTTCGCGGTTGGCGTGTTGGCGGTCATAAGCGTCGCTGGAACTTCGAGATATTCGGAAAATTCGGAAAATTCGGAAAACTGCGGGGGAATCAGGCCACGCCGCGCGCGCGGGGCGCGGCGCTGTCGCCGACGGTGCGCGCCAGTTCGACATACTCGGCCACGGGCACTTCCTCGGCGCGGCGGCCGAGGTCGAAGCCGAGCTTGTCGAAGTCCACCTGGTCGCGCAGGAACGAGAGCGTGTTGCGCAGCACCTTGCGGCGCTGCGAGAACGCGGCGGTCACCACGTCGCCGAGCACGCCCGCGTCGCAGGCGGGGTACGGCGAGCGCAGCCGGCCATCCTCGCCACGCGGCCACGGGATCATGCGCACCACGGCGGAATCGACCTTGGGCGGCGGATTGAACGATCCGGGTGGCACATCAAGCACATGTTCCATGTGGTAGCGCACCTGGAGCATGATCGACAGCCGCCCGAAGGCCTTGCTGCCCGGCTCCGCCACCATGCGCTCCACCACTTCCTTCTGGAGCATGAAGTGCTGGTCGCGCACCTGGTCCGCGTAGTCCATCAGGTGGAACAGCAGCGGGCTGGAAATGTTGTACGGCAGGTTGCCGACGATGCGCAGCGGGCGGCCGGTCTCGTGCAGCTTGCCGAAGTCGAACGCCAGCGCGTCGCCGGCGTGCACGACCAGCCGGTCGCTATAGCGGCGGCGCAGGCGGTCCACGAGGTCGCGGTCCAGCTCCACCACCTGCATCTGCGGCAGGCGCTCGAGCAGCGGGTCGGTCAGCGCGCCGAGGCCCGGGCCGATCTCGACCACGATGTCATTCGGTTGCGGATCGATCGCGCCGACGATGCCGTGGATGATGCCGTCATCGACCAGAAAGTTCTGTCCGAATCGTTTGCGGGCCACATGGCCCTGGTGCACGTTTGAACGCATGGTGTCTGCGGCTGGCCGTCAGCGGGTGGCGGGCCACACGCCGGCATTGCCGTCGTGGTGGCGCCCGTTGGCGTGGCCAGCCATGGTAATGGCACTGCGGATGGCCTCGATCATGCTGCCGTGCTCGGCGCGGCCGGTGCCGGCCAGGTCGAGCGCGGTGCCGTGGTCCACCGAGGTGCGGATAAAGGGCAGGCCCAGCGTGATGTTCACGCCGTGCCCGAAGGTACCGTACTTGAGCGGCGCCAGTCCCTGGTCATGGTACATCGCCAGCACGCAGTCCGCGTCGCGCAGATGGCGCGGCTGGAACAGCGTGTCGGCCGGATAGGGGCCGCGGGCGTCGATGCCGGCATCGCAGGCCTGGGCCAGCGCGGGGGCGATCACGTCGATTTCCTCGCGCCCCATGTGGCCGCTCTCGCCCGCGTGCGGGTTGAGGCCCGTCACCAGGATGCGCGGCCGGGCGATGCCGAAGTGGCGGCGCAGGTCGGTATCGACGATGGTCAGCGTCTCGACCAGCATCGGGATGTCGAGTGCGTCCGGCACCGCGCGCAGCGGCAGGTGGGTGGTGGCCAGCGCCACGCGCAGCATGGCGTTGTCGTGGGCGGGCTGCGGGCCGGCCAGCATCATCACCACGCGCGGCACGGCGGCGCGCTCGGCCAGGTATTCGGTGTGGCCGGTGAACGGCACGCCCGCGTCGTTGATCGTGCTCTTTTGCACCGGCGCGGTGATCATCGCCGCGTATTTGCCGGCCTGCAGGCCGTCGATGGCGGCATCGAGCAGCGCCAGCACGTAGCGGCCGTTGCGGGCGTCAAGCCTGCCCGGCTCGCTCTGCACGCCGAGCGGCACATCCTCAACCACCACCCCGCCCTCGCCGATCTGGCGGGTCCAGGCATGCCCGACGCCCAGCGCTGCGGCCCGGCTGGCCAGCAGACGGGCATCCCCCAGCACATGGAAGCGGTAGTGCCCGTTGCGGTTGCCATTGCTGCCGGCAAGCTGCAGCAGCGCCCCGATCGTGATGTCGGGGCCGATGCCGGCAGGTTCTCCGGTGGTAATGGCTAGCGCAAGCGGGTCGGGCATGGATGGGCGGTGGGGAAGGTGCCGGCGGTTTCCGCGGATCAGCGCTGGCGGTTGATGCGGTATTCCACGTACGCCGCGCTGCGAAGCTGGCGCACCCAGTCATCATAGGCGGCGCGCAGCTTCTGCTCCCGGACTTCCGCACGGGCGAAGTCGCGCTGCTTCTCCGCCGACACCTCGGTCTCGCGGCGATCCATCACCTGGATCAGGTGCACGCCGAACTGGGTAACCACGGGTTCGGAGATCTCGCCCGGACGCAGCCGGTTCATGGCCTGCTCGAACTCGGGCACCAGCTCGCCCGACGAGACCCAGCCCAGGTCGCCGCCCTGCTGGGCCGAACCGTCCTGCGAGAAGCGCCGCGCGAAGTCGGCAAAGTCGCCGCCGTGCGTGAGGCGGTCGCGCATCGTCGTCATCTGGCGACGTGCCTCGGCCTCGGGCATGTTCGGGCCGGTGCGCACGAGGATGTGGCGCACCTGGGTCTGCGTGATGCGCTCGCTGGCCTGCGGCTGGTCGGCGGCCGGCGCGGCGCGCTTGGCCATCAGCCGGATCACGTGGAAGCCGTTGGCCGACTCCACCACCTCGGGCACCAGTGCGCCGGGCTGGAGGTCCACCACGGCGTTGGCGAACAGCGCCGGCAGGCGGCCGATCTCGCGGAAACCGAGCGCGCCGCCCTGCGCCGCCTCGGGCGCTTCCGAGTTGGCCTTGGCCAGCGCGGCGAAGTCCGCCCCGCCCTGCGCCTGCTTCAGCAGGCCCTCGGCCTTGGTCTTCAGCTCGGCCTTCTGGGCGTCGGACGCGTTCTCGGGCACGCGGATCAGGATCTGGGCCACGTTGTACTCGGTCGGTCCGGCCGGCGCGGCGCCGCCCTTGCGCGCGGCGAGGTAATTGTCGATCTCGCCGTCGTAGACCTGCACCTTGGAGTCAACCTCGCGCTCGCGCAGGCGAATCACCTGCACCTGCTTGCGGAGTTCGTCGCGATACTTGGTCCAGCTCATGCCGCTGGCTTCCACACGGCTGCGCAGTTCGGTGGCGGACAGCTTGTTCTGCTGCGCCACCGACTCGATGGCGCGGTCCACTTCCTGGTCCGTCACGCGGATGCCGGCGTCCTGCGCGGCCTGCGTCTGCACGCGCTCCATCACCAGGCGCTCGAGCACTTCGCCCAGCAGGTCGGCGCGCGGTGGTACCTCGCGCTGCGCCGCGCGCAGCTGGCTCTCGATCTCGTCGGCGCGGTCCAGCAGCTCGCGCCGCGTGATCACGCTGTTGTTGACCACCGCCACCACTTCATCGACAAGCTGCGAGCGCTTCTGGCCCGGCTGCGGCACGCCCATCTGCGGCTCGCTCGGCGGCGCGGCGGTCTGCGGGCCGGCCTGTGGCAGGAAGATGCCCGATGCGCGGCCACCCGGCGCCTTGAGCTGGGCCGCCGCCGGCGCGGCGAGCGTGGCGAGCACCACGGACAGCAGCAGGTGCTGGCAGGCGTTCTGGCGATTCATACGGGACAGCGCGTTAAGAGCTCGACGTTTCATCTTGGTCCGTCATTCATAGTGATCGTACTGGGACGTGGGCACCGGACGTGCGGTAACAGGCTCGTAGCCCGGCACGTTCAGGCGCAGCATGTCCAGCGGGTTGGAACCGATCTTGGACAACCCGCGGAATTCCACCTGCAGGAAGAACCGGCCGGTATAGCCCTGCGTGGTGTTGCGGAAACGCTGGTATACCACGCGTCCCACCCAGCAGTCGGCGGCGTATTCGATGCCGGCCAGCGCATCCACCAGCTGGTTGGCGGTCTGGTCGAACGCCACCCGGCCAATGCCGTAGGTGCGGCGCGTGATCGGCCACTGGCTCGACAGCTCGAACTGGTCGATGGCCGAGTTGTCGGTCACCGAGGTCGGCCGGCGGTAGCGGTAGCCCACGTTGACCAGCTTGCGCGACTCCGGCCGCCAGGCGAACGCCACGTTCGAGTAGTTCACGCGGTTGTCCTCGGGGCTGTACTGGATGCCCGCATCGAGATAGTAGCCGCGGAACAGCTGGATCGTGGTAGCTGCGAGCAAGTCAGAATAGCTCGGCTTGGTATCTGTGGACGTGCCGGTCAGCTGCACGCGCTGGCCGGTGAAGTCCACGCGCTGCGCCAGCGTGCCGCGGAAGCGCTCGATGCCGGTATCGGACTCGATCAGGCGCGTGGTCACGCCCGCCGTGAGCTTGTTGTTGTCGGCGATGCGGTCATTACCGGTGAACGCGTTCTCGCTGAAGATCTGCCCGTAGCCAAAATCTGACTGGACAGTATCGAACAGCGGGAACTGGCTCTGGTCGCGGAACGGCGTGTAGACGTAGAACAGGCGCGGTTCCAGCGTCTGGGTGTAGTTCACGCCGAACAGTTTGCTCACGCCGGGCGCCGCGCGGTCGAACACCATGCCCGAGTCCAGGCTCACCGTGGGAATGGCGCGGCCGAACGAGGTCTGCGCGCCGGTGGTGTTGGTGCCGGCGTCCATGTTGTACTGCGCGGCGTTGAAGATCACCTTCGGCGTCACGAACCAGCCCGGGCGGATGATCGGATAGCTGATCACCGGCTGGATGAAGGCGCGGTCACCCTCGGGCTGCTGGAAGCCGGTGGACGTCAGCGGGATCCGGAAGCGGGTGTAATCGGCTTCCACCGAGATATCGAAGCCGCCGAAGTCATAGCGCGTGTAGCGGCCGTTCACCTGCGGCTCGCGCTCGTAGGACGGCTCGCTGGGGCGCAGCGTCTGGAACTTCTGCACCCGCGCCATGAACGTGAAGTCCTGCCAGTTGTAGATCACGCCGCCTTCCTGCGTGTACTGGCGCAGCGTGGACTGCGAGACCGAGCGCGTCAGGTCGTCCGGGTACTGGTCGTCGGACACCTTGCTGACGTTGGCATACGCCGTCATGCCCGGAATGATCCGCTGGGTGTGCTGGAACGAATACGCCCAGCGGTCGCGCTCGGCCTTCCGGTCGTCTGGCAGGAATTCGGCCCGCAGGCGGCCCGAGTAGCCGTCGCCAAGGTAGCGGTAGTCGCCGCCCAGCTGCACGCCGCGCGAGCTGAGCAGGCGCGGATAGAGCGTCAGGTCGCGGTTCGGCGCCAGGTTGAAGTAGTACGGCACCGTCAGGTCGAGACCCGATTTGGAGCCGTACCCCATCAGCGGCGCCAGCACCCCGCTGCGGCGCTCGTCGTTCAGCGGGAACGAGAACGCCGGCGCGCCGGCGATCGGCACGTTGAAGAAGCGCAGCACGCCGCCGTAGGCGGTGCCCACCTGGCGGTCGTTGTCGATGTCGATGCGGTTCGCGCTGAAGTACCAGTCGGCATTGTCGGGCGAACAGGTCGTGTACGACGCCTTCTTCATCGTGCTGCGGTCCGGGTCGATGAAGTCGATGCGCTCCGCGCTGCCCGCGCCGCCGGTCTGGTGGAAATAGTAGTCGGGCGAGAGCATGTAGCCCTCGTTGGCCTCCACACGCAGCCTGGCCTCGGGGCCGACGGCCAGCGTGCCGCTCTTGGACAGGCGCACGTTGCCCGTGGCATGGGCCTCGTCGGTGTCCTGGTCATAGGTCACCTTGTCGCCCTTGACCACGGCGCCGTCGCGGCGCAGCTCGGCATTGCCCTCGAGCGCCACGCCTTTCTCGCTGAAGCCGGTCAGGCTGTCGCCCGAGACATAGGCCGGGGCGTTGGGGTTCGACGGGGTCGAACCCGGCGCGATGCCGATTGCGCTGGAAGTGGCGGCCTTTGGCGGCGCCTCGTCCAGGCGCGGCACCAGCGCGCCGGCTTCCGGCGCGGGCGGTGGCGGCTCGGGGGTCTGGGTGACCACCGGCTCGGCGATGTCGATGTTCGGAATGGCCGAGCCCGCGCCATATTGCGCGTGCACGCTCACCGACAGGCCCGCCATGGCCAGCACGAGCGGGCGCAGGGTGCTGGCCGGCAAAGCGGCACGCATGCGCCGCGGCAGGCCGCGCAGCGCGGGCGATCGGGTGGCCGGATGATGCGGTGATCGTTGTTGTTCGGTCATGCGGACGGTTATCGGTCGGCTCGGCGCCGGGTGCGGTGCGGCCCCGCGAACGGTTCCGTACTTCCCGCCAACCCTTGCCGGAGCAGGCTGCGGGGCAACAAAGGCCCCTCCCGGGGGCCACCCGGCGCCCGGGTCTGGTCGGGTATTATACGGGGCATCGTATCCACCCAATCCGGCATGGCAGCACTTATTCACGACCCAACCTCCGACCCGCGCATCGCCCAGCTCAAGAGTTGGGTCGCCGGGCTCGGCGCCGCATGGTCGATCGACCCCGACTCCTGTGCCCCGGCATCCGCCGACGCCAGCTTCCGCCGCTACTTCCGCGTGCGCACCGGCCATGCCGCCCATCCGACGGCCATCGTCATGGACGCCCCGCCCGCGCACGAGGACTGCCGGCCGTTCATCCACGTGGCCGGGCTGTTCGGCGAGGCCGGCGTGACCGTGCCCACCGTGCTGGCCCAGGACCTCACGCAGGGCTTCCTGCTGCTGGCCGACCTCGGCAGCCAGACCTACCTGTCGAAGCTGGACGCCTCGTCCGCGCGCGGCCTCTATGACGATGCCGCCGCCGCGCTGGTCAGGATCCAGCTGGCCACCCGCCCCGGCACGCTGCCCGCCTATGACCGCGCCCTGCTCCAGCGCGAGCTGGACCTGTTCCCCGAGTGGTACGTGGGCCGCCACCTGGGCGCCACGCTGACCGGTGCCCAGCAGGCCGACCTGCGCGAAGTCTTCGACGCCGTGCTGGCCAACAACCTGGCCCAGCCGCAGGTCTACGTCCACCGCGACTATCACTCGCGCAACCTGATGGTCCTGGACGATGGCGCCAACCCCGGCATCCTGGACTTCCAGGACGCCGTGATCGGCCCGGCCACCTATGACGCGGTCTCGCTCTGGCGCGACGCCTATATAGAATGGGACGAAGAGCAGCAGCTCGACTGGCTGATCCGCTACTGGGAACGCGCGCGCAAGGCCGGGCTGCCGCTGACCGCCGATTTCGGCGACTTTTACCGTGATTTCGAGTGGATGGGCCTGCAGCGCCACCTGAAGGTGCTCGGCATCTTCGCCCGCCTGTACCACCGCGATGGCAAGGACGGCTACCTCGCCAACCTGCCGCTGGTGCTCAAGTACACGCGCAACGTGGCCGGCCGCTACACCGAACTGCGCAAGCTGGTGCGGCTGCTCGATGCCCTGGAAGGCACCGAGCGCCCCGCCGGGTTCACGTTTTGAGCGCCACCCCCGCTGATCCTGCATCGCCCAGCCCCGCGCCGGTCACCCGTGGCGGGGAATGGTGGGCCGGCGTGCGCGCGCTGGCGCCGATGCTGCTCGGCGTGGTGCCGTTCGGCCTGATCTATGGCGTGCTGGCGGTCAATGCCGGCATGCCCGCCTGGCTGGCCTGCGCGATGAGCGCCATCGTGTTCGGCGGCGCCTCCCAGATGATCCTGACCCAGCTCTGGTCCGCCGGCACGCCGGCGCTGGTCATCGCCTTTACCGTGGCGATGGTCAACCTGCGCCACGCGCTCTATTCGGCCACCATCGCCCCCTCGCTGGCGCCGCTGCCGCGCCGCTGGAAGGCGCTGGTGGCCTACCTGCTGACCGATGAAGCCTTCGCCGCCATGACGCGCCGCCTGGGCGATACCGGCGAACGGGCGCGCTACCGCCACTGGTTCTACTTCGGCGCCGGCTTCTCGCTGTGGTCGAGCTGGCAGCTCTCCACGCTGGCCGGCGTGCTGGTCGGCGCGCAGGTGCCGCAGGACTGGCCGCTCGATTTCTTCCTGCCGCTGACCTTCATCGCCATCATCGTGCCGAACCTGAAGCACCGCGCCCACGTGGCTGCCGCGCTGGTGGCCACGGCGCTGGCGGTGGCCTGCTTCGGCCTGCCGCACAAGCTGGGCCTGATGGTGGCCGCGCTGGGCGGCATCGCGGCGGGCATGCTGCTGCTCGGGCGCGGGCACCCCACGCCGCGCCGCAGCCCGCGCAAGGAGCCGGCGGCATGAATCCGATGACCTTGCTGTGGGTGTTCCTGGGCGCCGGGCTGGCTACGTACTTGATCCGGCTGTCGTTCATCGCCGTGGAAGGCCGCGTGCGGCTGCCGTCCTGGTTCCGCACCGCGCTCCAGTTCGTGCCGGCGGCGATGCTCTCGGCGCTGATCGCCCCGGACCTGCTGATGCACGACGGCGCGCTCTACCTGAGCCCCTATAACACCCGGCTCGCGGCCGGGCTGGTGGCCATCGTCATCGCCGCCTACACGCGCAGCGTGGGCTGGACGATTGCCGGCGGCATGGCCACGCTGATCGCCCTGGAGTATTGGTTGTGAACACCCTGAAAGCGATGATCTTCGCGGCGGGACGCGGCGACCGCATGCGTCCGCTGACCGATACCTGCCCCAAGCCGCTGCTGCACGTGGGCGGCAAGCCGCTGATCGTCTGGAAGATCGAGGCGCTGGCGCGCGCCGGCCTGACCGACATCGTGATCAACCATGCCTGGCTCGGCGAGCAGCTGGAAACGGCGCTCGGCGACGGCTCGCGCTTCGGCGTGCGCCTGCACTGGTCGGCCGAAGGCAGCGCGCTGGAGACCGCCGGCGGCATCGCCAAGGCCCTGCCGCTGCTGACGACCAACCCCGACGCCGGCGAGATCTTCCTGGCCGTGTCGGGCGATATCTTCTGCGACTTCGACTACGCCACGCTGCTGCCACGCGCCCGCGCCATGGCCGGCGCGGTGCGCCCGATGATGCACCTGGTGATGGTGCCGAATCCGCCCTTCCACCCGCGCGGCGACTTCGCGCTGGCTGGCGATGGCCTGCTGCGGCTGCCCGATCAGGCAGGGGACGGCGAATCGCTGACCTTCGGCAATATCGGCCTGTACGACACGCGCCTGTTCCGCGAGATCGCGCCGGGCCAGAAAGTGGCGATGACGCCTTATTACCGCGCCGCGATTGCCAGCGGCGATGCCACCGGCGAACGTTTCGACGGGCGCTGGGAGAACGTCGGCACGCCGGCGCAGCTGGCCGCGCTGGATACGGAACTGCGCGCCGGATTAGGCGCCGAACCGGGCGCGCCCGCCACGGGCACCGGCGGCCGCGCCTGAGGCGCCCGCGCCACCGGCCAGGCTCCCAGGGGGCCACCCGCACGCCGACGGGTTTAGAATCGGCATCATTCCCCACCTCGCCACCTCGCCACCCACTCCATGTCCGCACCCGACTCCGCCCTGCTTGGCGCCTGCCGCGACCGCCGCGCCCGCGTGCTGCAACACCTGCGCGCCGGCGGCGGCGGCGTGGCCATCGTGCCCACCGCGCCCGAGGCCATGCGCAACCGTGACAGCGACTATCCCTATCGTCACGACAGCTATTTCTATTACCTGACCGGCTTCACCGAGCCCGAGGCCGTGCTGGTGCTGGTGGCCGGCGCGCCCGGGGACGGCCCCGGCGCGGACCGCAGCATCCTGTTCTGCCGCCCCAAGCACGAGGAGCGCGAGATCTGGGACGGCTTCCGCCATGGCCCCGAAGGCGCGCGCGCCGCGTTCGGCCTGGACGAGGCGCACTCGGTGGAGGAAATCGACGCCCTGCTGCCGCCGCTGCTGGCCAATCGCGCCCAGGTGGCGTATCCGCTCGCTGCCTCGGCCGAGACCGACCTGAAGGTGCGCGGCTGGCTCGACGCCGTGCGCATGCAGGGCCGCGCCGGCGTGGCCGCGCCGTCCGCCGCGCTCGACGTGCGCACCCTCCTCGACGAAATGCGGCTGTTCAAGGACGCCGGCGAGGTGGCGATCATGCGCCGCGCGGGCGAAATCTCCGCCCAGGCGCACGTGCGGGCCATGCGCGCCTCGCGCGCCGGGCTCAAGGAATATCACCTCGAAGCCGAACTGCTCTACGAATTCCGCCGCCATGGCGCGCAGAGCGTGGCCTACAACTCGATCGTGGCCACCGGCCCGAACGCCTGCGTGCTGCACTACCGCGCCGGCCCGGCCGAATTGCGCGATGGCGACCTGTGCCTGATCGACGCCGGCTGCGAACTCGACGGCTATGCCTCCGACATCACCCGCACCTTCCCGGTCTCGGGCCGCTTCTCGCCCGCCCAGCGCGAGCTGTACGACCTGGTGGTGGCCGCGCAGGAAGCCGCCATCGCCCAGACGCGCGCCGGCGTGCCGTACAACGTGCCGCACGACGCCGCCGTGAAAGTGCTGGCGCAGGGCATGCTCGACACCGGCCTGCTCGACCGCAACAAGGAGGGCACGCTGGACGACGTGCTGGCCAGCGGCAGCTATCGCCGCTTCTATATGCACCGCACCGGCCACTGGCTGGGCATGGACGTGCACGACGTGGGCGAGTACCGCACGCCGGGCCCGCTGCCCGCCGGCCATGAGGGCGAGCGGCCGTGGCGGCCGCTGGAACCCGGCATGGTGCTGACCATCGAACCTGGTATTTATGTGCGCCCGGCCGAAAACGTGCCGGAGCGCTACTGGCATATCGGCATCCGGATCGAGGACGACGCCGTCGTCACCACCGGCGACTGCGACCTGCTCACGCGCGGCGTGCCGGTCAAGGCCGATGAGATCGAGGCGCTGATGCGCGACAACCTGGGAGATTTCGCACGATGAAGACCCTGCTCCGCAAGCTGTTCAGCGGTGGCGGCACGCAATATACGCATTCCAGCAAGCCCGCAGCAGCGCGGCAAGTGGTGCCGGGCGAGCCGTTCGTGATCAATCTGTATGACGACCGCCTGGTCGTGCATCGTCCTGACGGCCAGCGCGAGGAACTCGCCTGGGCGGCGCTGGAACGTGTGATCGTGCGCGTTTCCGACCGCGCGCCCTGGGCCGGTGCCGCCTGGCTGATCCTGGCCGGCGACGCCGAGAGCAAGCAGGGCTGCGTGGCCCCGCTGGACGCCGCCAACGGCGATGCGCTGGTGGCGCACCTGCAGGCGCTGCCCGGCTTCAGCCAGCAGAAGCTCGACAACGCGCTGCGCGATGCCGCTGCCGGCAAGTCACGCACGGATGCCGTGCTGTGGAAGCGCGCCGCGGCCAATGCAGCAAACGCGGCCGAGACTGCCCAATCCGGCGAGGAAGCTCCTGATGACAAGCACCGTGACCCCGACGCCCAGCACCAGCACCAGTCCCAACACCAGTCCCAGCCACAGTCCGGCGCCCAGCCCTGAGCCGTTCGACATTGCCATCGTTGGCGGCGGGCCGGTCGGCCTGGCGCTGGCGGCGCAGCTCTTGCGCACCACGCCGTGGCGGATCGTGCTGATCGATGCGGCCACGCCGGCACGCGCCGCGCGGGACCCACGGGCGATTGCGCTGTCGCACGGCAGCCGCCAGCTACTGGAGCAGATTGGCGCGTGGCCGATGCCGGTGCAACCCATCGAGCACATTCATGTGTCGCAGCGCGGGCGCTTTGGCCACGTGAAACTGCATCACGACGATTACGGCGTGCCGGCGCTCGGCTATGTCGTGCGCTACGGCGACCTGTGCCAGACGCTGGAACGCGCGCTGGCGCGGGCTGCGGAGGCTGCGCCGGGCCGTCTGGCGCGCCTGTTCGAGACGCGCATCGACGACATCGCGCAGGACACCAAGGACGCCAAGGCCGATCGGCAGGAAGACGCGGCGCTGGTGCGGCTGAGCGGCACCTCGCATGCCGATCAGGTCGGGCTGCCCATGGCGCTCACGGCGCGCATCGCCGTGCAGGCCGAAGGCGGACTGTTCCACCAGCGCACGCAGCGGCTGGCGCGCGGCGCCGAACCCTCGCGGCGGCGCGACTACCAGCAGACGGCCATCATCGGTCATGTGACGTGTACGCAACCTCGCCCCGGCTGGGCGTGGGAGCGCTTCACCGAGGAAGGGCCGCTCGCGCTGCTGCCGCATGACGAACACGGCACTGCCGGCTACGCGCTGGTCTGGTGCTGCCCGCCTGATACGGCCATGCGGCGGCTGGCGCTTTCCGAGGCCGAATTCGCCGAAGAACTGGGCGAGGCGTTCGGCTCGCGCATGGGCCGTTTCACGCTGGTGGGCAAGCGCCACGCGTTCCCGCTGGGGCTGAACGCGGCGCCGGTGACCGTCGATGGCCGCATCGCGGCGGTCGGCAACGCCGCGCAGACGCTGCATCCGGTGGCCGGACAAGGACTGAACCTGGGCCTGCGCGATGCCTTCGCGCTGGCCGACTCGCTGCGCGCCGGCTGCACGCCGCAGGCGTTGCTGGCCTTCGCCAGCCGCCACCGTGTGGACCGGGCCATGACCATCGGCGTGACCGACCTGCTGCCGCGCGTCTTTGGCGTCGGCGGGCCGCTGGCGGCCCATGCGCGCGGGGCGTCGCTGGCGGCGCTGGCCTGCGTGGCGCCGCTCAAGGACGCGCTGGCGCGGCACATGATGTACGGCGCGCGCCGCTGACATCCCAGTCGCGGCGGGCGGGGCGGCCGTGCCACGCAGGCATGGCCCGCCCCCGTCATCCATGATATTTGCTCATTTCTTGGGCAACCCGGTCCGTTTGGCGGTAAAATCCCGCCCTCGCGCCTTCCCCCAGTACCTGTTTACCGAACGTGCCGAGTGACGCAAACCCGTCTCCGGGCACCTGTTCCCTTCGCTATTCCTATCGTGCAGATCGGTCCGCATCGTCTTCGCAACAACCTGTTCGTCGCCCCCATGGCCGGGGTGACGGACCGGCCGTTCCGGCAGCTGTGCAAGCAGCTGGGCGCGGGCTACGCGGTGTCCGAGATGGTGGCGTCCAACGCCCAGCTGTGGAAGAGCGAGAAGACCATGCGCCGCGCCAACCACGCGGGCGAGGTGGAGCCGATCTCGGTGCAGATCGCTGGCGCCGAGCCGGGGATGATGGCCGAGGCGGCCCGCTACAACGTGGACCGGGGCGCCCAGATCATCGACATCAACATGGGTTGCCCGGCCAAGAAGGTCTGCAACGTGGCGGCCGGGTCGGCGCTGCTGCAGAACGAGCCGCTGGTGGTGCGCATCGTCGAGGCCGTGGTGGCCGCCGTGGGCGACCGCGTGCCCGTGACGCTGAAGATCCGCACCGGCTGGGACCGCGAGCACAAGAATGCGCTGCGCGTGGCGCGCCTGGTGGAAGACGCCGGCATCAGCATGCTGACGATCCACGGGCGCACGCGCGCGGACCTGTATCACGGCGAGGCCGAGTACGAGACGATTGCGGCGGTCAAGCAGTCGATCCGGATTCCCGTGGTGGCCAACGGCGACATCACGTCGCCGCAGAAGGCGCGCCAGGTACTGGCCGCCACCGGCGCGGACGCGATCATGATCGGCCGCGCGGCGCAGGGCCGGCCGTGGCTGTTCCGCGAGATCGAACACTTCCTGGCGACCGGCGAGATGCTGCCGTCGCCCGAGGTGGCCGAGATCCGCGCGATCATGAACCATCACCTGGCCGACCACTACGCGTTTTACGGCGAGTTCACCGGCGTGCGCACCGCGCGCAAGCACATTGCCTGGTACACGCGCGGCCTCAAGGGCGCGAACCTGTTCCGGCATCGGATGAACACGCTGGAGTCCACCACGGCGCAGCTGGAGGCCGTGAATGCCTTCTTCGACGAGCAGGCGGCGATTTCCGACCGCCTGGTCTACGTGGAAGACGGCGACGCCACGGCCGAAGGTGAAAATAAGAACGCCGACAACAACAAGAACAAGGAATTGCTTGCCGCATGAGCCGCAACGCCATCGATCAATGTATCCGGGACAGCCTGGATACCTACTTTCGCGACCTGGACGGCGAAGAGCCGTCCAATATGTACAACATGGTGCTGGAGGCCGTGGAGCGGCCCCTGCTGGAAGCCGTGATGGTGCGCGCCGAGCGCAACCAGTCGCTGGCGGCCGCCTATCTCGGCATCAATCGCAACACGCTGCGCAAGAAGCTGCAGCAACACGGTTTACTTTGAAGCGTTCCCCCAAGCCATGATCAAGCAAGCCCTTCTCTCCGTTTCCGACAAGACCGGCATCGTCGATTTCGCGCGCGACCTGAACGCGCTCGGCGTGGTGCTGCTTTCCACCGGCGGCACCGCCAAGCTGCTGGCCGACGCCGGCCTGCCCGTGACGGAGGTGGCCGACTACACCGGCTTTCCGGAAATGCTGGACGGCCGCGTGAAGACGCTGCACCCGAAGGTGCACGGCGGCATCCTGGCCCGCCGCGACCTGCCCGAGCACATGGCCGCGCTGGCCGAGCACCAGATCCCCACCATCGACCTGCTGGTGGTGAACCTGTACCCGTTCCAGCAGACCGTGGCCAAGGACGACTGCACGCTGCCGGACGCCATCGAGAACATCGACATCGGCGGCCCGACCATGCTGCGCTCGGCGGCCAAGAACCACCGCGACGTGACCGTGATCGTGGACCCGGCCGACTACGCCGTGGTGCTGGACGAGATGCGCGCCAACGCCAACAGCGTCGGCTACGACACCAACTTCCGCCTGGCGACCAAGGTTTTCGCGCATACCGCTCAATATGACGGTGCGATCACAAATTACCTGACCAGCCTCGGCGCCGACAAGTCGCACCAGGCCCGCAGCGCCTATCCGCAGACGCTGAACCTGGCCTTCGAGAAGGTGCAGGAGATGCGCTACGGCGAGAACCCGCACCAGTCGGCCGCGTTCTACCGCGACCTGAAGGCCGTGGACGGCGCGCTGGCCAACTACGTGCAGCTGCAGGGCAAGGAGCTGTCGTACAACAACATCGCCGACGCGGACGCCGCGTGGGAGTGCGTGAAGTCGTTCGACGCTGCCAACGGCGCCGCCTGCGTGATCATCAAGCACGCCAACCCGTGCGGCGTGGCCGTGGGCGTGAACGCGCTGGAAGCCTACGACAAGGCCTTCAAGACCGACTCGACCTCGGCCTTCGGCGGCATCATCGCCTTCAACGTGGAACTGGACGAAGCCGCCGCGCAGGCCGTGGCGAAGCAGTTCGTGGAAGTGCTGATCGCCCCGTCGTTCAGCACGGCGGCCCGCAACGTGTTCGCGGCCAAGCAGAACGTGCGTCTGCTGGAGATTCCGCTGGGCAAGGGCGTGAACCAGTACGACCTCAAGCGCGTGGGCGGCGGCCTGCTGGTGCAGGGCCCCGATGCGCGCAACGTGCAGCCGTCCGAGCTGCGCGTGGTGACGCGCCGCCACCCCACCCCGAAGGAAATGGACGATCTGATGTTCGCCTGGCGCGTGGCCAAGTTCGTGAAGTCGAACGCCATCGTGTTCTGCGGCGGCGGCATGACGCTGGGCGTGGGCGCGGGCCAGATGAGCCGCGTGGACTCGGCCCGCATCGCCAGCATCAAGGCGCAGAACGCCGGCCTGACCCTGGCGGGCTCCGCCGTGGCCAGCGACGCCTTCTTCCCGTTCCGTGACGGCCTGGACGTGGTGGTGGACGCCGGCGCAACCTGCGTGATCCAGCCGGGCGGCTCGATGCGCGACGACGAGGTGATCGCCGCCGCCGACGAGCGCAACATCGCCATGGTGCTGACCGGCACGCGCCACTTCCGGCACTGATGTATCCCGCTGGGGACCGGGGCGCCCGCTTCGATCCCCAGGGCCCCGCGCCCATCGGCGCGGGCGCCAATCCGCAATTCCACTACACTACGCGCATCTCTCCGGCTTCTCCCGCTTTCATGCGCATCCTCGGCATCGATCCCGGCCTCCGCACCACCGGCTTTGGCGTGTTGGAAAAACACGGCAACAAGCTGGCCTACGTGGCCTCCGGCACCATCAAGAGCGACGGGAATTCCAGCCTCCCGGAGCGGCTCAAGACCCTTTACGACGGCATCGCCGAAGTCGCCCGCACCTATGCGCCCGACTGCGCGGCCATCGAGAAGGTCTTCGTCAACGTCAATCCGCAGTCCACGCTGATGCTCGGCCAGGCGCGCGGGGCCGCCATCTGCGGCCTGGTCGGCCATGGCCTGCCCGTGTTCGAGTACACCGCGCTCCAGCTCAAGGTGGCCGTGGTCGGCTATGGCCGGGCCAACAAGGAGCAGGTGCAGGAGATGGTGATGCGGCTGCTGGCGCTGTCCGGCCGGCCCAGTTCCGATGCGGCCGATGCCCTCGGCGTGGCCATCTGCCATGCCAACGGCGGCGATACGCTCGGCACGCTGGCCGGCATGGCGCCCGACCTGGCCCGCAAGGGGCTGCGCGTGCGCCGCGGGCGCCTGGTCGGCTAGGCCGTCACACCTCGGCATACCTCAACAAACCCGGGCCCTGCCGCGTCGGCGGGCGCCGGACAGGCCAACCCCGGCCTCTGCTCGTACAATCGGCGTTCCGCCCCCTCCCATGAACGCCGCGCGATGTCCCTCCTTCCCCGCCTGACCCTTGCCTTTGCCACCGCCACGCTGATCGCGGGCTGCACCACGCCGTCGCACCACGCGCACAAGGACAAGGTTGCGGCCGCGGCATCCCCGGCCCCCGCCCAGGCCGCGCCGCCGGCCCCGAAGGCGCTGGTCATCGCCCATCGTGGCGCCAGCGCGCTTCGGCCGGAGCACACGCTGGCGTCCTACGCCAAGGCCATCGAGGACGGCGCCGACGTGATCGAGCCAGACCTCGTCATGACCCGCGACGGCGTGCTGGTGGCCCGCCACGAGAACGACATCACCGGCACCACCAACGTGGCCGAAGTGGCCGGGTTCGCCGACCGCAAGCGCATCAAGGTCATCGACGGGGAACGCCTGACCGGCTGGTTCACCGAGGACTTCACACTGGCCGAACTGAAGACGCTGCGCGCCCGCGAGCGGATTCCGAAGCTGCGCCCGCTCAACGCCAAGCTGAACGACCAGTTCGAGATTCCCACCTTCGACGAAATCCTGCGGCTGGCCTCGCAGGCCGCCCTGAAGCGCGGCCGCCCGGTGGGTCTCTACCCTGAGCTGAAGCATCCGAGCTACTTCCGGGGCATCGGCCTGCCGCTTGAGGAGAAGCTCGCCGCCGCGCTGCAGGGCAACGCCTACGCCCGCAGCGCGCCGGTCTACGTCCAGTCGTTCGAAGTGGGCCCGCTGCGCACGATGAAGCGGCTGCTGGGTACGTCGATGCCAAACGTGAAGATCGTGCAGCTGATTGGCAGCCCGTCCGGCCGCCCCGCCGACTGGCGCCTGGCCGGCGACACGCGCAACTACGCCGAGATGCTCACGCCGCTGGGCCTGCGCGAGGTGGCCACCTACGCCAACGGCATCGGCCCCGAGAAGAGCAACGTGGTGCCGCGCGACGCCCAGGGCGCGCTGGCCGCCCCCACCGCGCTGGTGACCAACGCCCACGCGGCAGGGCTGACCGTCCACCCGTACACGTTCCGGCCCGAGAACGGCTTCCTGCCGAAGCCTTTGCGGGTGGCCGGCGGTGACGCCACGCGCAGCCCCAACGGCCTGGTGCGCGAGATCCAGGCCTTCCTGGCCGCCGGCGTGGATGGCATCTTCACGGACGACCCGGCACTGGGCCGCCGCGCGGTGGACAGCACGCCGGAGCGGTAGCACGGCGCGATAACCCCCAGCGCGCCACCCGCTCGCGCTACACTTGCCGGCAATTTCGTCACCCCACCCTGCCCACCATGATCGGTCGCATTGCCGGCACCCTGCTTGAGAAGAATCCCCCGCACCTGTTGGTCGACTGCCACGGCGTGGGTTATGAGATCGACGTGCCGATGAGCACGTTCTACAACCTGCCCGCCGTGGGCCAGCCGGTGACGCTGCTGACGCAGCAGATCGTGCGCGAGGATGCCCACCTGCTCTACGGCTTCGGCTCGGCGTCCGAGCGCAACACGTTCCGCGAACTGATCAAGATCACCGGCATCGGCGCGCGCATGGCGCTGGCCGTGCTGTCGGGGCTGTCCGTCGCCGAACTGGCGCAGGCCGTCACGCTGCAGGAGGCGGGCCGGCTGACGCGGATTCCGGGCATCGGCAAGAAAACCGCCGAGCGGCTGCTGCTGGAGCTCAAGGGCAAGCTGGGGGCCGAACTGGGCCACGCGCCCGGCGCCACGCCCGTGGCCGACAACGCCGTGGACGTGCTCAACGCCCTGCTGGCGCTGGGCTACTCCGAGAAAGAGGCCGCGCTGGCCATCAAGCAGGTGCCGGCTGGCACGGGCGTGTCCGACGGCATCAAGCTGGCGCTGAAGGCGCTCTCGAAGGGCTAGCGAAGGGCGAACGCTAGGGGCAGCCGGCGTAGAATGGCGGCTGTTCTGCATTCCACTGCCATGATCGAAACCGACAAGCTCACCGGCGCCGAGCGCCAGCCCGAACGGGTTATCTCGGCCACCCCCGCCTCCGCCCGCGAGGAGGCCTTCGAGCGCGCCCTGCGGCCCAAGCTGCTGGATGAGTACGTCGGCCAGGAAAAGATCCGTGGCCAGCTCGACATCTTCATGCACGCGGCCCGCAACCGCCGCGAGGCGCTGGACCACGTGCTGCTGTTCGGCCCGCCGGGCCTCGGCAAGACCACGCTGGCCCACATCATCGCGCGCGAGATGGGCGTGAGCCTGCGCCAGACCTCCGGGCCGGTGCTGGAGCGCCCGGGCGACCTCGCCGCGCTGCTGACCAACCTCGAAGCCAACGACGTGCTGTTCATCGACGAAATCCACCGGCTCTCGCCGGTCGTCGAGGAAATCCTGTACCCGGCGCTCGAGGACTACCAGATCGACATCATGATCGGCGAAGGCCCGGCGGCCCGCTCGGTCAAGCTGGACCTGCAGCCGTTCACGCTGGTGGGCGCCACCACGCGCGCCGGCATGCTGACCAACCCGCTGCGCGACCGCTTCGGCATTGTGGCGCGGCTGGAGTTCTATACGGCGGAGGAACTGGCGCGCATCGTCACGCGCTCCGCCCAGTTGCTCAACGCGGTGATCGAGCCCCAGGGTGCGCTGGAGATTGCGCGCCGGGCACGCGGCACGCCGCGCATCGCCAACCGGCTGCTGCGGCGCGTGCGCGACTACGCCGAGGTGAAAGGCGACGGCACGATCAGCCGCGAGACGGCCGACGCCGCGCTGGCGATGCTCGACGTGGATCGCGTCGGCTTCGACCTGATGGACCGCAAGCTGCTGGAAGCCGTGCTGCACAAGTTCGGCGGCGGCCCGGTGGGTGTGGACAACCTGGCGGCGGCCATCGGCGAGGAGCGCGACACCATCGAGGACGTGCTGGAGCCCTACCTGATCCAGCAGGGTTACCTGCAGCGCACTCCGCGCGGGCGGGTGGCGACGGCGGCGGCGTATCGGCATTTCGGGCTCGCCACGCCCCAGGACGACACGGGCGGCGATCTGCTTGAGGCACCCTGAGCGCCGCCCTGAGCGTCCACCGGGGCGCCCCCTGCGCCTCTCCCCAGACAAAATCGGCCGATTCCGGCCTGCTGCGGTGCGCAACGACCGCGCATTGCAGCCCTCCCTAGCCAGTTAAACGTTTTCGCGCGCCGCTCCAAATTTTTTCGAAGTGGATTGCCCGCTTATGGCCGGTTGTCCACAATGGCTCCATCAGTTTCCACTCCCAGCGCCCACTGCGCCAGAAAGGACACAGAGCCATGATCCAGCGACCCATCCCGACCCTTGCCATGCTTGCCAGCCTGCTCCTGGCCGCTGGCGCCGCGCATGCGCAGAAGACGCCTGCGCCGGTCGGCATCGCCGAGGAAGCCGTTATCAGCGGCAAGGTCGTCGATATCGATGCCAACTCGAAGGCGGTGCTCGTGCAGGGGCCGAAGGGCAATATCGTCGAGATCGTGGGCGGCGACGAGGCCAAGAACATTGGCAACGTGCGCAAGGGCGACATCGTCACGCTGACCCGCGCGGCGGCCGTGGTGGCGGCGCTGGAGCCGCTCGACAGCAAGGACACCGCGCTGATGGAGCAGGTGGAGCGTACCTCGCGCGCGCCGGAGGGCGGCAAGCCCGGCGTGATGCGCGAGATCACCACCACCATCACGGCGCAGATCACCAAGATCGATACCGCCAATCGCACCGTGACGTTCCGTGGCCCGCGCGAGACGCTGCGCACGGTCAAGGTCCGCGACCCGAACATCGACCTCACCAAGATCAAGCAGGGACAGATGGCGAAGATCGTTGTGCGGGAGGTTGTCGCCATTACCGTGAAGTCGCCTAACGCCGGCTGAAATCCGGTCCGAACCACCGGAAAGAGTCGAATGCAGTACTTTTCCCCATCAGGAGGTTGCATATGAATCGACGCCATTTCGTGACGCGGGTGACCGGATCCGGCCTGCTCGTGGCCACGGCATTTGCCGCGGGCTGCACCACCACGGGCCCCAAGACGCCAGAGGACGCCGCGGCCAAGAGACAGGAAATCGACGCCGGCGTGGACGGCGCGCTGAACCGGCTCTACGCCTCGGTGGACGGCTCGCGCGAGCTGGCCAACCGCTCCCAGGGCATTCTGGTGTTCCCGCGCGTGATCGGCGGCGGGCTGGTCGTGGCCGGCGAGTATGGCGACGGCGCGCTGCGCACGAAAGGCGCCACAGTGGGCTACTACCGCACGATTTCGGCTTCGTTCGGCTTCACCGCCGGCGGCCAGTCGAAGGCGGTGATCATGATGTTCATGACGCCCGAGGCCTACAACAAGTTCGTGCAGTCCAGCGGCTGGACGGCCGGCGTGGACGGCAGCGTGGCGCTGGCCAAGATCGGCGCAAACGGCAAGCTGGATACCGTCACGGCCCAGCAGCCGGTGATCGGCTTCGTGCAGACCAACGCGGGGCTGATGTTCGATGCCTCGCTCGATGGCTCCAAGATCAGCAAGCTGTCGCTCTGATCGACTGGTTTTCCATCCTCCAGGGTGTGTTGGCTCCCGGCTCCGGCCGGGAGTTTTCTTTTGCGGGCCCGGCGCAGGCGGCTTGCCGACACGTGTGGCGCCGCGCTGGCATAATCGCGCGAACCCCGCACCGGAAGCTCCCCGCCCATGCCAGAGTCTCACGCCACGCCCCTCCCTGCCGTCGATGCCGCGCATACCGGGCGCGTCTACCGCTACTACGACTTCGTCATGGTGGCCTTCGTCACGGTGCTGCTCTGCTCCAACCTGATCGGCGCAGCCAAGGCGGCGCAGGTCACGCTGCCGTGGATCGGCCCGGTCACCTTCGGCGCCGGCGTGCTGTTCTTCCCGATTTCCTACATCTTTGGCGACGTGCTCACCGAGGTCTACGGCTATGGCCGCGACCGCCGCGTGGTCTGGGCCGGCTTCACCGCGCTGGCCTTCGCCACGTTCATGAGCCTGGTGGTGCTGAAGATGCCGGTGGCGCCGTTCATGGCGGATTACCAGAAGAGCCTGGAGGATGTGTTCGGCAACACGTGGCGGATCGCGCTGGGGTCGCTGATCGCGTTCTGCTGCGGCAGCTTCACCAACAGCTACGTGCTGGCCAAGATGAAGCTGTGGAGCGGCGGGCGCTGGCTGTGGACGCGCACCATCGGATCCACGCTGGCCGGGGAGCTGGTCGATTCGTCGCTGTTCTACGTGATTGCCTTCTACGGCATCTGGCCGCTGGAGAAGGTCATCCAGGTGGCCGTGGCGCAGTACGTGCTGAAGACGGCCTGGGAAGTGGTGATGACGCCGGTCACCTACAAGGTGGTGGGGTTCCTGAAGCGGGCCGAGAACGAGGACTGGTTCGACCGGCACACGAACTTCACGCCGTTCCGGCTCAAGGTCTGAGGCCCCGGGGGCGGGCCCCCGGAAGCGCGATCAGGGCACGCGCTTGTCGACTTCGTCGAGCGCCAGCGCCTCCAGGTGGCTCACATCGCCCCATTGCAGCAGGGTCAGGTGCGCGCTGTCGCTGCGCAGGCGGTTGACGCTGGCGTTCAGCAGCTCGTGCTGGCGCGGCGCCTCGAGCGTCATGCCGGTGGCCTCGCGATACAGGCAGTCGAGCACGCCGCCGTGCGCCACCAGCGCGATGCGCTCGCCCGGATGCCGGCGCGCCAGCGCCAGCGCGGCCTCGACCGCGCGTTCGTGGAATTCCAGCAGCGATTCGCCCTCGGGCGGCGCGTAGTCCGGCACGCGGGCCTGCCAGCGCGCGAAGTCCTCGGGGCGCGCCTCGGCCACTTCGGCATAGGTCATGCCTTCCAGGTCGCCGTAGCAGCGCTCGCGCAGGCGGTTGTCGGGGCGCACCGGCAGGCCGAGCGTCTCGGCCAGCGGCGTGGCGGTTTCCATGGCGCGGCCCAGGTCGCTCGAATAGATCGCGTCGATCGGCTCGCCGGCCAGCGCCTCGGCCAGCGCGGCAGCCTGGGCGCGGCCCACCTCGTTCAGCGGGATATCGAGCTGGCCCTGCAGCCGCCGCGCGCGGTTCCAGGCCGTCTCGCCATGGCGGATCACGATCAGGTGGGTGTAGGCCAGCGACTGCGGCCCGGTGCTTTGCGACATGCCGGTTCCTTGGGGGCGACGGTTGCGCGCGGGGTCTGCGCCCGGCGCGCGGATGATTACCGGATCAGTTTCGGATTGAGCGTGTAGGTGCCGGTCAGCGAGGCTTCGGCCAGCACGTGGCCCTGGATGGCCTGGCGCACGTCGGCGCCGGTGAAATGGCCTTCCACCGGCAGGCGTTCGATATCGAGCGCGTAGACGGTGAACACGTAGCGGTGCACGAGCGCGTCGTTCCACGGCGGGCAGGGACCGTCGTAGCCGAAGTAGTGGCCCTTCATGTCCTCGTCGCCGGAGAACCAGGCCGTGTAGTCGTTGGTGCCATGGCGCAGGCCGCCGGCCACGGCCGTGCCGACCAGCGTGTCCGGGCCCGGCTTGCCGCGTGCGATCACGCCGTCGCTGTGCGTGCCGGCCGAGATCGTGTTCAGGCCCGGCGGCATGTCCACCAGCACCCAGTGGAAGAAGTCCGCGCGCGGCAGCGACGCCGGCACTTCGCGGTCGGGCTGGTTCACGTCGTCGCCCACGGTCGGCACATCGGGATCATGGCAGACCAGCACGAACGAACGCGTCTCGGCGGGGGCCCCGTCCCAATGCAGGTCCGGATTGCGGTTGCTCGACAGCGCCACATGATTGGCGGCATCGGGCACGCAGAACGCAAACTCGCCCGGAATGGGCGCGTTGTCGGCAAATGCCTTGCTCCAGAGTTTCATGAGGATCTCCTTGGGATGTGTCACGCCGTGCCGGCCGGCGGCACACGCAGCCAGAACGTCACAGGGCCGTCATTGACGAGGCTGACCTGCATCATCGCGCCGAACTCGCCGGTTTCGACCGACGGATGCGCGGCGCGCGCGCAGGCCACGAAATGTTCATACAATCGCCGTCCCGTCTCGGGCGACGCCGCCGGCGTGAAGCTTGGCCGCGTGCCGCTGTTGGTATCGGCGGCGAGCGTGAACTGCGACACCACCAGCAGCCCGCCCGCCTTGCCCTGCCCGTCCATGTTCTGCACTGGCAGGTTCATCTTGCCCTCGGCGTCTGAAAACACGCGGTAGGCGAGCAGCTTGGCCAGCAGGCGTTCGGCCTGGGCCTCGGTGTCGCCGCGCTCGGCACAGACCAGCGCCAGCAGCCCGGCGCCGATTTCGCCGGTGATGCGGCCCGCCACGGTCACGCGGGCCTGCGCCACACGCTGGATCAGGGCGATCATCGCGCCTTACGCCAGGGTCACGCGCGCGAAGCGGCGCTTGCCCACCTGGACCACATAGGTGCCGGCGGCCACCTTGGTGGCCTTGTCGCTCACCACGGAGCCGTCGATCTTGACCCCGCCCTGCTCGATATTGCGGTTGGCCTCCGAGGTGGACGGCACCAGGCTGGCCTGCTTCAGCAGTTGGGCGATGCCCAGCGGCGCGCCTTCCAGCGTCACCGCCGGAATGTCGTCCGGCACGCCACCGCGCGCGCGGTGATTGAAGTCCTCGAGCGCCTTGTCGGCATCGGCCGCGCTGTGGAAGCGCGTGACGATCTCCTGCGCCAGCATCACCTTGCAGTCGCGCGGGTTGCGGCCCAGCGAGATCTCCTGCTTCATCAGGTCGATCTCGCTCATCGGCCGGAACGACAGCAGCGTGAAGTACTGCCACATCAGGTCGTCCGAGATGCTCATCAGCTTGCCGAACATGTCGTTCGGAGCCTCGGTCACGCCGATGTAGTTGTTTTTCGACTTCGACATCTTCTCGACGCCGTCCAGCCCCACCAGCAGCGGCATGGTCAGGATGCACTGCGGCTCCTGGCCATATTCCTTCTGCAGCTCCCGGCCCACCAGCAGGTTGAACTTCTGGTCGGTGCCGCCCAGCTCGATATCGGCCTTGAGCGCCACGGAATCGTAGCCCTGCATGAGCGGATAAAGGAACTCATGGACCGAAATCGGAATCCCAGACCGGAACCGTTTGGTGAAGTCGTCGCGCTCCATCATCCGGGCCACGGTGTACTTGGCCGCCAGCTGGATCATGCCGCGCGCGCCGAGCGGGTCGCTCCACTCGCTGTTGTAGCGGATCTCGGTCCGGGCGGGGTCGAGCACCAGGCTGGCCTGGCGGTAGTAGGTCTGGGCGTTGGCCTCGATCTGCTCCCGGGTAAGCGGCGGCCGGGTGGCATTACGGCCCGACGGATCGCCGATCGTGGAGGTGAAATCGCCAATCAGGAAGATCACCTGGTGGCCAAGGTCCTGGAGCTGGCGCAGCTTGTTCAGCACCACGGTATGACCCAGGTGGATGTCAGGCGCGGTGGGGTCCAGGCCCAGCTTGATACGGAGCGGCACCCCGGTGGCCTCGCTGCGGGCGAGCTTCTGGAGCCACTCGGCTTCGATCAACAGCTCGTCGCAGCCACGCTTGGTGATCTCCAGGGCATGCATCACCGACGGCGTAAGTGGATATTTGGCCGCGGCGGCCGGGGTCACTTCAGACATGAGATAAGTCGTTGAAATAATTAAGGAATCGCCGACGGACAGCCGGAGTCGTTCTGGTATAATCCGCGCTTTGTGCCTGCCGGGGCAGCCCGGCGGCAACCGCCATTGTAGGCGGCTGACAAACATTGGCCCGCGCCGCAACCTCGGGGGAGGAAGGCAGACGAAGACACATCGTCGCGGCAGCGGAGCCCGGAATCAAGGTTGAATTTTACGTGATGTGGTCCAGTCTCCGCGAAGTTTTCGCGCGCGAGCTGGTGGTGCTTGTCGACCCGACCAACCCCCAGCATGCCCGGCGCCGCAAGCAACTCACCGTTGCTGTCGGCACCGTTTTCACGCTCGGCATGGCTGCCGCGATGGGCGTCGCCCCGCGCAATGCCTATGACGACCCCCAGGCGCCGAAGGTGCGGGAGGCCATTCGCCTGCCCGACCTGCGCACCCAGCTCGAGCAACTCACCGAGAGCGACACCGAGAACCGCTACGTGCGCGAAGACCGCATGCAGCGCGGCGACACCCTGGCCACGCTGCTGCGCCGGCTGGGCGTGGAAGACCCGGACGCCCAGGCGTTCATCCTCAAGAACGCCACCGCGCGCGGGCTGCTCAACCTCGACGCCGGCCAGGCCGTGCAGGCCGAGATCGACGACCGCAACCTGCTGGTGTCGCTGCAGGCCAACCTGGGCGGCGACGCCGCCGCCTCGCGCGAACTCGTGATCGAGCGCGTGGCGCCGAAGGCCGAGGGCGGCGACTACACCTACAAGGCGCGCGTCCAGTCCGTGGACAACGACGTGCACTACGAGATGGCCTCCGGGGCGATCGAGGCCGGCGGCTTCTTCAAGGCAATGGACGGCGCCAACGTGCCGGACGAGATCGTCCAGCAGATGATCTCGATCTTCTCGGGCGTGATCGACTTCCACCACGACATCGCTAAGGGCGACCGCTTCCGTATCGTCTACGAGGCCGGTTTCCGCGACGGCGCCTTCGTGCGCAACGGCCGCGTGGTGGCCATCGAGCTGATCAATCGCAACACATTGCACCAGGCGCTCTGGTACGCGCCGGAAGACAGCGCAGCCGGCGCCTACTACACGTTCGACGGGCGCAGCATGAAGCGGCCGTTCCTGCGCTCGCCGGTGGAGTTCTCGCGCGTGTCGTCCGGTTTCGGCGGGCGTGACCATCCGCTCCACCACCAGTGGGCGCAGCACAAGGGCGTCGACTTCGCCGCGCCGCAGGGTACCAAGGTCATCGCCACCGGCGACGCCACCGTGGACTTCGTCGGCCAGCAGAACGGCTACGGCAATATCGTGGTGCTTCAGCACGCGGGCGGCTACTCCACGTACTACGCCCACCTGTCCGGCTTTGCCGGGCTGCGCCAGGGCCAGCACGTGAGCCAGGGGCAGGTGATCGGCTATGTCGGCGCCACCGGCTGGGCCACCGGGCCGCACCTGCACTACGAGTTCCGCTTCAACGACGTGCCGCAGAACCCGCTGACCATCACCCTGATGGAAGCGCCGGCGCTGACCGGCAAGTCGCGCACGCAGTTCCTGACCTATACCAGCGCGATGTTGAGCCGCATCAACATGCTGCGCACCTACAACGTCCTGACCGCCAGCAACTGACCATGTCCGTGCCCCCGGCAAGCAGCGAGCGATTTATCGGCCTGATGTCGGGCACCAGCATGGATGGCGCGGACGGCGTGCTCGTCGATTTTTCCGGCGCGCACCCGGTCGTGCTGGCGGCGGCGCACACGCCCTTCCCCCAGCCATTGCGCGAGGCGTTCGGCGCCTTGCAGCAACCGGGCGACGACGAGATCCATCGTGAGGCGCTGGCCGCCAACGCGCTCGCCGGCGTCTATGCCGAATGCGTGGCAACGCTGCTGCGGCTCGCCGATGCCCGCCCGGCATCGATCGCGGCCATCGGCGCGCACGGCCAGACCATCCGCCATCGCCCCGGCCTCTATGACGGCACGGGCTACACGCGGCAGAGCCAGCATCCGGCGCTGCTGGCCGAGCTGACCGGCATCGCCGTGGTTGCCGACTTCCGCAGCCGCGACGTGGCCGCCGGCGGCCAGGGCGCGCCCCTCGTGCCCGCCGTGCACGCGGCGCTGTTCGGCGCGCCAGACGAGACCCGCGTGGTCTGCAATATCGGCGGCATCTCCAACATCAGCATCCTGCCGGCAACGGCCAGCGGGCGCCCAGTCACCGGGTTCGACTGCGGCCCCGGCAACGCGCTGCTCGACGACTGGATACACCGCCATCGCGGCCTGCCCTACGACGACAACGGCGCCTGGGCCGCCAGCGGCACGGTGGATGCAGCGCTGCTGGCGCAATGCCTGACCGAACCGTATTTCGGCGCGCCGCCGCCCAAGAGCACCGGGCGCGACCTGTTCCACCCGGGCTGGCTGCAGACGCTGCTGGCCACGCGCGGCAACCGCCAGCCGCCCGCCGCCGACGTGCAGGCCACGCTGGCGACGCTGACGGCCACCGCCATCGCGCGTGACGTGCAGACGCACGCCGCCGATGCGCGCCGGCTCATCGTCTGCGGGGGCGGCGCCCGCAATGGCTATGTGATGGCCGAACTCGCGCGGCTGCTGCCGGGCGTGGCGGTGGAGACGACCGATGATTTCGGCGTGCCGGTGCTGGAGGTGGAGGCACTCGCCTTCGCCTGGCTGGCGCGGCAATGCGTGCGGCGCGCACCCGGCAACGTGCCCACGGTCACCGGCGCGGCCGGCCCGCGCGTGCTCGGGGCGATCTATCCGCGTTAGATTCGCGCGCGGATTTCCCAAAATCGCAGACAACAAAAAAGCGCACCGAAGTGCGCTTTTTTATCGACCGTAACCGGGTTCAGACCGAGAACGACGAGCCGCAACCGCAAGTGGTCGAGGCATTCGGGTTCTTGATCACGAACTGCGCGCCGTTGATGTCTTCCTTGTAGTCGATCTCGGCGCCCACCAGGTACTGGTAGCTCATCGAGTCGATCAGCAGCGTCACGCCGTTCTTGACCATCGTGGTGTCGTCTTCGTTGACGTCTTCGTCAAACGTGAAGCCGTACTGGAAGCCAGAGCAGCCGCCGCCCTGCACGAACACGCGCAGCTTCAGCTCGGCATTGCCCTCTTCCTCGATCAACTGCTTGACCTTGTCGGCGGCGCTGTCGGTAAAGACGAACGGTGCCGGCACGTCCTCGGTTACGGGTGCCTCAGCGACTGCGTTCATGGGGATTCTCCTGTTTAGATACGCCGTATTCTAAGCGCTACTTCGAAATCGTGCCGAACCCGTTAAATTTCAAGGGCTTCTGGGCGCTCACGTCACATCCATCGGCAAAAGATCAGGCCGTGGCGCCCGCGTTCTCGGGCGTGACGCTGGACGACACCTCGCCAGCCTCGGCTTCGGACGTGTTCGATTCCATTGGCGTCTCTTGATTGACCTCGGCGGCCGGCACATGGTTCGGCAGTGCGCGCACTTCGCCCTGCCCGATCGGCACGAGGCGACCTTCGACGATGGCGCCTTGATGCATTTCCAGCGCCGCATAATGCACTTCGCCGTAGACGCGCGCATGGGGCTGGAGTTCGAGCAGTTCGCTGGCGCTCACCGGGCCGGTCACGGTGCCGTTGAGGATCAGGTGCCCGACGCGCACTTCGCCCTCGACCGCGCCCTTCTCGCTGATGACGAGCATGCTGCGCTGCGCGTCCGATGCCAGCACGTTGCCGCGTACGCGGCCATCCAGGCGCAGACCGCCCGCGAACGTGACATCGCCCTCGATGGTGGCGTCCTGGCCGATCAAGGTGTCGATCGACAGGCCTTTCTTCTTCGAAAACAACATGATCCCTCTCCTTGTTCGGGTCCTACGGCGTTGCCGACTGCGCCGCGCGGACCTGTCCGTTCTGCACGATACGGACCGATACGGCACGTACCTCGGCGCCCTTGGGAATCGCCAGGTCGCCCTCGATACGCTGGTAATGCGTGAGGCGCACCGCCGGCAGCGGCACCTCCTTCGGATTCGGCAGTGTCAGGGTTAACGGCTGCCCAGCCCGGACCGCTGAAATTGTGAACTGTAAATCACCCCTGAATTCGGGCTGCTCGACAAACGCCTTGGAGCCGCCCTGCATCACGAGCAGGCGATAGTGCACAGACTGGGGCTGTGCCTCGTCGATGACCACGCGGAAACTGCGCACGTGGATGCCGGACGTATCGCCGGTGGCCGGCAGCAGCGCCTCGAAGAAGCCGAGATCTTCCTTGAGCTGGCTCACCTCGGCTTCCGCCGACTTCAGTTGCTGCACCAGGCGCTCGCGCTCGGCGCGGGCCATCTCCAGCCGGGCCTCCGGCGTGTTCGCACTGGTACGCAGGCGGTCGCGCTCGGCCGTCACTTCGGCCAGTTGCTCATGCAGCGCGGCATTGGCCGCTACAAGGGTCGCATCCGCCGGCGCGGCTGGTTGGCGCACACCACGGCTCGCATCGATGGCCCATGCCACGGCCAGCCCCAACCCGATAGCCAGCAGCAGCGCCCAGATCCACACACGCCAGGGCCGATGCACACGAATCACGGCCCGCGAAGCGCGCAATCCCCGGCGCGGTCGCAGCGGGCGGTATTTCAGGCCCATGGCACCATCGTTCGTCCTCTCATTCACAGGCCCGTGATTGTATCTCCGAGCCGCCATTGTGCGGCTCAATGTATGACATCTGAGACACCTTCACCAAAAAAGTGATGATTTCACCACGACGCAGACGAAAAAAAACCGCACGACAGAGCGTGCGGCTTTTCCGGATTCGACAGATCCGCGTGAGCGGACCTGCGAATGCGCATCAGCGCTTCGAGAACTGCTTCCGGCGACGTGCCTTGTGCAGACCGACCTTCTTACGTTCCACTTCACGTGCATCGCGCGTGACGAAACCGGCCTTCGACAGCGTCGGCTTCAGCGTGGCGTCGTAGTCGATCAGGGCGCGGGTGATGCCGTGGCGCACTGCGCCGGCCTGGCCCGTTTCGCCACCGCCGGTCACGTTGACCTTGATGTCGAACGTTTCGGCGTGGGTGGTCAGTTCCAGCGGCTGACGCACGATCATCAGCGAGGTTTCGCGAGCGAAATACTCGTTGATGGGCTTGCCGTTGACGACGATTTCACCCTTGCCCGACTTGATGAAGACACGAGCCACAGCGCTCTTGCGGCGGCCAGTACCGTAATTCCAGTTACCGATCATGGATTGGCCTCCTTAGATGTCGAGCGTCTTGGGTTGCTGTGCCTCATGCGGATGATCAGCTTCGGCGTAAACCTTCAGCTTCTTGATCATTGCATAGCCCAGCGGACCCTTCGGCAGCATGCCCTTGACAGCCTTTTCCAGGGCACGGCCCGGGAAACGCTGCTGCATCTTGCCGAACGTCGTTTCGTAGATACCGCCCGGGTAACCCGAATGGCGATAGTACTTCTTGTCCGTTTCCTTGGTACCCGTGACACGCAGCTTGGCTGCGTTGACGATGACGATGTAATCGCCCGTGTCGACGTGCGGAGTGAATTCCGGCTTGTGCTTGCCGCGCAGTCGGCGTGCCACTTCGCTGGCAACACGGCCGAGGACCTTGTCCGTCGCGTCAATCACGTACCAGTCGCGCTTTACCTCATGAGGCTTGGCGGAAAAGGTCTTCATGATTTTTCCTGACTATTGAATACTGCCCGAGGTGACGGTCGCCGTTTTAGCGTCCTGTCGATCGGCCGGCCCTTGGGACCTGACCTTCCTGCTTGTGTTTGCAGGCTCTCCCTGACTCTTTTTCCGGGGGCAATGACCGGAAAAGCCTGCGATTATACTCGGGGAATGCGATGGCGCACAAGCAAAGTCGTGGCTTTTCGTCAAGCCCCCTGCATCACATGGAAGCCGGGGACGAAATGAGGATGAAAAAAAACCCAAGTCGGTTTGGACTTGGGTTTGAATCCACCAAAGGAGGAGGGTGGAGGAGACACCGGTAGATTGACGGGGCGGCGGGCGGTGCGGAGGGCTTTCGCTTTCGCACTCTGGCGCGCCAGATGCGCCGTCGTTCAATGAAATGGATTATACATAGCGGCTGCCGCAACGCAAGAAAATTTGCACTGCGAAATCGCATTGCATATTACGCAATGCCTTAATAGGCGCTTACAGATGTTTGCCTTTTTGAAAAATCAATGACTTAGCGTCGATGTGATGTTGAGTCATCGGCGCCACAGTAGAGCATTTCCTCAGATTCCCGAGGGAAATCCCTTGCCCCGGGCACGGCGCGCCGATGCCATATACTCACGAAATGCAAGATTCGTGATTGCGCGGACGTGAGCGCGAAAACACACTCGTAAAACCAGGAACGAACAAAATGGAATGCAAAGTGACATGGATGGGCCCGGAAGGCATGAGCTTCGTGGCCCAGACCGGCAGCGGCCATATCGTGGCGATGGACGGCGCGCCCGATGGCGGCGGCAACAACCTGGCGCCGCGCCCCATGGAGATGGTGCTGCTCGGCACCGGCGGCTGCACGGCCTATGACGTGGTGCTGATCCTCAAGCGCGGCCGCCAGGACGTGCGCGGCTGCACGGTGAAGCTCGACGCCGAGCGCGCCGGCGAGGACCCGAAGGTCTTCACGCGCATCAACTTCCACTTCACGGTGACGGGCCGCAACCTGAACCCGGCCACGGTGGAGCGTGCGATCACGCTGTCGCACGACAAGTACTGCTCGGCCTCGATCATGCTGGCCAAGACCGCCGAGATCACGCACACGATGGAAATCGTCGAGGGCTGAACGCCCTGACGTCAGGAAGGTAGAGCAAAGCAGGCCGATAAGCCGGATTCTGTGCGCGCGGCCCGCCTTGCGGCGCGCTGCGCGTGACAACCATTCCTCTAGGCCGACCGTTACCGGCCGGCTCCAGCTCCCTACCCGCAGACTCAGCGGGCCGCTTCATCGTCTGCCTATTTGGGATTGCTCCGGGTGGAGGTTACCGCGTTTCACCCTTCCCGCCAGGCGAACCCGGCGGCAAGACTCGTCTCTGTGGCCCTATTCCGCACGTTGCCGTGGATGGCTGTTAGCCAACACCCTGCCCTGTGGAGTCCGGACTTTCCTCCCCTTGCCCCTTGCGAGACAAGCAGCGATTGTCTGGCCTGCTTTGCGGCCCGCAGTCTACCACCGAACTCAGCGGATCTGGCGGCCGGGGCGGAACACGGCCGTATCGTCGTAGAACGACGGCGCCTCGTTCTCATCACACCAGCCAGGAATGCCCAGCACCGGCAGCGGCGCGAAGCAGCGGCCACCGCGCAGCGTGCCCTGCCCGGCTGCCTCGGCGAGCGACGCGGCCAGGGTCTGGTCGATGACCGGCAGTGGCGTGCCGGGCGGCACCGGCAGCCACCACGCGTGGGCCGTGATCGCCTTGTAAGGCTGCACCAGCTTTTCCAGCAAGGCGTGGCCGAACGGGATGACCGCGCACGCGCTGCCCCACGCGGCGCGCGCCTCCACGAACAGCGTGCGCCAGGCAAACCCTTGCAGCGCCTGGGCCAGCCGGGCGTCCTCGGTCAGGAAAATTACCGCGTTCTCGTCGAATAGCGTTGCGGCATCGCGCAGGCCGCCACGTACGGGCCGCACGCCGTCACGCGTGATGGCCTCGGCCTGGAGCCGGTTCAGCACGGCCTTGGTCGCGGGGAAATGGAGCCAGATCAGCGCGTTGAACGCGTCGTGGAGGTTCTCACGCGTGGGGACGTGGCCAGTGGCGTGGATATGCGCCTCATAGGCCACCCCATCGGGAAGATCAGACTGGGGGACGAAGCGCAGCGGCTGGCCGTTGGCGTTCGCCAGCCCGGCAGCTACGGCTTGTTCGTCGAGCGCCGCGCGCGGATCGGCGGCGGAAAGCGCGACCCCGGAGGCGGCGAATGGCCGGAACCACGGCCGCGTCCAGTCGATGCCAGGCAAGGCGCTTATTGCGCCTTCCAGCGCAGGGTCTCGCCGGCGCGCAGCGGCACCAAGGTGGTGTCGCCGTACGGCAGTTCAGCCGGCAGTTCCCAGTCTTCCCGCGAGAGCGTAAGCGTGCCGGTGTTGCGCGGCAGGCCGTAGAACGCCGGACCGTGGAAGCTGGCGAAGCCTTCCAGCTTGTCGAGCGCGCCGGCGGCATCGAACGCTTCGGCGTACAGCTCCATCGCATGCAGTGCCGTGTAGCAGCCCGCGCAGCCGCAGGCGTGTTCCTTCAGGCCGCGTGCATGCGGCGCGCTGTCCGTGCCGAGGAAGAACCGCGCGCTGCCCGACGTGGCCGCCTTGACCAGCGCCTCGCGGTGGGTCTCGCGCTTGAGCACCGGCAGGCAGTAGTAATGCGGGCGGATGCCGCCGGTGAAGATCGCGTTGCGGTTGTACAGCAGGTGGTGCGCGGTGATCGTCGCGCCAACCGGGCCTTCGGCCTCGGCCACGTACTCGGCCGCGTCCTTGGTGGTGATGTGCTCGAAAACCACCTTCAGCTCCGGGAAGTCCTTGCGCAGCGGCCGCATCACGCGGTCGATGAACACGGCTTCGCGGTCGAAGATATCGATGTCGCCATCGGTCACTTCGCCGTGCACCAGCAGCGGCAGGCCGGCGCGCTGCATGGCCTCCAGCGTGGCGGCACAGCGGCGGATGTCGGTCACGCCGGCATCGCTGTTGGTGGTGGCACCGGCCGGATACAGCTTCACCGCGTGGACGAAGCCGCTCGCCTTGGCGGCGACGATTTCCTCGGCCGGCGTGTTGTCGGTCAGGTACAGCGTCATCAGCGGCTCGAACGCCATGCCGGACGGCAGCGCGGCCAGGATGCGCGCCCGGTAGGCGGCGGCCTGCTCCACCGTGGTCACGGGCGGCTTCAGGTTCGGCATGATGATGGCGCGGCCGAACTGGCGCGCGGTGTCCGGCAGTACGGCGGCCAGCGCCGCGCCATCGCGCAGGTGCAGGTGCCAGTCGTCCGGGCGGGTGATGGTGAGCGTCTGGGTCATAGCTGGAAAATCAAAGAATCAGGATGGCGCGGTAATCGTTCACGTTGGTGCGCGTGGGGCCGGTCTGGACCAGGTCGCCGATGGCATCGAAGAAGCCCCAGGCGTCGTGCGCGTCGAGTTGCTGGCGGGCGGAGACCCCTGCGGCCTCGGCGCGCTGGAGCGAATCGGGGCAGCACAGGGCGCCGGCGTTGTCCTCGGAGCCATCGATGCCGTCCGTATCGGCGGCAATCGCATGGATATTGTCCGCCCCGCCCAGCTCGATCGCCAGCGAGAGCAGGAACTCCGAGCAACGACCGCCCCGGGCCCGTTCCGCGCCGCTGGCGGGCAGCGTCACCGTGCATTCGCCACCGGAAATCAGCGCCACCGGCGCCGCGAACGGCGCATTGTACGCGCGAATCTCGCGCACCAGCGCGGCATAGACCCGCGCGACTTCCTGGGCTTCGCCGGTCACGGTGTCGCCGAGGACCACGGGCTGGACGCCCTGCTTGCGAAACAGCGCGGCGGCGGCTTCCAGGCTGCCGTGCGCGGTGGCGATCATGTGGTTCTGGACCCGGGTGAACAACGGATCACCCGGTTTGGGCGTCTCGTCGATCTCGCCCCGCGCGCCGCGTTCCAGGTGCGATTGCACCGGGGCCGGCACCTTCGCGCCATAGCGCTGGAGGATGGCGAGGGCATCGGCATAAGTGCTCGCATCGGGCACGGTGGGGCCGGAAGCGATGGCGCTGGGATCATCGCCGGCCACGTCCGAGACGATCAGCGTGGTCACGGGCGCCTTGCTCGCCTGCGCCAGCCGGCCGCCCTGGATGCGCGACAGGTGCTTGCGCACGACGTTCATTTCTGTGATGGGTGCGCCACACCGAAGCAGTTCGCGCGTGGTGGCCTTGAGGTCCGCCATGGCGATGCCTTCGGCCGGCAGCGACAGCAGGCTCGACCCGCCGCCAGACACCAGCACGATCAGCCGGTCTTCCGGCCCGAGCGCCTGCACGCGGGTGAGGATGTCCGCCGCGGCCTGTTCGCCGGCCTCGTCGGGCACGGGATGGCCGGCCTCGATCACGCGGATATGGTCGGTCGGCAGGCCATGCGCGTAGCGGGTGACGACGATGCCGTCGAGCGTGGCGCGGCCCGCGTAGGCACGCTCGACGGCCAGCGCCATCGATGCGGCGGCCTTGCCCGCCCCGACCACGAGCGTGCGGCCGCCGGCGTGGGGCGGCGGCAGGTGGGCGGCGACGATCTCGAGCGGGTCTGCGGCGGCGACGGCGGCCCGGAAGCTCTCCAGCAGCAGCGTACGGGGATCGATATGGGAGTTCGCGGTATTCACAGCGCCTCCGCAATCGCACGGCCCAGGTCTGCCGTTCCGGCGGTGCCGCCAATGTCGCGCGTCAGCGGCGCGTGGCCTGGCCCGGCGGCCAGCACCTTCTCGATGGCGGCCAGCACGGCGGCGCCCGCATCGGCATGGCCGAGGTGCTCCAGCATCATCGCGCCGCACCAGATCTGGCCGATCGGGTTGGCCACGCCACGCCCGGCGATGTCCGGCGCCGAGCCATGCACCGGCTCGAACAAGCTCGGATAGGTCTTGTCCGGGTTGATATTGCCCGACGGGGCCACGCCGATCGTGCCGGTGCAGGCCGGGCCGAGGTCGGACAGGATGTCGCCGAACAGGTTGCTGGCCACCACCACGTCGAACCAGTCCGGATGCTGCACGAAGTGCGCGGTCAGGATGTCGATGTGGTACTTGTCCACCTTCAGGCCGGGGTAGTTGGCGGCCATGGCCTCCACGCGCTCGTCCCAGTACGGCATGGTGATGGAGATGCCGTTCGACTTGGTGGCCGAGGTCAGGTGCTGCTTGGGCCTTTTCTGGGCCAGTTCGAACGCGAATTTCAGGATGCGGTCCACGCCGACGCGGCTCATCACGGTCTCCTGGACCACGATTTCGCGCTCGGTGCCCGGGAACATGCGCCCGCCGATGCTCGAATACTCGCCCTCGGTGTTCTCGCGCACCACGTAGAAGTCGATATCGCCAGGCTGGCGGCCGGCCAGCGGGCTCTTGATGCCGGGCATCAGGCGCACCGGGCGCAGGTTTACGTACTGGTCGAACGAGCGGCGGAACTGGAGCAGCGAGCCCCACAGGGACACGTGGTCCGGGATCTTCTCGGGCCAGCCCACGGCGCCGAAGTAGATGGCGTCGTACTTGACCAGCGTGTCGAACCAGTCGTCCGGCAGCATCTTGCCGTGGCGGGCGTAGTAATCGTAGCTGGAGAAGTCGAAGTGGTCCCACTGGAAGTCGATGCCGAAGCGGCGCGCGGCGGCGTCCATGGCACGGATGCCTTCGGGCATCACTTCCGTTCCGATTCCGTCTCCGGGAATGACAGCGATCTTGTATTGACTCATGGCTGGGAAGGGGCTGGGGCTGAACAACTGGGGGGCGCCCGGGCGCCGCGCTTGGCAGCGTCCCGCACGCGCGGGATAATGTCTGCATTCTATTGCAAAGCGGCAGCCCCTTGCCGCACCGGTGCCCCCATGTGCCAGCTGCTAGGCATGAACTGCGCCACGCCAACCGACGTGACGTTCTCCTTCACGGGCTTTGCCGCCCGTGGCGGCGTGACCGACCACCATGCCGACGGTTTCGGCGTGGCGTTCTTCGAGGACAAGGCCTGCCGGCTGTTCATCGACAACCAGTCTGCCGGCACCTCGCCGGTGGCCGAGCTGATCAAGCGTTATCCGATCAAGTCGAAGAACGTCATTTCCCATATCCGCAAGGCGACGCAGGGCACAGTGCTGCTGGAAAACTGCCATCCGTTCATGCGCGAGCTCTGGGGCCGGCACTGGATCTTCGCCCATAACGGCGACCTGAAGGGCTTCGCGCCGTTCCTCTCCGGTGTGTACCAGCCGGTGGGCGACACCGACAGCGAACTCGCGTTCTGCACGCTGATGCAGGGGCTGCGCAAGCGGTTCCCGGGCTCCCAGCCGCCGCTGAACGAGTTGGGCCACGCGCTGGCGGACATCACGCGCGACATCACGCTGCACGGCGTTTTCAACTTTCTACTATGCAATGGGCAGGCGCTGTTCGCGCACTGCTCGACGCACCTGTACTACATCGTGCGGCAGTGGCCGTTCTCGAAGGCGCATCTGATCGATGCCGACCTGTCGATCGATTTCGCCCAGGTAACTACGCCCGACGACCGCGTGGCCGTGATCGCCACCGCCCCGCTGACCGACAACGAGACCTGGACGCGCTTCATGCCGGGCGAACTGATCATGTTCGAACATGGGCTACCGACAATGACCCTGACCGTGCCGATCCCGCCCGAGGTGCAGGCGAAGAACGCGGCCAATACGGCGTGTACTTGAGACTTCTGGCTTTGGGGAGGGTGAAGCGGGAGGGATGCTGCGCCCCTCTCCCGTGGGGAGAGGGGGTCTGACGACCTGCTACACCGATCAGTGTTGCAGGATCTTCGACAGGAACTGGCGGGCGCGCTCCGAGCGGGCGGCGATATCGCCGAAGAACTCTTCCTTCGGGCAGTCCTCGACGATCTTGCCGGCGTCCATGAAGATCACGCGGTTGGCCACCTTGCGTGCGAAGCCCATTTCGTGGGTCACGCACATCATGGTCATGCCTTCCTGAGCCAGCTGCACCATCACGTCCAGCACCTCGTTGACCATCTCCGGGTCAAGCGCCGAGGTCGGTTCGTCGAACAGCATGCAGATCGGGTCCATCGACAGCGCGCGGGCAATCGCCACGCGCTGCTGCTGGCCGCCGGACAGCTGGCCGGGGAACTTGGACGCCTGGTTCTTCAGGCCCACGCGCTCCAGGTACTTCAGGCCCTTGGCCATCGCCTCGTCCTTCGAGCGGCCGAGCACCTTCATCTGGGCGATGGTCAGGTTCTCGGTGATCGACAGGTGCGGGAACAGCTCGAAGTTCTGGAACACCATGCCCACGCGCGAGCGCAGCTTCGGCAGGTTGGTCTTGGGGTTGCCCACCGAGGTACCGTCGACCAGGATGTCGCCCTTCTGGAACGGCTCCAGCGCGTTCACGGTCTTGATCAGCGTGGACTTGCCCGAACCGGACGGGCCGCACACCACCACCACTTCACCCTTGGCAACCTTGGTGGTGCAGTCGGTCAGCACCTGGAACGTGCCGTACCACTTGGAAACGTTATTAATTTCGATCATACAGCCACCTTTTTCTGATAACGCTTGACCAGCAGCGAAGCGGAGAAGCAGATAACGAAGTACACGAAGCCCGCGAACAGCAGCATCTCGACGATGCGGCCGTCGCGCTCGCCAATGCCGTAGGCCTGGCCGAAGAAGTCAGCCAGCGCGCTCACGTAGACCAGCGACGTATCCTGGAACAGGATGATGCCCTGCGTCAGCAGCAGCGGCACCATGTTGCGGAACGCCTGCGGCAGGATCACCAGCCGCATGGTCTGGCCGTAGGTCATGCCCAGCGCCTGCGCGGCGAACATCTGCCCGCGCGACACGCTCTGGATACCGGCCCGGATGATCTCTGAGTAGTAAGCGGCCTCGAACAGCGCGAACGCAATGAGCGCCGAGGTCATCCGCAGATCGGCCGCGGGCGACAGGTTGAACAGCTTCTGCAGCAGCTGCGGGATGATCAGGAAGAACCACAACAGCACCATCACCAGCGGGATGGAGCGGAAGATGGTCACGTACCCCTGGGCAAACCAGTTCAGCGCCCTGAAGGAGGACAGGCGCATCATCGCGAGGATGGTGCCCCAGACAATGCCCACCACCACCGCGGTCACGGTGATCTTGAGCGACACCATCATGCCCTCGCCCAGCACGCGCAGGGTGTCGGGGTTGATGGAACTGAAGTCGAATTCGTATGCCATGTGCGCCCCTTTACTTGCCGCCGATGAAGCCCGGCACGCGGGTCCGGCGTTCCACCCAGCGCATGATCAGCATGACCGTCACGTTGATCAGCATGTACATCACTGTGACCGCGATGAACGATTCATACGGACGCGCCGTGTAGTCCACCAGCTGGCGGCCCTGCGCGGCGAGTTCCAGCAGGCCGATCGTGGAGGCCACCGCCGAGTTCTTGAAGATGTTCAGGAATTCGGAGGTCAGCGGCGGCACGATGACGCGGAAGGACATCGGCAACAGCACGAAGCGGTACGTCTGCGCGAGCGTGAAGCCCATCGCCAGGCCGGCGTTGCGCTGGCCCGGCGGCAGCGAGTTGATACCCGAGCGCACCTGTTCGCAAACCCGGGCGGCCGTAAACGTGCCCAGGCAGAGCATGGCGGCCAGGAACTGCTGGGTGAACGGGTTCATCTGCTTGATCGCGTCGCCGAACGGCAGCAGCTCGGGAATCACGAAATACCAGATGAACAGCTGAACCAGCAGCGGAATGTTCCGGAAAATCTCGACATACGTCGCGGCAATACCCGACAGCAGCTTGTTCGGCACCGTGCGCAGCACGCCGAGCACCGAGCCGATGACGAGGGCGATGGCCCACGAGGTGAGGCCCAGCGCGATCGTCACCTTGAGACCGGAAATCATCCAGTCCAGGTACGTCTCGTTCTGCGCGGCCTGCTCGAGGAACACTCCCCAGTGAAAAATGTAATCCATAGTGCGTCCTTCAAAAAGAAACGGAAGGACTTCTCCTTCCGTTTCGCACTGCTCTGATCACAGGGATCAGTCGAGTGCCTTGTCGTTCGGGTTCTTGAAGAGCGCCTTCATGTCTTCGGACAGCGGGAAGTCCAGGTTCAGGCCCTTCGGCGGTACCGGTTGCATGAACCACTTGGTGTACATCGTGTTGATCGAGCCGTCCTTCATCAGGCCGGTGATCACGGTGTCCGTCACCTTCTTGAACGGGGCATCATCCTTGCGGATCATGCAGCCGTACGACTCGCGCGATTGCGGCTTGCCAACGACGATCCAGTCGGCCGGGTTCTTGGCCTTGGCGCGTTCGCCGTAGAGCAGCGCGTCGTCCATCATGAACGCCACGGCACGGCCCGACTCCAGCGTCAGGAACGACTGGCCATGGTCCTTGGTGCTGATGATGTTGGCGCCCAGCTTCTGCTCGTCGTTCATCTTGCGCAGCAGGCGCTCGGACGTCGTGCCAGCGGTGGTCACCACGTTCTTGCCCTTCAGGTCGGCCCAGTCCTTGATGCCGCCATCCTTCTTCACCATGATGCGGGTGCCGATGATGAAGATGCTGGTCGAGAACGAGACCTGCTTCTGGCGTTCCAGGTTATTGGTCGTGGAACCGCACTCGATGTCGATCGTGCCGTTCTGCAGCAGCGTGATCCGGTTCTGCGAGGTAATCGGAATTTCCTTAACCTGCAGGTTCGGCAGCTTCAGCTGGTCCTTCACGGCTTCCACGATCTTCATATTGATATCGTAGGAATAGCCCACCTGGCGCACGCCGCCAAGGTTGTAGTTGAACGGAATCGAGGAATCCCGCACACCCAGCGTAATAACACCCGTGTCCTTGATCTTCTGCAGCGTGCCCGTCAGCGGCTCTGCAGCCTGCGCGGTACCGCACAGAATACCCGCAGCAACCGCCAGGCTAGCCAGCTTGGCTACATTCATAACATCTCCTTGACCATGAAGAGAAAGGCGGGACTCTAGCAAAAAAAACGCCCCACCGGCGAAACAGTATTGCTTAGCTCGTGACCCAAGACAACGGGTTTTTCCCCTAACTGGTGCCTGTGCGGGCATGGTTGCGCGGCATTGCGCCAAAATGCGACACAACTGCAATGGTTCCGAGAACAAAAAAACGCGGCTGCCGGAAAACTCCGGCCGCCGCGTCCTTTCATGTCGGGGAATGGATCGATGCTGCATCGCAACATCGATCCACCCCTTTCATTGCCCGTTTCAATCAGGGATACAGGCCGCGCATCTCGCGCGCCTGCAGGATTCGCGTACAGGCAACGATAAACGCAGCCGTCCGCAGCGTGACCTTATTGTCCTGGGCAACCTGCCAGATCGCCCGGAAGGCCTCTTGCATGATTCGTACCAGGCGCTCGTTGATCTCCTCCTCGGTCCAGAAGAAGCTCGAGAAATCCTGCACCCATTCGAAGTAGGACACGGTCACGCCGCCGGCATTGGCGATGACGTCCGGGCAGACCAGGATGTTGCGCTCGCGCAGGATGTCGTCCGCCTGGGGCGTGGTCGGGCCGTTGGCGCCCTCGATCACCAGCTTGGCCGTAATCTTGGGCGCGTTGGCAGCCGTGATCTGGCCTTCCAGCGCGGCCGGGATCAGGATGTCGCACTCCACTTCCCAGAACCGCTCGGTGGTCAGCACTTCGCCCTGGAAACCGTCGATCGTGCCGCTGTGCGACGCGTATTCCATCATCGCCGGCACATCGAGGCCGGCCGGGTTGTACAACGTGGTGCGGTGGTCCTGCACGGCCACCACCTTGGCTCCGGCCTCGTGGAACAGCTTGGCTGCCACGGCGCCCACATTGCCGAAGCCCTGCACGGCCACGCGTGCGCCCTTGATGTCCATGCCGAGGTTGCGGGCGGCTTCCGAGCCGACCACGAACACGCCGCGGCCGGTAGCCTCGTGACGGCCCAGCGACCCGCCCAGCGAGATCGGCTTGCCGGTCACCACGCCGGTGGCCGTGCTGCCCGAGTTCATCGAGTAGGTATCCATCATCCAGGCCATGACCTGGGCGTTGGTATTCACGTCCGGCGCCGGAATATCCTTGGTCGGGCCGATGATCAGGTTGATTTCACTGGTGTAGCGGCGCGTCAGGCGTTCCAGTTCGGCCGTGGAGAGCGTGCGCGGATCCACGCGGATGCCGCCCTTTGCACCACCGTAGGGCACATTGACGGCGGCATTCTTGACCGACATCCACGCCGACAGGGCCATCACCTCGGACAGCGTCACGTCCTGGTGGAAACGCACGCCGCCCTTGCCGGGGCCGCGCGAGAGGTTGTGCTGCACGCGATAGCCCTCGTAGTGGGCGATGGTGCCGTTGTCCAGTTCGATGGGCACGTCCACGATCAGCGCACGCTTGGGGCGCTTCAGCGTTTCCACCCAGCGGGCCAGCGAGCCCAGGTAGGGCGTGACGCGGTCGACCTGCTGGAGGTAGATGCCCCAGGGCCCGAGCGCGTCGGCGTTCAGGTACGAAGGCAGGGTGTGGGAGGCGATGGACGGCTTGGACGGTGCTGCGGAAGACATCGTTGAGTTCCGAGTGAAGGTGACACGCAGAATATCGGCGCCTCCATATCGGAATCCAATGCCGTTTGCTCATCCCGCCCTGCAGCATTATGCAAGGCTTGCATAACCTTGCGCCCCGGCCCTCAAGCTTGCGTCGTCAACGAAGCCCAGACCTTGTCCACCAGCTGGCGCTTGCGCCGGCTCTGGCCGCCGCGCCGGTCGTTGCCGGCATCGGTGGGCCGTTCGCGGTAGAGCCGGATCTCCATGTCGATGGACTGCGGCAGCCCGCGCGCGGCCTCGGCCCGCACCAGCCGGCCGGCGTGCACGTCGTCCCGGACCGCGCTCTCGGGCAGGAAGGCCATGCCGTGGCCGGCCAGCGCCATGACCTTGAGCGCCTCGGCCATGTCGGTCTCGTAGCATTTGTCGAGCTTGAGGGTGTCTGCCGACTCGGACAGCAGCATGTCCACCATCCGTCCCAGGAACGCATTGGGCGTGTAACTGAGGAACGGCACCGGCTTCTTGTCGGTGCCGGGCAGCCGGAACACGGGCCGGCCGGCGCTGTCGGGCACGCTGTAGGGCGACAGCCGCTCGGTGCCGAGCACCAGCATGTCGTAGTGGGCCGGATCGAGCTGGATGGCCTGGCGCGGGTGGTGGTAAACCATGACCAGGTCGCAGCCGCCCTCCACCAGCATCAGCACGGCATCGTGGACGTTCAGCGCCCGCAGCCGGCACGGCAGCGTGCCGACCTTGCGCTCCACGCCCTTGAGCCATTCCGGGAAGAAGGTCAGCGACAGCGTGTGCGGCACCGCGAATTCCAGCACCTGGGCGTTGGCCGAGCGCTGGCCGCGCATCAGCGCCCGGGTCTCGCTGACCTGGGCCAGCATGGCCAGCGCCTGCTCGTAGAACACCTTGCCGGCGTCGGTCAGGGTGGTCGGGTAGCTCGAGCGGTCGATCAGTTCGGTGCCCACCCACGCCTCGAGCGACTGAATGCGCCGCGAGAACGCCGGCTGCGTGACATGCCGCAGCTCCGCCGAGCGCGAGAAGCTGTGCGTCTCGGCCAGGCTGACGAAGTCTTCAAGCCATTTGATTTCCATGGCGCGGATTATCGCTTGCCGGCCGCCCGGCTGCACGATAAGCAAATCCATTCCAATTTCTTGCCGATTATTGGAACATGATTACAATCTGAGCATGTTTTGGACGACAGATTGGATATTCTTGCTCAGAGGGGCCGACTAAGATGAATGTGATCCCATCCTGCCCTCGCATCCGCCATGCAGCCATCCGTCCTCCCTTCGTCCTTCTCCCTGCTCGCCACCGGCATGGAGGCCACACTGGCCCAGAGCGCGCGGATGGTAGCGACGCACGTGGCGGCCAGCCTGCCGGACGCCGACACCCTGCTCGCCAGCCTGCCCCCGGGGGCGCTCGAAGGCAGTCCGGACCGCTACACGCGGCATCTGGTCCATGCCGATCCGTTCGAGCGGTTCTCGGTCATGGTGCTGGTCTGGCGGCCGGGGCAGTTCAGCCCGGTCCACGGCCATCGCACCTGGTGCGCCTACCGCGTGCTGCGCGGCACGCTGGCCGAGCGCCACTACCGCTGGAACCCGCAGGACCGCACCGCCACGCAGGTCAACGCCGTCACGCGCGAGGCCGGCGATACTTTCAGCGTGCCAGCCGGCCTGCAGCACATCCACGCGCTGGGCAATGCCAGCGACGCCGTAGCGGTGTCGCTCCACATCTACGGCGTAGACCAGGACCGCATCGCCACCGGCGTGAACCTGCTGGTGGATACCATCGTCAGTTGAGGATTCATGGACCGCTATGACCGCCAGATCCTGGAGATCCTCCAGGAAGATGCCACCGTGCCCGTCGCCGAGATTGGCGAGCAGGTCGGCCTCACGTCCACGCCGTGCTGGCGGCGGGTGCAAAAGCTCGAGGAATCGGGCGTGATCCGCAAGCGCGTGGCGCTGCTGGATGCCGGCAAGCTCAATGTGGGCGTGACCGTGTTCGTGTCGATCCGGACCAACCAGCACAACGTGAAATGGCTCAAGGCCTTCCACGGGCTGGTGGCGTCGATCCCGGAAGTGACCGAGTTCTACCGCATGGCGGGCGACACGGACTACCTGCTGCGCGTGGTGGTGCCCGATATCGCCGCCTACGACGCCGTGTACAAGAAGCTGATCCAGGGCGCGGAACTGGCCGATGTCAGCTCCAGTTTCGCGATGGAACAGATCAAGTACACGACGGCGCTGCCGCTGGACTACGCCTGACGACCATCCGAGCGCGCATCAGCCCCGGTGCGCCCAGCCCGTCATGCGCTTTTCCAGCACCGCGAACAGCTCGTACATCCCCATCGCCATCACGGCGATGACGACCAGGCCCGCGAACGCCAGCGGCATCTTCATCGCCGAGCCGGCGGAGACCAGCAGGTAGCCGATGCCCTCGTTGGCGGCGCTCATCTCGGACACCGTGGTGCCAACGAAGGCCAGCGTGATGGCCACCTTCAGCGAGGCGAAGAAGAACGGCATCGCGCGCGGCAGGCCCACCTTGAGCAGCACGTCGCGGCGCTTGGCGCCGAGCACGCGCAGCACGTCCTCGAGTTCCGGCTCCAGCGTGGCCAGCCCGGTGGCGATATTGACCATGATCGGGAAGAACGAGATCAGGAACGCCGTGAGGATGGCCGGCCCGGCGCCCAGCCCGAACCAGACCACGAGGATCGGCACGAAGGCGGCCTTGGGCAGCGCGTTGAAGGCAGTCATCAGCGGGTAGGTGGCCGCGTAGGCCAGCTTCGACGAGCCCATCAGCAGGCCCAGCACCACGCCGACGCCAATCGCCAGTCCAAAACCAACCATCGTGGTCCAGAAGGTGCGCCAGGCATGGCCGGCGATTACGCCGCTGTATTCGGCCAGCGAGGCGGCGATGGCCGACGGGCTCGGCAGGATGAAATCGGAGATCTGGAAGACGAGGCACGCGCCCTGCCAGAGGATCAGGAAAGCCCCCAGCAGGAGCCACGGCGCCACGCGCTGTACGCGCTTTGCCTGGGTGGAAGTCATGGTTGCCATGGTGTGGATCGCTTCTTATTGCTGGCGGACGTGGCCGATCTTCTCGCGCAGCTCGTGCACGCGTTCGGCGAACGGTTCGGAATAGGTGACGTCCAGCGCACGCGGACGCGGCAGGTCGATCTCCTTGCGCAACAGGATGCGGCCCGGGCGGGCGCTCATCACGTAGACCGTGTCGGCCAGGAACACGGCCTCCCGCAGGTCGTGCGTGACGAGGATGACGTTGAAGCGCTGGGCCTGCCAGAGGTCGCGCAGCACGCACCAGAGTTCCTCACGCGTGAAGGCATCGAGCGCGCCGAACGGCTCGTCCAGCAGCAGCATGCGCGGCTGGTGGATCAGCGCGCGGCAGATCGACGCGCGCTGCTGCATGCCGCCGGACAGCTGCCACGGGAACTTGTCCTCGTAGCCCGCCAGGCCGACGGTCTTGAGCAGGTCGCGCGCCCGGGCCTCGTACTCCTTGCGCCTGGCGCGCATGGTGGAGCGGTACGGCTCGACGATCTCCAGCGGCAGCATCACGTTGTCGAGCGTGGTGCGCCACGGCAGCAGCGTCGGCGCCTGGAAGGCCATGCCGACCTGCTTGAGCGGGCCGCTCACCTTCTGGCCGGCGATGCTGACCACGCCGCGTGTGGCGGGCCGCAGCCCGGTGGCCAGCTTCATGAAGGTGGACTTGCCGCAGCCGGACGGCCCGACGATGGCGATGAACTCGCCCTGCGCCGCCTGCAGCGAGATGTCCTCCACGGCAAACTCGCCACGCCGCGCCAGTTCGTCGTCATAGGCGAGCCAGACGCGGTTGAAGTCGACGAACGGCTTGGGGCGAGCCTCGGGAGCCTCGGGAGCCTCGGGAGCCTCGGGAGCCTCGGGAGCCTCGGGAGCCCCGGTGGCCCCGGTAGCCGCCCCGCCCGAGGCGGCAGACAGGTTGTCTCGCGCCATCATCATCGCAGGACGTCCAGTTCGGCGGCGGAAGGCAGGTAGGCGTCGGTCCAGAGCGTGTCCGGGTTGATCCGGCCCTTGGTGCCGAACGCATCGGCCACCTGCGACGCCATCAGCGAAAGGCGCGGCTTGCTCACGCGGCCGAAGCCCTCGGCCCTGGCATCCGGCGACTTCACCACGCTGTCCAGCGCCAGCTTCAGGCGGCGCACTTCCAGCTTCTCGTCGATGATGCCGTCACGGGCCTTCACTGCCTTGATGCCTTCCTCGGGGCTGGCGATCACGTCGCGCGCGGACTTGGAGAACGCGCGCAGGAACGCCTTGACCGCCTCCGGGTTGCTCTTCAGGAACTGCTCGGAGGCGATGATGGCGTTGCCGTACAGCTTCACGCCGAACTGCGGGTACGGCAGCACGACGATGTCCTCATCCTTCACGCCACGCGCGTTCAGGTTCAGGATCGACGTGAACGAGAAGCCGGTGATGGCGTCCAGGTCGCCGCGCGTGAGCATGGTCTCGCGCAGCGTGGGGTCCATCGCCTGCCAGTTGAACGACTGGGCCTGCAGGCCGTTGGCCTTGGCGAAGATCGGGAAGGCGCGGCGGCCGGCATCGAACACCGGGGCGCCAAGCTTCTTGCCGGTGAGGTCCCTGGGCGCGCGGATGCCGGACTTCTTCAGCGCCAGCACGGCGGCCGGCGTGTTGTTGTAGACCATCATCACAGCCACCGGCTTGTTCTTGGCGTCCGGGTTGTTGCCGTAGAACTCCATCACCGAGGCCAGGTCGGCGAATCCCATGTCATAGGTGCCGGAGGCCACGCGGTTCACCACGTTGCCCGAGCCGTTGCCGGCGTCGATGGACACGTCGAGCTTCTCCGCCTTGTAGTAGCCCTTCTGCTCGCCCAGCAGGAACAGCGCGGACGGGCCCTCGAAACGCCAGTCGAGCTGGAAGCGGACCTTGGTGGCGGCTTGCGCCTGAGCGGTGCCTGCACAGAGTGTCGACAGCACCATGGTGGTGCCCAATGCGGTGCACAGCTTCAGCAGATGACGACGCGCGGCGAATTGCGGCATGAACCTTCTCCAGTTGTTGATCTCTCCTGGGAAGGCATTTCGCAAGGCGCGTGCCAGCTTTTCACATGGGTGTCATGCCCCGATCCGGGGCACGCGCGCCGTGCATTGACGAACCATGATTGTGCGTGGGGGTCTGTGGGCCGGGGTTGCCGACAGGGATTGTCGACAATCCCAAGCCAATCTCAGGCGTCCTGCGTGGCGTCCCCGACGTCGATGGCGAGCACGTCGGACGGCGACGCCGCCTCCACCGCCCCCTCCGCCGCACTGCGCGCCTGGATCAGCCACATCTCCGCGTAGCGGCCGTTGGCGCGCATCAGCTCGGCATGCGTGCCGCGCTCGACGATGCGCCCGTGATCCATCACCAGGATCTGGTCGGCGTGGACCACGGTGGAGAGCCGGTGGGCGATCAGCAGCGTGGTGCGGTTCTGCGCCAGCCGCATCAGTTCGGCCTGGATGGCCTGCTCGGTGCGCGAGTCAAGTGCCGAGGTGGCTTCGTCGAACACCAGGATCGGCGGATTCTTGAGCAGCGTGCGGGCGATGGCCACGCGCTGCTTCTCGCCGCCGGACAGCTTCAGGCCGCGCTCGCCCACCGGGGTGTCGTAGCCCTGCGGCAGTTCGCGGATGAAGGTGTCGATCTGGGCCGCTCGCGCGGCTTCGATGACCTCGTCGCGCGTGGCCTCCGGCCGGCCGTAGGCGATGTTGTAGTAGATGCTGTCGTTGAACAGCACGGTGTCCTGCGGCACGATGCCGATCGACGCCCGCAGGCTCGACTGCCGCACGTTGCGGATGTCCTGGCCATCGACCTCGATCCCGCCGCGCGTCACATCGTAGAAGCGGAACAGCAGCCGCGCCAGCGTGGACTTGCCCGAGCCACTATGACCGACCACGGCGGTGGTCGTCCCCGCCGCGATGGTGAAATCCACGTCATCCAGGATCACCCGGTTGCTCTCGTAGCCAAACCCCACATGGCGGAAGCGCACCTCGGCGCCGCGCACCTGGAGCGGGAGCGCGCCGGGCGTGTCGGCCACCTCCTGGTTGGTGCCGAGCAGGACGAACATGCGATCCATGTCGGTCGTCGACTGCTTGATCTCGCGGTAGATCACGCCGAGGAAGTTCAGCGGGATATAGAGCTGGATCATCAGCGTGTTCACCAGCACGAGGTCGCCCAGCGTCAGCGTGCCGGCCGCCACGCCCACCGTGGCGCGCCACAGGATCAGGATCAGCCCCAGTGCGATGATCGTCTGCTGGCCGAAGTTCAGGAACGACAGCGAGTTCTGCGAGCGGATCGCGGCGGTGCGGTAGGTGCGCAGGTTCTCGTCGTAGCGACGGGCCTCGTATTCCTCGTTGCCGAAGTACTTCACGGTCTCGAAGTTCAGCAGCGAGTCGATGGCCTTCTGGTTGGCGCGCGAGTCCAGCTCGTTCATCTTGCGCCGGAAGTGCGTGCGCCACTCGGTCACGACGATGGTGAAGACGATGTAGCCGACCAGCGCGCAGGTGGTGATCGCCGCGAACCAGATGTCATAGCGGACCACGAAGAAGCCGATCACCAGCGACATTTCCACCAGCGTGGGCAGGATGCTGTACAGCGAGTACGAGATCAAGGACTGGATGCCGCGTGTGCCGCGCTCGATGTCGCGGCTCATGCCGCCGGTCTGCCGCTCCAGGTGGAAGCGCAGCGACAGCGCATGCAGATGGCGGAAGACCTGGAGCGCGATCTCGCGCACCGCGCTCTGCGTCACCTTCGAAAAGAGGATCTCCCGCAACTCGGTGAACAGCGTGCCCGACAGCCGCAGCACCCCGTAGGCGACAATCAGGCCGACCGGCACCACGAGCAGCGCGGCGGTATCGCCGGGGGCGATGTTCATGCTGTCGATCAGCTTCTTCATCAGCACCGGCACGCCGAGGTTGGCCACCTTGGCCGCCACCAGGCAGGTCAGCGCCAGCATCACGCGCCACTTGTAGTGCCAGACGTAGGGCAGCAGGTTACGGACGGTCTGCCAGTCGCTGCGGGGCTTGCCGCCGGCGGGGAACAGCGATTTGGCCGATTCGGGGGGCGAATCGGCGGACGTGGAGTAGCGGCGCATACGTTAGAATTCTTGCCAATGCCGCGATTGTCGCAGAGATCGCACAACCCGGCAGGCCATGACATTCCCCCGCACCCCGCCTCACCTTCCTGCCGATATGAACCATCCTGCCCCGCTCTCCGAATTGCCCGCCGGCAAGAACCCCGCCCTCCGCGTGGTGCCGATGCCCGCCGACGCCAATGTGCATGGCGATGTGTTCGGCGGCTGGATCATGTCCCAGGTGGACATCGCCGGCTCGATCCCGGCGGTGGAGCGCGCCCAGGGCCGCGTCGCCACGGTGGCGGTGAACTCGTTCCTGTTCAAGCACCCGGTGATGGTGGGCGATCTGGTGAGCTTCTATGCCGATATCGTCAAGACCGGCCGGACCTCGATCACCGTGTCGGTGGAGGTCTACGCGCAACGCATGCGCCACAGCAATGAATGCGTGAAGGTGACGGAGGCCACGCTGACGTACGTGGCCACCGACGACACGCGGCAGCCGAGAATGCTCCCGACTGCCTGAAGCACCAACGCCCGCGTCCTAGCTGAACTTCGAGAAATCGGGCTTGCGCTTCTCGAAGAACGCCGAGAACGCCTCTTTCGCTTCCGGCGCCACCAGCATGCGCCGGAACACCTCGCCCTCCTCGCCCATCTTCCGCTCCACGGCGGCCACGTCGTCGCCCTTCATCAGCCGCTTGGTCTCGCGCAGCGACGACGCCGGCAGCGCGGCCAGCTTGGCCGCCTGCTGGCGCACATAGTCCTGCAGCTCCCCCACGGGCAGCACCTTGGTCACCAGACCCATCGCCAGCGCCTCCTGCGCGCTGAACGCCTCGCCCAGCAGCAGCTTCTCGGCGGCGCGCTGGTAGCCCACCAGACGCGGCAGCAGCAGGCTCGACGCCGCCTCCGGGCACAGGCCAAGCTGCGCGAACGGCAGCGACAGCTTCGCCGTGTCCGAGGCGTAGACGAGGTCGCAATGCAGCAGCAGCGTCGTGCCGATGCCCACCGCCGCGCCACTGACCGCCGCCACCACAGGCTTGCTCGCGTGGCTGATCGCATGCAGGAACTGGAACACCGGGGCCGGCGTGCCATCCGTGCCGTGCGACGGCGGGCGCTTCATGAAGTCCTCGAGGTCGTTGCCGGCGGTAAAGATCTCCGGCTTGCCCTCGATCACGATCACGCGCACGGCGGGGTCGGTCTCCGCCGCGCGCAGCGCATCGGCCATGGTCTGGTACATCGCGGCCGTGATCGCATTCTTCTTGTCGATGCGGTCGAAGCCAATGGTCAGGATGCCCTGGTCGATTCGTGTGGCAATGCTCATGTCAAACCTCGTCTGTCTCGTCTAGCTCATTGGGATGCCGCTCATACATACGGTGGCGGCACTTCGGAAAGATAACCAATGCTGAACGCGCCGGCGCCGATATTCAACGCCACGGTCAGGCTCATCGGGGCCAGCATCAGCTCCACGCCGGCGCGCTCGGCCGTGGCGGCCAGCGCCTGCCACGCGGGCCACGCGCGCACCTCGTCGATATTGCCGGCATAGGCCACCGAGATGTCCGGTGTCAGCAGGCAGCCGGCACGCACGCAGCTCTCGGCATGGGCCAGCAGCCGGCGAATGCCTTCCTCCTGCCCGCGCGCCTTGCCAATTGCCTCGGTCTCGCCCTGGTGCATGCGGATGATCGGGCGGATGTTGAACGCATTGCCCAGCATGTAGCGGCCCCAGGTAATGCTGTTCTCGCCCTTCTGCTTGGCGCGCGTATACATATAGAGCAGCTCGTTCGGCACCATGATCATGTGCGCGGCGTCGCGCAGGCGCGTCTCCACGGCGTGGGAGATGTCGGCGCCATCGGCGCCGTCGGCCAGCATGCGGGCCACCTCGCGCACGATCAACGCCTGCCCCGGCCCGATGGCGCCGGTGTCGATCACGGTCAGGTCGAACAGGCCGCTGCGCCCGGCGTCCTTGCGCAGCTTGAAGCTGCGCGCCACGGTGCCGACCACGGCGCCGGTGGCGTTCGCGTAGAACTTGCTGCGCGTGCTGGCAATCGTCAGCAGGATGGCGCGATCGCAGCCGGCCACCACGTGCCGGAGCAGATGGTCTTCCAGCTCGCGTTCGAGCAGGGGGATCGATTCGGCGTAGTGGTCCTGCTTGCCGACCAGATACTGCTGGTACAGGTCGGGCAGCGCGGCTTCATCGCGGGTGTCGACCACGAAGCGGTCGCCGGCGCGAATCCGGAAAGGGATGGTATGGACGCCCAGCGCGTCCATCATTGCGCGCGGCATGTCGCATGCCGCGTCGGCCAGAATGGCTGTCTCCTGCATATTATTGTGCTCCTCCGTATCAAGCGTTCCAGTGTGTGGCTTCTCCGCATCCATCGCACTACGTTCTTCACCTGATCAGAGGGTTCGGGACAGCCCACCCGCCGGGCTGTCCCGGTGGCGCGCTGCCCGTGGCGCGTTTAAACGCGCTCGAAGATACCGGCGGCGCCCATGCCCGTGCCCACGCACATGGTCACCATGCCGTACTTGAGATTGTGGCGACGCAGCGCGTGCACCACGGTGGCCGAGCGGATCGCGCCCGTGGCACCGAGCGGGTGGCCCAGCGCAATCGCGCCGCCCATCCGGTTGACCTTGGCCGGGTCCAGCGCCAGGTCACGCATCACCGCCAGCGACTGCGCGGCGAAAGCCTCGTTCAGCTCGATCCAGTCGATCTGGTCCTGCGTCAGGCCCGCCGCGCGCAGCGCGGCCGGAATCGCTTCCTTCGGGCCAATCCCCATGATCTCGGGCGGCACGCCCCGCACCGCGAACGACACGAAGCGGGCCAGCGGCACGAGGTTGAACTGCTTGAGGATCTTTTCCGAGACCAGGATCAGCGCGCCGGCGCCGTCCGACGTCTGCGAGCTGTTGCCGGCCGTCACGCTGCCCTTGTTGGCGAACACCGGGCGCAGCTTGCCCAGGCCTTCCAGCGACGTGTCAGGGCGCGGACCCTCGTCCAGCGAGATAGTACGCGTCTTGACGCCGACCTGACCAGTGGCGAGGTCCGGGAACTTCTCGGTTACCTCGATTGGGGTAATTTCATCGGCAAACTCCCCGGCCTGCTGCGCGGCCATCGCCTTCTGGTGCGACGCCAGCGAGAACGCGTCCTGGTCCTCGCGGCTGACCTTCCACTGGGTGGCCACCTTCTCGGCGGTCAGGCCCATGCCATAGGCGATGCCGACGTTCTCGTCCCGCGTGAAGATCGACGGGGACATGGACGGCGTGTTGCCCATCATCGGCACCATGCTCATCGATTCCACGCCGGCGGCGATCATCACGTCCGACTCGCCCACGCGGATGCGGTCCGCGGCCATCGCCACGGCCGACACGCCCGAGGCGCAGAAGCGGTTCACAGTGATGCCGCCCACGGTGTTCGGCAGGCCGGAGAGCAGCGCGCCGATGCGCGCCACGTTCAGGCCCTGCTGGGCTTCGGGGATGGCGCAGCCCACGATGGCGTCCTCGATCAGCGCCGGGTCGAGGTTGGGTACCTGCGCCACGGCGGCGCGCAGGATCATGGCGAGCAGGTCGTCAGGCCGGGTGTTCCGGAACGCGCCCTTGGGGGCCTTGCCAATTGGCGAACGGGTGGCCGCGACGATGTAGGCGTCTTGCAGTTGTTTCATGATGTCGGTTCCTATTCTGGCCTGTTAGTTGCGCACGGGCTTGCCGGTCTGCAGCATGCCCATGATGCGCTCCTGCGTCTTGCCCGTGCCGAGCAGCTCGATGAAGGCGCGGCGCTCCAGCGCCAGCAGCCAGTCCTCGCTGACCAGCGAGCCGGCCTCCACGTCGCCGCCGCACACGGCCTCGGCGATGCGCGTGGCGATCAGGAAATCGTGGGCCGAGATGAAGTTGCCGTCGCGCATGTTGACCAGCGACGCCTGGATGGTGGCGATGCCCGAGCGGCCCGCCACCGGCACCAGCGCGCCGGGCACCGGCGCACGGTAGCCGGCGTTGGCCAGCGCGCGCACTTCGCTCTGCGCCACGTACAGCAGTTCGTGGACGTTGAAGACGATGGTGTCGGTCGGCTGCAGATAGCCGATCTGCTGCGCATCGAGCGCCGAGGTGGACACCTTCGCCATCGCCGCCGCCTGGAAGCGGTTGGTCAGGAATTGCAGGTAGTTGGTGCTGCCCGCCGCCTGCGCCGCACGCGCGGCAGCCAGCGCTGCCTCCTTGAGGCCGCCGCCGGCCGGGACCAGGCCCACGCCCACTTCCACGAGACCGATATAGGTTTCGAGCGCCGCCACGCGTTTGGCCGAATGGAGCATCAGCTCGCAGCCACCGCCGAGCGCGATGCCCGACGCCGCCGCCACCACCGGCACGGCCGAATACTTCACACGCATCATGCCGTCCTGGAACTTCTTGACGAACGGCTCGATGCCCTTGGCGCCGCCCATCATGAACGCGGGCATGGCAGCTTCGAGGTTGGCGCCGGCCGAGAACGGACCGCCGGGCGCGCCCAGCTGCAGCGAGGTCGGCTGCCACACCACCAGGCCCTTGTAGCCGGCTTCGGCCAGGTCGATGGCGCGCGTCAGGCCGTCGATCACATCGGGCCCGATCGTGTTCATCTTGCTCTTGAAGGACACCACCAGTACGTCGTCGGCGCCGGCGCTGGTCCAGATGCGCACGGCATCGTTCTCTTCGACAGTCTTGCCAGCCTTGCGTGGATCGGCCGCGTCAGTGCCGCGCAGCGCCGCGCGGAACACCTGGCGCTGGTACACCGGCAGTTCGGCGCGCTGGACGAACGAGCTGGTCGCCGGCGACCAAGAACCCTTGGCGCCATGCACGCCCTGGTTCTCGGCCACGGCGCCGCTGAACACCCAGGCGGGCAGCGCGGCGTTCGACAGCGCCTTGCCTGCATCGACATCTTCCTTGACCCACTCGGCCACCTGCTTCCAGCCGGCGGCCTGCCAGTCCTCGAACGGACCCGAGTTCCAGCCGAAGCCCCAGCGGATGGCCAGGTCCACGTCAGCCGCCGAACCGGCGATCTGCTCGAGGTAGACGGCGATGTAGTGGAACACGTCGCGGAACACGCTCCACAGGAACTGCGCCTGCGGGTTGGTCGATTCGCGCAGCAGCTTGATGCGCTCCGCCGGCTCCTTCTTGAGCATGCGGACCACGATCTCGTCGGCCTTCTTGCCCGACTCCACGTACTGGCCGGTCTTGGCGTCCAGCACCTTGATCGCCTTGCCTTCCTTCTTGTAGAAGCCGGCGCCGGTCTTCTGGCCCAGCGCGCCCGCATCGACCAGCCCCTTCAGCACGGCCGGCGTCTGGTAGACCGGGGCGAACGGGTCGTTGGTCAGATTGTCCTGCATCGTCTTGATCACGTGCGCCATGGTGTCCAGGCCCACCACATCGGCGGTGCGGAACGTGGCGGACTTGGCACGGCCCAGCTTGGAACCGGTCAGGTCGTCGACGACATCGAACGGAATGCCGAACTTCTCGGCCTCGGCGAACACGGCCAGGATCGAGAAGATGCCGACACGGTTGGCGATGAAGTTCGGCGTGTCCTTGGCGCGCACCACGCCCTTGCCGAGCGTGGTGGTCAGGAAGGCTTCCAGGCGGTCGAGGATCTCGGGCTGCGTGGTGGCCGTCGGGATCAGTTCCACCAGATGCATGTAGCGCGGTGGATTGAAGAAGTGCACGCCGCAGAAGCGGGACTTCAGGCCGGCGTCGAAGCCGTCGGACAGCGCGGTAATCGACAGCCCCGAGGTATTGGTCGCGAAGATCGCCTGCGGGGCCAGGTGCGGGGCCACCTTCTTGTAGAGGTCGTGCTTCCAGTCCATGCGCTCGGCGATGGCTTCGATCACCACGTCGCACTCGCCCAGCAGGGCGATGTCATCTTCGTAGTTCGCGGCGCGGATCAGGCCGGCCTCATCCTTGATGCCGAGCGGCGCGGGCGAGAGCTTCTTCAGGTTCTCGATGGCGCGCAGGGCGATGCCGTTCTTGGGGCCTTCCTTGGCGGGCAGGTCGAACAGCACCACGGGCACACGGGCGTTGACCAGGTGGGCGGCAATCTGCGCCCCCATGACGCCGGCACCCAGCACGGCGACTTTCTTGACGATGAAATTGGACATGCGCGCTCCTCAGTCTGTGAGCGTTGAGAGGATGTGAGGTACGGGCAGGCGCGGCGGCGGATGGCCGCACGCGCCTGCCGGCAAATCAGAACAGGTCGGCGTCCAGCGCCATCAGCGTGGCCGAGCCGGCGCGCGCCTTGCGGATCTCCGCGGCGGTTTCCGGCAGCAGCTTGGCGAAGTAGAACCGCGCCGTGGCCAGCTTGCTGGTGTAGAACTTGTCGCCGCTGCCCTCCTTCTCGAGCGCGAGCCTGGCCATGCGGGCCCAGAAATACGAGAACACCAGGTGCCCCACCACGCGCAGGTACGGCACGGCGGCCGCGCCCACTTCGTCCGGGTTGCCCATGGCCTTCATACCGATTTCCATGGTCAGCTTCTGCACCTTGTCGCCAAGGTCGGCCAGCGGGTTCACGAACTCCTGCATCGCCTCGTTGGTGCCCTCTTCCTCGACGAACTGCTGCACGATCTTGCCGAACGCCTTCATCTTGGCGCCCATGTCGCCCAGGATCTTGCGGCCCAGCAGATCCAGCGCCTGGATCGTGTTGGTGCCTTCGTAGATCATGTTGATGCGGGCGTCGCGCACGTACTGCTCCATGCCCCATTCGGCGATGTAGCCGTGGCCGCCGAACACCTGCATGCCCTCGTTGGTCGAGGCGAAGGCGTTATCGGTCAGGAACGCCTTGATCACCGGCGTCAGCAGCGCCACGAGATCGCCGGCTTCCTTGCGCACGGCGGCGTCGGGGTGCGACAGCTCGCGGTCGATCTGCAGCGCGGTCCAGTAGCTGAACGCGCGGCCGCCCTCGACATAGGCCTTCTGCGTCAGCAGCATGCGGCGCACGTCCGGGTGCACGATGATGGGGTCGGCGGGCTTCTCAGGCGCCTTCGGGCCGGTCAGCGCGCGCATCTGCAGGCGGTCCTTCGCGTAGGCCAGCGAGTTCTGGTACGCCACCTCGGTCAGGCCCAGGCCCTGGGCGCCCACGCCCAGGCGCGCGGCGTTCATCATCACGAACATCGCGTTCAGGCCCTTGTTCGGCTCGCCCACGAGCCAGCCGCGTGCGCCGTCCAGGTTCATCACGCAGGTAGCGTTGCCGTGGATCCCCATCTTGTGCTCGATGGAGCCGCACTTGATGCCGTTGCGCTCGCCCGGGTTGCCGCTGGCATCGGGGATGAACTTCGGTACCACGAACAGCGAGATGCCCTTGGTGCCTTGCGGGGCGTCCGGCAGGCGGGCCAGCACCAGATGGATGATGTTCTCGGCCAGGTCGTGTTCGCCCGCCGAGATGAAGATCTTGGTGCCCGAGATCAGGTAGGAGCCATCGGCCTGCGGCTCAGCCTTGCTGCGCAGGATGCCGAGGTCGGTGCCGCAATGCGGCTCGGTCAGGCACATCGTGCCGGTCCACACGCCGGACACCAGCTTGGGCAGGTAGGTCTGCTTCAGTTCCGGCGTGCCGTGGGCATGCAGCGCCTCATAGGCGCCGTGCGAGAGGCCCGGGTACATCGTCCACGCCTGGCCGGCCGAGTTCAGCATCTCGTACAGCGCGTTGTTGATGATGATGGGCAGGCCCTGGCCGCCGAACTCGGGGTCGCAGGCCAGCGCCGGCCAGCCGGCTTCGACGTACTGCCGGTATGCCTCCTTGAAGCCCTTGGGCGCGCGGACCACGCCATCGCCCTCGTAGGTGCAGCCCTCGCGGTCACCGGGCTGGTTCAGCGGGAAGACCACGTCGGCGCAGAACTTGCCGGCTTCCTCGATAACCTGGTTGATGGTGTCCGCGTCGATGTCGGCGTGCGTCGGCATCGCCTTGAGTTCGGCTTCTGCGCCGAGCAGTTCATGGAGCACGAACTGCATGTCGCGCAACGGTGCGGTGTACTGGCCCATCAAAAACTCCTTGGAGGTTTGCGATGCCGCCACGTGCACGCGCCGCGCCGCCTGCAGGGAGGGGGCGAGACCGTTGCCGGGGGCGGCGTCAGGTACGGTAAGACTGAATCAGTTTGTTGAGCGCGACCATGGCAAGTTCGGCGCTGTCCGGCAGGCGCAGGAAACGGGCGTCGTGATGCAAGCCTAGTTCAAGGCTGTACATCTCGAACAGCATCGTGCGCGGATCGCAGTCCGCGCGCAGGTGCCCCTCCTCCTTGGCCTGGTCGATTGCGCGCATCAGCGCGGCCCGCCAGATCGTGACGCTCTTGACCAGCTCGTCACGCACCGGGCTTTCCGCGCGATCGTCGTACTCGACCGCCCCGCTGATGTAGATGCAGCCCGTGGTCACTTCCTGGATGCGCTTTTCCATCCAGCGCCGCACCATCGACCACAGGCGCGGCAGACCGCGCGGCTCGTGCAGCGAGGGGTAGAACACCTCCTGCTCGAACCGGCGGTGATACTCGCGCACCACTTCCACCTGCAGGTCCTCGCGCGAACCGAAATGCGCGAATACGCCGCTCTTGCTCATCTGCATGCGTTCCGCGAGCAGGCCGATGGTCAGCCCTTCCAGCCCGTCGCGGGACGACAATTCCAGTGCGGCATCGAGAATCGCCACGCGCGTCATCTCACCCTTGCGCAAGGGCGCGGGCGCGGCAGCGGATTCAAGACGGACTGACTGGTGTCGCATGATTTTCTCTCCGTTCTCGCAGCGCCCTTCTCCGGCGCTGCCTATGACCTGACTTTGCTTTGAACCTGGCATTGCGGCTGCCGTAATGCCGTGGCAAGCCGCGAATGCACGCAGTCTAAGCCAAAAAAGAACGGTCGTTCAGATTATTCTGGCGAGGCCGTTTGGCATCAAGCAATTAATTAGACCGGGGTTTCTAAACAGACGGTGCTGGCGCTGCGCTGACCACGCATTGCAGCAACGGCTTAAAACCGCCCGGCACCAGCGCGCGCGGGATGGCACGTGCGGCAGGGCAGCATGGTAACGCCACGCGCGCCGCCATGCGTCGAGGCGCTCAGTAGGGCCCCGTCACCCCGGCGATGACGACGCCGACGCGCAACACATAGTAGGCCGCCCAGTTGGCAAACCGGCGCAGGCGCGGCAGGCCCGCGTGCGCCTCCGGCACCACGCGCGCGCTGCGCTGGGCCATGGCGCGTTCCAGGTGCGCGCGCAGGTCGTTCGCGAAGTGGGTGTCGTAGACGGCCACGTTGGCCTCGCGCGCCAGCAGCAGGCTGAACGGGTCCATGTTGCTGGAGCCGACCGTCGCCCAGGTATCGTCGACCACGGCCACCTTCGCGTGCAGGAAGCTCGCCTCGTATTCGTAGATCTCCACACCCGCCTCGAGCAGGGTGGCATAGAGCGCATGCGTGGCGAAATGCTGGAGCCGGTACTCGACCACCCCCTGGAGCAGCAGCCGCACCCGCACGCCGCGCTCGCGGCAGGCCAGCAGCGCGCGGCGCATCTTGTGGCCCGGCAGGAAGTAGGCGTTGGCCAGGATCACGTCCTGCCGTGCCGCACCCAGCGCGTAGAGGTACTCGCGCTCGATCGTCCGGCGGTTGCGCAGGTTGTCGCGCAGCAGCAACGCGGCCGGCACGCCGGCTGGCTGTATGTTGCGCCGCGCCTGCCGGGCGGCCGTGGTCAGCGTCTCCACCTCGGCGAAGGCGGCGGCGGTCTCGCGCAGGCCGCGGCGCTGGGCAATACGGAACCAGAGCCGGGCGGACGCCAGCGCGATCTGCGCCACCAGGGGCCCGGACACGCGCACCGCGAAGTCGTAGCGCGGGCCGAGCTCGGGCAGATCGAGCGGGCCGTGGTTGTGATCGTCGATGATATTGATGCCGCCGACGAACGCCACGCTGTGGTCGATCACGGCCATCTTGCGGTGGAGCCGGCGCAGATGCCGGCGCGCGAACTTGAAGCCGCGCAGTGGCCGGTAGATCTCGAGCTTCACCCCGCCGGCCCGGAGGCGCTGTTGCAGGGCTTCGGGCATGTCGCCGGCGCCGAAGCCATCGACCACCAGCCGTACGTCCACGCCTCGCTGCGCTGCAGCGATCAGCGCCTCGCTGACGCGCTGGCCTACCCCATCATCGGCATAGATATAGGTCTCCAGCACGACGTGGCGGGTGGCCGCGCCGATGGCGGCGATCAGGGCGGGGAAGAAGGTTTCGCCATTGCGCAGCAGTTCCACGGCATTGCCGGGCACCGGATTGCCGCGCCGGCGGCCCCAGCGCAGCAGCGGCGTGCGAAGGGCGGCGCCAGCCGGCGCTGCCTTGGGGGGAATGGGCGGCGCCGGAGCCTGGGGCGTCGAGGCAGGTGTGGGGCGGTCGACCCGGTCGTAGATCCGTGACATGGCTTGATTATCGGATAACGGGCGGCTCCTGCACATCGCCCTGGCCAACTCTGCTATTGTCGGGCCATTGTGTGGCGGAAAACGGAAAGAATTGTGAAGGTATTCGGCATCGCCGGTGCGTCGGGCAGCGGCAAGACCACGCTGCTGGACCAGCTGATTCCCCGCTTCGTGGCCGACGGCCTGCGGGTAGCCGGCATCAAGCACACCCACCACGGCTTCGACCCCGACACCCCCGGCAAGGACTCCTGGCGCATGCGCGCGGGCGGCTGCGAGAACGTCGTGCTGGTCGGCGCGCGTCACCTGACGCTGATGCGCCACTACCCGGAATCGAAGCCGTCGCCCGAGATCAGCGAGGCGCTGGCCGTGCTGCCGCCCGAGACCGACCTGGTGCTGGTCGAAGGCTATAAATGGAGCGATTTCCCCAAGCTCGAGGTCTATCGGCCCGCCCACGGCAAGCCGCCGCTCTGGCGCGACGTGCCCGGCGTGGTCGCCGTGGCGACGGACGCCCCGGCCGAAGTCGCCACGCAGACGGCGCTGCCGGTACTCGACCTCGCCGACGCGGATGCCATCTACCGCTGGGTCCGCTCCGCGCTGAGCCTGTAACCCCCGGGCGCTACGCCTCGGGAATCGCCACCCGGCGGGCCAGTTCCGCCACCAGCGGCACATGGTCCGAACGCTCGGCCCATTCGCGGCCGGTCAGCGCCTGGGTGCGCTCGATCTCGAATCCCCGTACATAGATCCGGTCCAGTTGCCACCACGGCATATGGCTCGGGAAGGTGTGGATGCGCCCGCTCTTGGCGTGCGCCGACTCCACCGCGTTGAGCGTGTTGCAGATCTGGGCGTCGAGCCGATGGTTCCAGTCGTTGAAATCGCCGGCGATGACCAGCGGCGCTTCGGCCGGCACCACGGCGCGCACGCGCTCCACCAGCGCGCTCGCCTGCCGCGCCCGGCTGCGCGCGAACAGGCCGAAATGCACGCAGATCAGGTGCGCTTCCACGCCGTTGATGTCCGCCACGGCGTGCAGCAGGCCGCGCTGCTCGAAGCGGTGATCCGAGATATCGAGATTTTCCGACATCAGGATCGGATGCCGGGACAGGATGGCGTTGCCGTGATGGCCGTGGTCGTAGACCGCGTTACGGCCGTAGACCGAATGCGGATAGGCATCCGTGGCCAGGTAGTTGAGCTGGGTGTGGTCAGGGTCGAACAATTCGGCGGCGACCAGCCGGTCATTGCGGTCCTGCACTTCCTGCAGGAAGACGATGTCCGCATTCATGGTCTGCAGGCCGGTACGCACATTCTGGATGCGCGGCTTGCCGCTGAATCCCTTCACGCCCTTGTGGATGTTGTACGTGACCACGCGCAGCTTCATCATGCCGCTCCCGAGGTCACATCGAGCCCCGCCGCCGCGCGCCAGGCCAGCTGGCGCACGGCTTCCGCATTGCTGCTGGAGAAGCAGCGCTCGGCGGCCTCCTGCCAGGGCAGCCACGCGTAGCGCAGATGCTCACGTGGCGCCAGCGTCACCGGGAGCGGTGCCGGCACGCACAGCCCGAACCAGTGCTCGGTGTTGCGTGCCACGCCAGGCGCGTAGCGGTGGCGCCACTGGGGGTAGATGTCGTACTTGATGGTGTGTTGCCAGTCGGTCAGGCTATGCGCGCTGGCGATGATGCCGGTTTCCTCGGCCACCTCGCGGGCGGCGGTCACTGGCAGGGGCTCATCCTCGGCGTCCAGGCTGCCGGTGACCGACTGCCAGAAGCCGGGCCGGTCGGCGCGCTCGATCAGCAGGACTTGCAGGTCTGGCGTGTAGATGACAACCAGCACCGATTCGGGAATCTTGTAGGGCATGGGGCGCGTTGGAAGGACAAACCCAAGGATAGCGCAAACCCCTCCGCTCAGGCCGCCGAGCGATCGGCGGCAGGTGCCGGCATCCCGTCTTCCGGCCTGGCGTGGCGCAGCCAGGTTTCGAAAACGTCCGGCGAGTCGCCATGGCCCCACGCCGAACGCAGTTGCTGCATCAGCGGCGCCAGCGCCTGCGTGTAGCGCTGCGAGGCCACGTGGGCATGCTCGGCGAGCGCATCGGTGCTCTCGCGCAATTGCGCGGCCAGATTGGCACGCTCCTGGCCGATGTCCTTCTCACGCTGGCCCAGCTGGTTGTATTTCTGAATCAGGAAGCGCTGGTAATCGCCCGCCTCCACGCCTTGCGCGGCCTGGGCGTTGACCTGCTCGAAGCGCATGACGATGCTGGCGGTCTCCTGTTCGACGTGGGCGGCTTCCGCCACCAGCGCCTGAAGCGCCTCCTGGAGCGTCAGCGCCTCGCGGCGATGGGTCTGGAGCCGGGCGGCTTCATCCTCGAACGTGCGCTGGGCGGTCAGGTAGGCCTGCACGACGGGCTGCGGGGCCACGACCAGCAGCGGGTCCGCACCGCCAGCACGCCGGCCGGACAGCAGCGCGTCCTCGGCCAGGCGCAGGTTGCCGACATCCTCGAGCCAGCGCCCGCGGGCCATGACAGTCGCCACGGTATCGAGCGACAGGCGGCGCAGCGCATCGGCACGCTGGGCCGTGACCGGCTCGGCGCCATCGGGGCCTGTAGCAATGGGATGCGCCGTTTGCGCCGCATGGGCGATGTCGGGCACGCAGGCCGCCACCGTCGTCGCCACCGATTCGGACATCGCCTGCGCCGACTTGCGCACCGCGCGACGCAGCTCGAATTTCGCCAGCAACATCATCACCAGGCCGGCCACCAGCCACGTCAGGATGGTCTCCGCATGCGCCTGCAGGAACTGGCGGATTTGTTCGATATCGAGGTTCACAGATTCGTCCTCCCAGACGGCGCGGCACGGTTGATTATGGGTTTTTCAACCTAGGGAGACATTGTTGCGGGAGGCTTCGTTCCTATTCGTAACAAATGGAAACGAGATTGTTGGCGTTGGGGGGCGCAATCCCTGAGTAATGTCGACGTTTGTTTCAGTTCAGGCCATGGAAGCCATCGCCGAATTCAGCAGATGCTCTGCGCCGGAAGGCGCGATCAGTTCTCGCGGCCTCAGATAACCGCTGTGGTCCACGCGCAGAAACCCCGCGCGCGAGTCGTGGATGTAGTGGTCGAACAGACGGAGCAGGCCCGGCGACAGCTTGGGGGGATTCACCCAGGCTTCCCAGTAGGCGGCTTCCTCGTCGGACAGCGGCTGGTTCATCGGGCTGCGCGGACCGCCGGCCGCATCGATGGTGCGGTCGTATTCGCTGCGATTGGTCTTCCACAGCTCCGTCAGGTAACTGCGCCAGTTCATCGTGTCCACTTCGACCTTCAGGCGTTCATGAAACGCCTGAATGCGTTGCAGCTGCGCCTGTACTTCCGGGTCGGTCGAACACACGTTCGTGTAGATGTCACAAGGCTTCTGTTCGAAGCGCTCCTTCAACCAGCCATAGTAGAGGCGCATGTGTCTGAAGATCTGCGCCTCGAGCGTGCCGCCGGCATCGACATGGCTCATGTATT